>CAZPQI010000046.1:0-2261 GCA_964589005.1 uncultured Candidatus Saccharibacteria bacterium | reverse complement strand
TCTTTCCTCTAACTGAAAATTAGAGGCGACAACTATCCTGACACAGGGGGATAGTATGAAACTTGAAGTTGAAGTTACAGCTAGAGTCACCAGTGTATAACAAGTTACAACATAAAGGACTCGCTTCGCTCATCTTGTGTGTAAAGCGTTATACAAAAGAACTCATCAGAGAGAATAATGTATGAGATTCATTAAATATACATTACCACTACTAATTTTCTTTTCTATTCCCGTAACTGCCAAGGTAGAGGAATTTGTTAAACCCAGAGTAGATGGGTTGCGAATGGATGTTTGCTCATCATGGATGAGTGGAGCATGCGGTGAACCAGTAGCAAATAAGTGGTGTACTCTAAAAGGGTATAAGCGAGCTATTCTCTGGGAGGTAGATTCAAACGTTGGTCTTCAGATACCAACTAAGCTTCTTATGAGCAAAGAAATCTGCAGCAAAGAAACTTGCGATGCATTTAAAGTAATCGTGTGCTATTCGAGCTAGACTTTGATTGGATTGTATATTTAGCCACTGAAGGTATGTATAACAAGTTTGTACAGTTGATGCCTGAAAGCTCCGGCCTGCGGCCTCCACTCACCGGGACAACTGACAAATATAGTGGACCCTTAAATTGAGACAGTGAGTTAGAATATAAACCACTGAATCAAGGACAAGCTATGACACGTAAAAAATTTCCATCGAAATTCAAAGCCAAAGTCGCCATTGCAGCACTAAAGGGCCACCAAACAGTAAACCAAATAGCGGCTGAATTTGAAGTTCACCCGTCCCAGGTTAATGCTTGGAAAAAGCTGTTGCTAGCCGAGTCGGCCGATATCTTCAGTAAAGGGAGAAAACAGCAAACAGAGTGTGCAGAAGAAGAAAAAGAAAAGCTGTACAGCCAGATAGGTAAATTAAAAGTAGAAGTAGACTGGCTCAAAAAAAAGACCGGACATCTCGATTAAGTATTACGGAGAAAATCACCATGATCGAGCCTAAGAATCAGCAATTGAGCATAGTGCGCCAGTGCGACTTATTGAATCTGTCACGAGCCAGTTATTATCGTAATACCGAGTGGCTAGGCGAATCAGAACAAAACCTGGATTTCATGAGTCTAATCGACGAAGAATACACACGGCATCCGTTTTACGGGAGCCGCAAGATGCGCGATTATTTACGCCGCCAAGGGCACAAAATCAATCGTAAGCGAGTACAACGCTTGATGCGCAAGATGGGAATAAGGTCGGTGGCACCAGGTCCAAACACCAGCAAACCCAGCTCGGCACACAAGGTATATCCGTACCTGCTAAATGATCTGGTGATCAATCGGGCCAACCATGTTTGGTGCACAGACATCACCTACATACGAATGGAGGGAGGGTTTGTTTATCTTGTAGCGATAATGGATTGGTATAGCCGAAAGGTTTTGTCATGGGAGATTTCTGCGAGCATGGAGGATAGTTTCTGTGTCAGCGCCCTAGAGCGAGCGTTGAGACTATACCCCAAGCCGGAGATTTTCAATACCGATCAGGGAGCACAGTTTACCAGTAAAGATTTTACTGGCGTGCTTAAGGATAATAGCATCAACATCAGTATGGATCGTAAAGGGCGATGCATGGATAACATATTCATTGAGCGTTTATGGCGATCAGTGAAATACGAAGAAATTTACCTAAACGACTATGCAACGACGGATGACCTGAGAAAAGCGCTACGCACGTACTTTCATTTTTACAATACCGAGCGCCCGCACCAGACTTTCAACGGAGCAACCCCCGTAGAGGTTTACCGAAAGAGCATTGACAGTGAAAGGAAAAAGGCTGTCTCAGGGGAACAAACCTGTGCACTTGTGGACGATTCCGACTACGTCGGACCGGCTCAAGCCCTTCGGGACGAGTGGAAGAACCATGGACAACAAAAAGACGTTGCCCACCGCTCTACCACACTCTTGAATCTATCGACCACAGGGCACACAGGTTCAGCATGAAAAGAAGTTTTTGTTTATTTTAATTTAAAAGAATTCTGTCTCGACAAAGGGGTCCACTTCATAGAGCCACAAAAAAAGTTTATTGTACTGAGTGTGAGTCAAATTTGCTTGCTGTTATAGAGCAAGCTAAAGCATCAAAAATTGAAATAAATTATTGTCCTGTTTGTGGTGTCAAAGTTGACACATAACGAAGCGATGCTAGGAAACACACATAACAAAAATAGGCTTGAGCAAAGCAATCTCCATTTCATTCCGATTACTTTGCTCAAGCTAAAGGCGTTAACCACA
>CAZPQI010000045.1:0-2376 GCA_964589005.1 uncultured Candidatus Saccharibacteria bacterium | reverse complement strand
TTTTGCATATATGTGGCGTAACTGCTACACTCTGGCGCATGTCAAACGCACAATACTCAGAGGTAAAAACTAAAAAAATTGATGGTGGAGAATGCGAAATCTCGGCAACTATTTCTGCAGAGCTACTCTCTACATGTCGTATAAAAGCCATTAAAAGTCTCGGTGCTGACGTTGAAGTACCGGGTTTTCGCAAAGGAAAAGTTCCCGAAGACATGCTTATAGGGCATATTGGTGAAAGTAAAGTTATGGAGCGCGCCGCTAACCTCGCCTTGGCACGGGTATACCCACTAATAGTGAAAGAGGAAAAAATTGACGCTATAGGTTCCCCAAAAATTCAGCTCACTAAGTTAGCAGATGGTAATCCGCTCGAGTTTACTGCAACAACAGCGGTGATGCCTGAAATAAAACTCGCCGACTATCAAAAAATTGCGAAGAAAATTTTTAGTACAAAAGAAACATTTGAAGTTACCGACAAAGACCTGGAAGAAACCCTTACTCACGTGCGCCGACAACGTGCTCAAATAGATTCGTACGAGCAACAAAAGAAAGACGGCGCCGAACAACCCAAACTTCCTGACGTGAAAGATGAAGATTTACCCGAACTTACTGATGAATTTGTTAAAACCCTGGGGGATTTTGAAAACGTAGAAGGTTTTAGAGCAAAAGTCAGAGAAAATATTCTCGAAGAAAAAAAATTACGTGGTATCGAGAAGAAGCGCATCGAAAGTGTCGAAAAAATTATTGCTGATTCGAACTTTGAGCTACCAAAATTGCTTATCGACCAAGAAATTTACAGAATCCAAGCACAAATGGAGGCAGACATCGCAAAAACTGGAACTAAGCTTGAGGATTATTTAAAAAATGTAGGTAAAACGATTGAAGAATTGCACACCGACTGGAAACCCGAGGCTGAAAAACGCGGGAAACTACAACTCATTCTTAACGCAATCGCGAAAGAACAAAACATTGCCGCTGATGCAGAAGAGGTTCAAAAAGAAATCACTCACGTAAAAGAACACTACCCCGACGCAGAAGAAGAAAACATTCGCGTGTACGTAGAAACCACAAAGCGAAACGAAATGGTATTTAAATTTTTGGAAAAATCTGGAGAGTAACTTGAAATTTATTTGAGTATTCGCACAACCGTGCTATATTTTGCGCATATGAATGACCAACTTAACGGTGGAAACAAATCTCCAATGGCACAATTAGTACCAATGGTCGTAGAAAAAGGTCCTATGGGTGAGCGAGCGTACGATATTTACTCTCGACTACTTAAAGACCGTATTGTTTTTCTTGGTGGTGGTATTGACGACTATGTTGCTAACTTAATTATCGCGCAGCTGCTTTTTTTGCAATCGGAAGACCCAAAAGCTGACATCGCTTTGTATATAAACTCCCCTGGTGGACAGGTAAGTGCAGGGCTCGCGATTCTCGATACTATGAATCATATAAAACCTGATGTATCTACAATTTGTGTAGGCATGGCCGCATCAATGGGTTCCATCCTTCTTTCGGCTGGAAAAAAAGGGAAACGTTTCGCTTTGCAAAATTCAGAGATTATGATTCATCAACCTATGGGCGGTGCTCAGGGACAAGCAACTGATATTGAAATAAGCGCGAGACACATTCTTCGCCTTCGCGAATCTATAAATAAAATTCTTGCAAAAAATACTGGCCAGAAGCTTACACAAATAGAAAAAGATGTCGACCGAGATTTCTTTATGACTTCCGAAGAAGCTAAAAAGTACGGAATCATTGATAAAGTTTTGAATTAGACGTTAGTTAGTAGACATTAGTCATTAGGGAAAATTGAGAAACGAAAACTAGCGATTAATCGCTAGTTTTTGTTTTGGTGTTCATAATGATGTTGTATATCAATAAAAAATATGATATATTCATATTAAGTTATCATAATTTATATATCTATCATGACCACCCTATCAACACCAATCGATAAAACCCTTGAGCGTTTTGTTGATGAAATGATTGCGTCTAAAAAAGCCGATAATAAAACTCAGGTTGTACGTCGTGCCTTATATCAAATGCGGGAAGACGAGGCTCTAAAAGATTTAATAGAGGCACGCGCAGATGTTGCACAAGGCAAGGTCTACAAAGGGAATCTACGTAAACTATCGGATGCATTATGATAGAAGTTGGTTACTCTAAAAAATTCTTAAAAATGTTTAAGGTTCTTGACGCAGACTTGCAAGACAGAGTTGAGGAAAAAATATACAAATTTGGAAATTTGGAAAATCATAAAGCACTAGAGGTACACAAACTCGCAGGAAACCTGAAAGGTCTCTATTCTTTCTCGGTTGCTAGAAAAAATAGAATTATTTTTGAATATATTGATTCCAAAAGTAAGGTTGCTTT
>CAZPQI010000044.1:0-2422 GCA_964589005.1 uncultured Candidatus Saccharibacteria bacterium | reverse complement strand
TATTTTATGACTGCAGTCTTGCGGTCATAAAATATTCAGATACAATTCTTTACAATAAAAACCAATCGCAATAATACACTACTATGTTCAAAAAGTTTATAATGAAAAAGATGATGAAGGCTCAACTTAAAGACATGCCAAAGGATCAAGCAGAAATGCTTGAGTCTATGGTGGAAAAAAATCCTGACCTATTCATAAAAATTGCCCAAGAAACTAAAGCGCTCGTGAAAGGAGGAAAAGATCAGATGGTTGCAACCATGCAAGTTAGTAAAAAATACCGTAAAGAACTCGAGCAACTGATGCGCTAAATTCGGACATCCGATGTCCGAATTTGACAGTTGCACAGTTACGTTGTATGTAATAAATGTGCGTTGACATTCTTTTGCACCTTGCTAAGATATTCGAACGGTAGTCAGCTTGCTGATTGCCGTACTGGTGACTTTTTCAAGTCTTTGACTCGAAATGGCCACCATGGAGTTCGACTCTTCGGAGTTGGATTCCATGGTGTCCGTTTCCAACTTTTGAACTTTCGGGTTTTTAAGGAAGAAATGAACACCACTGAAAAATGCCAGCTTGCTGGTATTTTTCATGCCCGGATTCTGAGTTTCTATATTTATATTTTTCATCGCAAAATGATTTAGCTGCCACTATGCGGCTTTTTACTTGCACAAATACAACGATACGTTATAACTACACACCATGTCACTATCAATAGGAATTGTTGGACTACCAAATGTCGGAAAGTCGACGCTTTTTAATGCACTTACAAAAAAAGCTGTTCAAGCTGAGAACTTTCCCTTTTGTACTATCGATCCATCAGTAGGAGTTGTAGCAGTACCCGACATACGCCTACAAAGACTCTCAGAAATGTCGCACTCCGAAAAAACTATTCCCGCAGTTGTTGAGTTTGTAGACATTGCAGGTCTTGTAAAAGGAGCGTCGGAAGGGGAAGGGTTAGGAAACCAATTTCTTGCAAACATTCGCGAAGTGGACGCCATCGCACAAGTCATTCGCGTATTCGAAGATGACGACATCACCCACGTGCACGGCGCGGTAAACCCTGTGCATGATATTGATATTATAAATCTGGAACTTGTACTTGCAGATACTCAAACAGTAGGTAACCGTATTGGGACTATTGAAAAGGAAGTCCGCGCAGGTGACAAAGACGCAGGCATACTAAAAAACGCCCTCGAGAAAATTCTTTTGACGCTAGAGTCAGGTAAACTTGCGAGCACAGCACTACTAGATGAAAAGGAATTAGAACAGGTAAAAGGTTTGCACTTACTAACTATGAAGCCGTTTATGTATGTTCTGAATAAAAAAAGTGACGGTTATAACATACACGAACAATCGAGTGATAGATGCGATGCGCTCAAAAGTTTTCTTGAAGATGCTGGTGCACACTGGATAGAAGTTGACGCACACGTTGAAAACGAACTGAAGGATTTGGACGGTGACGACGCTATGGACTTTAGACGTGATCTTGGAGTACTCGAAAGTGGGGTAAATGAACTTATTCGCACTGGCTACGCATTGTTGAACCTAATTTCCTTCTTCACGACTGGAGAAAAAGAAACACGCGCATGGACTATTACAAAGGGTAGTACAGCACCTCAAGCAGGAGCTGCGATTCACTCAGACTTCCAAACTAAATTTATTCGTGCGGAAACTATTCAGTGGGACGAGCTTTGCACGATAGGTTCGTGGTCTAGTGCTAAAGGAAATGGAAAGGTACGCACGGAAGGAAAAGAATACGTCGTAGAGGATGGAGACGTGGTAGAATTCCTTCACAGCTAAATATGGAGGCAGGAAAAGAATACGAATATCAATTATCCGACGCTAAATTGGATGAGAATGAGCAAAATGAGGGTTTTGATCTAATGAAATTTGTGCACGAAGGAAACACTGAGGCTCTACAACAAATGGGTGCCAAAGAGGTTATCTCTATCCTCCTCGCTATGGGCAAAATGGTTTCGGTTAACGCTGAATTGGAATCTGGAAATAGAAAAGATGAATCCATTCTTGTTACTCATTTTCGCGATTATGCAGAACGAATACAAAATGAAAAGATTAGTAACTGGCATAAACCGTTTCTATCATTTTTAACTGAATGTGGATTCTCGAATACCGAAGTACGAGTCGTATTAAATACTCACTTTTACTGGGATGAGGCTACTCGTACAGTTATGGACAACGAAGCACGAGCCTTGGGTGCTCCTCCCATTTTTTCAGGATACTCGACGCACGATATGGATGCTAAATAAAACTCTGCACTTCTTGTTGTGTTCAAAGTAATTTTACGTACAATTTAGTTATTAACTATTTAAACTACTTATTATGTCTGATAAACCTAAAGTAACACCGAAAGATTTCTTCTTGTGGGCGGGAGCCATGGTTGCTCTTTATTTCTCTATCGGAA
>CAZPQI010000043.1:0-2601 GCA_964589005.1 uncultured Candidatus Saccharibacteria bacterium | reverse complement strand
ACGAACAAATACATGAGATATACAGAAAATACGCTAGTCGTTTTACGGAAGCCGAAAAAGCGAACAAAAGACTTTCTCAAGAAATCGGGCAACTTGATTTGGATTGGAGTAAATCTCTGAAAGAAATATCTGTAGAAACAAAAATCAAGCAAAAGGATATTGATAACTTTTTGGAAGGGATTTTTGGCGAAAGCAAGAATGATGAATTGGAAATGATCATGGCAAAAATTGCAGTAAGTCATTTACCAAAAAAAGATGCTGTAAAAAAACAACTGGATGATGTTTCCAGTAAACACCCCATACAATTTTTATGCACCAAACAAATTATTTCAGATGACGGCGTGCCGATTGCCAAACTTTCCATATTGGACGAAGATTATGACAATCATTTTCAAAGCTACGCTTTGCAATATATACAATTTGGTTCATTTTTTCTGTCGCTCACAATGGATGAATTAAAAAAACAGTTCACCAAAGAAAAAATTATTGAGTATTTTGAAAAATCAGTAGTTTTTGAAAATGAAAATAAGGAATATTTGAAACGAGCAATTTCTGCATATTGGGATAATGATTATCTTGTTTCCTCGCATCTTTTTAATCCTCTTATTGAAAGTGGCATTAGGGATTTAATAAAAATTTGCGGTGGTTTGGTATTAGTGCCAGATGATAGATTAAATGGATACAAAAATGTATTACTCGGTGGACTATTAAAAAATGATCAAATTTTTGAAAATGTTTTTTCAAAAAGCGGACATAATGTTCTATTTTATTTTAGATTAGTGCTTACAGAAAAGCTTGGCATGAATTTGCGAAATGATTTTGCGCACGGACTTGGAAAAAAGAAATTTTTTGGTCGCGATGCCTCTGATAGGTTATTCCATGTGCTAGTTTGGTTGTCACTAGTAAGGAGGCAAAACTCTCAAGGCGCAAGTAGCACAAAGAAATAATATGACTAGCAAAAAAGAAAATGAGCATTGTGGCTCAAGAAATTTTGAGGAAAAAGAAGCAAAAATAGTCGAGCTAACTAAAAACTCTGTACAGATTGCGTACCCCATTTATTGGGAAGGTTTAAATTTGGTTAAAGATGTAATAAATCTCTTGATTGATGATGTCACTAATTGTCCGGATGGCAACAGGAAGAAATTCAGCATGGCATATCTGATGCTAATCAATCGTTCTTTACAACATATTGAAAGTATCCGTTTATTGACGGAACGAGGACTCTACGGAGATAGTTTTGTGGTCATGAGAAGCCTCATGAGTGATTTATCCATGATGCAATATCTGCACTTTCATCCAGAATTGCTAGACCTATTTCTCAATGAAAAACAAGAAGATTACCAAACGAATAAGAAGTTCAAAAAAGCTTTCAGTGAAAGTGCAGTTGAAAACGATCTAGTGAGTAGAGGCGTTACGCCTTTCGGATCAACATTTCAAATGCTAAGCAAGGCATCTCACGCAAGTGCATTTGGTTCTCAACTATACGGTTCCAGAGGTGAAAAAGATGGACAATATCACCTAAATTACGGGCCGAAGTTTCAGCCCGAAAAAGCTCTAATGCTTATAGACCTTGTTACCAGCAGTCACTACGATTTGGTCACAAATATTTTATGGCATCGATACCACGCTAAAGAGGAAATTGAGACGGAGACATGGAATAAGATTAAAAACGATTTAAGAAAATTAAAAGATAAGGTGGAGGTGCTGACAAACGCAGCAAAGGAAACAATCAAAGTGTTGTGGCCAGAACTTACAAAAGAAAAGTCATAAAAAATAGGGAGTCCCGCCTGCGATCTCTCTTGTCCTTCGCGGGCGGGTTGGGGCAAGCACATAGAGGTTGAGTCTCAGGCTATTTCCGCTAGGAGCGTCCAGGGCTGAAGGACGAACGCCGTCGTTAACCGAAGTTACAAAAACCGGAAGCGAAGCGACACAACACGTTTAGATATGAAAAAGAGAAGGGGGGTTGTGCGAGGGCGGACGCCGAAGGCACAAACAAGCGAACAGCAGGCATTTAATAAGTAATAAATCGGCACGGCACTGAAGACTTTGTACTACAACTGCGAGGAGGAGACCGAAGCTGGGGGGAGGATTCCTTCCTCCCCCCAAACAAGGGTGTTGCCCGAGCTCCGCCCCGTAGGGCGGGAGTGCGAGGAATAGCAACACTCCTAGCAATCTAGGCGTTCGTAGCCCTAGCGGAAATAGCCTGAGGCGAATGCCGAAGGTGTAGTTCCTTTAGCCACTCAACGCAAAATAATAAGATAATAGCCAGAGTACCACTGCGAATGACACCAACTTCCTGCCTTAGCTGGAAGCCGACCGAGTTCCGTTTCCGCCCATTCAGTTTTTAAAAAAATTCCCCCCGAAAAAATAAAAAGTATGGAAAGGCGGAACGGGACGAGGGCGGAGTGCTGTAGTGATAACGGAGGCGCTGGTGGCATGAGTTAGCATTACCACGAACTCCAATGCGTATGCTGAAGTTTGGAGTTACCACGCGCTCGGCGCGTGAGCTAGTTATTAAAATAAGTTCGAGCAAAGTTCAGAATATCCCACCAATACATAGGTCAGTTTTTGAAGGAACAGTTAAGTGGATAAATTACTGTT
>CAZPQI010000042.1:0-2865 GCA_964589005.1 uncultured Candidatus Saccharibacteria bacterium | reverse complement strand
ACTAACGTAAATTCTGCAGCGTTTTGGCACTACAACCGATATCCGTACAATACTAATAATACAGGGTACTCGAACACTACGTACACCTACAGCCAACCGTATAGTTATCAGTACCAGTACTACACGTACCCAACAACGTACGATTATACAAACTACTCGTATCCATACACATACTACGGGTACCAACAGCCAACGTACTATTCAAGTTCAAGTTACAACTACCCTTACTACCAAGTAGCTAGTTGGCAAGGTGGTTACAATAACAATAACTGGTACGGAGGAGGAAATAATGGTGGGGGATACTACGGTGGTGGAAATGGAGGAAATAACTCAAGCTGCGGCTACACCAATGGTCAGCAATGGTGCTACTAAATCTTTTAATCTTTTGAAAAACAATTAAGATAAAAGCAAAAAGTGCCTACAAATCTTGGGCACTTTTTGCTTCATGCATGAAAGGATTAGGGGAATATACACTACTATTGACATATATATAATACTATGGTATTATATATATTGTATGACGTTACAAAACAAAGGGATTCCAGCCCTGGTTGTGACATGTGCATTTGCCATGTTTTCAATCGCTGCCATTCCTGTGCAAGCAAAAGCTTATTATAACGGTTTAGATGCATCATATTGTTCAGAAATTTATTTCCAAAATAAATAACTGAGGAAATAATTCCAAATACTAAAAACAAAACCCCGCGGCCTTGGCCGCGGGGTTTTGTTTTTAGCAACGCATTCTCACTCACTTGGACCTCCGACTTCCAAGTGAAATATTTTAGCTAACTTCTTGATCTTTGATTGTTTTAATGAAATCTTTGACACTCGACGAGCCAATTTGACCTTCGTCACGATTTTCTACCATTACTGAGTTTGCGTTTACTTCGTCATCTCCAAGTACTAGAAAGTATGGAATTTTTTCAACTTTTGCCGTACGAATACGTTTGCCAAGAGAGTCGTCAGCGTGAGCTGTATGCACGCGAATTCCTGCCTGAGCAAGATCGTCGTGCACTTTTTGTGCGTAGTCTGCGTGCACATCTGCAACGGGAATAATACGCACCTGTTCGGGCGCGAGCCAAGTAGGGAAGTTACCCGCCAAATGTTCAATAAGAACTGCAATAAACCTCTCAAGGGAGCCCATCACGGCACAATGAATCATTACAATGCGTTCTTTTTCTCCCTTCTCGTTTATGCATGTAAGGTCAAAGCGCTCTGGTAAGTTGCTCATGTCGAGCTGTATTGTAGCAACTTGATGTTCACGTCCGATAGAGTCTTTTGCCATGAAGTCCAATTTCGGTCCATACATTGCAGCTTCTCCGGTTACCTCGAAATAATCTGCGTTGCGCTCTTGTGCAATTTCGCGCAAGGTGTCTTCGGCTTCTTGCCATGTTTCTGGAGTACCCAAATACGCATCAATATTTTCGGGGTCGTGGAACGAAAGGCGAACACGCATTGTAAATCCAAACTGACCGTAAAATGCGTCAACGATATCCCAGATACTAAAAAACTCGTCCTTCAATTGAGTGCGACGACAAAAAACATGCGAATCATCTTGCGTAATTGAAAGTACACGTGTAAGACCTCCAAGCTCGCCCGATTGCTCGTCGCGGTACACCATTGTTGTTTCGGCGTAGCGTTTAGGCATTTCTTTGTAGCTATGTGGGCGACGTGCAAATATTTGCGTGTGGTGTGGGCAGTTCATTGGCTTTACAGCGTATTCCTTACCTTCGCGAGTTTGCACACGAAATAGTTCTTCGCCAAACTTCTCCCAGTGTCCTGACTTTTCATATAAATCTTTCTTGGTGAAGTGGGGGATAGTGACGTTTTCGTAACCGTATTTTGAACGGAGTGATTGCACGTACTCATCTAATTTTTCACGAACTAAAGTGCCACGAGGAGTCCAAAGGGGGAGCCCGGGTCCAACAAGCTCAGAAAATGTAAATAAATCTAATTCTTTACCGAGTTTTCGATGGTCGCGCTTTTTAGCTTCTTCGAGCATTGTGAGATGCTTTTTAAGATCTTCCGAAGTTTCAAAAGCTAAACCGTAAATGCGAGTGAGCATCGGGTTTTTTTCATCACCTCGCCAATAGGCTCCAGCTACTGAGCTAAGTTTAAATGCCTTGGCATCAATCTCGGATGCGGGATTCTCGGCGTGGCCACCGCGACATAAATCTGTAAAACCACCCGAAGTGTAGAGAGTTATTTCTGACCCTTCTTCTTCAAGTTCGTTTATAAGTTCGATTTTGTATTCATTGCCTGAAAACTTTTCTCGAGCCTCGTTCGCGATAACGACTTCCCTCTCCCAACTCCCCCACTTGCTGAGATTTTTTCGCATAGACTTTTGTATGTCTGCCAAATCGGCGTCGCCAGGAGCGTCACCTCCGCTAAAGTCAAAGTCGTAGTAAAAGCCATCATCTACGGCGGGTCCAATAGTTGCTTTTGCGTGAGGATATTTTTCTGCAACTGCTTGAGCTAATACGTGTGCAAGTGTGTGGCGCATAGGAACCAAATTAGAATCTATTTTTTTTTCTTCTGACATGATACGTTAGATAATTAAGTTATATTTAAATATATATTAAAATATGTATTTAATAAAAACGCCCTAGTAAATACGCGACGTACATCGTGTATTTACTAGGACGATTCAAAGTAAAACCGCGGTTCCACCTAGTTTCCCCAAATTAAATGCAAGGGGCTCTCAATGGTCAGATTAGGCATTATGCGCACTGCGTGCCTTCGATTGGTAATCGAAGCAACCTCTGATGTAGCGCAATAGTAGCACTCAGCAAATTAGAGGTCAATGAACTAAGTAATCTAAACCCTCAAGTGCACCAATGAACATACCCGCAGTGGTACGATGGT
>CAZPQI010000041.1:1786-3180 GCA_964589005.1 uncultured Candidatus Saccharibacteria bacterium | reverse complement strand
GTAGGGGCGGATGTGTAACTAAAGAGTCACTTAAAATACCAGCAATTGAATGAATACCAGTGACTTCAAGTGATGCGGTTTTTGAAAGTGGTGGTAAAAGCGAATTCAAAGCTTTGGCAAGCATCGTTTTCCCTGTGCCAGGAGGACCGAAGAGTGCGATATTATGGCCACCGGCCGCAGCAATCAATAAACCCCGCTTCGCATGCTCTTGTCCTCGAATCGACTCAAGGTGTTTTTCTGTTTTGAATTTTATTTCTCGAATAGTTCGTACGTATGGTTCTATGCACACTGTACCGCGTAGGTGTTCTACTACTTGACTCAACGTTTCAACAGGAAAAATAATAATGTCGTCTATCAATCCTGCTTCTTCTGCGTTGTCATACGGCACAAAGACTTCGTCGAATCCTTCAAAGAGTGCTTTTTGTACTAATGGAAGTACCCCAGTGGTTTTCCGCACACGTCCGTCTAGGGAAAGTTCTCCAAGAAATAATTGTCTTTCTATGTTTACTTTAAGTTCCTCACTAGCTAATAGATATGCAAGAGCAATAGGAACATCAAACAACGGCCCCTCTTTTTTTAAGTCAGCTGGCGCCAGTGAAACTACAATTTTAATATTGTTATGCTTAGGGGCTTTAAATTTCCGATTTTTTTCAAACGTAGAGTTTTTTAGTGCGGCACTTACCCTGTCGCGCGATTCTTCGACTGCTTTGTCGGGTAACCCGACAATAGAGAAGGCATGCAAGGTTTTTTTCGTAATGTCTATTTCAACAGTAACGATATGTGCATCTAAGAGCGAAGTCTGTGCACTAAAAACACGAGCAAAGGACATTGGTTGTAGTATACATTAGAAGCTAGCCATTAGTCGTTAGGAGTCATAAACGAAAATTTAAAACGAGAGTCGCCAAAGACGGTTCTCGTTTTAACGACTAACGTCTAATGGCTAAGGACTAATTTAATCGGCGTGTTCAATGCAGGTCGAAGCCGCCGGATTAGCTTCAAGTCGAGCAAGAGGAATCTTCCCTCCCCCTTCGGAGCAGATACCATAAGTACCCTTTTTAATCTTTTCTAGCGCATCCTTAATATTTTTAAACCGCTCTTCAAGTTCGTTAACGATACCTTCATTGGTGGTTTTTGCTTCGAATCTATCAGCCAGAATAGATGCATCGGCAGTGCCCGTTTCTATATCGCCGTTGGTTCCATGCCAGTCCTGGGGATTGCCAGGATCCATTTTTCCTATGTCTTCAAGTTCAATTTCAAGCGTGGAAAGCTCTTGTTTTAAGCGCTCTTTTAATTTTAGTGTCGTTCGTTTATCTACCATAGTTCGCATACTATACACTAATTTTTTTAGTTTACTACACAGTGCTAAATATCAGCAACACGAAGGCGTCCTGAGA
>CAZPQI010000041.1:0-1686 GCA_964589005.1 uncultured Candidatus Saccharibacteria bacterium | reverse complement strand
TTTTTTTAGTTTACTACACAGTGCTAAATATCAGCAACACGAAGGCGTCCTGAGAGTTCTACCAGACTACGAATGTTAGTAGTCATCACTATTGTATTGCGATTTATAAAGGTATAAAGCATTCGTATGGCACCATCTGAGTCGCGTAGTATCCGTACATCGAGGTTTTCAATAACTGTGTCAGAGAAAGTATTCTCTCCGTCTGCAGTTGCAGGTTTTACCAATTCGGTATTTGGGCTAAAGAAAGGCATGAGATTTTCTTCCATATTCTTTTCCCACTGCAACATGCCTGCGAATGCGTGGCCGTACGACTGTGTTGTAAGGATAAGAAATGGAACATTTTCGTCTATTACGTGAATACCAACTACGTAGTCTGGCCCAAGAGTTTGCAAAAAAGTTTCGGGGACAGTTGCGTCAATTGCTTGAAGAAACTCTACTGAGCTAAGATGTAGAGGAGCTTTTTCTCCTTCGCCTGTGTCTATAAGTCTCGTTAAGTATAGCTCAACAACGGAACCAAGAGAAAAAAGAGTATTCTTACGCGCATTTCCCAAAAGAGAGGTAACCCCTCTTGGATTTTTCTCAGTCACATCGATACTTTCTCGTGCTTCGGTAAATATTATTGCAGGATCAAATTGTGGGGTGAGATTCGGTGTAGTAGAGAGTGTGTATGCGTAAAAGGCGCCAGTAGCCATAACTCCTGCGGCTATGAGAAATACAATAATAAGCATTACAACTGTCGTTGGTTTCCATGGGGCTTTCGTTCTTTGTTTTTTCGGCAGACGCTCATCTCGATCGCTTTCCATAGCCGCGATGCGTGTCATGGACATCTTTTTATTTTGTACTAGATTTTGCACATCATCTTTAAATGTATGTACGATAGCCTCGTTTTTTTCTTTTGTTTTAGCAGGTGCAGGAGTATTTGTCATTGTAGCTGACTGTACAGCTGTCGC
The DNA here is from genome assembly GCA_964589005.1 of uncultured Candidatus Saccharibacteria bacterium. Classification (GTDB taxonomy): domain Bacteria; phylum Patescibacteriota; class Minisyncoccia; order Phycocordibacterales; family UBA2100; genus UBA2100. The sequence continues at coordinate 736 of CAZPQI010000041.1, read as the reverse complement.
TTTTTTAGGTGCAAAAGAATCTACTTGACTGGGTGTTGCGCCGGCGCCAAGATTTTTTTTAACATCACCACGAAATGTACGCATAAGCGCTTTGTTAAGAGCCCCTCCCGGAATCTTTTTATTTTTTTCTACCGGTTCTGGTACAGGGTTCGCAGGATTTCGTTGCTGAGGCACGTTTATACTCGCAGCAGGGTCTACGTGTGTTCCGCCAGTAGGCTGATTGTTAGTATCCTTACTATTTGGAATCGGATTCTGATTTTGGTTTTGATTCTGCGGCATGGTTCTCACTTGTGGAGCCGTTGGTGACTCCTTTATTTGACGCAAAATTCGGATCAACATCTTTAATAGAAAGATTGATGCGTTTTCTATCGTCAATCTCTTTGATTATAACAGGAACACGCTCTCCTTCGCTCACTACATCGGTAACTTTGTTGATGCGGAAGGGTGCTAATTCAGAAATATGTACAAGACCTTCTGTGCCTGATCCGATCCGCACAAATGCGCCGAAGTCCATGATGCGTGTCACTTCTCCGTCGAATTTTTCTCCCACCACGTACTCGTGGGTAAGCTCTTTGATCATTTTGGCTGCTTTTTCTGCCGATCCATCTTGCCCTGTGATGAATACTGAGCCGTCGTCTTCAATTGAGATTTCTATTGCGCCGGTTTGGTCTTTAATTCCGTTTATTGTCTTCCCGCCTGGGCCAATAACCAAACCAATTTGGTCTTCCTTAATAGT
>CAZPQI010000040.1:0-3380 GCA_964589005.1 uncultured Candidatus Saccharibacteria bacterium | reverse complement strand
TAGTAGCCTTGGCTATAATAAGTACCTTGGTTGTACCCTCCATGAACTAGCGTCGGTGCCATTAGGAATATGGTGGCGATAAGAAAAACGGAAAATAAAAATATTTTACTGATGCTAGTTACTCGCATAATGGTTCAAATAAACACTCGTCTTTATCGACAAGTTCATCGGGGCCTTTTTCTACTTCGACGATTATTGGATTCTCGGTTATAAATACATCTTTGCGAATACCTGTTAATTGCCACGAAATAGTACCACCTGGAGTGCCTCCTGCGATAATAAATGTTGGTCTTTTAATTAAACCAAGCCAAAACTTTTTCTCTGATACTTCACTCTCGACATATAAATTGGGCATCGCTTCCCCAATTGATGAAGCTAGGTATCGCAAATCCTTATTGAGCGCCAAGAAATAATCGGGTAATATAATTTCTGCGCGACCATTCCTGTCAAGTTTTGCAATACCATCATAAATATTTTTCACATCAGGAGATTCTAGGAACGAGTGAAAAAGGAGTTTATTTTTTGGATCGAGTGGGTGGTCAATAGCAAATGTGCCTGAGCCCTTAGAAAGGGTTCCTGCCACATGAGTTCCGTCACCGACTGTCACATCTGTTGAAAGAGTTGTTTGTGCTCGAGCTACCATTGCAAACAAAATTAGCAAAAGTAGAAAGCCTGCATATATATACATTGTTGTGCGTGCAGTTATAGACATAGTTCTTCAAATAAACACTCACCTTTATCGACAAGTTCATCGGGGCCTTTTTCTACTTCGACGATTATTGGGTTAGCCAAAATAAACGCATCCTGACGAATGCCCGTTACCTGCCAAGAAATTCTCCCGTTTGGAATTCCACCGGCAATTGCAAAATTATTATTTACAACTTCGCGCTGTATGTACAAGTTTGGCATTGCCTCATTAAATGGAAAGAACTGATAGCGAAAGTCTTTATTAAGTGCCATAAAATAATCAGGAAGCTGTATTTCAGCTACCCCATTTTCATCGAGCACTACTACACCATCGTATAAGTTTTTTGCATCAGGAGATTCAGCAAACGAGTGGAAGAGCATTTTGTTGCGCGGATCGAGTGGATGGTCTATAACAAACGAACCACCACCTTTGGAAAGTGCCCCAGTAATCGCTAAGTTTCCTTGAAATAGCACGTTTCCAGTAAGGGTCGTTTGCCCCAATACAAACGCAAGAGGAACTATCAACAAAACGAGGAGTCCTGTGCCTAATACAACTATCTTTTGTTTAATAACCTGCATAGTGTTTTTATCGTAACATATTTAAATATTTCTATTTTTAAATATTTAAATCTTACTTACTTCTGCGTATTGCCTCATCTTGTGCCTTTTTTCCTGCAACCATAATCTTCTCTACATCAAGATCGTTTTGTGTTTTCTCTTTTTTGTACTGTATGCCACTATGTGGAGATTGTTTCACTTTTTTAATAAAACTACTAAGTAATTTCGAAGTTTCTTCCGTAAGACCTTTTAAATATTTAAATGTTTCAAGATTTAAATACTCCACATCAAGTCCTACGTACAACTGCGCTCGCACTTCACCACAGCTTCCTTTTGCAATTTGCAGATAATTTACAAAGCTTTCGCGTGTTCCTCTTTCAAAACCTTCTGCAATATTACTCATAACCGAAACGGCAGCGCGCTGTATTTGGTCGGTAAAACCGCGATCGTTGACATTTTTCATAGCACTATACACACCCTTTGTCAGTTCGCGAGATTTTTTCCATGCTAGTAAGTCTTCAAAACTTTTTACTGTTGCCATAATTTTTATATTTAAGTCATCGTTTTTTTAAACATTTAAATCTTTAATTATTTTCTATTTAATGTAGCTGTAATCTTGCCAAATATAAGCGTAAGTTCGTTGCACTCACTCCACAATTTCCGTATCTCCGTCTTTTTCTCTGGACTACATTCCGCCAACATTCTAAACCAATGTTTTGTTTCCCTGGCCTCTTTCTGGCAAATATGTATCTTGTTCCTAAAGTCCTTCTTGGAACTGGCTCCATTCGCTTCCATGTAGTTCGCCCCAATACTTGTCGCAGACCTTAACATCTGATTCACTATTGGCGAAGTTATTGCGTTACTTTCAATAGACTTACATAAACGTATAACAGAAATCCCAAATTTTGCAGTCCTGTCTTCCAAATCAAATCGTTTGTCGTATTTCTGTTTTCGGTCAACTTCCATAATTGATGCATTTAATCATTTAAAATTGAATTAAAATTTACAATTTAAAATTCGTTACTTCCCCTATTATAGATATATAGATATAGATAGATATAGATTGACTTTTTCGGTGTTTCGTATATCATATTAGTTACAAATGGCTTTGGCCCAACTCCGCTTTACGCGGAGGTAGAAAATGAAACGACTCAGGGAATTAATTCCCTGAGTCGTTTCTTTAATTCTTCAAATAAAAAAGAAAAGTAATACGGGAGTTTCTTCATCTTTTTAGTGAGTGGTACTCCCCAAAATATTTCATTATTGAATTTACGAACAATCACCACGGGACGTAAAAAATCTTTTCCTGTGCCATCTTGTTCGAATCCAACATTCAATCCAAGATTACTAAACCAAATTTCACGCTCATGAAAAAACGGACGCTGTTTAACCTCATCAACTTTTGATTTTTTGTTGTGCCATTTCTTGAAATCCTTTTTCACTATTGCATTCTATCATGCTTGATTATTCTTTCGGCCCGCTGATTTGTGACATGGCGAGTTTGGGCGACCTTTTTTATTGGCGTGCTTGAGAATACCCCATCAGCTTGCTGCGGGGTAGTTTATTTAAAATTGTTTGGAAATTCATAAATTGGAAATTAACTTCTTCCAAATCAAATCGTTTGTCGTATTTCTGTTTTCGGTCAACTTCCATAATTGATGCATTTAATCATTTAAAATTGAATTAAAATTTACAATTTAAAATTCGTTATTTTCCCTCTATCACGTGCCCTGGCCATCCTACCCCTTGGTCGGGTCGTAAGTTTGGCCACTTAGCGACATCGTAACGACTTGCAACAAAACGAGCTGAAACTTCGCCTTGTTGTGTTGCATAAATACGCAACGTATTAGCAGCAACGTTCTTTTCGTAAAATACTCGTCCATCAAAGCTCGGTGTGAGGTTTATTGCAAAATCTTTCCACTTCTCTCCAAAATTAGTAACTTGGTAGAACAGCCAGAAGTCCGATCCTTCTACAACTTCATCAAAATCAACAACGTATTCGTAGTATCCCGACTCTTCGTTGTAATTATCGAGGAAAAGTACCTGCATTAACTCTTCTTGAATACCGATAGAGGAAACCCCATACGTTGCATACTTCACCCCATCGATGGTGTACACAGGGTCGATGGTGTCGA
>CAZPQI010000039.1:0-3504 GCA_964589005.1 uncultured Candidatus Saccharibacteria bacterium | reverse complement strand
GGTATTAATTACAAGACTCCCTCTCAACTGATTCCAAGGTGTTGACTCTTTTACGTAGTCCGCAGTTACATACTAGACCACCACATTATTACATTTCTATGTTTTAGAAACATGGGAAGGAACTAATGAGGTCAGTCACTATTTATTACAAGAACCCCTCACAACCATTTGTATTGAATTAACTCTAGAGTTAATTCCTTCATACATTTCTTGTCTGTGCATCTCTACTTTGAAGTAAATGTATATACACCATTCCACTCTTCGGGGGGATTTTTCTCCAGTTCTTTTGTGCGTCGCAAGAGTTCTTCACTTGGTCCATCGGGGCCGAGCGCAAGAGTCTGTTCAAAATGCATGATAGCTTCTGCCCAATTACCTGCATAATACGCATCCCTCCCGAGCGCAAAACTATCAAGTTGTTTCTGTTGAACTTGAGAGACTTCCGTCTTAAAGAAAGGTTCAAAAATTCGTCGAGGTTCCTTTTTTCCTTTTACAATAATTTGATCGAGTTCACGAATGATATATTTTTCGGGTTCTTGTATGCTCAAAAATGTTGATTCCCCAATAATAGTACCGACACCATACACTTTTGTAATACCTTCCAATCGAGCTGAGGTGTTTACGGAGTCTCCCATTGCTGTGTAATCAAAGCGCTCATTAGATCCCATATTTCCTACAACAGCAGGGCCAGTGTAAAGGCCAACGCCAATTTTAATTTCAAGCCCTATTTCTTTTTTCAGTTCTTTATTGAACTCCACCAAACGTTCTTTCATTCCAAGTGCAGCTTTAAGGGCATTGTCAGCTTGTGCTTCGTCAGCAAGTGGCGCTCCCCAGAAAGCCATAATGGCGTCGCCAATATATTTATCAACAACACCATCATTTACGAGAATTTCTTCTGTCATTGCAGTAAAGTATCGATTGATTACATGTACTAGTTGAGTCGGCGTTGTGCTTTCTGAAAGTGTTGTAAAACCACGTATGTCTGAAAACAGGATGGTAATTTCTCGTTCTTCGCCTCCAAGGGTCACACGTTCCGGATGTTCGAGTATTTCATCCAACACTTTAGAAGAAACATACTTTCCGAACATTTTTTTCATTTCTGCCCGATCTTTGTCAATTGAAAAATATTGATAGCCCGTAAGAGAAACTGCTGAAAGAATCCACGCTAAATGTATATGAACGATATTAACTGCTGTGCCTGTCTGGAATAATGCTACTTGTACTACAAGGTAGATGAATCCAACAAGTATGTTTAGCCCTACTATGACTTTGAGTGATTTGGCAAAACGAATGATACCCAGTGGCATGAGTGTTGCTAGTAAGAACCAAATGTAATGGAGCAGAGCAGAAAGTGGAAGGAGTTGGTACTCCTGTATGAGCATATTTACAATGTTTGCATGAATTTCTACTCCAGACATTGCGACACCACGGGACATTGGTGTTGGCTTATTATCATGCAAATCAATTGCAGTTGCCCCAACAAGAAGAATTGAATTTGCCATTTCTTCCCTTAAGTTTTCATCGTAAAGAATGCGACTAAAAGGTATTGTTCTATACGAGTTAGGTGGCCCGGCATATACGATTCTGTTGCGGTTCGTGAGAGTCGTGACGGCAGGTATTGGAATGTCTGCCGCAACAAGAATGTTTTGAGCAAATGACTGCAATTCGTTCACTTCGGCAGGGAATGTTCGAGCAACACCGTCTGGGTCGATAGTGATATTAATATGCCCAAGTGTTACATGTTCATTGAAACGCTCTAGTGGAAATAGTGGAGTGTTTCCAGTTGCTTCAACAGGAAATATGATCGGATAAGTGCTGCTGCGGAGCGCTGTTTCAAGTGCTACGTCGTCACGCTCGCCAATGCGTGATGGTTCGGAAAAAATAACATCAAAGCCAACTGCTTTAGGTGGTGCATCATTTAATGCGTTGAGAAATTGAGCAAAAACTTCACGTGGCCATGGCCACTGCCCAAACTCTTTGATGGAGGCATCGTCTATCGCAACAACAATAATCTCTTCAGAGATCTCTTTGTTTGTAAAAAGTCTGTCCTCTAAAAAACGTTCAAGGCCTGAGAAAAGACCGGTAGCAAATGAAAGCGAAACAAACATCAGGGTGATGAGTATGGTAACGATGTGACCTTTGTCAGAAATTACTTTCATTAGATTTATCCTCGTCGATCCTCGGTTACTTCAAAGAATACATTGACTTCAAATATTTCTGTTTGCCCCAATAGTGTGTCACTAGTAGCAGTATCGTTCCATGTTGCGATTACCGCACCCGACGATACTCCAAATTCGCTGACGTCTGGCGGAATGTCAGCTTCAAAAACACCTGTGTTCGAAACACTTCCAATGGTTCCGAGTACTTCCCAATTTGCTTCTTGCGTTACATCACGGCTCGTTCCGTCATCAAACGTGATGATTGCAGTAAATTGAATTATGTCTCCTTCAGTAACGCGTCCAGTTGGTGTTCCAGTTACGGTGAGTGACTGGGGGGTGGGCGAGGCGATAACTGGTTCTGGAGATGCAATTTGCTCTACCTGAGTTTCTGGTGTGGTCAATGGTGGTACGTTTGTTCTTGTTATTGATGGCGCGGTACCGTTTTTAGCATCTTCGTCCAAGATCAACGCTGTAGCATTTTCTTCAACGAGTACCTCGGTGCCTGGTATTGCCTCGTTTGTTTCTGGGTCAAGTGTTGCAACTGATACAGAATTTTCTGTTACTGCGACTTCTGAAACCCCTTCGTTATATGCGACAGAAAAAGCAGTGCCACGTACTACAGCTACAGCGTTTCCGGTTTTAACCTCCCACTTAGACTCTGGTGTTGCGAGTTCTGTAATACTAAAGAATATTTTTCCAGTGCTTAAAAATATTTTGGACACTATCCCTTTATCGTCTGGAGTGTATAGGGATTCATCAAGGGTAACAGTAGTATTTGGATCAATCGTAGCTATTGAACTGTCAGGGAAATGCAGAACGGCTCTTCCAGTGTTACTACTTATAATCGTTGTACCTACTAAGATTTTATCACCGCTTTCTAGATCTTTTTGATCTGTTGAAACAGTATCCTCTAGAATTTCTATCCAAACTGAAGGAGTTGCTTTCTCTGGAACTATCGCATCCAAATTCTGCCCAGCTTTGCTTGAGGTAAGAATAAAATATGCACCTATGCTGACGAATATGACAATGCCCAAAAGGCCTACTATTTTGTGCGATATATGCATACGATGTTATTACTGTAATAAATTATTACTATTTTAACGATTATACACATTTTTGTAAGTACACATAGGGAATCGTGCTTATCGTAGACGTAAAAGATAAGGTGTCATGAGTATTAGTAGGCATGATATAACTATCAGCATTTCTGCCTTTCATACAATGTAAAAAGTGTTCAGAGCGAAAGCTCGACGTTGTCGGGCTTTTTTATTTAAAACTTCTTTCTTATACTCGACGAATATCGCACATCTTCCACTAATTCAGTACATTGTCTTTGGTTTTATTGTGT
>CAZPQI010000038.1:0-3676 GCA_964589005.1 uncultured Candidatus Saccharibacteria bacterium | reverse complement strand
ATTCATTCAATTGCTGGTATTTTAAGTGACTCTTTAGTTACACATCCGCCCCTACGAAGCCCTCACCACACCGCGAGCTATGTTTCGCTTGTAGGCGGAGGCTCAATTCCACGTCCGGGAGAAGTTACGCTCGCGCACAGAGGGATTTTATTTTTAGACGAATTTCCTGAGTTCGATAGGCGAGTAATTAACGCCCTGCGCCAACCACTCGAAGATGGCGAAGTTTCTATATCGCGAGCAAAAGGCTCGGCAACATTTCCGTCTGATTTTATTCTTGTTGCCGCACTTAACCCGTGTCCGTGCGGTTTTTATGGAACAAATAAATGCTCGTGTACTCCGTCCTCACTGCAGAGATACCGCCAAAAGCTGTCTGGCCCAATAATGGACAGAATCGACATGTGGATTGAAGTTGGTGCAATTGAACATAGTAAACTTTTAGAGGTCTCTAAAAATCTAAACGAAACAAAAGACGCACAACTCACCATTGCACAAGCGCGTGCACTGCAACTCGACAGATTCAAACTTCCCGAACGACTCAATAGTGGTATGTCACCGTCGGGATTGGTGCATCACGCCAAACTAAGTGACGCATGTGCTGAAATATTAAACAAAGCTGCAACAAAAATGAGCCTCTCGCCGCGTGCGTACCATCGCTGCATTAAGCTCGCGCGGACCATTGCTGATTTGGCGCATGAAAAAGATATCGCGGAATCTCACATTCTTGAAGCACTCCAGTACCGTCCAAAGCAGGAAATATAAGAGTGAAGCTCTTTACTAAGTAACTAGTTCATTGTATAGTCTTTTTACACCAATCAAATAAAGGAGGGTGTTATGTTTCCACATCTACATACGCCCGATTTTGTTAGGGCAGTTACAAATGTTAGAGACAAAGGTTTTCCAGTCGACGAAATTCGAGCACGTTCAATCATCAACAAGATGTACGAACTAAAAGGAAGGGGTAAGTTTGGTTCGCGTTTTAAAAAGTGTCGTAATATTGCTCTAACTGAGCATGACATTACAGACTTACTTACGTGGGGTGCTTATAAAACTATTGTCTTTGGGTACTTTCATCCACGTGCGATGCGCGAGAAACAGCGCCAAATGCAAAGTACATTATCCACAAAAGTTCCCCGAGTTTCCCAAGAGCAATGTGATAAACAAAAAAGTGCGAGCGTCAGGCTTCCTAAAGTAACAGGAAAGCCGAACGCTAACGAAGTTGAGTTCGACGTCTATCCTTGGCTATCTGTTGTAATTAGAGCACGTAAAGCTTATGGTCCCTTGAAAACATTTAAAGATGTCTCAATAGTGTCAACAACAATATTTTCAGGATCATCGGATTGGATCGATTCGAATCGTTGGGTAACCATACACAAAAAAGCTCTTGCAACAATGAAAGATCATCGCCACAGAGAGGCTGTGAAAGTAGCGTAACTCGTCGAGAAACACACCGTGTGTTTCTCGACTTTTCTTTTTCCTTTGTCGTTGGTATATTTCTCATATGTTTAAAGATGCTCAAAAACAGGTTGACGATGCGGTACAGCCTTTCGACCTTCCATATTGGTCACCGCTTTCACAACTCGCTCGCTTAAGCGAAGAAGTGGGGGAGGTAGCTCGTCTTTTAAACCATATGTATGGCGACAAACCAAAGAAAAAAGAAGAAGCGAAACAACAATTAGGTGGCGAACTTGCCGACGTACTGTTTAATATTATTTGCATGGCTAACGCCCATAACATAGACCTCGATAAAGAATTTGAAAAGTCACTCGACAAACTACGGGTACGCGACAAGGATAGGTTCAAGAAAAAATAGCATGATTATTTTTATAAACGGTTCAATCAATTCCGGGAAAAGTACTGTTGCAAAACTTCTATCTGCAAACTTAGAGAAATGTGCAAATATTGAGATTGATAGTCTTAGGGAGTTCATCAGATGGATGGATCTTGATGAGTCAATGCCAATTAACTTAGAAAATGCAGTTTCAGTTATTAAAAATTTTCGGAATCGCGATTTTAACGTCGTAGTACCGTATCCTATTTCACAAAAGAACTACGAGTTTCTGACAAAGGAACTTTCCGATTTTAAGGAAGGGACGTTTTTCTTTACTCTTAAACCAAGTATCGAAAAAGCACAGAAAAGTACTTACGAACGCGAAATCTCTCAGTATGAACATGAGCGAATACAGCTCCATTACGAAACTGATACCACAAATCCATCATTCGGAGAAATTATTGATAACACAGATCAAACACCCGAGAAAACTGCAAATTATATTTTAAACAAAATTCTAAAGAATTAATCCATTTTAAAATTGGATTGATAGCAAGGCGCACAAATAAAATGAAAAAAGCCGTACTAAGCGTACGGTGAATTTTTATTTTATGAAGTGCAGCGCAGTTAGGCGCCAGTTTTAAAACGGATTCTTTGCGCCGCGGATTTCGAAATGTACATGATTCCCCGTAGAACGTCCCGTTGAACCAACGTAGCCAATAACCTGACCTTGTACAACTTCCTGCCCAGAAAATACTATGTTCTTTGAGTTATGTGAATACAATGTTTGTGTACCGTTTTCGTGTTCGATTACTATATAGATACCATACCCTCCGTTCCATCCACTGCTTTTCGCAATAATTACTTTCCCATTTGCTGATGCAAGAATAGGCGCTCCTCGCGGCGCGGCAAGGTCGACTGCATTATATCCGTGAATATTTTGTGTCTTTGTGTAGTTCGATAAAGGACTAATGTAATAGCCGCTATACGCAGGCACATTGGTACCGCGAGGAGCCGAAGCGGTACGTGAGTATCTACTTTGTGCAACCTTTACTGCCTGTTTAGGAGCGGCGAGTTCTCCATCAGGAATGATTACCTCCGTACCTGCAGCAAGATATTCGTCAGCTCCATATCCGTTGTACTCTACGGCCTCATCAATACTTCCTCCATATTCATCAATAATGTCATTCAATGTGCCTCCATTCTTTACCGTGTATTTAATACCAGTGACCGGTAAAATTACCAGTTCCTGCCCAGGTTGAATCGCTTCGCCTCGATCGATATCGTTCCCCCAACGAATAGTATTTATAGAAACATCAAACAATTCACCTATGCCTCCGAGTGTATCTCCAGGCCGAACAATATAGATACTAATTTGTCCGCTGTTTTTATTCGCAATACCTTCGTCAACATCGGCTAAAGATCCGGCAGGACCCGATGAAGGCAAGAGAGCAGAGTCATTTACAATGGTAATATCGCCACCTCCTTTTGAAGGATTTGGGTCAATATTTTGTGCAGCTGTGGGAAGAGGAATTGTCTGAGAGTTATAATCGGCTGCAGTTGTGTAGGCAACTGTTGCAGTAAAGGTTGAGAACATATAGTCAAATAACCCGGCGTGGACTCCGGTCGGAATACTCATTGATACCAACATAAAGACAGATACGGCACTACGCCAAACTGTTTGCGGTATATGTGTCATCTGATTGCTTATGCGTGTGCGTAAGGCGGAATCAGAATCCTGATCGTTAGATATGATAAGTCTAATTAGTGTACCCGCAACATGCTACATATTACGAGTTAGAGGGCTCAAAACGGACGTACTGCCCTCATAATCACTGTACCTACTACACAATTTATGTGCAATAGCTCGTGTATATTACTGTGGATAAGAGATCTGTCAAGCATTAT
>CAZPQI010000037.1:0-3856 GCA_964589005.1 uncultured Candidatus Saccharibacteria bacterium | reverse complement strand
CACTAGAGGTATTTAGTTCAGAGGTTGGTTGTTGCGGTTGAGGGTGTAATTCAAGACAATTATTGACTTAAGCCATTTAAGATGCTACAAACAAGTTAGAATAAACGTTCTCTAGTATATCTATAGCAACAATGTGAACGTGACACATGTCGCAGCCATATTGTTGCTATAGAGAGCAACCGGGATGAAAATAAATTTGTTCCGCACTCCATAGAGGGAGAGAAAAATGACCAAAAAAGTTAAGGAGATTTGTATATCTGGTGCTAGTTCCAAGCATTTAACTGCGGCTAAAGCCGTTTTGACTGAAAACGCAAAGCTGGCTTTCGTCGAGTCAAGTGTAGATGCGAATTCGTGTACTTTAAAGCAAGTTACGCCGCTGATTGCGTCCGTAGTTTTTGCAAACTTTGTAGACAAGGACGGTGGTCCCAGTAAGGGTGGTGTCGAAGTTTTTGTTGAGTGGTTTGACGACCTGAGTCAGCATGGATTTGGTATAATCGGGGAAAACAAATATGCCTTTTGGGTAGAAGAAGATGGCTCCATAAAAATAGCAAAATGGACTCAACCTCCTGATCAATACTTATTCTGGCAAAAGTTTGGAACCAAGTTTCCAAACGGAAAGTCACAGTTCGTACCATATGATTCAGCAGCATTTGTGCTAATTTCCATAGTACTTATGACATTTACGTCACTTATGGCCAGTCTGATGGCTATGGTAATCGCCGATTCCATTTTTGGAGATGGAACCCTTTTCCCGATAAGGGGAATGACAATCCCAGCATTTATTATGCTTCCCACATCCCTGGCATCAATATGCATCGCGCTCGTAGGGGCTGCAATTTGGCGGTTTAGGCGTGCAAGTACATTAGAATCTCATTGGATCATTTCAGGGGCATCACTTGAGGAAAAAGTTTCGGATGTGAAGTGATTTATTTGCCAAATCTATATTTTCAATTTTTTGGCATCGGACAAACTCGTATCAATTAGAAGCTTAGAAGGCAGTGAGCAATCACTGCCTTCTTTTTTATTTATCTATTATCTACACGGCGTGTTATAGTAACCGTTACCCAGCCCCCATGCTGAGAGGAATTTTTATGGAGGACCCCGCACTAAAAATTGTTTTAGTTGCTTCGGGAAGAGTCCTAGGGACGAAACACTCATGACAACAAAAAAAGAAAACAATTTTAGTGAAGGGGCAGGTAAGATAACAATAAAAGGTGCAAGAACCCATAACCTTAAGAATATAGATGTAGAAATGCCGCGAAACAAACTCGTGGTTATTTCGGGAATCTCAGGTTCTGGGAAATCCTCACTTGCGTTCGATACTATTTTCGCAGAAGGGCAGAGGCGTTATGTTGAGTCACTTTCTGCTTACGCACGACAATTTTTGCGGCAAATGCAAAAACCTGAAGTCGACGAAATAACTGGCCTCTCGCCTGCAATTTCTATTGATCAGAAGTCGCGCTCAAACAATCCTCGTTCAACCGTTGCAACCATTACTGAGATTTACGATTATCTACGTGTTTTATATGCACGAATAGGGCGACCACATTGTTTAAAATGCGATCGACCTATTCACAAACTTACAAACGAGCAAATTCTCCATACAATTAAAAAACTTATCGCAAAAACTTCGTTGGGATCTGTGACTTCTAAGTCTACAAAAGTTATGGGAGTGGATGTTGGTACCGCTAAAATACAAATTTACGCACCCGTAGTAGTTGGGCGTAAAGGAGAATATTATCAACTCTTATACGATATGCTTGGGAAAGGGTACGAAAAAGCACGTATTGATGGCAAAGAAATAAGTTTACGTGAACGTATAAATCTCACTAAAACAAAAAAACATGATATCGACATTCTTGTTGATGAAATATACGTAAGTGAATTTAAAGATGACAAAAAAGGTTCTGAAGAGCGCATTTCAGAAGCTATAGAACGGGCTCTAAGCGAGACCGATGGACTTATGCGTGTCATTGACCCTGCAGGCGAAGAACATATTATTTCGTCTAAGTTTATGTGTCCGTATGACGGCTTTTCATTTCCAGAGATTGAGCCGCGCTTGTTTAGTTTTAACTCGCCTTACGGAGCGTGCGAGGAATGTAAAGGGCTTGGTACTAAAGCATTTTTTATTACTGACGCCTGCGAAGTGTGTCATGGTGCGCGTCTACGTAAGGAGGCTCTCCACGTATTTTTAGGGGATGGTAAAAATAAGAGAAACATTGTTGAACTCGCACGTCTCTCAATCGATGAGGCACAAGATTTTTTTATTGAGCTTGAACTAACTAACACCGAAAAGAAAATATCCGACGTTATAGTAAAAGAAATAACCAACCGATTACAATTTATGTCAGATGTTGGCATTAGTTATTTGGCACTTGATAGGCGAGCGAATACACTCTCGGGTGGCGAAGCACAACGTATTCGCCTTGCGAGCCAGTTGGGAAGTGGTTTAGTGGGCGCAATGTACGTGCTTGATGAGCCGACTATTGGTCTTCACCAGCGTGACAACGCACGACTCATTAAAACTCTTACAAACCTTCGCGATTTAGGAAATACTATTATTGTTGTTGAACACGACGAGGAAACTATTTTTTCGGCGGACTACCTTATTGATATTGGTCCTGGAGCTGGCGTACATGGAGGTGAAATTGTTGCTGTAGGATGGTTAAAAGACCTACTTTCTGCTAAAACAAACAAAACCAAATCGGCTACACTTGCCTACTTACGGGGCGAAAAAGAAATCGCGATTCCCGAAAAACGTAGGGAAACAAATAAAGGTGCGCTCATGATTCGCGGTGGAAAACGATTCAGTATTAAAAATTTAAGCGTTGATGTTCCGCTTGGAAGGTTCGTGGCAATTACCGGAGTTTCGGGTTCGGGAAAGTCGACGTTTATGTACGAAATTTTACACGAAAATCTACGGGCTCGTTTTGATAGGAAATATCGAAGTGCCAAAGTGTACAACTGCGCACGCTTTTCTGGAACGGAATATATCACTCGTTCAATTTTAATTGATCAATCCCCAATTGGGCGCACTCCTCGTTCCAATCCTGCGACATACACTGGTGCGTTTACACATATCCGCGATTTATTTTCTGAAACAACCGAGGCACGAGCACGAGGATGGAAACCGGGACGCTTTAGCTTTAACGTAAAAGGCGGGCGTTGCGAAGCGTGTCAAGGAAACGGAATGGTGGCTGTGGAGATGCACTTCTTGCCAACAGTACATGTATTATGTGATGTTTGTCGTGGTAATAGATTCATGAAAGAAACATTAGAAATTGAATACAATGGGAAAAACATCCACCAAGTTCTACAAATGACCGTTGAGGAAGCCATCGACTTTTACAAAGACATTCCTGGTGTGTACGACAGATTTAAAGCACTTAACGATGTAGGACTCGGATATTTGAAACTTGGACAAAGCGCGACGACTCTTTCAGGCGGCGAAGCACAACGCGTTAAAATTGCTTCGGAACTGTATCGACCCGGAATGACTAAAACAATGTACTTACTCGATGAGCCAACGGTGGGTTTGCACTACGACGATGTTGCAAAACTTATAGAAATACTTCAAGAGCTTGTGCGTCGAGGAAACAGTGTTGTTCTTATTGAGCACAATATGGATATTATTAAATCCGCAGATTACGTATTAGATTTTGGACCCGAAGGAGGTGATGAAGGAGGAAAACTTATTGCAAAAGGCACACCCGAGGAAGTCGCAAAAGTAAAAGGCTCGCACACAGCAAAGTATTTGTCACAAGTGCTTAAGAAATAGGTGATCGAGAGAGTACTTTCTCCACAGCAAATGTTATAAGAAATAAACGCATCTGCTATACTTTGCACTTAGAACAAC
>CAZPQI010000036.1:0-3995 GCA_964589005.1 uncultured Candidatus Saccharibacteria bacterium | reverse complement strand
GCAATATAACAAAACCATTGGATCTCGATAGACCCAATGGTTTTGTTATTTGCGGGCGATGAGGGAATCGAACCCCCGACATCGGTTTTGGAAACCGAAGTTATGCCACTTAACTAATCGCCCAATAAACGCGAGTATACCACGCTAGGTAATTTTATTTAGATTTGGTTGTAGTTCTAGGAAAAAACGAGCGCCGAGCGAGACATACTAAATAGTATGTTGAGTGAAGTTTTTTTGCACTTGGTCCAGCAATTCTTCCCTAGGAAAAACAGGGAAAATTGGGACAGAAATTCAGCATATTCGCTTGCGCTCGTTGCTTTATTCCACAACGAATTACGCCAAATATAGAGAAAATTTATTTTTTGAGTTCTTTGTGGAGAGACTGAGACCTACACCACTTACAATACTTTTTCAATTCAAGCTTCTCGAGATTTTCTCCTTTAATGCGTCGCGACGTCCAGTAATTTGTACGTTTACAATCTCCGCATGCTAGTTTTTTAAGTTTATCTTGGCTCATATGTAGCGGTTACATTACCTAATCACCGAGGTGGTGTCAATGCATATATACTCAATATCACTTCTTCAGTCCTTGCTCTGTTGCGCGCTGATCTAATCCTTTGTCTGTAAGAGTTTTAAGAAGGACATCAACAACAAGCCACGCAGTAAGAATAATAACGAGTCCAATAGCCACCGCTCGGAATAGTGTATGTGCTTTTTGTATTTTTCCTGTGTCCCCTCCTGCAGAAAAATATAGAACTCCAGCCCAGGCAAAAACTATGGCGGCAACTGAAGTAGAAAGAATAACTATAAAATTCAGGATTTTCCCAGCCAATATATATAAACTCGCCCAAGTACATGGATGAACCGTCGTCCCGTCACACGGAACTAAACCCTTGCCATCATGAGCACCAAAAACAACAACGGGCACGAAAAGCACCAAACTTAAAACACTCATCATCAGTGCGACTCTCATTATCTACAATGGTACCACCAGCTGTCCAAAAGACTAAATAATCTGTGGGTAAAAAATGAATTGAATCTTATTCTAGTTTTGCTACACTCACATAATCGCGTCGGTGGCAGAGTGGTCAAATGCACGAGGCTGTAAACCTCGCGACTTTACGTCTACGCAGGTTCAAATCCTGCCCGGCGCACATGCGAAGAAAAAAATGTCACAACAGTGGCATTTTTTCTTTGCATGATTGGTCGCGGATTTGAAAGACGGAAGCCCGCGTCCTGGGGACGAATAAGGGCTGAGTCGGGGTCGAGCGCACTTAGTAGAATTAAGTTCGTAGAACGAAAATTATACTTAGTGACGGGTGACCAAATCCTGCCCGTTAAACCGTTCGGAGGGCGGTTTTTCTTTACCAACCCAAAATAAGTTATATTTAAATATATATTTAAATATAACTTATTTTCTTACACAGTAACTGCCTTCCTTCTCCCCTTAGCAACACCACGTTTCCTAACAATTTTCTTTGCTGAAACTTTTTTCTTTACATCAAACGTAAACTTCTCGCCCACAACGCCCACTTTTATAACTCCCCCTTCCATCATTCCTTGCGAAACCATCATCGTCGCAATAGGAGTTAACACTTCGCTTTGAATAAGTCGCTTGAGTGGGCGGGCACCGTAGCGTGGGTTATAACCTTTTTCTGCTAGATGTGTAAGCGCAGAAGAGGCAAACTGCAATTTTATATTTTTTTCAGCGAGTCTCTTTTCCACGATTGAAACTTGCATCTTTACAATTTCTTCAATTGCTTTTTTTGTTAGGATATCAAACAAAATTATTTCGTCCAACCTATTCAAAAATTCTGGACGAAAGAAATCACGTAATGTTTTCATTACTTTATCTTTACTATGCACATATTGTGCGCTATCGCCTTGGTCATCTGTAAACCCGAGTCGACTCATCTTGTCGATATGATCAGCTCCGAGATTGCTCGTCATTATAATTATCGAGTTCTTAAAGTTCACCGTGCGCCCTTTTGCGTCCGTAAGTCGCCCATTATCGAGAACTTGCAGTAAAATATTAAATACTTCTGGATGTGCTTTTTCAATTTCGTCAAACAACAATACTGAATACGGTCGATGTCGTACCCGCTCTGTAAGCGAACCTCCTTCGTCGTGCCCCACATATCCTGGAGGAGAACCTATCATCTTTGAAACTGAGTGTTTCTCCATAAATTCCGACATATCCACACGAATAAGTGCTTTTTCGTCGTCAAACATAAATTCAGCAAGTGCTTTTGTGAGTTCTGTCTTTCCTACTCCTGTTGGTCCCAGTAAAAGAAACGAACCGATTGGGTGATCAGGATCCGCAATGCCCACGCGCGAGCGCTTTACTGCGTCAGCAACTTTTTGCAATGCGTTTTCTTGGCCGACAATGCGCTTGCGAAGAGTTTCTTCCATACGCGCAAGCTTATTTAGCTCGTCCTCTAGCATTCTTTTAACTGGCACCCCTGTCCAGCGCGATACCACATCGGCAATATCTTCTTCTGTAACTTCTTCTCGCAAAATTCTTCTCGGACTTTGTAACTTTTTAAGTTTGGCTATTTTATTTTTAAGGTTTGCTTCAAGTTCTGGAATTTGTCCATATCTTATTTCTGCTGCGCTCGCCAAATTTGCTTCAGCTTCGGCTGCTTCGGCAACTAAACGAACTTCCTCAAGCTCTTGTTTAGTAGCTTTTATTTGTGAAAGAGTTTCTTTTTCATTTTTCCACTTGGTTTCAAGTTCTCGTGTTCCTTCTTTGAGTTCGGCAATTTCTTTTTCAACTGTTTTTACTCGAACCTGCGCCTTCTTCTCTCCCTCTGCTACATCTTTTTTAAGAGCTTCACGTTCGATTTCAAGACGCATAATTTTCCTATGAGCTTCCTCAAGTTTTGGTGGTTTGTTTTCTAAAGAAATACGCAATGCGGATGCCGCTTCATCTATAAGGTCTACTGCCTTGTCGGGTAGATATCGCTCTGTAATATAGCGACTACTTAAGTGAACTGAAGAAACAATCGCCTCGTCAGTAATACGAACACCGTGAAATAATTCATACTTTTCTTTTAATCCGCGCATAATGGCAATCGCATCTTCAACAGAAGGTTCGTTAACAAACACGCTCTGAAAACGCCGAGTAAGTGCTGGATCACGTTCGATATGTTTTTGGTATTCGTTAAGTGTTGTCGCCCCAATAACACGCAATTCCCCTCGTGCAAGTGCAGGTTTGAGCATATTAGAGGCGTCCATAGAACCCTCCGCAGCACCGGCCCCTACAATTGTGTGAATTTCGTCAATGAAAAGAATAATGTCTCCTTCTGCGCGCTCCACTTCTTTCATTATTGCTTTCAACCGCTCTTCAAACTCGCCACGAAATTTTGTCCCCGCTATAAGGAGCCCTAAGTCGAGCGATACCAAATCCTTGCCTTTAAGAGATTCTGGTACGTCCCCTGTTGCCATACGCTGTGCCAAGCCTTCAGCTACGGCTGTTTTACCAACGCCAGCCTCACCAATTAAAATAGGATTATTTTTCGTTCGACGTGAAAGTATTTGTATGACTCGTGTAATTTCGTTGTCGCGCCCTATAACTGGGTCGAGTTTATTTTCTCGTGCCAACTCAGTAAGTGAGCGCGTAAATTTTGCAATCGCACGGTTCTGTTTTGGAACCTCCATGTCGGTAATCGTTCCGTCCTTAATGTCTTCATATACACTAGTGACTTCTTCTTTACTTATTTGAAAACGAGCCAACACTTCAGCAGAGTTACCTGGGTTTTCTAACACTGCTAACAATAAATGCTCTGTCGAAACAAATTGATCTCCAAACGTTCCTGCAATTTTTGGTGCGCCATCTTGCAATACTTGTGCTAGTTCTGGCGTTAAGTACAACTGAAACGAGGGCGATACGGTAGTGCTTGTGGTGTTCCCATCGAGCGATTCCACAAGTGAATCAGCGAAATGAATCGTATCAATTTCAAGACGTTCAAGTATGGAAAGTGTCATACTCTCAT
>CAZPQI010000035.1:0-4243 GCA_964589005.1 uncultured Candidatus Saccharibacteria bacterium | reverse complement strand
ATACACATATGAAGAACTTCGGCTAGCGCAATTATTTATTTAGAGTACTATAATTTCCATTATGACAGCAGAAATCGTAGACGGGCGAGCTATTGCGCAAAAAATTAAAGACGAGCTACGTACAGAAATTTTAAATAAAAACACTGCACCTAGATTAGATATTATTGTTGTAGGGGAGAACGCAGTAACTGAATCTTTTGTGCGTGCAAAGGAAAAGTTTGCAAAAGACATAGGTGTCGTGTTCGAAAAGCATACATTTCCTGATACAATTACAACCAGCGAGCTAATTTCTTTCATAAAAGATTTAGAGGACACAACAAACGGCATCGTGGTTCAATTGCCACTTCCTAAACATATAAATACGCATCAAGTATTGCTTGCAGTTCCTGTGGAAAAAGACATAGACGTACTCAGTGAAAACACGTTCGGACACTTTGTTACTAAAAGTACTCATTTCACTCCACCAGTTGCGGGTGCAGTAAAGGAAATCCTAGAAACGTATGGCATACCTATAGCAGGCACTAATGTAGTAATTATCGGGAAAGGAAGGTTGGTTGGCGCACCTGTGCGAACCCTGTTTGAACATGAGAACGCAAAAATCGAAGTATTAGATTCTAAGACAAACAAGAAAGATTTTTCTAAGTCTCTTAAAGAAGCGGATATTATCGTGTCAGGAGTTGGTAAGGCAAATTTAGTTAAGCGTGAGCATATTTCAAAAGGTGTTGTACTTATCGACGCAGGTACATCAGGCTCAAAAGGGTGTGTAGTTGGCGACATCTGCACAGATTGTACTGAAGATGCTAGTTTGATTTCAAAAACCCCAGGAGGAATTGGGCCGATAACCATAGCGATTTTGTTCAGAAATTTGTTACAAACCTCGACAAAACTGGAAAAATAGGTATAATAGCGTAAGCAATTTTGCACATAGATTGGAGGATAGAAATGGAAAATCTTACGCTTGCCCAGCGAGCAGAAGTCGTTGAGGGTGCTATTGAAATAATTCGCGATCCAGAGCATTGGACGCAGAAGGCTTTCCTGCGAAGCAAGAAAGACCGTAAGCTCTATTTAGAGCAAGTGGTTGAAGGTTGCGCTGTATCTTTTTGCTCTCGCGCTGCAATAATGCGTGTGGCAGTGACTGACGGTCACATAATTGCAACAGATCTTCATGTTGGGTGTGATCGTAATTTTTGCGACGATTTTCGTCGCATCCTCAAGCTTGATAAGCTGGATATCGCTGATTGGAACGATAATTCCACCCACGAAGAAGTCCTGGAAGGGTTAAAAAAAGTTGCAAAACAGCTTCGAAAAGAAGCGGTGTAGCTGGCAGCATAAAGATCAGTGCGACCTTACAAAAAGGGCAGAAAGTAATTTCTGCCCTTTCGTTTATCATTTGTGTTTGCTTACACCTATCTGTGGGTAACTACATCACACACAAAAAATTGTTGTACTATATAAACAGCATGAATAAACTTACTACTCAAGAAAAGGTCGCAGTCACGATCGCAGTTTTAGTGGCTTTTGCATTTATACCTACCGCATTTTTTGGCGGGAATGGTGAGAAATTTTCATTTCCAAGCGTAACTCCTGAAAATTCCTTAGCAAATTCTGGAAATATAAATAGCGAGGCTATTTTAGATTTCGAGATACAGGATTTGATACAGGGCAGTGGAGCGAAGGCTGATTTAGGTGACACTGTGTATGTACACTACGTTGGGCAATTAGAAGATGGTACAACCTTTGACACTTCTACAAACAAAACTGTTCCATTTACTGTGAAATTGGGAGTTGGGGATGTAATAACTGGGTGGGATCTTGGTATCCCTGGAATGAGAGTTGGAGGAACACGAAGACTTACAATTCCACCATCACTTGCCTATGGCTCACAAGAGATTGCCGACTCTTCTGGACGCGTAATTATCCCTGCAGACTCAACTCTAATTTTCGATGTAGTGCTTTTACGTGTCGAGTAATTCTTTTGTCTAGCAGTAGTTTAAATTTTACTAACGGTGTACAGTAGTGCAATGCAGAAAAATGCATTCAATTTAAAGAAACCATATGAACCCGCAGGCGACCAACCCGCGGCTATTTCAATGTTGACTAAAGGTGTGAAAGAAGGGAAGCGACACCAAACATTACTGGGAGCTACTGGTACTGGAAAGACATTTACTATCGCAAATGTTATACAAAACACCGGCAAAGCAACCTTGGTAATCGCCCACAACAAAACTCTGGCCGCACAACTTACTGCGGAGTTTCGAGAATTTTTTCCAGAAAATGAAGTGCATTATTTTGTTTCGTACTACGATTACTACCAGCCAGAAGCATATGTTGCCATAACTGATACGTTTATTGATAAAGAAGCACAAATAAATGAGGAAATAGGAAGGTTGCGCCACGCTGCTACACAAGCACTGCTTACAAGAAAAGACGTGATAGTTGTAGCCTCAGTTTCTGCCATTTATGGTTTGGGCAGCCCGACAGAATACGCTAAAACAATTTTAACTTTGACAGTAGGAAAGATGCGTACCAGAAAAGTGTTGATACGCGAACTTATAGAAATGCATTTCACGCGAGTAGCAGGTGACTTAACCCCAGGATCTTTAAGAGCTCTTGGAAATACAGTTGAAATTATGCCATCGAACGAGGAGGTTATTTTTCGATTACACTTTAGCGGAGAAACAATCACAAAAATCGAAGTGCTCGATGCAATTACTAGGGAAATTCGTTCAGAAAAAGAGAAAGTTATCGTATTTCCCGCTCGGCATTTTGTAACTCCTGATGGTGTCAAAGATGAGGCGATAAAAGATATTGAAGCAGAACTCAAAGAGCAACTTGCCTATTTACGGCGCTCAGGGAAAGAGTTAGATGCCGAGCGTCTTAGTCGCCGTACACGGCAGGACCTTGCTCGCATTCGTGAAATTGGATATTGCAGTGGTATTGAGAACTATTCGATGCATTTCGATCGTCGACAATCTGGAGAGCCACCGTATACATTAATTTCATATTTTCCAAAGAATGAGGATGGTTCGCATAATTTCCTTACTGTTATCGATGAATCTCATGTGACATTACCACAAATTGCTGGTATGCAAGCTGGAGACAGAGCACGCAAGGACGTGCTTGTTGAGCACGGGTTTAGGTTGCCAAGTGCACGTGATAATCGTCCGCTCAATTTTGAGGAATTTGAGGAAAAAGTGGGAGAGGCAATTTATGTAAGTGCCACTCCGGGTAAGTACGAATTTGAACACAGTAGTGATAAGTCATGTTTATTGCATAGTGATTATAAAAACAAAGACCATGTAGCCAGCCACAAGTCTCCACCTTCTTCGCACCCAAAAAGTTGTTCGGTTGTTGAGCAAATTATTCGCCCAACAGGTTTAGTGGACCCAGCAGTTGAAGTTCGCCCAATAGTTTCATATAAGGGGACGTCGGACGTCCCCTTATATGAGGGACAAGTAAAAGACTTTATGCGTGAAGCAGAGAAAGTAACAAAAAATAATGCTCGTTCACTGGTGACTGTGCTAACGAAGAAAATGGCGGAAGATTTGACAGAGTTCCTAAAAGATAGAAACTTAAGGGCAGAGTACATGCATAGTGATGTAAAAACAGTGGATAGAATAAAGATTCTCACTGATTTTCGCCGAGGAGAATTTGATGTATTGGTAGGGGTGAACTTATTGCGCGAGGGGTTGGATTTACCAGAAGTAGAGCTCGTGGCTATTCTGGATGCCGATAAAGAAGGATTTCTGCGCAGTGACACAGCACTTATTCAAACTATTGGTCGTGCCGCTCGTAATGTTCGTGGACGAGTTATTTTGTATGCCGACAGAATAACAGGCTCAATGCAGCGCGCGCTAGACGAAACAAACCGACGACGCGAACGACAAGTGGCACACAATAAAGAGCACGGAATTACTCCTAAAAGTATTAAAAAGCAAATTAAGGACATCTCGGACCAGTTTGTAAAAAGTCATACCAAAGCAGTTGCAAAGATGGTGGAGATGGATATGGCTACGGTTAAAACTTCAGCGGGAAAGAAAAAGTTGCTGAAAGAAAAACAAAAACAAATGCTTGAGGCCGCGAAAAATTTGGATTTTGAAACCGCAGCGCTTCTGCGGGATGAAGTAAAGATTTTGGAAGACGTATAGCTGAGGGGATATTTAAAAATACTTGACTCTACAACGTTACAAGTAATCTAAACCCTCAAGTGCACCAATGAACATACCCGCAGTGGTACGATGGT
>CAZPQI010000034.1:0-4356 GCA_964589005.1 uncultured Candidatus Saccharibacteria bacterium | reverse complement strand
AAAGATTTCTTCTTGTGGGCGGGAGCCATGGTTGCTCTTTATTTCTCTATCGGAAGTTTTATCGTACTTGCATTTGAATACATCGAACGTCTCGTTGGCGTGGGTTCCGTTATTGGCTACGATCCGTACACTGGAGGAATTCGCTTCGCCATCGCGAGCCTTGTTGTTCTCTTTCCTGTGTATCTTATTTTGACGCGAATGCTTAACAAAGACATTCGCAACTTTTCAGAAAAAAAAGAATTATGGGTTCGTAAATGGTTAGTGTTTCTTACAGTATTCGTAGCTGCAATTGCTCTCATCATTGACCTTATCGTATTAGTAAACACATTCCTTAGCGGAGAAGAACTCACAGCTGCATTTCTATTAAAAATACTAACTGTTCTCTTGGTTTTTGGAGGTGTGTTCTACTACTACGTACAAGATATTCGTGGTGTGTGGGAGAAAAACGAAAAATTGTCAAAAATGATTGGTCTTGGAGTTTCTATTGCATTACTTGCTTCAATAGTTGGCGGATTCTTTATTATGGGATCTCCACAAACACAGCGACAATTCCGCTACGACGAGCAACGCATTAACGATTTGCGTAATATTCAATCTCAAGTTACTGAATATTATCGAACTACCGAAAGACTTCCATCAGATTTGGAAGAACTTCGTGATCCTCTCGTCGGAAGATTTATTAATAGCGACCCTGAAACTAATGAGAGCTATGAGTATACGGCAATTGGAAAACTCACATTCGAACTTTGTGCCACGTTTAGTTTGCCTCTTCCAGAAATCGACACTACGAAAATTGGCAAAGATGATTGGCGAATACGCGACTTGGCACAGACTGCTGCAGATTGGCCTCACGACGCAGGGCGAACGTGTTTCGAGAGAACTATCGACCCAGAACGCATTACTCCGTTCAAAGGCGAACCTCTACGAATTAGATAATTAGTAGATAAAAGAAAAACCCGGGCAAATTAATTACCCGGGTTTTTGCACGTGTTATTCCACATGCAAATTATGTTACGCAGCGCACGCAAGTGGAAGTTGTTTGAATATCTTAATCCATTCTGCCTGCAATTCTTCAATTCTTACTTTTGGTGGCCTAGCAGTTGCGTTTAAACGCATCTGCTCCTGAATTTCTTCAATCTTGCCATTTCCGCGAAGACCTTCACGAATAACTTCTTCAATGAGTTCTCGGGAAAATCTTAGTTCCCAATATTGCACCTTATCACCTTTTTCACGGCGACTGGCGACAATTTCAACACATCTCAATGCGGGGTTAGGAACTCCGCACTCTTCAAGAATTTTGCGCACAGCATTTGTGCTAAGAATTTTTTGCATCTTTTCTCCCTTTTCTTTCTGTGTATACTCTATTTTGTACCACATGCTCAAGAAAAAACCAACCAATGTACTGTAAATGCTGTGAGTTACTTACATCGAATGCTACTATTAGCCAAATGAAAAAATACGACCATCAGAAAATTGAAAAGAAGTGGCAAAAGAAATGGGCAAACAAAGGGTTGTATAAAACTTCAATAGATTCAAATAAACCTGAGTGCTACGTACTCGACATGTTTCCGTATCCATCAGGAGAAGGATTACATGTTGGCCACCCTAAGGGGTACATAGCGACCGACATATACTCTCGTTTTAAAAAGATGTCGGGCTTCGAAGTGCTACACCCAATGGGATGGGACGCATTTGGCTTGCCAGCAGAAAATTTCGCAATAAAAAACAAAGTGCACCCACGTGTTGCGGTAGAGCAAAATATTCAAAATTTTAAAAATCAACTAAGTAAGCTTGGTTTTAATTACGATTGGAGTCGGGAGATAAATACAACTGACCCCGAATACTATAAGTGGACACAGTGGATTTTTCTTCAGCTGTTTAAAAAAGGGCTTGCGTTTGAATCCCACGAGCCGATTAACTGGTGTCCCTCGTGCCAAACAGGGCTCGCCAACGAAGACTTGGAAAACGACGGAACATGCGAGCGGTGTGGCTCAGTAGTAGAAAAAAAGCCTATGCGCCAATGGGTACTGCGTATTACTGATTATGCAGACAGATTATTGGACGACCTTTCACTCCTCACAAAATGGCCAGAGCATATTAAGGAGTCGCAACGAAATTGGATAGGAAAAAGTGAAGGAGCGGAGATTAGCTTTAAGCTAATAGCTAATAACTTAAAGCTTAAGGAAACGATTAACGTGTTCACCACGCGACCGGATACGCTTTTTGGTGCAACATATGTAGTTTTGTCTCCTGAAAACCCTTTGGTAGTAACCGGACTACTGTCAGTGCTTGAAAACAAAAAAGAAGTTGAAAAGTATATTGAGGAGTCTGGGGGAAAAGCTGAGATGGATAGACTTGACGATACAAAGGAAAAAACAGGAGTTGAACTAAAAGGAGTAGAAGCAATTAATCCAGCGAACGAAGAGGAAATTCCTATCTACATAGCCGACTACGTTTTAGCCAATTACGGAACGGGAGCGATTATGGCGGTTCCAGGACATGATGAAAGAGATTTTGAGTTTGCAAAGAAATTTAATCTTCCTCTACGGCAAGTCATAGCACCTCGACTAATTCAGACAGTAGAACCAGGCGCCTTCAGAAGTGGAGAAACTATGGTGTTCAGAGATGGGATTATAGCTCTTGTAAAGCATTGGAAAGACAACAAGTATATCGCGTTGAAGTGGAAAGAAGTTGAATGGGGCACTCTACTCACCGGTGGCATTGAAGATGCTGAAAATGCGGAACAAACTGTCCTAAAAGAAATTCGTGAAGAAACTGGATTTCTGAATGCGAAGATAGTACGAAATATGGGAGTTGTTGATGGAATGTTCTACCATGTTCCCAAAAAGGAAAATAGAACAGTGCATGGGCACATGTTCTACGTTGAGCTCCAAGACGATATACAAGAAAACATAGCGCACGAGGAAGCTGCGAAACATGACATCGAGTGGTTGACACTGGATGAACTCAAGAGTTTTCTAACTGCACCAACACACCACCACGCTGTAGATGTTTTTGAAATGGGTGACAGACCATACACAGGCAATGGTAATCTAATTAACTCTGAAGATTTCAGTAACATGGAAAGTTCGAAAGCCAAACGGAAAATTACAGAATTTGTTGGAGGAAAAATGACAAGTACGTACCGTCTTAACGACTGGGTTTTTTCACGGCAACGATACTGGGGTGAGCCGATTCCAATTATTCACTGCGAAAAGTGTGGGCCCGTGGCAGTTCCTGAGGCCGACCTTCCAGTACTTCTTCCTGACGTTGAAAACTACGAACCTACCGGAACGGGAGAGTCTCCACTTGCCAATATAGATGAATGGGTGAATACAACGTGCCCGGAGTGTGACGGCGAGGGAAAACGAGAAACAAACACTATGCCACAGTGGGCAGGTTCGAGCTGGTATTATTTGCGATTCATCGATCCTAAAAACGAAATTAACTTTGTGGATGCGAAGCTAGAAAAGAAATGGGTGCCAGTTGACGTGTACGTTGGTGGAGATCACGCAGTGCGTCACCTTATTTATGCGCGCTTCTGGCATAAATTTTTGTACGATGAAGGACTAGTGAGTACCAAGGAGCCTTTCGAGCGATTAGAATTCCTTGGATTCATTTTGGCGGAAGACGGACGGAAGATGAGTAAGCGCTGGGGGAATGTTATCAACCCTGACGAAGTAGTAAAAACAAACGGAGCGGATGCACTGCGTGTGTACGAGATGTTTATGAGTCCGTTTGAAAATACAACGGCATGGAACACTGACGGTCTAGTAGGAGCGCAACGGTTTCTCGAAAGAGTTTGGAAATTGAGCGAAAGTTTTTCTGAAGAAAGCTCCCCTGAAACAACTCGCGAACTTCACAAAACCATACAAAAAGTGGGGAACGACATCGAGGGTTTTAAATTCAACACTGCAATTTCTCAAATGATGATATTCCTTAACACTGCAAGCGAGCACGGAATCACAAAAGGGGAATACAAAACCTTCATACAATTCCTCGCTCCTTTTGCTCCGCATATAACAGAAGAATTGTGGAATGAGGTATTGCAGGAGACTAATTCAATACACACACAAGAGTGGCCGAAGTACGATGTAAAATTTATTGAAGAAAAAAATGTGATTATAGCAGTTCAGATAGATGGTAAAACACGTGGGAAAGTTAACGTACCAAAAGACAGTACCGAAGCATTTGTGCTTGCTGTTTTAGCGAAAGAAGAGGGACTCAAAAAGTGGCTAGGTAATGTTCCTAAGCGAGTGGTGTTTGTAGAAAATAGACTCATCAACATTGTGTTTTAAATAAAGTAATCTAAACCCTCAAGTGCACCAATGAACATACCCGCAGTGGTACGATGGT
>CAZPQI010000033.1:0-4387 GCA_964589005.1 uncultured Candidatus Saccharibacteria bacterium | reverse complement strand
AACCATCGTACCACTGCGGGTATGTTCATTGGTGCACTTGAGGGTTTAGATTACTCGATAACCCTCGTCAAGAAACTTCTTCGATGTTCAGGGCAAAACCCATGCTTTCTAATTGCCGCGTAATGTTTTTTAGTGCCATACCCTTTGTGTGTTTCAAACCCATAGTGCGGATATTTTTCTCCAAGTTTTTCCATTTCTCTATCACGCGCAACTTTCGCCATTACTGAAGCAAGTGCAATGAGTATTTCTTTTTCATCTCCCTTAATAATAGTTTCTTGATTGGTGAAAATAGGGTGTGCTTTCAGACCACCATCGAGCAACACTGCAATCTCCCCTTTATCACAGTTATCCGGCAGAACCTTCCGCATGGCGTCGCGCATGGCGAGTTTGGTTGCTGGTACTATTCCTTTTGTATCTATCACTTCCGATGAGGCAAAGCCGACAGCCGCGCGTAGCGCGGCTGTCTCTTGTATCCATTTATATAATATATCGCGTCGTTTTGGAGTTAATTTTTTGGAATCTTTAATTCCGTTGGCAAACAATTCGTGTGTGATTTTTTCGTCCACCTTGCAACACACCGCGCCCACAGAAATCGGTCCTGCCACAGGCCCACGGCCAGCTTCATCAATGCCAATTATGTATTTTATTTCCACTAAGAGAGTGTAACAACAATATCAACGCAAACAAAAAGGGACAGATTTCTCTGTCCCTTATTTTTGCATCTTTTGTTTTTAAAGATACTTTAATTCGTCTGGGCGATATTTCAAAATATCTGGATACGCCGCATCCTCACAACTTCCACCAGCGCGTAAATATGCTTCACGCTCTTTGATTAATTGCTGAGCATCTGATTTATGATCCAAATGCTCATATGTGGGAAGTGCTCCTTGCACGTACCATATATCCGGATACGCGTGATCCGAGGGACCTATCCCCCAGCGCCGAGCAACTACACGCATGCGAATAAGTTCCTTTTGTGATTCTTGCATAGCAAAAGCAGGGTCTCTTTCCCACAACTCATTACGCAAAGCGTTTGGATCGCCGTTTATCAAGTCGATGATTCGTCGAAAGCGTTTAAAGAACATAACCTTTCCTACCTTTCCTCTAAATAAATTCTGTATCTAAACTATACATCCCGCATACCGAATTTGCTATACTAACTGCATATGAGCGCTGATTTTATTCACTTGCATGTGCATAGCCACTTTTCGCTACTTAATGCGCTTCCTAAAATCCCTCAACTTATTGCTGCTGCCAAGAACGATGGGCAAACTGCTATCGCGCTCACCGACGACGGAAATCTTTACGCTGCAATAGAGTTTTACAAAACGTGCGAAAAGGAGGGTATAAAAGCTATCGTTGGTGTCGACTTCTTTGTGGCACCACGCACACGCCATGATAAAGAGCACCGCATCGATAACCACACTTCACGCCTCGTGCTACTCGCAAAAAATAAAGAAGGGTACGACAATCTTATAAAATTGGTCACCTATTCAAACACCGAAGGTTTTTACTATCGTGCTCGCATCGACCAAGAGCTTATTAAAAAATATAGTAAAAACTTAATTGCTATTTTGCCTTCTTTTAACTCTCCTATTACCAAATCACTTAAAGACGGCGATTCGAAGAAAACTTCAGAGCAACTTAACTGGTATAAAAATATTTTTAAAAACGACCTCTATGTAGAAATCACCCACCACCCTGAAATTGCCGACCATCAAGAATTGCAAGAAAAAATAGTCTCGCTCGCCGAAAAAGAACGGGTGCCACTGGTTGCCGCGCAAGATGTGTACTATATGAGCCATAGCGATAATCTTGCGCGCGAACTTGCGCGCAAAATACAAAGTGGCACACCCTTAATGGGCGACGAGGCAGACAGACCAGAGGATTTTTCATTTATTACACAAAAAACCGCACAAAAATACTTTAAAAAATTTCCTGAGGCACTCGCCAACTCTGTAAAGATTGCAAACGAATGCAATATAAAACTTGACTTAGGAAGTTGGATTTTTCCTGAGTATCCAAAAGAAAAGCATGAAGACTACGATGAGATGTTACGCACTGCGACCATGGAAGGACTAAAAGCTCGCAATCTCACCTCCACAAAAGAAAGTGACGAACGTATTGAATATGAGCTAAAAATTATTAGAGATAAGGGGTACTCACCGTATTTTCTTGTTGTTTCCGATTTACTACAATATGCCAAGCGCGCTGGCATTTTCACAAACACTCGTGGTTCGGCTGCTGGATCTTTGGTTTCGTATCTCACTGGTATTACTACTGTAAACCCACTTGAATACAACCTTCCCTTTGAAAGGTTTTTGAATCCTGAACGTCCATCTGCGCCGGATGTTGATATGGACATTGCCGACAACCGTCGTGACGATTTAATCGACTATGCACGAGAAAGATACGGTACTGACCACGTTGCTCAAATTGGAACCTTCGGCACCATGATGGCACGTGCCGTAGTGCGAGATGTAGCGCGCGCCATGGGTCACTCGTACAGCGTTGGCGACCGTCTCGCAAAATTAATTCCTTTCGGTGCGCAGGGTTTTCCCATGACAATCAATCGTGCAATGGAATTGGAACCTGAACTTAAAAAAGCATATAAAGAAGACTCTGAAACACGGGAAATTATTGATCTTGCCAAAAAACTCGAAGGAAATGCACGACACATTGGTGTCCACGCCGCTGGTGTGGTGATTGCGCCAAAGCCAGTGATTGAATATTCTCCGTTACAACCTGACCCAAAGGGTGGAAAAATGATTACCCAATACAATATGTATTCTATTGCAGACGACTATGGTGGTGTAGGACTTTTAAAATTTGATTTTCTTGGACTTAAAAATCTTTCGGTGTTGGCTGACTCGATTAAGCGCGTTAAGAAAATTCAAGATGTGGAAATTGTTGCAGATAACATTCCTTTAGACGACACAAAAACCTTCGAAATGCTCGCTGCGGGCCACACTATGGGAGTTTTCCAAATGGCTTCATCTGGCATGACAAAATGGTTAACAGAGCTTAAACCAACCGTAATACACGATATAAACGCCATGGTGGCACTGTACCGCCCAGGTCCAATGGAATTTATTCCCGATTATGTTGCTCGTAAACTCGACCCTTCAAAAGTTACCTACATTGACCCTCGTCTAGAAAAATATCTGAAACCTACATTTGGAATTCTGATTTACCAAGATGACGTCATGCTTATTGCCGTAGAACTTGCAGGCTACTCATGGGGGGAGGCTGATAAATTTCGTAAAGCTATGGGCAAAAAAATTCCTGAGGAAATGGCAAGACAGAAGGATAAATTTTACGATGGCTGTGTCGAACACGGCATGGAAGAAAAAGTAGCACGTAAATTGTGGGAAATGATTGAAACATTTGCAGCGTATGGTTTCAACAAAGCGCATGCCGTGAGTTACGGTAACCTCGCATACAAAACTGCATACATGAAGGCAAATTATCCGCTGGAGTTTATGTCCGCCTTGCTTACCGCAGACTCAGGGGATGTCGATACAATTTCCGAAATTATAGAAGAATGCAAAGCTATTGGTCTGGAAATTCTTCCACCGGATGTGAATGAAAGTTTTGAGCCATTTTCAGTTGTGAAAGGAAAAAAGCAAATTCGTTTTGGTCTTGTGTCAATTAAAAACTTTGGTGCGAATGTCGCCCATGAAATCGTTGAAGAAAGAAAAGTAAACGGGCCGTACACTGATATAGAAAGTTTTCTTGAACGAGTACGTAGCAGCGGAATGAATCGTCGCGGCTTAGAGTCGCTCATTAAAAGTGGTGCTTTCGACGCTTTTACCACTCGGGGAATTCTTTTGGAAAATCTTGATTTACTTATTGCATTCCAAAAAGAAATGAACAAAAAACCTGAAGGGCAAGATTCGCTTTTCGGTGCAACAGAAAGTTCAAATACGCTCACTCTTGCAGATGCAACGGATGTGAAAAAGAAACAAAAATTAGAGTGGGAAAAAGAACTCCTTGGCTTATATGTTTCTGGACACCCACTTGAGGCACACGCAAAGAAATTAGAAGGAAAACCGAGTATCACAAATATCAAAAAAAAGAATCGCGAGGGAACTGCGACCGTAATTGCGGGAATTATTTCTGAAAATAAAACTATTCTTACAAAGAGAGGCGATAAGATGGCTTTCCTTAAACTCAGTGACATGGAGGATTCTATTGAGGCAGTTGCCTTTCCCCGCATTTTGGAAGAACACGGTGAACTTTTAGAGCTCGACACGTGTGTGTTATTTAAAGGAAGGATCTCAAAGCGTAATGGCGAACTGAGTTTTATTATTGAAAATGTGAGGGCTTTGTAGCTTGAATTACACCCTCAACCGCAACAACCAACCTCTGAACTAAATACCTCTAG
>CAZPQI010000032.1:0-4570 GCA_964589005.1 uncultured Candidatus Saccharibacteria bacterium | reverse complement strand
TCGCGATGCTCTTTGTGTTTCTCACTGGTGTTTTAGGAACGATACATTTCATATTAGCGCTACCGTTTGCGTATATCGCACAAGGTACACTATTGTACATATTTAAAATTGTTGAAGTTTTTGCAGCACTACCATTTGCAAAAGTTGGGATCCCTACCTTTTCTTTTTGGATTGTGATTACAGTGTATATATTGCTTGGGTTTCTTGTTTGGCAGGCACAAAAAAAGGCGGCTCTCCGTAAAATCACAAAATGATTTTACTTCGAGCCGCCCATTGAAAGGTAGACGAAATTAGGCGTGAACGCCCACTTCGTCGTCGACTTCATCGCCGCCATGGAAGGTTCCAGAAGCAGGTTCACCCTGGCCGTTTTCTGCGGATGCTGTGAGTCGTTGTTTCAGTTCGTTGATCGAGGCAATAATCCATGGTTTGTCGGCAATGCCCAGTTGATCAATTTTGTAATCCGAAATCGTCAGAAGTGGCCGGATTGATTTTCCAGTTACTTTCACCAGATCCAGAAAGCCCAATGCTGTTCGCATTTGGATTTCGGCGGTTACGTCGGTTTTTTTGACGTTCGCCATAACTGCAAGTACGGCATCATTGGGAGTCTGATAAAGCAATTTGGCTTTATCGGTACCCATTGATTCCTGGCGCTTCAACGCGATCAGTGTTTGTTTGACGAAATCAGTGTCAGACAGGCCGAAAAGTTTTGCAGTGTCGGCAAAATCAGTTATGACATTCTGAATATTTTCTTGAAAATATATTTTCTTGAAAATAGTAGCTGTGGTCATAAAAGTCGTATGCATGTTGTCCCACTTCTGGGAAAAACTACCAAGAAATGCGATGGCAGCAGCAGAGGCACCGAAACGGTTACCTGAGATGTTTGACTTTTTCATGAAAAGACTTTCTTTTGTAATGTGCAAGACCACTCCGCTTGGAGTGGGTGTCTGCAGAATGCAGAACTGGAGAAATATAACAGTATTCAAAAAAGTGTCAAGCGTTTTTGAATGTTTTTACGACAGAACTTACTGAGCCGAAATAAAGCGTTTTTCAATCACGCTCCAATTGAGATTTTTGAAGAATGCGTCGATATATTTTCCTTTTCCAGTGGTGCCATAGTCGAGCAGGAATGCGTGCTCCCAAATATCCAGTGCGATAATAATCGGAAGAGTTACAAAGTGCCCATTATGTTGTTCGCCAGTGAATCCAATGTGAAAACTCTGCGACTGTGGATCAAAGTACAAAATAGACCACCCTGGTCCGCGCATGTTGCCAACGTGTGTAAGTTGCATCACGAGGCTTTCTATACTTCCGTATTGTGCAAGTACCGCCTTTCCAAGTTCTGAAGTTTTATCAAGTGCAGTTGCACCGCCTTCCCACTGAGCAAAGTAATGTTCGTGTAGACGCATTCCTCCAAACTCGAAACTGCGTCGTCGAATGAGTTCTGCGAGTGCGTGCATATTTTTTTCGGCATCTTTTGCAAGATCTTGCAGGAGTTCGGTCATTCCATTAAAATTTTTCACATACCCAACATAGAGACCGAGGTGTGCCTCGACGGATTTTTCAGAAATTCCTTCCAATTTCGGCAAATTAAATGTTTGAACTTCGTATGAATGCATAAAAATGTGATTAGAGTAGTAAGTATTGGAATAATACCACACGCAGAATTTACTTTACACGGTGCTACTATTTAAATATTGTGGCTCCAACTAAAAAATTCTACGTACTGCTAGCGATAGCT
Organism: uncultured Candidatus Saccharibacteria bacterium; assembly: GCA_964589005.1. Taxonomy (GTDB): domain Bacteria; phylum Patescibacteriota; class Minisyncoccia; order Phycocordibacterales; family UBA2100; genus UBA2100. Next base: position 2,832 of record CAZPQI010000032.1, on the reverse strand, counting down.
AGTTTACTTGTAGTAACGAGTGTCGTACTTTGGTCTGCGATACTGTCTACCGAAAGAAGTGCAACACTCACTGTTTCATTTTTAGATGTCGGGCAAGGAGATGCAATATTTATTGAAACACCATCGCGTCGACAAATTCTTATCGATGGAGGTAAAAATAACTCTGTATTAAAAGAACTTAGCAACGTAATGCCGTTTTGGGATAGAACTATCGATATGGTAATCGCGACGCACCCTGATGCCGACCACACAGGTGGTCTAGCTGAGGTAGTGTCCCGTTATACGGTAGATACCTTTGTACATTCTGGTGTGAACTCGGAAACTTCTATTTCTGAAGGATTATTTGCTGTACTTGCGAAAGAGGATGTGCAAGAAGTTATCGCTCGACGCGGGCAAGTGTTCGATTTTAGTGACGGTGCATACATAACTGTGCTATTTCCTGACCGCGATGTCGCAGAACTTGAATCGAATACAGCTTCTATTATTTTGAAAGTTACTTTTGGTGAACATTCGTTTTTATTAACAGGTGATTCTCCACAGAGTATTGAAAAATACATAGTGAGTCTCGATGGAGAACAGCTTAGTGCAGATGTTTTAAAAGCTGGGCATCACGGTTCAAAGACATCAAGTAATCCGTTGTTTGTAGGATTTGTTAACCCTCAGTATGCCGTACTTTCGTATGGGTGTGACAACAGCTACGGACATCCCAACCAAGAAGTGCTCGATACCCTAAATAATTTTGAAATTGAAATACTCGAAACGTGCAAAGATGGGAGCATTACTTTCACGACGTACGGAAATGTTCTACAAGTTGACTGAATATTTTCTTCGCCTATAATCGTTTTAGGTAATATACAAAGGAGATTGCTATGAATTCCAGAGAAAAGTTGGCGGAGTTGCTAGTTATGCGTCTCAAGACTTTGGAAATTATACGGACACATGCAATACCATTTTTTGTAAAAGTTTTGGCAACAAAACAACCAGTTCGTGTGAGAAAAGAAAAACTTCTATATTCTGGACTTCCGATTCGAGAAGGATTGCTGGCATACAAGCCATTACATCAAGCGAACCTTGGACTTTTTCCACACTCTGACGACTTAAACGACTTACCACTTTTTAGCGGTTTGGGAGAGAAGAATCCAAAGCCGTGGTTAAAGAAAAAAGAATTAGATGCTCTCGTTACATGGTTAGAGCTTAGAATATAATAGTAATACGAAAACCCATCGCAACTATTGTCGCGATGGGTTTGTTTTTATTTAAACCTATATAAGACCCGCCTTCTTGAGCGTCTTGTACGCTCCATTTTTATTGATAGTTTTGATAGCGTTGGCAGAAATTTTTACCGTTACCTTTTTGTTTATTTCAGGAATGAAAATAGTTTTCTTTTGCAAATTAACATGACGGCGTTTTTTACCCCCCGAGTTAAATTGTTCTGCACGTGTTCGGTTGCTGTAACGCCCACCCACCTGCGACTTTTTTCCTGTAACCATACATTCTCTTGCCATAGTGCCGCGTATGCTAGCATTGAAAAATACAAAAGGCAAACAGAAAATGTACGAAGACGACATGGAATAGAGGGTAGTGGAAATCTTGATTGGTAATGGTGGGCGCGTGGTATCATTAACGAACGAAAGAGCAAAAGTAATTTTGTAGTTTTAATTTTTCACTAATTTTCTAACCGTATGGGAGCAGATGTAATATTTCTTATAGCAATTTTGGTCGTTTCAGTAGTCATCCATGAAGTCGCTCATGGGTTTGCCGCTAATTGGCTTGGCGACCCTACGGCAAAAATTGCGGGTCGCCTTACACTGAACCCAGTGAGTCATGTTGATCCGATGGGTTCGATTATTTTGCCAGCCATCCTAGTGCTCTCAGGCTCTCCATTTCTTTTTGGATGGGCAAAACCCGTGCCGTATAATCCGTACAACTTACGTGGTAAGTGGGGAGAGGCCCTCGTTGCAGGAGCAGGCCCCGCCGCGAATGTGCTTATTGCACTAGTGTTCGGATTGTTACTTCAAATTGGTTTATCTTCAGGGCTATTCTCTGTTAGTGCAGATATATTGTACGCAGCGTCCTTAAATCCTTTTTGGGCTATAGAGCAATATGGATTTACTGTTGAGTTGGGATTAATAGTAATAATTTTCCTAAATATTTTCCTCTCAGTATTTAATCTTATTCCAATTCCACCTTTGGATGGTTCAAAAATTTTACCGCAATTATTACCGCGCTCTTTGGTGTTTAAGTACGAACAACTACGACGAACGCTTGAAGGAAATATGTTTATTGGATTTGGTGCAGTACTAATATTCATTCTTATCTTTGGTACGTATATAGCCGAGATGGTTTCTGTGATTACTCGTATTTTAATTGGCGCATAGTTATGGAGTTTCCAAAATTTTTAGGAGGAAAAGGAAAGAGCGCGGAAGAGATTCCTGTTGTTCCTGAAAACGCTCCCGCGCAAGATTTGTCAGGTCTTGAGGGTATTAGACCTAAGAATATTGTTTTGCGTACAGAGTCTGAAGTAGTAGATCACGAGGTTGAGGAAGCACAGCTATCTATTATAGAAGAACCTGCGGGACCAGCTCCAATTCTTCCCAGTAAAACAGAGCAGCAAGTAACTCTACCGGAAAAAGGAGCACAAGAAGCATCTCATGTTCCAGCACATGTAAAGCCAGTAGAATCTTTGGTGGACAAAGTGAATGGTGGGACTCCGACGATGACTACTTTAGGCGAACATCAAGAAAAAAATGGAACGGTGTCAGTTGAAGAATCTGCGACAGAAAGTAATCTCAATGGGCACACTCCTAGCTGGGCAAAACCTGTTATGGAATC
>CAZPQI010000031.1:0-5930 GCA_964589005.1 uncultured Candidatus Saccharibacteria bacterium | reverse complement strand
ACTAGAGGTATTTAGTTCAGAGGTTGGTTGTTGCGGTTGAGGGTGTAATTCAAGTTTGAAGTTGACATTGTCTAATTTTTGTACTATCATTAAATAAGCATTAAAAAGAATGAGGAGGTCATGTCATGGCTATAGTTTTGCCGAGTCCACACTACAATCATTTATTTTCGAAAGCCCAAAAACTGGAATTGGACACGTGTTTAAAAGGTATTTGTCACGAATATTTGAACAAGCGCCTGTTTGTGAGAATTGTATGGCTCGAGGAGGGATTCATAATTGAAAGCTTCACAGAGGATGCCTCCGAAGAACTTCTCATAGATTTTATAGCAGATGTGGCTACCACCGTTATAGAGTTTCTAAGGAATATCAAATCTTCGGAAATTTCCAAGAAAACTTTACATTAAGCTATCCTGTTCAGACACTACGCCCAACCAATACTTCTTGGTTGGGCGTTTAACTATTTAGCCACCCCAACCGCGTCTTCAAATTTTACAGAAAGTATTTTTGAGATGCCGTCGATCCCCATTGTTATTCCATAAAGTTCTCCTGCCGCTTCCATAGTTTGGCGGTTATGTGTAATAAGAATAAGTTGACTCTTTTCTGATAACGTTCGTACCATATCGGCATATTTGCGCGAATTCGCTTCATCGAGTGCCGCGTCAGTTTCATCAAGAATAATAAACGGCGGTGGATTAACCTGACTCATTGCGAAAATTAACGCAATCGAGGTAAGGGCTCGCTCGCCACCTGATAAAATATCAAGTGTCGAAACTTTTTTTCTTGGCAGATGTACCGTAATTTCGATACCTTCTTTTATTTCATCTTCTTCTGCGTGCATAGATACATCAAATTCATCTTTAACTTTACGTGTTTTCTTTACTAATTTTAGTGATGCACTTCCCCCATCAAAAAGCATAGTGAAAAATCTTTGGAATTCTGTATTTATTTTTTCCAAACCTTCCTCAAACCGAGTCGAGAGTTCACCATCGAGCGCATCTATAACTTCAACCAATGTTAGTCGGGATTGTTCTAAATCTGCAACTTCCCTCTCTAAAAATTCATCGCGCTTTTTTGTTTCTTCATATTCGTGCACCGTGTCTTCGTCAACAAATCCAGATTCTTCCAACTTCGCCTCGAGGCGCCCCATGTCATGCAGTGCTTCCTCCTGTTCTGCTCGGGAGCGTACTCCCTGTACCGCAAACTCAGCAAACGATGCACCAATATCTTGTGCTTTCCATTCGATTTCTTTTAGTCGTGTTCTCATCCGCTGCAGAACCTCTCCATCTCGCTGACTATCTTCCAACGTACGCTCCGCATCACGTATACGTTCTTTAATTTCAAAAAATCGCTTTTGTGACTCTCGTTCAGTACTTTGCTTAAGAGAAATATCGGAAAGAATATTAGAGCGCTGAACCGCCAATGCTGATTCTTCGCTTTCTAATGCAGACAGTGCTTCTTCAATCTCCCGTAATTCATTTGTTAATGACTCTGTGCGATTTGTAGGCGCAATAATTTCTTCTTGAGAATTACGAAACTGATTTAAAAAATCATTTATTCGGTTAATAACACTCGAGAGTTTTAACACGTCCTTAGTTTCCTTTGTTGAGTGTATATCTTCGCTAATTTCGTCTAGAAAGTTTTCAACTTTTTCGAAGGGTACTAAGATGGATTGTTTGTGTGCATTCTCTTTAATTACTCCTTGATCTTCCAGTAAGGAAATCTGACCTTCCACGCGTCCGCGAGAATGTTCAAGCTTACCTTTCTCCGTAGAAATATTACGTATACGTTCGTCGAGTACTTGTACATCACTATTTTCGCTACCATTTTTTTGCGGAGTATTCTCTCGTGCTAATTCTTCGCGCAATCGAATTAATGCCTGCGTAGGCTCCATTTTAGCTGATTGCAAGCGCAACTCTTCAGAAGCTACATATGCTCGTTCGTGCGCAACATATGCTGTATAGCTCTCTATTATTTGTACTTTAAGTTCCCGTGCACGTTCGAGTTTTTTCATTTGTCGCTTCAAAAAAGTAAGATGCGGTGCAATCTCACGCCGTAAAATACCAACTTCTTTCATGTTCTCCGACGTTTTCTCGAGCTTCTTCTCACTCTCTACTTTTTTATATTGAAATGTTTTAAGTCCAAGTGCTTCTTCTATCATTTCGCGACGGTCTTTCGCAGAGGCGCCCAATATTCTATCCGCTTCTCCTTGAGAAATTATATGATGACCTGACGCCCCGATATTTGCACTTGCGAGCAATTCGGTAACATCCTTCAAGCGCACTTTACTACCATTTATTGAGTATTCGTTTGCACCATCACGATGCACAATACGTTCAATGACGACTTCGTCAAAATCTATATCAAAAAGCTGTTGTCTATTGTCGAAAGCAATAGCCACGCGTGCGCGGTTGGCACGCGCAAGTGTATCGTTACCCATCCAAATCATGTCTGTCCCGCGCTTACCGCGCATGGATTTCATTGACTGTTCACCAAGAACAAAACGAAATGCTTCAGCTGCGTTGCTTTTCCCCGATCCATTTGGCCCTACAATGCCAGCAATAGGCGAGGTAAATTTCAATTCGTCTTTGCGCGCAAACGATTTAAACCCGCTCAGTTGGATAGACTTGAGATACATGGAGGTAAGTATATCGTATCTGAAGCAGAGGGGTATTCACACTACAATGTTTGACGAACGTACTACACATAGTGCATATTTAAATTAGAAGAGTACAAAAAATGAACACCAACAAAATCCTGAGGAGGAAACTATGGGAAATGCACTACATCAACGTGCAATCGTAGAAGCTACGAGTTTAAAAATTTTGGCATCTATCGCGCTCGAAATACTGAACGAAGTCAGCGCAAGAAGAAGTCGTCCTGTGGTTCAAGTGTGTGGACCAATTTCAACTGGTGGGTTTGGTGCAATCGATAAAAATCTCGCTGTCTTTAAGATTGGTATTCGTGTCTTAAATGAACGTGGATATAATGTTTTTGATCAGACTATCTTTCAAGAATCTATTATTCGAATTACTAACTTCAACCCGGATGATACTGAATACCGAACAGAAATTCTGCATGACTTTTTTGCAAGAATCTTTCACTCGGGACACATCACGTCAGGGTATTTTATTCCAGGGTGGCGCTCATCTACAGGATCCCTTTGGGAACATCAGCTTCTCACTCAGCTCGAAATTCCTTGTATCGAAATGAGAAAAGATTGGTTTTTTGGTACGTTTGCTCATTAAGTTTGCTACACCAGCAAAAAATCCCTGCAACAATACGCGGGGATTTTTTATAAAATCACTATTATTCATTATAAGAATCATATAAATACAGCGCATACTCTCCCAATTCAAATATGTTTTCAAAATACGAAACGTAACAATGGGTGTAATCTAGCAAAGTAGATAAGTGTATTATCGGTTAACCGATACACTTATCACAATTCACAAACCTTTTGATGCGATATCGTTTCGTCTGGTTCAATAGAAAAAATCATAAATCCGTGCAATACTAGAAACATAGCAACAAAAGGAGGATTGCTATGAAAAATAGAATAGCAATTGTAATTGGCGTCGTTTTAAGTCTGGCATTTATTGTGTTTACAGGTCCTTCAGATCTCAACCCGATATTCGTTTGGGCGATGAACTCGGCAGCAGAAAGATTTGGTGTCATACCCGCTCTAAACGGAGCAGTTACTTATACCATACTTTGGTTCGGAGCTATCTTTCTTATTTGGGTCGCTTGCGAAATTCACGAGCATAAGTCTCAATCATGAAACATACAAACGCTGGAGTTGGCAGAATTCAAAGTCTGCCAACTTTTTTATTTTGCACGCTGAACTAAAATTCTCCTGATTTTAAATGTAGTACGAAGATGTGCAAGAAAATTAAAAGAGCCGTATGAAAATACGGTGAGTGAAGATTTTAGAAGCACATCGAAGTAATGCGCTAAAATCAGGAGAATTTACCAATTCTTGATTTCAATGGCGCGCCTCGCCGCCGCCTGCTCCGCCTCTTGCTTAGAGCGACCTTCACCTTGTGCAATTGCGTCATCTTTTATGTACGCAGCTACAATAAACTTTTTGTCGTGGTCGGGGCCAGCTTCTTTAACTAATTTATATACAGGAGTAACTGAATACTCTTCTTGTGTTTTTTCCTGAAATGTACTCTTTGCATCTTGCCAAAGTCTTTCGGCAACAATTTTGTCGATTTTTCCGAAAAGTGTATTTTCAATAAACTTTGCCGGTGCTTCGTATTTTTGATCAAGGTACAATGCTCCAATAAACGCCTCAAATGTATTTGCTAAAATATATTGTCGTGCGCGCCCTGTATCTTTTGCCTCGCCACGTGAAAGAAGTAAAAAGTCGTTCATTCCAAGCTCTGTTGCCGCAGCAGAAATACTTTGTGTATTTACCAAAGACGCACGAAAAGCAGTCAGTTCTCCTTCTGGTCGCTCGGGATACTTATTAAATAAGAAATCAGTTATAACAAGCTCAAGTACCGCGTCACCCAAAAACTCAAAGCGCTCGTTGTGCGCCTTAACTGTTCCACGGTTCTCATTTAAATACGAGCGGTGCGTAAATGCAGTCTTGAGTATCTGCTTATCCTTAAATGTGAACCCTGTTTTCTTTTCAAATTCTGAGAAATCTATGTCTTTCATAAGAAATTTACACTATCATTAACTCCGATGTTGCGCGAGTATATTTACCGCTCGTGTAATTACCGGCAAAATATCGTCATAAAAATTTAATTCCACAATATCTGCCAGCTTAAACCACTGCGCGTCGTCGAGCCCCCCTTCACTTTTCAGTACCAAGTCATCAAACGGAGCCTTTACCAAAAAGTATGTGCCGTGTCGTTTCTTTTTCCCCTCTTCTGGATCTGAGGCAATGTATGTGTTCTCGCCCAGTTCATCTTCCACGGTAGTCGTGAGTCCAATTTCTTCTTGTACTTTTCGTACAACACCGTCAGTCGGTTTTTCGTTATCGTTGAGTTTTCCTTTGCAAAGCGTCCAGTGACCAAACACATCGTGTACTAATGCAATATATAAAACACCCTTATCTTCCGCATACACTATTGCACCTACCAACTCTTCGGTGCGCATATCTTTTTCGTCTATCGTTTTTTTCTTTTCTCCTTTTTGCTCTTTACCTGGCTCACCCATTTCTTTATACACTGCACCAAGTACACCGTTCACAAAACGTCCGCTTGATTCTCCACCAAACTCTTTACCAAGTTCTATTGCTTCGTTAATGGCTACCTTAGGCGGAACTTGTTCGCGATCTGAGTATAAAAGTTCTGAAAGTCCGATGCGTAATACATTACGATCGGTAAACGCGATTTTTTCAAGTGGCCAATCGGGAGCAGCCTTTATTATAATTGCGTCTATTTCAGATTGTTTCGCGAGCGTCGTATCTAAAAGCTGCTTCATGAATGGAAACAAATTTGAGTTCGGAGCGAATTCCGCTGCGTTGTTTTTGAGAATCTCTTCTGCACTAGTACGATCTACACCCTCCGCATCGAGCTCGAAGAGAGTTTGAAGTACAACAGAACGTGCAGTGTGTCGGTTTGACATATAAAGAACAGATTACAGTTATCTTAGCATGAGTGTGGCGTGTCGGTAGAGAAATACACACCGAGGGTGTGTATTTCTTTTTTAGGAAACACTTCATCAAACATCATTTCGGCTAAAAACATTTTAATTTCGCTCGATTACTTGTTAAAAATTTCTTACCGATGCCATGCATCGCTTCACAATTTTTTCCTGCGTCTCGAGCACAATTAGAAGGTTTCGCTTCAAAAGCATGTTTGTGAACTGTTTTAAATCTTCTTGGTAGTTTTTTTAGCCTTCTCCATTGCAGTGGTGTTTCCAGTTGAAGTTTCTTTCGTGTCTATCTTCGCTTCATTTTTATTTACACCGCTTGTTTC
>CAZPQI010000030.1:0-6807 GCA_964589005.1 uncultured Candidatus Saccharibacteria bacterium | reverse complement strand
ATTCATATGATTTTGAAGAGCTCACGCAAAGCCAGGGGCTTTTTAAAAGTGAATATATCGTTGTGTTAGATACTTTGTTAAGCGGTAAGGAGAAGAACGAAATTGTATTGGACAATCTTAAACAAATTGCCGAATCGCCACATCCATTTTTTCTGCTTGATGGAAAGTTACTAGCTCCTGTACGCAAGAAATTGGAAAAACACGCAGAAAAAGTCCACGAATTCGAATTTAAAAATAAACCAAAAGTAGAAAGCTTTAATATTTTCTCTTTAACCGATGCACTTGGCGAGAAAAATGTAAAAGAACTATGGACATTATTTAGAGAAGCAAAATATAATGGGGCAAGCGACGAGGAAATTCACGGAATTTTGTTTTGGATGTTTAAAAGTCTCTCGCTTGCTGCACAGTCGAGTACAGCTGAACAAGCAGGTATGAAATCGTATCCTTTTAATAAGGCGAAAGGATTTTTAAAGAATTTTGGTTCAGTAGAGTTACTCAATACATACGTTGCGCAATTTGCCTTACTGCCACAGCACTCACGCAGACGGGGAGTAGTATTAGAGATTGAATTAGAGCGTTTTATTTTGGCACTTCGGTAAGTTTTGCGCACAATTTTAATTGCGGTGTAATCGTACGCCACGTATTATTCATATATTGTATGACTCGTTCAAATATACAGCTGAAGGCTCTTGTAGTTATGATTATTTTCATTCTAGGCTTTTCGATATTTGAGCGCTCCGACTTTACCACTGCACTGGCAGATAGTGATCGACTCACGGCGAGCGTATTTAATCCAGTAGCGATCTTTTTAGGTATTCGATCTAGGGCAGAGAGTAATTCTAATTCCAATACGGCACCTAGTTCTTCTCAGGGGGAGGGTGCTCGCAGAAATATAATTATAAATACGCCGTCTCCGAGTACGAACCGCTCAGCGTCTGGGTTGGTTCAAGGAATAGTAAACAGCTTTACATCTACCGATACACTACAAGCCCGTGCGCCGATATTGGTGTGTGCTCCAGGCACTGTTGCGCAAGGAGAGAAGGTTATTGTTATGTGGGCGTGTCGTGACCAAGCGTATAAAGCGACGAGTGAGTCGTTTGATACAAACGACCAAACAATAGGTTCGGTGCGAGTTACTCCCGAAGGAGATGCAACATATACCGTAGAATGTATAAATAATATAGAGAGCACCGAAAATACTTCTGCCACCTGCGAAATAAACATGGCGCAACCTGCGTTGGCGGTTATTGCTACACCAAGTGTTGTTTCGCGCGGAGGCACCGTTGCGCTGTCGTGGAAAACAAAAGATACCAATTCGTGCGTGCTTACTTCAAATGTATACTCAAATTTTGAAAAAAGGGGAACTACTGGTGACGCAATTTCGCACACACTTACTGAAAATACTATTTTCACGCTGACATGCGAAACTATCGCGGGTATTTTAAAAGAAAGAAAGGTGGGCGTGGGCGTAAACTAATATTTCTTGGTGTGTATAAGTAGTTTGCTGTGAAGCTCGGAGGAACGTACGATAGGAGTACATACTTCCTGTAAGTTATGAGAATTTCAGCTAAATATATAGTACTTCCAGCACTGTTTTTTATTGCAGTATTGTTTACGTTTGCTAGCACTACTCAAATAAGTAGTGCGACAGGTCACACTAGATCCAACTACTCCGCAAATCAGTTATATGAGGCTGACAAGTTTAATAAGGACGTTAATCTTAAGAGCCTAGCAGGGAATGTTCAAGTAGTAAACGCAGTGTGTCAACCAGCAGGACCAGGGCAGTGTACTGGTGATTCCAAAAAACCGGGACGTGATGGAGTTTCTTGTCCTACAAATAACCTGCTAGGCGGTAGTATCAGGGGTGTTTGTAGAGGAGGTGTGTGTACGGTTATACCTTTTGGCATCTGCACCACTCCGAGCTTTACGAGTTCGGCAGACTCACTGAGATTATCTGGGCAAAGTATTGCTAATCAGGTAATTCAATCTCTTATACAAAACGTTATGCAAAAACTTATGGGAGGTGGCGCAGCCGGAGGTGGCGGAGGATTTTCGGGCTCAAATTTTGGAACCACACCACAAGAACCAGACTTACTTTCCATCGACACTTCTTTGAGGCCCGACGATTCAACTGGAGGTTTTCTTAATCTTAACAACTTACTTTTTGGATCTAATGACACAACCGACACAGTAAATAACGATACAACAAATGATGCAGGAGACACGAACCCCGCAGCAACTCCCGTACAAGCAGGTGATACCGTGGAAACTACATACGAGCAGGTAGGTGGTTCAGAAGAAGATGGCAGTGAGGGAGATGAATTACCAGACACACTTGGAACACCAGGAACTCCTAAAGACTTTACCGAGGATTTATTTGACCCTTCGTTTTTAGATTTCGGTGAAGACACATCATCGAGCGGTAGCCTTACACGTGCAGACCTTGAGAGACAGGGACTTTTGGAGGCAGCGCGTTTTAGAGTGAGTCAAAATAAACCACAAGGTTCTCTTGCTATCTCATATGAAAGTTTGACGCCAGCTGAAATTAGATCACTACAAGATTATCAAAGTTCTGGAGTTGCTGTTTCAGGAAATTTAAATCCTTTTCAATCTCAAAATCAAAATAATGCTGACCAAGCTGAACAAGAACAACAAGATGGGTTCTTTAGAAAACTAGGTAAGTTTTTCTCGGTACTCTTTGGTATTGGTCCTCCAGTTCAGTAAGTTTTCTCTTAGTAATTTTTACTAGTCCACGCCGGGGAGGTGTAAAAGTCTGCCAGTTTCTGTAATCCTGTTACAATATCTACATGGGACGCTCTTTATTAACGATACTTGCCATTATCATGCTCGGCATACTTATCGGCGTTGTATATTTTTCTGCAACTCGCGCTGAGGCAGCAGCAGATACCATTGGAAACTTTCAAACTTGTAGCACAATCGACTCTAACTGGAAGAGGTATGGCGCTAATATACTCGGAGCTAATTCGAAAGTATCAGATATAGTAAGAAATGCATGTGCTGCAATTGGGGGTGGATGCTCGTTTGTTAGTGGATATCGGTCTGCTGCATATAACAGAAAAGTTGGAGGTGCTGGAAGCAGTCAACATATAAGGGCTGGTGCAGTTGATTTAAGAGTTCCTTCTGGTAAAGAAAAAGAGTTTATAACGTTAGCAATTTGTGGTTTGAGAAAAGTGAACAACTGTCAAGGAGGAATTGGTCTTTACAATAGTAATGACATTCATATTGATGTTCGCTCGGGTGCTACGAACGTATGGTCTACTGGATATAGTCGCTCAAATATTGCACAAAATATAAATGATCCAGAAGCTAGGAATATATTGTACGCATTTGGGGATGGCAAATGCACAGGAGGAGGTATCGTAGGAGACTACGAAGAGGAAAATATATATGGACCTATTATACAATATACTCCGTCTGAACTTTTTTGGCGAAACAATAATTTTTACAACACAGGAAATATATTTGGTAATCCGTATCAAAATGGTTTTATCACGCAACCCTCGATTCTTAGCACGAGTTTAAATACACTACTTGGTGGATTCGCTTCTTTTGGAGGTAATACGTCTTCTAGTTCTGGCGGAGGAACAAGTAGCAATACTTTAACAGGGACAGGCGGCGGGTTTTCGCAAGAAAGTGGTAATACTCAAATTTTAAAAACTACATCTAACAATTTGCTCACCAACTTTGACAGTACGGCGAATACCTCAGGAAAAAATAATACCGTAAACAATACTACTTCTGCTAATCCAGTATCGTCGGAGAATCCGTGTGTAAATGGCACAGCCGTGAGCAACATATACGGAAATGTTACCTGTGTGCGTGATAGCGTGAGCACAACAGTTGAATCTCAAAGTGGTGTAGGTGCAGAAAATACCACGCTTCCCAATACGGTTGTCACTTCGCAGGTAACCACCGAAGATGGCAAGGTGGTGCGAACGATATCGACATTTGTGGGAAGTATCATTCCCTCACGGTATTTACTCGATGGGAATACGAACGGTTCGCAATCGAACGACGGATATATTTTTGGTGGACCCACACAACAACCAATATACGATGCGTACCAACCATATGGGGGTACAGCGTATGGTACGAATGCTCGTCGTTCAACAATACAAGAAGAAGATATTATTGCGTGGATGATACGAAACGATTTGCTAGAAGAAGACGATCTTTCGCAACAAGCTATTTTAACAGCACTGCTTGGGTTGATGCGTCCTGCACTGCTACATTTAACATTGATACTTTTTGGTACGGGTTCATACGGAGCTACCACGCTCTTTGATGTGGCTACTGCAATATAATAAGTACGAGTGAGCACTGTAACAATAAATAAATGTGCATAACCTGTTTCTGTTATGAGTGGTTTACCGATACCATGACAGAGAACACCTGTATCTATACACTATTACACTATGTCAGTAGAAACACACAATAAACCAAAAATTGATAGAAAAGCAATACAAAAGAAAGTGGTACGACGAGTACTCACTATTCTTTTTATTGCGGTGATAAGTGTTTCGCTGTTTGCTCCACAGAGTGAGCGTGTTGCAGTGTCTGGAGAGAGTAATGTTGCAGTGGTTACGTACACCTTAACGGATGATGCTGGAAAGAAGAATATTATAACAATAGATCAAAATACTATATATTCAGGAGCAAACACAAAAGGGACGATAATTGGAAAAGTTGATACGTGCAACGCTCAAGGTTGTAGGGGAGAAATAAGCACATCAAAATGGCAAGCCTTTTTTAAGGAGAGAGAACCTTTCTTGCTCCGGTGTCCATCTGATACAAAGCGATTGTGTACTTCTCAGACAGGGAAAGAAAAACCTAAGGAGTTAGAACAATCTAATAGTGATGCATTACGAACTAGATTAACTGCATCAGGTAGTAGTGCGACTACTCAAAAACAAGATAACAGGAAACCTTTGGCATGTACTGCTGAAAGTAAGGATCCTGCTTGTAACAACAAATGTTCCACCACGTATGTCGTAATAGACGAATCAAGCGGAAAGGTAAACGAATCGCGAGATTGTTCTCCTAAGGAATTGGATAACAGAGCGTTTGGAAAATATCCTAGAAACCAAGCTTTATTTGAAAATATTAGAATATTAGCAGAACAATGTTATGGTGGGAAATATAAAGAAGTCTTGGAAGACCAATGTATTATAGTAACTTCATCGCCTACTGATGGTGGTTTTGACGATGGTGGAGAGGATTCGTCGGATACTATAGCAGTGAAGAAGATCGGAAAACTAATTGTTAAAAGCCCATATTCTAATAAGGAGTGTCTAAACTTAGAGGCCAGACTAAGAGAAAGTGTACGGCAAAGATTCCAAGAGGAGGCCAAAAAAACGACAGCTTCTGCTAGTGACGCAGAGAAATGTGAATATAAGGGCTCTGTAGTTTGCTATAAGACAGGGAACAATATCTTGAATGTGATAAACAGTGCTTTAAGTAATAATGGTACTAGCAAGGTAAGTGAGAAATGGGAATGTATACCTAAGAAAGATGCAGGCAAAAAAAGACCTTCTTCAAATACGGGTAATAACACTGGTTCTAGAACGGGAAATAACACTTCCTCGGGAAGTTTATTAGATTCCCTTAGAAATAGTTTACTATCGGCTCTCAGCCAACCTTACTACAATCCTGCGCCTACGAATCCTGTAAAATGTGGGGCAAACCAAACTACATCTACGAACATATTTGGACGAGCAGAGTGTAAAAACAAAACAGAAACTAAACCGCAATGTATTATTGCTGCAAGCAAAGAAGAAATAAAAGCAGGAGAGCGAGTAACTATTAAATGGAAAACCAAAGGTGCCGAAAAGGTGAGCATTACCGACATAGGCTCTAGTGTGCCTAAGAGCGAAGAAAAAATTGTACGCCCAACTGAAACCACAACGTACAAGCTTACTGCAACTGGCAAGGGGAGGAACAATACAAAAACGTGCGAGGTAAAGGTAGTAGTTGATGGTGAAATAGACGGTGCAATTGGCGCATCTCCACCTAATCTCTCGTGTAGCCCTAATACTATTCAGAAAGATAGAAGTAGCGAAATAAAATGGGCATGCCCATCGAGCGCAGACTCAAGTGAGGGCTTTGGAATTGACACTGGCGGAAGAATTTCTGGAGATGTAACAGTGAGCCCAGGATACAATACTCAGTATAGTGTTGCATGTCTTGATAAAGATAAAAAAGTGATAGGAAAAAATTCGTGCTCGGTGAGTGTGGGGGAGCCTAAATACGATATGTTGGTGTACCCAAGCTCTGCTTCGAGAGGTGATAGAGTGCGAGTTTCTTGGGCAAGTTTATTTATGAAGAGTTGTCGAGTTACTGGCCCACGCGGTTTTGCCTATAATAAAACTCAGGGAGTAGTTCTTACAGAGCCGTTTAGTGAGATTGTAGTGGGCGTGCCGAGCAGAAACCTTACCGCGGCTGTATATACTATTGAATGTGAAAGTGTATTTGGAAGTACGGTTTCGAGAGATGTTACGGTGAGGTTTAAGAAGTAAGGGTTACTACTCCATGTACACATAGAGTGTACTTAAATATACTGCGATGCATCGCAGTATATGAGTTTCTCTGTTGATTACTAAACAAAATAGTTCTGTCGTCATGAATCACTAAACATATTTCTAAACTTCGTAGGACTCGGCGCAGTTTTCTAACGCATGTCACCACCTATCATTT
The DNA here is from genome assembly GCA_964589005.1 of uncultured Candidatus Saccharibacteria bacterium. GTDB lineage: Bacteria > Patescibacteriota > Minisyncoccia > Phycocordibacterales > UBA2100 > UBA2100. Next base: position 93 of record CAZPQI010000030.1, on the reverse strand, counting down.
ACTAGGACTCGGCGCAGCTCACTAAACTCGCAGGCTCGTTAAGTGGCTCCTGCCCTGACTCGCCGACAAGCACTCCTTTCAGTCGTCTTGTAT
>CAZPQI010000029.1:0-7620 GCA_964589005.1 uncultured Candidatus Saccharibacteria bacterium | reverse complement strand
TTGTGGCTCATTTCTGAACGTAGATGTTCGAGGTATTTTGCTGCTGCTGCTTGACCACCTAATCCGAACGCGAGTCCGAATCCAAGTGAAAGCGCAACGACAACTCCTGCAAACAATGTTTGTACAAATGCTGCTGCGACACCCAATTGTGCCAAAGCTGCAAGAAATGCAAAAACCCAGATTGCCCACTTGGCGATACTGCCAAGAAAATGAGCGCTCTTTAGTTCAGCGGCGCGTGCTGCACCGGTAACAAGATTTTTTACAAACTCAGCAAGTACTGCAGAAATCAAAAGAATTAAGACAGCTACAATAACTTGCGGTAGATACAAGAGTACTACTTCCTGAAGGAAGACTCCTACTTGTTGCAACCCGAGAACTTCTACAGCTGCCATTAAGAAAACAATAATGACGAACCATTTTACAAGTCCACCAAGCAACCCTCCGGCACTTAGTGAAAATCCTCCTCGGTTTACGGCTTCTTCAAAACCAGCTGAACGTAGAGCATTGTCTATCTTAAGTGCGTCAACGATTTGTGCGACAACGCGACCTAAAATAGCCCCTACTATCCAACCGATAACAAAGATAACCATTGCTACCACGATGTTTGGAACGAACACAACAAAGTTCAGCCAAACTTCTTGAAATGACTGCTGGATAGCAGCAGTCCATGATTGAATCAACATAACGTAATTTTTTGCCTAGGCGTTATATGAAACTTAATAAATACTAGTGCTTCGACCTACTGTAATAATACCACCACATAAGGCGCGCAAGTGGCAAGGCTGTGGAGTATTCTGTGTGAATTCTATTGTGCACAGTCCAGCAATTCTACCCTAGGAAAATTGGGGAAGAATTGGGACATAAATTCAATATAGTCGCGTGCGCTCCTTATTTCATTCAAACTCTGGTTTACGAATTTTTCGCATGTGCACGTCTTTCCATGTCGGTCCTAATTTATCAACAATAATGTGGTGCGGGTAATCGAGCACGTCACGTACAAGTCGATCGTATACTCCCAGTCGATAGTTAAAGTCTTGCGTTGAGAATGCAGCATAGCGCAACTCTCTTCCCATTTGTGCTTCGAGGTCGCGAATTGCAGATTTTAATCGCACTTCCTTCACGGCGTCGCCCACTACCAAAATATCTAGACGACTATCTGGATCACGAATAAATTCTCCTGAAATAATTACCAACTTTATTTTTCCTGCCGTACCTACTTTTTTAATAATGTCGTCGTCGTTTGTTGGTGCGATGTTAAGTATCAAACTACGCAATGCAGAAAGATCCGAGAAATTTCTATCGACGATAAACCCAGAAACTTTTTTGTTTGTCTCTTTTTTATTTTTCCCCCGACCAACGGTAACCACTCTCGTATCTTGCTGCTTTTTAATCAATCCTATTTTAGTAAATAAATTAATTTCCTTGCGTACTGTTTGCGTGTGCACCTTAGCGCGATCGGAAATTTCTTTAGATGTATATGTGTTATCGGGATTTGAAAGAAAAAGCCGCATCATCTTTACGCGCGCCGAACTCCCAAATAAAGCACTTAATACATCGTTCATGAGAGTGATTGTAGCATTTGCAACTCACACACACAAAAAACCGCCACAAAGGCGGTTTTTTGTGTTTATCATAAATTAAGAACCACATATAACTTACTTTTAAATATATTATGTTATATTTTCTGTTAGCTAAGAACCTTGTAATCATACAAAATGTAGGAGGAACACATGACGTTACTAGCACACGGGTACTGTCGTAACCAATCGTTCAAACTAGGCGCTGAAAATGAAGTCATAACGACTTTAACTGGGAACTCACTGGTTCTACAAATAGGTAGTGTAAAAGTGCTAATCAATCGTGAAGAGTGGTCAAGAGAATCTGACTATCGTGACATTAGCTATCTTTACTATGATATTAACATCACCTGTAATGAGACAGTTCTATTAAATGATAAACGAGTCACTGAATTTACAATCTTTTCCGATGAACATACTTACTACTTAGTAAGCCGTTTCACTAACTCACAAGAAAGTCAAATCCACAAAGGATTTGGGACAAGAATACGTGCTCATGCATTTACCAAAGATGGACTTTATAGAGAAATTGGTAAAAAAGTGTGTAACTGTCAGAATGAAAGCATAGGTCCTAATGGATGTAAGACATGTTTACACAGTTATGTGAAAGAACTCAATACTAGGAAAAGTAGCCTAGTGGCTTGAACGAAGCACTTTTCCACGAATAACTAATCGGAAATCGGACAAAACAAATTTGTCCGATTTTTCTTTATGAGCATCGTTAGTCACTCTTTGTACAAAAACCTTGCGATTAATCGCAAGGTTTTTGTTATCTCTTTCTAGATAATTTTATATTTTGAGACCTTAAGAATTTTTAAGATTTGAATGCAGTGCACGAAGCGCAAGGAAATGAGAGTGCAATGTATTGAACATACATTAAGCGAACATTTCCGAAGCGCGCCAAAGCAATGCGTCAAATCTGGGAAATTCTACTATTTTAGTTCTACTGAAGCACCAGCATCAGTAAGCTTAGTCTTCATTTCTTCAGCCTCTTCTGGTTTTACACCACTCTTAATGTCTACGGGAGCCGATTCTGCTAGGTCTTTAGCATCCTTAAGTCCAAGTCCTAAAATGTCCTTAAGTGCTTTAATAACTCCAATTTTTGAGTCACCAATTGAAACCAAGTGAACGATGAAGTCGCTTTTTTCTTCAGCGCCTGCACCTGCGTCACCGCCTCCTGCAACAGCAACTGCTGCAGCTGAAACACCAAACTTTTCTTCAAACACTTTTACCAAAGCGTTCAACTCAAGAACGGTCATCTTCTCTATCATGTCGATAACTTTCTTTTGGTCTGCGGTCATTTCAACTTCTTTAACTTCTTCAGCAGGTTCCTCTGCAGCTGGTGCTACCTCTTCTTTCTTTTCTTCAGCTGAAGGAGCTGCTTCCTCCTTTTTCTCCTCGGCAGGAGCCTCCTCTTTAGTTTCCTCTACCGCTTCAACAGCAGCGTCATCTTTTTTCTCGTCTGTCATAAATTTAGGTTTTAGGTGTTAGGTTTTAGGTGTTAGAAACAAATCCCAAAATACTAACGTTAAATAATTACGCTTCCTTTTGTTTCGCGATTTGATCCAATGCAACCACCAAACCTTGAATTGGTGAGTTAATGACGTTTGCGAACATTCCACGCAACACATCCATAGATGGAATAGTTGCTATTTCGTTCATCTCAGTCGCATCCATAAACCGACCTTCAAAAATACCTCCCACGATTGAAAGTTTACCGTCGTATTTCTTTACAAACTCGTATATTCCTCGAGCCGCAGCTGTCGGATCTTCAGAGCCATACGCAACAGCAATTTCACCTTCAAGTGCTGGTTGCTCACCCTTAATGTTTGTGTCTTTCAAAGCAACTCCCATTAAAGTTTTGCGAGCAACAAAATATGAAACTCCTTCTGCGCCTAGACTTCCACGCATTGCAGTTTCTTCGCCTACTGGTAAACCTTTAAAATGCACAAATACTGACGTAAGTGTGGTACTAAATGCATCTTGCAAGCGAGTAAGAATCGCTTTCTTTTGTTCTTTTGTTTTTGCCACGCTAGATTTTCTTAATGAATAATTTAGAAAATCTTACGCCCCGTGAAATTTTTGCCTGCCCGTGCGACATACGTAGTCGGGCTGGAAGCAAAACGGCGTTAGCCGATTTCACTGGGGTAAAATTATATCGAGCTTTTCTTTTGAAGAGAATCAACCTCGGCATGTCTGACCCCAGCCCTGCAAGCAGGGCTGGGTGCACGCTGTCTTCAGCTCGTTGGAAAAGACTATAACCCAGCGTTAGGTAAATCGCAAGGAAACTTGACATGTCTACTATACAATGGCATTATACTGAACAGAGCACTTCCACGGACTTAAGGGACTTGAGCATATTGTTCTTTAAGTAACTTAGAAAAGTCCTATATAAAAGGGGTTATTAAATGGTTTCGAGCTATTTGTTATTGTCAGAACAATGGCAACAAAAATTATCCTACGAAGTACAAAACAGATGTGGCATACGTGCCGTTTCAGCTTTAAATCTCTATCTGTCTGGAGAGGCAAGTAGATTGGTTCTACCAAAGGAAGATATTCGCACGATCAAAGAGATCGCACGCGAACAAAAAATAGAATTACTCATTCACGAAACGTGAATAAAGTAATAAAAAAGAAAGATTCAAACACGACAACGCCAGGAGGTGTGTCGTGTTTTTATTTTTCTAAATTAAATTGAGTTGAAACTTAAGTCTACTTTAAAAATAACAGCGCAGCAGCAGTCTGTATTACATCACCAGTTGTTACATCATAAAAATTAACCGCAAGCACCACACCTAAACTGATTGAGATTATAAAAATAAACCCAAAAAGAAAATTAAAAAAATCACTGCTCAACAAACTGTTTCCTCGTCGTGTCATATCCTTACATCATACCTTATAACGTGTGCTTAATATCGTTGAGAATGCCTAACAATTCTCTTTCATAACCCTATCTTTGCCAATGCCCTAGGAGGCTCCTAGGGCATTGGCAAAGGGCATAAAAAACGCTTCGTCAAGGTCTCTAATTATCGTGTTCTTCATCATGCTTTTCATAAAAGTCGTCTTCTGCGTCTTCAATAAATTCTTCTATTTCTTCAAGTAACTCCTCCAGCACTTCCAAATCATCCTCGCCAGCATGTTTTTTATGAGCTTTCTTCAAGATTTTTTCGATCTTGTGTAAAATCTTCTCGGCTTTTTTAAACTTACCAGCGTTAAAAGCTTTTTCCGCTTTGTTCGTGTACTTAATGAGTCGTTTCTTAGTTTTCTTTTTCTTAAATGCCGTTTCTCCTACTGCGTTTCTAAATTTCTCGAATACATTTTCATCTATAATGAACGAGTCAGATACTTCTACGGAACCGTCACCGCTATATAGCACAGTGTATCCAATTCGCTCACCTTCAACAACATCACCCTGCGTGGTTATGTCGAAATCTCCGCTGTCACTGAAACTCCCTACTCCCATAGTGTAGTCACCAATTGCAAGACCTAGAAGTTCTACTAGGTATTCACCAATTTCTGGATTTTCTATCACTACCATTTTGAATCCAAGTGGGTCACTCGCCCCGTCATACGTAGAACCTGCGATTCCATCTACTTCTTGTGTAGTCACATCACCAGACGGAGATGTTACTTGCACCTCAATTGGAGAAGCAAACCAAAACGTGAGAATAGAGTCGGGTTCTGGTATAGGTTCATAGTCTACACTCGGAGCACCCATTCCAAGTATCGAGAAAATCTCTGGAATACTTTGCGTTGGCAAGTCACCGTGTTTTGCCTCTATAGTTTGAAAACTTATCGGCTCAACAAAAGGAGGGAAAAATTGTGCGTTAGCTACAGGAACAAGGAGTTTTGTAAATTTACTCCACCATGTTTCCCTTATGTCTTGCAAACTTTCGACTGGAAAACCAACCTCCACTTCCAGCAAAGCACTCGAAAGTAATACCCTATTATCTCCACCTAAGTCGTTCTTCACTGGAGAAATAGGATCAGGCTTTCCATCTTTCCATAGTTTAGGGTCGTCAGTTGGGTCTTGTGGACCAACAGTAATATTACCTACCGTATTTTCACCCTCCCCCGCAATTATAGATACTCTACCAGGAAGTCTTTCGAGCAGTTTTGTTTTGTTGCTTTCTAAATTCAGTGCCGAGAGGAATAGGTTCCGTTCTTGCATATCACTTACCGCAGTTATGACACCAGAATCTTTATCAACTAGGTAGTCGTATGTTGGTAGTAGTTCTTGGATTGAGGGAACGAATTGTTGAATTGTGTCGTATGTATCAAATGTTAAGTCTACGAGATTACTAGATATCCATAGAAAACTCCCAAGGGCACTTCGAAGCGATTGTTCCCAGTTTCCTGGAACTTCTCCTCCCTCCCAAAGAGTATACACATCCGAAGAACCACCGTTCGGCGTACCAAGCATAATAAATTGGTCCACATTATTACCATATGAATTGCTTTGTATATATGAGCGTGCAACCAATCCACCCATACTGTGCGCAACTATATCTACTTTGCCAGTTGAAGAGTTTGCAAGTGCTCTATTAATTGTAGGAATTAAGTAATTCACTGCGGAGTCGGCATTGCTTTGACGCCAATCATAGAAAGCTACAAAGAAGTCCTCGTCTTCAACAAATCCTGCGTCTACAAAACTTTGAATGAGTTGATTGTATTGTTTCATCCCAGGAGTGAATTGCCACCCGTCAGCAAAAACTGATCCAGGAGCGTTAAGCATAGTTGACCAATGCCAAGATGCTCCAATGCCTGGGACAATGATGATCGGGTCGGGTTCGGAAATTTGGGCAGATACACTTACAGTTCCAACCAATATTAATCCCGTGATTACACCTATGATTTTTTTCATATAAAAATTATAATACTATAGATATGTTGTGAGTGCTTGACCAACCAAAGCTATCATGACATACCCACCCATCAGCACTATCGTTATAAAAAGTAGGACAGCGCTCGCTGTAGTCAACCAAAATCTTTTCTCCGTGAATGACCCGTAGAGTAGTTTCGCGGAGTAAAATGCAAGTGTAGGATATATAATTACCAACCAGAGAATACCTTTGACTCCTCCATCATTATATGCGCCCCACAGATCCCACGTAGTGAATAAGTTATGTAAAACCCATTGGTCAACTATTCCTAAAAAATACTCAGTTACTAAAAAAATAAGAAAAGAACCAATATACGCTCCAACAATATGCCACCAGCGAGTTGGTCGAAAGAGCTTATTACGAATTATAAGAAACGGAGACAAAATAATCGCGAGAAACAACAACATCCCTCCCCATTCAATAATAGGCGCAACCCAGTTTTGATTCGCAATAAGAAACTCCGCAAAACTCATATTACAATAATACCATCTATATTAGCCTGTACTCACAACGTGCAAAAACCTACAGTTAACTGGAGGTTTTTTGCTATACTATGTAACATACACATGGTAAATGTCTCCAAGAAAAAACTTCCTGAGGAAGCCGAAAAGAAGTTGCTAAAACAACTTGGGTCAATAATTGTAGCTCAACAGAGCTCTAAAGACTCTGAAAGCCTGCTTTACGAACTATTTACACGCAGTGAGCGTACAGTGTTTATAAAACGAGTTGGAATAATTGCGTTGCTTCAAGAAGACTATTCACCTCACACTATCGGTTTAGCATTAAATGTAAGCCAAACAACGGTTTCTAAAATACAAGCGGCGTTAGAACGTGGTAGATACAAAAACATTGCAACAACACTTAATCGCAAAAAACACCGAGAAAGTATTATTGGAGTTTTAGAATCCTTACTAACGCTTGGTATGCCGGGTGAGGCTAATCGTCGTATCAAGTCCAAACTAAGAGAAGACATAGTTGCGTGGAAATCTGGTGCCCGTTAAAAATAAAACCTCCAGTTAACTGGAGGTTTTATTTAGTGTGTAAGATTTTAATAACTGTACTATTCCCCATCAAAGAAAATTAGAGTTCGGTGAGGACGAATTCCCCTACTGTGCTGTCGTATAGTGCATTTATACTGAAGCCGTTTATCGCATTTGGAG
>CAZPQI010000028.1:0-8198 GCA_964589005.1 uncultured Candidatus Saccharibacteria bacterium | reverse complement strand
ACAAAAAATCGGCTTGTTTCGTATCTAAAATCCATTCCCGCAAGGGTTCGACCCAATTCTTTCTCCCTTTTTCAAAATCTTTCATTTCCGTTTTCAAAGCAAGTGTGGCTCGCATGAGTTTGTCTTTTTGCTTTAGATAAATCTCTTTTGGAATATCACCGTCAAGATAAGTACTAACTAATTTTTCCATGCGTGCCTCGCTTGCTTTGATTTTATCAGTTAGATTTTGAATTTTGCTTTGCGATACTTTTGTTTCTTCTCGCTCCCATTCTTTCACTTTATCCAACATCCAGTCTGTATATCTACTGCAAAGCGAGATTGTTTGAAGCCGTGCTTGTAATTGCTGAACTAAATCTTCTTCTCGTAGGTATGATTGACCACAGCGACCGCGCTTTTTCGAGCAACGATAGTAGCGATACTTTGTCCCATGACGATTAGTAGTCCATTGTGCTGAAATCATAGAATCACACTCACTACATCGAAAAAGTCCCGTAAAAGGAAAGTTGTGTTTGACTTTCCTTTTGCGTGGTCGTCCTTTGTCTTGCAATACTTTCTGCACGTCTTCAAACAATTGCGGAGAAACAAGTGGCTCAAAGTTTCCTTCAAACCATTCTTCTCCATGCTTCACGAATCCCAAATATGCACGACTGGTCAAGAGTCGTTTGATGGAAACTTTGGCAAGTGGCGTTTGGTTTCGAGACACCACACCCAAGTCCGCCAAAAATAAGCCGAGAGATATAAAAGTATGAGTTCCTTTGGCGTATTCTTCATATGCAATACGAACAATTCGAGCATTAGTAGGATGTGGCTCAATATTTCTAATGTTTGAATTATTCACATAGCCAAAGGGAGCTAAGTTCAACCACTCACCTCGGCGTATTTTTTGGCGGATGCCTCTTTTGATATTTTCACTCAAATTGTCCGAATAGTATTTAGATTGTCCAAACGCCACTTGCAACATAAAGAGCCCTTGCGGGGTTGGTTCAAACCAAAATGTCGGAAAGCGTAAAGACACTACCTTGCGAGTATCCACTGCATAGATTATTTTTCCTCCGTCTATACTATTGCGAGCCAATCTATCGGGGTGCCAAGCTAAAATACCAATACCCTCTGAATGCTCTACTTGCTCCATCATTTTCTCAAAAATTGGTCTGCCAGGTGTCTTTGCGCTTTTCGACTCTTGAAATTCCTCAAGAATTTCAAGATTTTCTTTACGCGCATATTCTCGCAATTCAAAAAGTTGGGATTCAATAGACATGACTTGCCTATCATCATCCTCTGTTGATTTGCGAGCGTATAGAAAATATTTTGGTTTGATATTCATATAGTTTTTAGATTTGAAACAAGAGACAAAACCGCACGCTTTTCCTTTTCTTCACCTTTCCAATTTGTCGCTACGCGACAACACCTTTTGCCCTTTTCTTCTTCTCCCGCGCCTTCGGCGCGGTCGTTTATTTCTTTACCTTCTCGCGAAGTTTCAATCTGCGGTGAAATTGTATCCTTTGCACGAACCTTTTTTGAATCGCGGAGCGATTGATCTTCGCACGCGCCGAGCGCGTGGTGGCTTTGAACTAAATCGCACGCATTCGAGTTCGTGGTGAAGCGAGAAGTGTGCGCCTCGCTCCCTGCGGTCGCGAACCAAAACCAAAAATTTCCTTACCAATCCATTTAAAAGGCGGGGGTGCAGGGGGGAGCCGCAAAAAAATGAAAGGAAATTTTATGGTTTTGGTTTCGTCGCTTTATTTGAAAAAATCCACAATTATTGCTATCATTGTTTTGTGAGCAAAGAAAATAATAACTCACAATTCTATACTATCAAAAGTAGCATACTATGGCAACTATATCTGAAAACATAAAGCGAATACGAGCAAAGCAAGGTTTAACGCAGGACGACTTATCAAAAAAGGCTGATATTAAATATTCTACGCTTACAAAAATTGAGGGTGGTGTCGTTACCAAACCAAGCGTTCAAACAATCCAAAAAATCGCTAAGTCGTTAGGCGTTCCGATGGAGGAATTATTAAAATGAGATATGCTAAAATCCAATCAACTAAAAAAATCAAGCACCGTAAAAGGATTCCCCGTTAAGGGTGAGGTTAAAATTTTTCCTGTTGATAACCCCTGGATATATGTCAGCGTGCCGAAAAAATATACTGAAGAAACCAGGCACTTGGCGGATCGCGGGCTGGTAGCGATTACTGCAACACTTGGCAAGTCAACATGGAAAACATCCCTCATGCCCATGGGCGATGGCACGCAGTTTATTTCTCTGCCTGCCAAAGTGAGAAAATCAGAAAATATAGAACTTGGTGAACATATAAAACTGTCATTTACGCTTCGAAAGCGATAAGTAATTTATTCAAAAAATACATTTTATCTATGAAAAATTCAATCAATGCAAACAAATTCTTCCCAGTTATTATCACAAAACAACTTAAAGAAACCAAGAATTTTTATGTTGAGCTATTAAACTGCGAGGCAGTTTTCGAGTCCGATTGGTACGTACAACTTGCCTCTCCGAAAGGTTTAGAAATTGGATTACTCATTAAAGGACATTACTCACAACCAAATTTTCTTCACCAAGCATATAACGGGAACGGCGTAGTGCTTTCGTTTGAGGTGGATAATGTTGATGATGAGTATACGAAAATAAAAGCGTCTGGGCTGGCTATCGTATACGAACTCAAGACCGAAGAATGGGGGCAACGCCACTTTATGCTTCGTGATCCAAATGGAATGGTTGTTGATGTTGTTCAACATCTCAAGCAGTAAAAGAATTTGTCCTCAATAAAATTATATTTACAATTAGCCGCATTTTATGAAAGCAATATGAAAAAATTTAAACCAAATGCCATAAACTACCCCAAAATCACACGGTGGACACTGCTCCTAAGTTTAATATTAATGAGCACTATGGTTCCTGGTGGGCCGGTGGAAACTAGAAGTTTTGTCAACATTGAATCAGATATTGTTTTAGGATTTAATATATTCTTGACGCTACTGATGGTCGCTTCTATTCTCATCCTATACTTTACGTTCAAAAAACAGAGATGGGCGTATCAATTCACTGGCATTATCGGTTTTACTTTTGCATCTGTATTTGCTCTTGATTTGGCGAGAATATTTCCCGTTTCACTAGACCCAATGAGTTCGACCCTATTTACGCTGGAGTGGATTTCTTTAATACTTGGTATTGTGCTTATGTGGCTTTCGTATAAAGCTGTAATTGTTACGGAGAGTAGTTTTTGGTCTGTGAAGCGCAAACTGTCAATGCCTTTCATGCTCGGAGTAATATTTTTGTTACTGTTGGGAATTTATGTTGTGTATTTTGCTACGTCTGCTGCCCTTACAATTTAAGAATCGTTTTGCATAAAAATGAAAAACATTAAGAAGAGATGTGCATGGGTGAACATGCAAAACGAATTGTATGTGAAGTATCACGATGAAGACTGGGGTATACCTGTGCATGACGACCGCATGTTGTTTGAAATGCTTATTCTCGAAGGCGCGCAAGCCGGGCTTTCGTGGGAAACAGTTCTTAACAAACGAGAGAACTATAGGAAGGCGTTTGACAATTTTGATCCAAGAAAAGTTGCAAAATACAGTGAGACCAGAAAAGCTAAGTTGTTGAAAAACGAAGGAATCATTCGCAATCGCCTCAAGGTTGCTGGGTCAATTAAAAATGCAAAGGCCTTTTTGGAAATCCAAAAAGAGTTTGGGAGTTTTGATGCATACATTTGGAATTTTGTGAAAGGAAAGCCAATTCAAAACAAGTTTAAAAAACTTTCAGAGATACCCGCACAAACTGAATTGGCGGACACAATTTCAAAAAACCTCAAAAAACGCGGTATGATTTTTGTAGGCCCCACAATTATGTACGCGTTTATGCAGTCTGTTGGCATGGTAAATGATCATGAGGTATCATGTTTTAGGTATAAAGACTTAAAATAATCTGACCGATTAAAAAAATAATAGTTAATTACTGTAATTTATTATGAAAACATTAAAATGCGATTTATGTGAAGTAACAGCGGAAGGTGAGACGGCGTGAAGAGTGGACAAAAGCACTTATGCCTCACTATAAATATATGCTGGAGAGAAGAATCTAAATAAATGGGTCGAATATGGTGTTGAATTTGTTTCCTCTTTGCCTACGAGGGAACAAACTTGAACTGCGAAAATACCAACCAAGCGAACATACGAAAGCGCCGTAGTAGCCACATGAACGAGCGATAGCTCGTGAATGGGCTATACGGAGGCGATGAAGTGTGTGAGCGGACTGCAAAGCTACCACAGAGCGTCGGGAGGAAGCGCCTCGCTCGGCGCAAGCTACGGAAGAAAGGGCGGTATGTTGCACTTGTGCAATATTATTTATAAGCCCTTTCTGGAGTAGTGAAGCGACGAAAACAAAACCATAAAATTTCCTTTCATTTTTTTGCGGCTCCCCCCTGCACCCCCGCCTTTTAAATGGATTGGTAAGGAAATTTTTGGTTTTGGTTCGCGACCGCAGGGAGCGAGGCGCACACTTCTCGCTTCACCACGAACTCGAATGCGTGCGATTTAGTTCAAAGCCACCACGCGCTCGGCGCGTGCGAAGATCAATCGCTCCGCGATTCAAAAAAGGTTCGTGCAAAGGATACAATTTCACCGCAACAGGAAAACTCAATGTGAACTTCTTCACATTAAGGTTTGCTGTCTGAGCAGTGAGGAGACATGACTCGAAAAAAGCGAACAATATCGGAGGAGCATGCGACGACGATGTGAGCGGCGGGGTCGCGTCGCTTAGTAGTTTGGAGTTTACGAACAAACTACTTAGCAAAGGTGACCGAGTCCTGTCTCCTCCGCAGTAAAAAAAGTGACCTCCCAAAAGAGATCGGTTGTTTCCAAGGAAACATGACGTCATCCGATCTGGGGAGGCCTTAACATTTCCATACTAGCACAAATATTTAGTAAAGGCAGCCGAATCCCTTCCTCTCCCCTAAACCACCAAAACGCTCGGCGTTTTGGTGGTTTAGGGGTAATTCGCTATACAAATTTGGTGGTTGCGTTAGGATTAGAATATGAAATCAGGTTTTGATATAAACAAATTGTCGGGAGATGGCTATCTCATATTACCCTTATCTATGAGTCGTCTTGCTAGTGGGCATGGGCAAGACCCAGAGCAAGTGTACGAAATGTTGGAGTACTTTACTCCAAAATTGGATACATACTCTAACGATGTTCTACTCCTATACACTTACGGTCTTTATTTTAATACAGACGCAATTGCATTTGATGAGCGAAAGAAACTCAATCAACAAATTCTGAATCACAGTCGTGCACTTCGTAATTTAATTGAAAAGAAAAAGAAATTCATGCCAGCAGCTTTTCACTATATGTCATTTGATTATATTATTCTTAACTCTCCCCACTTCGGTGATTTTTTCGATACTCTTAAGAAAGCAGAAAAGGACGATGAAGATTTTAGAATAGAGGTAAAGAAAGACATGATGGGGCGTGAATACAACGAAGCAAATCTACACTTTATATTAGAGGAAATAGTTGTTGCACACATTCTTCGTCAACATCTGGTTGATCTACCACGTACACTTGTACGAAGAGATATATGGAGACTCATTGTATATCCAGGACCACCAATTAATGGCGAAATATACCAATACAAAAATAAAATTCTTCCACAAAAAGATGAAATAAATCCCTATGCTTCCGGGCAATATGATTTCGATGAGAAAGTTTTTAACGATTTTTCCTAGCGCACGAGGACCTTAATTTTGATAAACTAAAATAGTTAAAAATAACCTTACTGGGCTTAACCGACTACGGTTCCACCACAAGAGTACTTCTTATTTCATAAATGAAATAAAGTCGCAACCCGAGGTAGCCCGCAGATAGAAACTTCTTGTATTGAATTAACTCTAGAGCTAACTCTGTACATGGTTTACCTTTTAACATCAAGACTACACAGAACTCCATATAAAAAAACCGCCTGATTACAGACGGTTCAAAATCTTCAAAAAAAGAACTAATGGTAACTGCAAGAGACACTAGCGTGTGCCTCTTGCAGAAACCGAGTCGATACTTTTAATCGACGTTGACTGATACGGTCGTTACCGCAGCCAAATTTGTTGCCGCGGCGGTGGCATTCTTACCTGCAATCGCGAGCGCTCCGGCAATTTGATTCACGTATGAAGCAGAAGCTCCGGCGTGAATATATGTCGTGCCCCTGCCTCTTCTAATTCTGGCCGTCTGGACATCAATTGAAGTCAAGCCAGCAATGTTAGTAGCCGTTGCAGTTGCGACACCGGTTTTGCCACATCTACCACATCCACGAGCAAGTGCGCCCGCGAGTGCGATTTGGTTTACACCAGTTGCATCTGCATGAGCAAACGCAGTGCCAATTCCACTTCCTTCAATCGAGGAAAGTGCAGCGATGTTAGTTGCTTCGGCAGTTGCCCTCATTGGCGCAATAGCACCAGCGATAGCAACTTGATTCACGCCCCAAGCGTCACTGTGGAGAACCACCGCGACTCCGTCAGCAAATGCTGGTTGAGCGATAAACGACATTGCTGCGATTACAGCAGACACTTTAAGCATATTCTTTATGTTCATGACAGAGATATTCCTTTTGTTGTCATGTTTCAGTGAACTCACACCGCGACCATCGCTTTGTGAGGCATGAATATACCACGAGCTTATATATAAACAAATGGCATATTCACTGACTCAAGTCGCCGAAGCAACTTGAGTATGAGATTCCGCAAAACCAAGATAACCACGACACTCTGCAATTGCAGAACGACGGTCGGTTATTCTTTTTTCTACAGAAAGTTGTTCTAACAAGAGTGCGACCAAGTCGACACTTGCGTAGTCGACCATGAATCCAATTGCATGTTGCATAGGCTCACGCTTACTTGCTCCGATACGGAATGACGCGTACGTCAAACCTGAACCAGCGCCAATAAAGGTACCTACTCCAACTTCGCCTTCAACAGCAACAAACTGCTTGTCAACAGACGAATAGGCTACGGTGACGCCACCTGCTGTTTTACCAAAAGGCAACGTTACAAGTCGCACGTCCATTCTACCAAATGCCCGATGGACTTTTGCTTTTGGACCTGCTCCGAAAACGCGAGCTTCCAAAACAGAACTTTGTGTGAAAGAAAGTGCAGAAATACTTCCCATAACCACAAACTGTGGTGTTTTGATACTTCCTTTTATTTTTTTAGACCCCAGCCAATCAACTGTGGAACGATACTCGGAAGACAGCTCTACTAGCTGTACTCCGATTTCGGCAAGAGTTGAATTAAACATGTCCGTCGCACCTTGAGTGATGAACGTCCCCGTTCCACCCTCGGCAAGATTAACCTGTCCCGTGGTGTCTTTTATTTCACCAACAGTTATCTTGATGCTTTTCACCTCAGGAATCTGAGCCATACACGCTTTTGCACGATCGTATGGTCCAACAACGTTTCGTACTGGCGGACCTTTTATCTCCTCAACAGTCTTCGAGAAATCCGTAGTCCCGCACCCCACTAAAAAAAGAGTGAAGCCAATTACAGTTGCAGACAAAAATTTCGTCTTCATTGTTCTAGTCCTTCTGATTTTAGTTGAAGTTTATTGAGCCGATATCGTCGGCAACGTTGGAAGCAGTAGATGCGTCTTGCGACGTGTTGTCGGTGGTAATACCAACCCCAACGTCATTGTTGTTGCCAGTGATAGTATTACTGGAGTAGCCATTAATGTTGGTGGACGAACCGCCGTTTTGGCACGCACCTGCTACTTGGCAGTTTTGCGTGTTTGTAACAACGTTTGCTCCAGGAATTATTCCTTTGCGCAAAAGGTACCGGTCTCGAGCTTTTGAATAGTCAACCGCCTGCTGAGACGGTGTACTGTAACTCATAGACTGAGACCAGCTACGAGCCGCATCATCAGCACGAGCTGGTGATGCATAATACTGATTTAGCATCATGGCGACAATCGCCACCATAATGCAAATTGAAGTAAAGTTGCGATGTGTCATTTCTGACACTCCTTTCATTGTTATTTAATCTTTTCAAAGGTCAATTAAAAATTGGCGTTTCTGAACGCCTTTCTTTAAAAATCCTCAAATACAATACATAAATAACGTTAGTATGTCAATAGTCCGCAATGGTTCAATACCTTGGAATCACTTTAATGGTAATTTCAAGATATGGCAT
>CAZPQI010000027.1:0-8558 GCA_964589005.1 uncultured Candidatus Saccharibacteria bacterium | reverse complement strand
GTCAAGCAGCAGCAGCAAAATACCTCGAACATCTACGTTCAGAAATGAGCCACAAGTAGTCTTTTCAAAAGTACTATTTTGTTTCAAAACACCCCGTGCCTTTGGCATTAGGGGTGTTTTGCGTTAGTGCATTCCAGGGTATTAAACCATTACGGTTGTGTTACAGAAGTAGTATATCGTGGTATAATATGTGCATGAAAAATGCAGAAATACCTCAGTTTGTGAAGCCGTTTTTGTGGTCTTATGAGATAGAAAAGCTAGATCTGCATACAAACAAAAAGCTTATAATACATAATGTGCTTAACTTCGGGTCAAAAAAAGCAACGGACTGGCTTATGGGAGTGTACAGTAAGGGAGAAATACAAGAAGTTCTTAGAACAACACCGGCAAGTGAGTGGAGTAAGAAGTCTATTGCGCTTTGGGAGTTGCTGTTTAATGTTTCTCCAACTGATGAAAGTAGGTTTGTGTAAATAGTATGTTTTACGATATTTTAGATAAAGAAAGATTGGAAATTTTGCCGTTGTTTACAAAACTGCGCGAGAGGTTCTATCTTGCGGGTGGTACTGCGCTTGCTTTACAAATTGGACATCGAGATAGTATAGATTTCGACTTTTTTACTGATAAAGACATTGATACGGTAAGGTTGTTTGAAGAGCTGAGAGAGATTTTTGCATGTCACGAACTATTAAAGACACAAGATGAGAAAAACACTTTGTCTGTGATAGTTGATGGATCCATAATGCTAAGCTTCATGACGTATAAGTATCCGCTCATAAACCCTCTCATTAAGGAGGAATATATTAGCATTGCATCCAAAGAAGACATCGCGTGTATGAAGCTTTCTGCAATAAGTTCGCGAGCTACACAAAAGGATTATGTAGATATATTTTTCTTGCTCAGAGAGGTTACCCTATCAGAGCTTATTGGGTTGACTAAAGAAAAACTGCCAAGCTTAGATGAGAATCTTATACTAAAGAGTTTGGTTTTTTTTGATGATGTTGAAATGGAGCCAATTAAATTCACAGAGGGTAATGCGATTGACTTTTCCGCAGTAAAAAAAGCTATTGAAGAAGCTGTTCGTAAAAGTTAAAATGATGCGATTTTGCTTTTTGTTTAAATTGTTCAAATCAATAATATACCTCGAACATCTACGTTCAGAAATGAGCCACAAGTAGTCTTTTTAAAAAGTACTATTTTGGTAACAAAACACCCGCGCCTTCGGCGCGGGTGTTTTGTTATAGAAAGAATTGAACGGTTGCGAAGTATTGACTCTGAGCTAATTACGTGGCATTATATATAAAGTTCATTTACATAAAATCTATTCTGTTTACCGTGGCACACAGTTCTTTTATGAGAACTGTGTGCCACGGTAAACTTCCAGTCGGTAGAACTGTCGGCAAAATATGAAAAAGAAAGATGACGCCATGAATACCATGACCCCATCGACTATCACAAACGGACAAATTGAAAGAATCTTGGACAAGCTGCGGTCACAGCTGCAAAAGAATAGGTACGAACTACCATCGGCTGCAGTACAGGCTGCTCTCGGTGATTCCGGACTTGAGCTTTCTATGTACGCGGAAGTACGTAAGCGTATTCTAAAAGAAGGAGATCAGAAAATTTGTACTCTTCGTCTAAAATCGAAATGGCGCGAAGCAGATTTACGTCGGATTATTCAAGAATCTAATTTTGCAGATTTATCTCCCCACGGGGCGAACTTGATAGTCGCTGACAAAGCTCCCGCGGGAGATGAAATTACCTTTTTCGAATCTAAACGGGGAGAAGGATATGAAGATGCATATGAGAGAATGAACTTAAGGCCTGCCGACCCTCGTTTGTTGGCAGAAGTTAATATAGGTCATCCTCGTTTCTTATATGGAGCTCCTAACATAACGTTTTGGACTGCTACCGACGGGAGTACGTGGTTTACGAGCTTCGAGTGGTTCGCTAACAATGCGGGAGAAGCAATCTCTCGGGAATACAAGGAGGACAAACGTAAGGTGTTTACACTCGCAGGTGTTCCGATATAAAAAATGTAAGTTAAATTTTGTTCATTCGTGGCGCTCTATAATTTGATAGAGCGCCTTTTATTTTTTTGTAACAGGTAGCACCTCTTACTTCTTACTTGACTGGCGCATGATTTGTAGGGTATAAAGAGAAAAGTAGAAAGAGACGATTTCATTTTTTAGTGTCGTCATTCATGGAAGGATAGATAGATGCAATTAAGTCAGAAGTTCTTGGAGTGGTATAGTGATCAACTGCTAAAACACCCTCAATGGGATCTCATCAAAAAGGATTTGACTGAAAATCCTGAGAGTATCAAAATCTTTTTGAAGCAATACATTCATGATCGGCACTCGGTTGCTACAATAAGCGTCGGCAAAACTTTTCTGATCAACAATGCTGATGAGGCAACAGATGAGTTGTTTGAACATTTGAATAAGGAACTAATCGAATCTGAATAGTTTCCACAAAAACAGTGAGCGAGCACAATATTATTTATAATTTTATTGTGTTCGCCAACCTACTTTACACGCTCGATACGGGCGTTTTTTTATTGACTTTTCTTTCTCGAACTATATAATGGCGCCCACGTATATGAGTAAATTAAACAAGCTAAAAGCGAGCCGTTAAGGTGTCTTTTCTTTTACGTTAAAAGAAGCACTAGAGGCCGCCGACGCGGTTTTTTTCTTTGCTGGAGTACGTGTGAACTTTGACAATTACATAACATTGAAATCGACATGCAGAAGAGCGTGTTCTATTTGATTCATTGGCCTAGCCGGCCACGGGTCTTTCCGTATAGAACACGCATTGCATTTTGTTTTTCTGTTTGCTATTGCGGCGAGCAGAAAAACTAAAAACGAAACTATCAAGAAGCGTATGCTTCAAGGCGAGCCTCACCGGGCGAGCCGATAGTTTCAAAACTTCGTGGATACTACTCATTGTATCTACGAAGTGAGTCGCCGATAAAAAATATTTGTGGAAAAGTTTGCAAAAATTTCTAGTGAGACGAAGTTGAGGAAGGTGAGTCAATACAATGTATTGGCGAATCTTTTGAAACGAGTCGTAACAGAAATTTTAAAACTTGGTACGCATAGATTTTTAGGAGGTGACGCAAGACACAAAAAACAAAGCGGTTAGTGGAACTCCTTACAGGAAGTTCCATTAAGGGCGCATGGTGGATGCCTTGACTGAATGGAGCGACGAAAGACGTGGTCTGGCTGCGATAAGTTTCGGGGAGGTGCCAAACAACCTTCGATCCGGAAATCTCTGAATGGGGGAACCCCATCGAGCAAAACTCGATGACCAGCGTATCACATGGAATGTGATACTTTAGGAATTAGACATTAGTCAGTAGTCATTAGGAGCGCAGCGAAGCTGCGCGACGACCTAACGACTAACGACTAAAAACTAACGACTAAAGTATCGCGCTTCGCGTGATACGTTGGGGCAAACCCGGGGAATTGAAACATCTTAGTACCCGGAGGAATAGAAACCAATAGGTATTTCCTGAGTAGCGGCGAGCGAAACGGAAGAAGCCCAAACCGACGTATCACATGGAATGTGATGTGTAGGGATTAGACATTAGTAAGTAGTCATTAGGAGCGCAGCCCTGCTGCGCGACAACCTAACGACTAACGACTAAACACTAACGACTAAAGCATCGCGCTTCGCGTGATGCGTCGGGGTTGTAAGATATTAGTGCTGCATTTATGTAGGAAGAGTTACAAAATATGTTGTTAGAAGAACAACCTGGGAAGGTTGACCCTAGAGGGTAATAGTCCCGTATTTGAAAACAATCATATCTCTTTAGCTAGTATTCTTGAGTAACTCGAGACACGAATAGCTCGAGCGAATCTGCCAGAACTAACTGGTAAGGCTAAATATACATTCAGATCGATAGTGAACAAGTACCGTGAGGGAAAGGTGAAAAGAACCCCGTTTAGGGGAGTGAAATAGAACTGAAACCATGTGTCTACAAGGAGTCGAAGAGGTCTTGAACCTCGACGGCGTGCCTATTGAAGAATGAGCCAACGAGTTAATGCATATGGCTGGCTAAGCCCTTATCGGGTGGAGCCACAGCGAAAGCGAGTGTGAATAGCGCGAAATAATAGTCGTATGGATTAGACCCGAAATCAGGTGAGCTTACCATGAGCAGGGTGAAGGAGGTCGAAAGACTTCTGGAGGCCCGAACCGCTGCGTCGCACAACGCGCTCGGATGACTTGTGGTATGGAGTGAAAAGCTAATCGAACCTGGTAATAGCTGGTTCTCTCCGAAACAGCTTTAGGGTTGGCGTCGTGTGTTCCCACTGGGGGTAGAGCACTGGCAGGTGTGAATAGGGCGAAAGCTCGTCACTCCTATCAAACTCCGAATACCAGTGGTCAAAAACACGGCAGTTAGAGTCAGGGGGCGAAGCTCCTGTGCTCGAAAGGGAAACAGCCCAGATCGCAGTTTAAGGTCCCTAAATCGATACTAAGTACAAACGAGGAGGTGAGGCTTCTCTGACAGTGAGGAGGTTGGCTTAGAAGCAGCCACCCTTTAAAGATAGCGTAACAGCTCACTCACTCAGAGGCCTTGCGCCGAAGATGATCGGGGTTAAGTATCGTACCGAAAACGCGGGCTTGTGGATTTCATTGAGGAAAATGTTCTTTAATAATAGATAGATTTTTCGTAAGGGAAGTGTGGTGAATCAAAAAGAAGCTTCGAGCTTCTGAGAGATGTCGTATGACTGAAACGCTTAGGCGGATGCAGTGTACTTAGTGCACCAGTGAAGTATACGATTGTCGGCAACCAACCCGACCACCATCTATTATTTTTATTTTGCCGAAAGCTTTGCTTTCGGCTCCTCAATGAAATCCGTGAGCGGTAGGAGAGCGTTCCATTGGCGATGAAGGCGAAGGGGTGACCCACGCTGGAGCATATGGAAGTGATAATGTTGGCACGAGTAACCGCAATGCGAGTGAGAGTCTCGCACGCCGAAATACCGAGGTTTCCTGGGCTATGAAGATCAGCTCAGGGTTAGTCGGGCCTAAGCCGATCCCGAACGGGGGAGGCGATGGACATACGGTTAATATTCCGTAACCTGCGCATAATGCGATGGAGTGACGGGGGATATAAGTACAAGCACCTTATTGGATTGGTGTATTTTGTTCTAAGTGGGGATACATAGGCAAATCCGTGTATCACATACCTGCGAGAACCGAATAAATGTTTTAGTTCGCTAAAATAAATTTGTGCGAAGAGCCCTCCGAGAAAAGCTTCTAAGCTTAATTATGTGTGGACCGTACCGCAAACCAACACAGGTGGTAGAGTCGAGAAGACTAAGGCGAACGGGTGAAAGTTCCTCAAGGAACTCGGCAAAACAGCGACCGTAACTTAGGGATAAGGTCTGCCTGTTGCCCTTCGGGGTAATAGGCCGCAGCGAAAGAGTCCTGGCGACTGTTTATCAAAAACACAGCTCCGTGCGAACTCGTAAGAGGATGTATACGGGGTGACGCCTGACCAATGCCGGAAGGTTAAACATGGATGGTGAGTGCATCACATGGAATGTGATGCTTTAGGAATTAGACATTAGACACTAGTCATTAGGATCGCAGCACTGCTGCGCGTTTACCTAATGACTAAAGACTAAAGCCTAGTGACTAAAGTATCGCGCTTCGCGTGATGTACTTGCTGGGCTATGTAAGCCCCGGTGAATGTCGGCCGTAACTATAACGGTCCTAAGGTTCTGGGAATCATTTTGGTTCTCAGAAGGACTAGGACTGTTATGGAACGAAAAGATAAACTAAAAAACGCAAAAGCTGCCTCGTTATGTAGTAATACATAATAGGTCCAAAAATATGCAACTATATGCAAGAAACCTAAATGACTATGGTATAATTATACCTTAGATACATATGGGCAATTTGCAGGAAAGATCAGAAAATGAACAGTGGATAGTCGGTTTTACTGATGGCGAAGGGTGCTTTTCAATAAGCATGTTTCGCAACAAAACAACCAAACTCGGTTGGCAGGTATTTCCTGAGTTTGTAATAACTCAAGGAGAAAAAAGCTTGTCAGCGCTCAAAATATTTGAGGAATACTTTGGTTGTGGAAAAATCTTCAAAAACAATCGATATGATAATCATCATGAGCATTTATATCGATATTGTGTGCGAACACAAGAAGATTTAGTTAGTAAAATTATCCCTTTCTTTCATAAGCATTCATTAAAGACTGCCAAGCAAAAGGATTTTGAACTTTTTGTAGAAGTAGTTTACCTAATGAAAGATAAAGAACATCTAACTATGCTAGGTCTTAAAAAGATCGCTCGAATAATAGAAAAGATGAACAGAAAGAAGGCGTCAAATTTTCTGAAATCCTCAGAGGCCATACGTTGTACATCCTAGCTCGCAAGAGTGGATGAAGACATGGTCCAACCGTAATAAAGGAAACGGAGAGCGTAATTCCTTGTCTAGTAATTTTAGACGTGCACGAATGGCGTAACGACTGGGACACTGTCTCGAGGAACTGCCCGGTGAAAATGCAATTCCGGTAAAGATGCCGGATACCTGCAGCAGGACGGAAAGACCCCAGGAGCTTTACTATAGCTTCATATTGGGGGCGTGTAATTAATGCGTAGTAATAGATGGGAGGCTTTGATGCAATTCTTTTGGGAGTTGTTGAGCCGTCAGTGAAATACCATCCTTTAATTTTGCGTCTCCTAACCAGTGAGGAAAAACCTCATCGAGACAGTATGTGGCAGGTAGTTTTAGTGGGGCGCTATCCTCCTAAAAAGTAACGGAGGAGTTTAAAGGTTCTCTAGGCGCGGATGGAAACCGTGCCGGTAGTGTAATGGCATAAGAGAGCTTGACTGTGAGACGTACGTGTCAAACAGGCGCGAAAGCGGAACATAGTGAACCGACAGTTTGCTTTAGATGCAGCTGAAGATTAACGGATAAAAGTTACCCTGGGGATAACAGGCTGGTACCGCCTAAGAGTCCATATCGCCGGCGGTGTTCGGCACCTCGATGTCGGCTCACCTTATCCTGGGGCTGAAGAAGGTCCCAAGGGTTTGGCTGTTCGCCAATTAAAAAGGTACGCGAGCTGGGTTCAGACCGTGAAGTAGTTGTTAGTAAGTAGTCATTAGCTGTTAGGGAAGTTCTAACGACTAACGTCTAAAACCTAAGGACTATTCCACAGTCTGAATCCCGAGGCTACGTATTTACGAGACGTAAAAGACATCAATTCACGGCGGCACTAGATAGAAATATTTAGTTGCTTAAGTTAGCTATATCGGTAAAACCTATAACAAAGCATAGGCAATACCGAGGGAAGTTTTGTGGATTTCATTGAGGAAAGGAGATAGAAAATGCTTGATCTTTTAAAAAAAGTCGACTGGCATGTCGAGATACTATGGATCATTTTGATCTTGTATCTTGCTGATACAGTTGCGTATTATTTCTGAACATAAAGACCCGAGGGTCCTAGTGTTCGGATCCTCAATGAAATTCATAAAACCCCGTAGAGACTACACGCTAACTAACTTCGCGAAGCGAAGAAGCTAATAGCTATAAGCTGTCAGCTCCTAGCTACGAAAGTTAATGATATAGTCCAAATGTATGACCAAAACATAGCGTGAGACAGGTTGGTCGTAATCCGCTGCAGGCGTCGATTTTTGAGAAGATTTGTTCCTAGTAAATTTTGCTACTTCACGTAGAGATGCGTGATGACAATGTGGCTAATAACGGTGAAACCTTCATATGTTTTCTGTTCGAGAATTATTCATACCATTCGGTCCGTGTATGTTATAATTCGCTTGAGGACCGGAAACCTCTTTAAGGCAATACCGTGGGAAGTCGATCTAAAACGAATACAGAAGAACTAGCGTATATAGCGGGTTTTCTTGATGGTGATGGCAGTTTAATGTTGCAGGTAAAAAAGCGCTCCGATACAAGGTTGGGAGTACGTTTTATGGCAACAATCTGCTTGTATCAAGATACTCGTCATGAAAAGCCACTTCGGTGGATGCGTGATGTGTTTGGTATTGGATATATATCACAAAGAAGTGATGGTATATCTGAGCTTCGCATTAATGGTTACTCGACTGTGAGAGAAATTCTTTTGCAATTACAACCTTTTATACAGTTTAAGTCTAAACAGACAAAAGCACTTATAAAAGCGTGTGAGATATTAGAGAAAACCAAGATACGAAACATGACCAAAACACAATTACGTAAAATTGTTGACTTAGTTTTCGCTATAAAAAATGAGAATTATAAAAGTCACAGTACGTTAAGTAAAAAGGATTTGTATACACGTTTGGGTTTGACCCCGTAACGACTTGTTGTACACAACATCATGTGTACACGGATGGGTAGAAATTCTGAATCATTTCTTAGAAAATGACAGACTCTATTCATAATACGCCACCGCCCTCGTCCCTTTCATGGGGAACGGGTGAAGATATAGTCTGTGCTCCTAGAGATAGGGGAATAACAACTTACACAGTAAGTTCACACGACGAGAGGACCGGAATGAACTGACCTCTGGTCTATCGGCTGTTTCACCAGAAGCA
>CAZPQI010000026.1:0-10089 GCA_964589005.1 uncultured Candidatus Saccharibacteria bacterium | reverse complement strand
AAGGTATCCAAGGATTCCTTCCTGCTTCACAACTTTCAACCGACCACTATCCTCGCGTACCAGATGGTGACAAAGATAAAATTTTCTCAGAACTTAAACAACTTGTTAACACTAAACTTACACTCCACGTTATCACCGCAGATGCTAAAGAACAAAAACTTATCTTCACAGAAAAAGGAATCAACTCCGAAGAAAAGGCAGAAATGGTTGATAAGTACCGAGTTGGTGACACACATGACGGGGAAATTACTGGAGCAACCGACTTTGGAGTATTTGTAAAACTAGAGGACGGACTCGAAGGGCTCGTACACATTTCAGAAATGGATTGGGCGCTCGTTGAGGACCCTAAAAGTCGTTACAAAGTTTCCGACAAAATTCGTGTGCAAGTTATTGAAGTTAAGGATGGAAAAGTATCACTCTCGATTAAAGCCCTTATTGAAGACCCTTGGAAGGCTGCTACAAAGAAATACAAAAAAGGAGACAAAGTTGAAGCGGTTATCATTAAGTACAACAAGCATGGCGCTCTCGCTTCGATTGAAGAAGGTGTTGCAGGTTTAGTACACATTTCAGAATTTGGAGGTACCGAACAATTGCGAGCAACTCTTTCGTTGGGAGGCTTGTACCCGTTCACGATTACCCTCTTCGACCCAGAAGATCATAAAATGACACTCTCATTTCAAGACGCTCCGACAGTTGAAGACAAGAAGGAGGAATAATTTTTTTCTTTTTTATCAAACAATAGCCCCGCTTCGCGGGGCTATTGTTATGCCTCTCCACTCCACTCTCTATAGAATTGTTCAAGAAATTTCTCCATATAATTATGCCTCTCTTCAGCCAGTTGTCGTCCAGTTTTCGTATTCATCTTTTCTTTGAGAAGAAGTAACTTTTCATAGAAATGATTCACTGTTGTGGATTTTCTATCCTTGTATTCTTCCGACTTCATGCCACGTTGGGGTTTTTCCTCAGGAATATGCATGGCACTACCGGAGTGACCTCCATAATTGAAAGTTCTTCCTATTCCAATAGCCCCCATTGCATCCAGTCGATCAGCGTCTTGCACAATCCCAAGTTCTTTAGAATGAAATCCTTGCTTGTGTGCCTCCCCTTTAAAAGAGACGTAGCGGACTATATTTTCGACATGTGTTACAACACTTGAATCAACATTAAGTGATTCAAGAAATTCTCGAGCAACGCGTGGACCAATTTCTTCATCTCCATCATGAAATTTGAAATCAGCGATATCATGCAAAAGTGCTCCGAGCTCTACGGTTAATTGATCTACTTCTTCATACTTAGCAATATGTCTAGCATTTTGTAAAACTCTATAAATATGCCACCAGTCATGACCTCCCTCTGCCTCTTTAAGAGTTTCTCTTACAAACTCTTCTGTCTTTTCTATTAACTCCTTATCCCCCATATAATTAGTTAAACAAATTCATTGCCTTGGCTCGCCCATCCACCACAATGGACTCAAGTGCCGCGTTTGTTTTTTTGAAAATCTTCTTGAGTTCGTCGAGTTCTTTTTTCTTGAACTCTCCAAGCAAAAAATCGTGTACTACTTTTTCTCCCTGAGGTTTTTTTATTTTCCCGCTTGGTGTTGTTGGTGCCACACCAATACGCACGCGAACAAAATCCTTTGTTTTTACCGCGCGAATAATAGACTCAATTCCTTTATGTCCCCCGCTTCCTCGATTAAAAGAAAGTTTGATAGTACCGAAAGGTAAATCAATGTCATCGTATACAACTACTAAGTTCTCGGCAGCTTTTACACTCGTCACTAAATTCTTAACAGCGCTTCCCGATTTGTTCATAAAAGTATTAGGGAGCATCAGAGTCACCGAGTGTTTTCTAACTTTTCCTTTTGAAATATCACTTTTGGTTTTACTATCAGTAACAAATCCTCCAAGCTCTTGTGTAGCGTCAAAAAATTCAACTACCAAACGCCCCGCGTTGTGTCGCGTATTTTCATATTCAGTTCCTGGGTTCCCCAGTCCGACTATTATGAATTTCATCCCGTTAGTGTACCCCCGCACAGCAAAAAAGAAAAATATTCGAGTTGGAATACATTAGCAACTTTGCGTCAATACAAATAGTTGTAGTACAATGTTCCACATGTCAGCTGCTTTACATCAAGACCCTCAACAAGTCGATGAACAAAGTCAGCACGTACCTCCTGTGCAAGATGCGCCCGATGACCTCACGCCCGAAATTTCGTCGACTCGTAATTTAATTTTCTTCGCACTCCTTGTATTAATTATCGTGTTGCCTATTCGCGTATATGTTGCAAAACCTTTTATAGTTTCAGGAGCATCTATGTTCCCCACATTTAATACGTGGCACTACCTTATAATCGACCAACTGAGTTACAAGCTTTCGCCTCCCGAGCGCGGTGACGTAATTGTGTTTCGTTTCCCGCAAAATCCGTCGCGATTTTTTATAAAAAGAATTATCGGTCTACCAAATGAAACTGTACAATTAAGTGGAACTACGGTAACCATTATTAATGACGAATTTAAAAACGGTTTCGTGCTCGACGAACCATATGTGTCTCCAGAAAACGCGCAAAAAGAAAATATAGTAATGAAATTAGGTGATGACGAATATTTTGTTATGGGCGACAACCGAAAAGCAAGCGCCGATTCACGCTCATGGGGGCCACTTGAGTCATACAGAATTATCGGTCGCGCATATATACGACTCTTCCCATTTGCTGAACTAGACATACTTCCTGGTGCAACAACATACGAAGTTAATACTCAAAACAAATAAGTATGCTGACCGTCGCCCACACAAACTGCGCAAGCACTGGAGAGTTGCTCGACCGTGCTCTTACGTCTGCTGAATTCTATGGATTCGATTCGTTTGACCATGTTCTTAAGCAACACAAGCCTATTCGTGTGCTCAAGCAAAATGGTACGCCGTCTCTTTCGTTACCAACAGAAAAAAAACTTTCTTCTATTACAAAGTCATTAGTGTCACACGGCCTACATAGAGCCGATTGCTTCCATTTTGCGTACCAACTTGAAAACAACGGATCAAAAGTTTCTTCTTTGGGATTACATGCCATCGGAAGTCGATCAGCAATAGCTGAAGGAATGATACTAGCTACTCTTGCAAACATAGTGCGCGAAGCTGGCATACATGATTTTGTCGTACATATAAATAGTCTTGGCGACCGAGATTCCTCGGCGCGCTTTGTACGTGAACTTACAAACTATTTGCGCTCCCACATGAACGACCTTCCTTGCTACGCTCGCGAAGATATGCAATCGGGTAATCCTATCCGTGCGTTTTCACGTCTTGCCGAAAAAGATCATGAGATTGCGCTGCGTGCACCAAACCCAATGGAATATTTAAACGACGACAGTCGTGCTCACTTGCGTAGCGTTCTGGAATACACCGAACACATGGAAGTACCGTATGAACTCGACACGACCATTGTTGGCAACAACGATTGTTGGCAACACACCATATTTGAATTACGTACAACTGACGACAACGGTAACTCTGTAACTATTGCGCGTGGTGGTAGGCATGATGCCCTTGCACAAAAAACTTTTCGTGTGGACTTGCCTATGGTAAGTGCGGTAATAGAGCATGAAATACAGGGGCGAATAAAACCAAAACGACGAAATGTTCCTAAACCTAAATTTTTCTTCGCACAATTAGGGCCCGACGCAAAGAAAAAAAGTTTCAGCGTGCTTAAACAGTTGCAAGAATCTGAAATACCTGTGATGCAACGAATTGTAATAGAAAGTATCGGTAGCCAGCTTGAACACGCAGACAAACATGAAATTCCTTACACTATAATTATTGGGCATAAAGAGGCACTCGAAGACACTGCCATCGTGCGAAATATGAACTCCCGTTCGCAAGTAGTGGTTCCGTTGACCAATCTTCCAGGCTATCTTAAGCGACTACGAATTGCATAACTCGCAATCAAGTCTTTTTTTAGTAACAACATGGTACGTATCAAGCCAGTTGCATTTGCAGTTGCATAAGTGTATATTTTACGGGCGCTTAGAGCGCGTTTGTGTTGTAGGTTTTTCCTAAACGCTAAACGCTAAACGCTAAACGCTCTTACCTTATGGCAACAAATATACAAGTAGAAAAATCAGGAAACGAAAACACAAGCGCTATATTGCGCAAGTTTACGCAACGCATGCGCTCAGCCGGCATCGTACAGAAAATGAGAAAAATTCGTTTCCGCGCTCGCCCACTTTCCTCTGGCACGCGACGTAAAATAGCCCTTCACAAAATTGAACGACGCGGTGATTTTGAACAACTCATTAAAGACGGAAAACTATCCGATAGCATTCGCGGAAAGCGAGTTAAGTGGAGGAAGTAAAAAAAGATGCGTACGCATCTTTTTTATTTAGCCAATAGCTTCTAGCCGATAGCTAATAGCACGACGACGTTGTTGTCTACTAAGCTTAAAAAGAACTCGGCGCGCTACGCGCGCCGAGTTCTTTTTAAAAGCTCCGAGCTATCAGCTACTGGCTAGAAGCTGTATCTCCCTCATGCTACCCTATTCATATGCGCTTCAATCTAGATATAAGCAACACAACCCAACTCCGTCCCCGCGTGCCTTTTGAAAAAATTAAGAACGCTATTCTAGGACGCCCGTATGAACTTTCGTTAGTACTTATGGCAGATACTATGGCGACACGCCTCAATGCTGAACATAAAAATAAAAAAGGGCCAACAAATATACTTTCTTTTCCTCTTACAAAAAATGAAGGAGAAATTTTTATTAACGTGCGCCGCGCAAAACGTGATGCAAAAAAATTTAATCACACTTCATCACAGCACGTTGCCTTTCTTTTTATTCACGGATGTCTACATCTCAAGGGTCGTTTACACGGAGTGGCAATGGAACGCGAAGAAGAGCGACTTTTACAAAAATTATACAAATAGTTTCGCACAGTTACGGCATTTGGAAGCACTCCGAGCGGAAGCTACAATTGGAGTATGCGAAAAAATATTGTAGTGGGTATAGACATTGGAACTTTTCTTGTAAAAGTTGTCATCACTCAAACCCAAAACAATGGTACACCACCACATATAATTGGTACCGGATCTGCGGTTTCTCACGGGTTACGTCATGGATATATCATAAACCAAGCCGACATCATTGAGAGTATAAAAAAAGCTATCGCTCTCGCTCAAAAAGAAGCCGGAATTAAAATTGACAGAGCGTATGTTTCTATTGGCGGAGTAGGTGTAGAAGATATCTATTCTCATGGAGAAGCTATCGTAAGCCGTGCAAATGCAGAGGTCACAGAAATTGATACAGAAAATGCTCTGGCTGATTCTGAAACGAGAATATCCCGAGAAATTGTCAACCGAAAAATCCTCCACGCCATTCCCGTTTCTTATTCGCTCGACGGTCAGCAGGTTCTGGGACGCCCGATAGGTATGCAAGGTTCTAAACTAGAAGTCGAATCGATGTTTGTGACTGTTCTTGAACAACACCTGATGGATATCATCGCCGCAATCGAAGCTGCAGGAGTAGAAACCATCGACATGATGGCAGCGCCTATTGCAGCGAGTTTGGTCACACTTACGAAACAACAAAAAATGGTCGGGTGTGTGCTTGCAAACATCGGTGCAGAAACCCTCTCGATTGTCGTGTTCGAAGAAAATACGCCTATTTCTTTGAAAGTATTCCCCACAGGCTCAACCGATATCACAAACGACATCGCACTCGAGATGCGCGTACCACTTACTGAAGCAGAAAAATTAAAACGTGGAGTCGTCACTGGATCCCCTCTACCGCAAAAAAAACTCGACGATATTATTACTGCAAAATTACGGCAAATGTTTTCCCTTATTCAGGATCACTTAAAAAAAATAAATCGTGCGGGGCTACTTCCTGCAGGAATAATTTTAACAGGAGGTGGTGCTGGTATCGCCACTATTGAAGATTACGCACGTGCAGCACTGCGACTACCTTCTGAAACTGCTGGACTGCGCCTAGGTGAGCATCGTTTAAAAGATGCCTCATGGGCAGTGGCATATGGCTTGTGCATCTGGGGAACTACATCAGATTCAGATACTATTGGCATCGATAGCGCTCAAGCAGCAGGAGTAAAATTCCTTTCTTGGTTTAAGCAATTTTTGCCATAAGCCAATAAATGCGTGCTAATGTGCAAAAACTTTCCTTTGCGCTGTGCCCTTGGTATTATGCTTTGTATTAGCGACCGTCCCGATGCTGTGGGTCAGTGAAGCACGTGAAGACGAGCCTACACAGCGGATTTAAATAATGAAACAATACATATTCTATGAAGCAGATAAAACCAGAAGTTGAAGCATTCGCACGCATTCGAGTAATCGGAGTTGGTGGATCGGGAGGCAACGCCATCGATCACATGATTGGGTCTAAAGTACAAGGTGTTGATTTTATTGCTATCAATACTGACGCGCAGGCGCTCCACAAATCCCGAGCGAAGAAAAAAATTCATATCGGTAAAAATCTCACTCGCGGACTCGGTACTGGTATGAACCCAGAACTCGGACGCAAAGCAGCTGAGGAAACCAAAGAGGAAATTCACGAAGCTATCAAGGGTTCCGATATGGTATTTGTTACTGGTGGTATGGGAGGAGGCACAGGAACTGGCGCAGCACCAATCGTTGCGCAAATCGCCCGCGAATCAGGAGCACTCACTATTGGAATCGTCACCAAACCATTCGCGTTTGAAGGACAACAACGAGCCCGCATCGCACGAGAAGGGTCCGATAGTCTTAAAAAAGAAGTTGATGCCCTTATTACAATCCCTAATGACCGTCTACTCACTACCGTTGCAAAAGATACAAGTATCAAGGCGGCATTTGCTATGTGCGACGACATTTTAAAGCAAGCTGTTGAGGGAATTTCTGATCTTATTACTACTCCGGGAATAATAAACGTAGACTTCGCCGACATTCGCGCGGTTATGGAATCGGCCGGTTCAGCACTTATGGGAATGGGAATAGCCTCAGGAGAAGGTCGCGCTGTCAAAGCAGCACAAGACGCTATCCACTCCCCACTTCTTGATGTATCTATTACAGGAGCAACTGGCGTTCTCTTTGCTATTGCAGGAGGCGAAGATTTATCTATGTCTGAAGTACAAGAGGCTGCTACGACCATCACTGAATCTGCTGATCCTGACGCACGCATCATCTTTGGCGCAATTTCCGATGACACTTTGAAGAAGGGGCAAGTGAAGATAACCGTAATCGCTACTGGTTTTCCTGAAACAAACCGAGCAAAGCCAACAGAAGATACTCGAAAGCCTTCATTCTTTGGTGGTGTACGAGAAGAGAAGAAGGAAACTGCAATTCCTGCAGTAGCTGAACCAAACAAGAAACTACTTCTTCCTTCACTCTTGCGCGACGAACCAAAAGTACCTCAAGCAATCGCACATACACCCGAAGAACCTAAGCCAGAAGAAAAGAAAAATGAAGACGGAAAAGTAAATAAACCTACGGAGAAAGACACCGACGACGATTGGGGTACTATTCCTTCTTTTCTACGCCGATCAAAACTTAAATAGTATTTAATAATTTAATCGTATACCTTTTACTATGAATGATCTAACTATCATCGGCGGCGGTCCAGCCGGAACTTCAGTTGCTGTGTACGCAGCACGAAAACGTCTTAAGAGTACAATTATTACCGAAGAATGGGGCGGGCAGAGCAACGTTTCTGACGACGTCCAAAACTGGATAGGTACACCACATATTAATGGTGCAGATTTGGGAAAAGCATTTGAAGCGCACGTACGCGAATACTCAGAAGACATCATCGATATTGTCTCCCCTGCTAAAGTAACGAAAGTAGAAAAAATTGATGGCGGATTTAGGACAACTACCGACAAGGGCGAATCGTACGAATCAAAAGCTGTATTTCTTGGCGTGGGATCAAGTAGACGAAAACTTACTGCAAAAGGAGCTGAGGAATTCGACAATAAGGGATTAACCTATTGTGCAACATGCGACGGACCGCTATTCTCAGGACGCGACGTTATTGTCGTCGGTGGTGGAAACGCTGGTTTCGAAACTGCAGCTCAACTTTTGGCGTACACTAAATCGGTAACACTATTTGAATTTGGTGACAAATTTCTTGCTGATGAAATTACCGTAGAAAAGCTCCAGAAAAATGAAAACTTTAAAGCACTTACCAATGTTGAAATTACTGAAGTAGTTGGCGAAGCCTTTGTAACAGGTATTACATATAAAGAAAAAGGATCTGATGATGAAATTGAAATGGCAACGGGTGGAGTATTCGTTGAAATAGGTATGATACCTAACACTGACATGGTTAAAGATCTTGTAGAATTAGACAAACGTAACATGATTAAAGTTGACCCATATACGCAACGAACAAACATTGACGGCGTATGGGCGGCAGGAGATGCAACTGACGGACGTTATCACCAAAACAATATCGCTGCTGGAGACGCCGTAAAAGCAATCGAAGACATGTACGGTTTTTTACGATAAACTCTGATCTGCACAAACGTATACATTAAAAAATAGACGCGGAGATTAAATCCGCGTCCGTTGCTTGTTGCTTTGCAAAATTAATTCTGAAAGCCTCGCGGTACATTAGCACCGCTATATTCTGCAGCAAAGTGATCTACGACAGCCCTTATGCTCTTTCTGTGTCCAGCGACACATTGATGCCCAGTGCACCTCCCACCATTGAAAGCACAATCAAAACAATCTAATTGTTGTTCTTGTTGTACCTGATTAGAATCCACTGTTCTAGACAAGACCTCCGCATCTTTTTTTCCCGCCACGATTTCCTCCACTTTTTTTATTTACCCACACATAATTGTTATGAGTTCTTACAGTAAAACATTTACAAAATACTTTTGCAACGCACGCAATTACAAACACCACTCTGCTAGAGTGGTGTTTGTAATTTTCATCTTGGAGCTCTTTGAGCAATTCTTTTTAGATTAGGCGACGGCGTGTGCTTGCATAAGCAGACGTAACTTTGCTCGATACAGTAACGTAGCTCCTCCTAGAGATACAAGAAGCATCCCGAGTAAGCCAAGTACGTACATTGTGTCGTCCGATCCTGTGTACGGCACTTGGTTAAGTGATACATACGCGACGGTTGACGGTGTGTAGTTAGTTGTTACTTGCGGAACTACAACAGGCGCTGTAATTACTGCTGGGTAAGCAGGATATGTCTGTGCAGGAGCCTGAACTGTCTGCGGGTATCGCGAAACAGGCAAGAATGTTGGTGGAATGTTAACTCCCCCAATGTAGGTAGGTGCTGCAATTGGTCCTGTTGGAAGAACTGTTGCACTACACGTGCGAGTTGTTCCGTTTGTCCACCGTGCATTCACGGTAAATGTTTGTGGAACTCCAGTGTTCGGTACAACTCGTGTACCAGATTTGCCAACGTTTCCAATTCCATTTGAAATTGATACAAACGGTGCACTGCCTGTATCCCAAGAAAGTACTGCAGTACCTCCAGGAACTACTAAGTCTGGGCTAATTTGTGCTTCACATTTATACGTAGTGTTAGCATTGTGATATCCATATCTATTATTTACATATGGATATGCAGAGGTTGGTTGTACTAATGCAGTACAAGTATCTACTCCCCCATTACTCGTTGCAGTTAGTGTGTACGTTGTTGCCACACTTGGATATACAACGATAGAGTCAGCATCTGAAACGATACCTACTCCTCCGTTTATAGAGATGGTTTGAGCGTCGTACACTTTCCATGAAAGTGTCGTGCCTCCATTGTTAAATGGTTGTACGATTGTGTTAAGTACACATCGTGGAACGGCGTTTGTTGCACCTGCAGAAAATGGAAGTATCGCTGCCATTATTCCGAATGTAAGCGCTACTATTGTTGCGGCTGATGCATATTTTAAGATTGTCATGCGCGATTAAATTACTATTACTAAAATATAAGATGCTCCTGTAAAAAGAGCCTTTATTTACACACCTTATTAATACTCCTTACTTACTGAAGAATCAATTAAGTGCGCGTATTATAGTACATAAATGGTACGTTTGTCAAGTGCCCGCAATGGTTCAATACCTTGGAATCACTTTAATGGTAATTTCAAGATATGGCAT
>CAZPQI010000025.1:0-10441 GCA_964589005.1 uncultured Candidatus Saccharibacteria bacterium | reverse complement strand
TGGGTACGTGAAGTCTCCAGTTTGAGTAAGGAAGCGTTGGAGTTCGCTAACTCGTATTCCTTTGTTGCCTATGGTTAGAGTTAGGGGGTTTCGCTGAGATACTGAGGTTTGTACTGTTACTTTTGCTGTTTTGGGTTTTGGTGTCGTAGTCTTTGGCTGTGGCTTTGCCGTCTTTTGTCGTGCCAACTCTGCTGCACGACGATTGATTTCTGCGACGAAGTCTAAATGGTTGGTTGCAGATGCCGGTATCGGAGTTATAGATAACAGGATAATAACTGTTAGAAAAGTCACTTTCATTATTTTCAGTATAACACTACTTTTCCGCACCACAGGAGTACTTCGATTTTAATCTCCCTGTGGGTCGTTAAAATCTGGTCGCCCACTTTTGAACTGTTACAAAAAGTGGTGTTGCTCCCTGTTTGTCCATGCCGTGCGTGATTACAAACAGAAGTGTTTGTTGGTACAAAAAACAGCGATGACCGCGAGAATGCCTATGATGAGAACATGCAAGTGTGCTAGGGGAGTCCTAGCACACTTGCATTACCACTCTAAAGTATCAAAAACTCGATTTGCGATTGTATACAACTCTTCTTTATCAGAAAAAAATGCATTTTTCGTTCCAAGATAGGAAGTAATGGCAATAGTGCCACTTTTCTCGAGTTTTTTATCAAGAGCATTTTTTGATCCCCAACTAATATTCACAGACACAATCATGTCGGGATTACCTTTTATATATGTTTCGTACATATCAACAGCTCCTATCCTCGGCACTTCTTTGCTTTTCACCAAGCGCGTAACAGCACTATAATCTCCAGATGCTACCCTGTGCTCAGAAATCTTCATTACTTCTCCATTTGTTGTATTCTTGAATACAAAAAGATCATTGTTACTCGCGTACGCCTTCGTTTGTTCGACTACAAAGCTACTGGGGTACTCAAATACAAACCCTTCACTATCCTCAAAAACTTTCCAATTCAAAGCAACGTCCTCAGAGACAGCTGTTGTATTTTGACCAATAGATTTATTGTAAGGTTTCTCTTCCTGTTTTTTCGGCAACCCACCAACAGTATCCCCTGTGTTGTTTACGTATTCGTCTTGTTGCGCAGTTTCAGATTGAATAAATATCTCACTCACTGACGTGTCGCCACCAAGTGTAGCAACACCAAGTGCAATAATAGCTACTGCAACTAATGCGCCTATTGTGTAGAGTATTTTCATACCGTTAGTGTACCACTATTCTCTGCTGCATTTTGACTAAACCGCTAAAACGCAGAGCGTTTTAGCGGTTTAGCTGTTTGAAATAGTAGTCCGGTTACTACTACTTATCTGCCCATTTCTGCACTGTTACCAAGAGTGGTGTGGCGATGAATAGTGATGAGAATGTTCCGGCGAGGACCCCAGCAGTCAGAACGAGCGCGAAGTCTTGAGTTACATTTGTGCGCGGATAGTATCAAAATCATCAAGTGAAAGTTCAAGAACGCGTAGATTGTTGCGAACAACAAACCACGGCAGTGGCTTGTGACGAGGCACAACGATTGGACGGCGCAGACCCTTGCGCGTATAAATACGATGGTCACCCTTAGCTCTCTTAAACTCGCAGCCAACAAAACGTAAGAAAGTATCAAATTCTTTCCAATCGATAGGTTTACGTGACGCAACCATATACGAAGTTACAGTGACACTGCCATCGAATCCATAGAAACGACAACCGGTGGCTGCCACTTTGAATGTACCTTATGCCATCCTAAATCGGTAAGTACCTTGTCGAGTGTGTCCATGGCGATAAGTTCTTCAAAAAAGATTCCGACTAGTTCCGAAAAACGCTTCTGAACTTCCTCGTATGTCTTACCGGCAGTTGAAATATCAAGTGCTGGAGTATAAGCGACGAAATTTTTTCCTTCGCGCAAAATAGAAACCGGAAGCTCTACTTGTATTGAGTGCTTTTTCATAAATGTATAATGGCACTTGGTCTAATCAAAGTCAATTTAATGTACGCTCCTGCTTATTTCTCTCCACCACAGGAGTACTTCGATACCCTCGCTTCGCTGGGGCAGGACCTTTTAATCTATTTTTCTTTGTCGAAATCCAGCAATTCTTCCCTAGGGAAATTGGGGACTTTAGCCGTCTACACTAAACGCTCCTGAAACGTCGCGAAGTGTGCGGCATACGTTCGGAATCGTCGTTCTACTTCGTAGAACTCTGTTCCTCATGCAATAATTCACAATAGTCGCCTACGCTCGTTTGCTCATTCAAAATCTGGTCGCACCACAGGAGTACTTCCATTATTTCTAAGAGCTGCGGCTCTAAGAAAAATTGGTCGCCCACTTTTGTACTGTAACTAGGAGTGGCGTGGCAAGGAATAGTGATGAGAATGTTCCGGCGAGGACTCCGGCGATAAGTACGAGTGCAAAGTCTTGAGTAACTTCTGCTCCGATGAAGAAAAGTGCGAGCAATACCACGAGTGTGGTTAGGGATGTATTTATGCTACGCGCGTATGTTTGATTAAGTGACTTCCCAACAGTAAGTTCAAAATCTTCTTTCCTGTTATTTTCTTCGTTCATACTCAAATTTTCGCGCACCCTATCAAATACCACAATAGTATCGTTCACCGAATATCCAAGAATGGCAAGAAGTGCCATCACAAAGAGTACGTCAACTTCTGCTCCCAAGAAATATCCAATCGCGGCGAACACTCCCGTGGGCACGATAACGTCATGAATAAGTGCAATTATTGCTATCACCCCATACTTCCACGAGCTTACAGGTTCACTTACCTTACGAAACGCAACGGCAATAAATATAATGATGGCGAATATAACAGCGAGCAAAGCAATCCATGCTTTATTACGCAATTCTTCCCCGATGGTTGGTCCAACTGAGTTAAAACGCTCGATAGTGCCAACGCTCTCGCCGACTAGCTTGATTGTAGTGAACACACTTTCACGCTCTGCTTCGTCAAGAGGGCGTACTCGTAAGATGAACTCGTTGTCGCCAGCAGCACGTACTGAGTACGCTCCTAAATCAAGCTCGTTGAGCTGTTTTTCAACTGCAGTTTTTTCGGGTCTTACGTCATAGCGTATTTCCGCGATTTCTCCACCTGTGAATTCAATACCAAAATTAAGTCCAAAAAAAGCTACTGAACTAATAGCCGCAGCTGCAATAATTCCACTAATTATAAAAAATATTTTTCTGTATGTGACTACGAACATATCATTTTTGTAAAATACTAGTAATATCTGCTTCCCTATAATTCTTTCCCTTTATTGCTTTTCCTTCGCCGCCTTCGGGCACATCTTTAGACATATTGCTATTATGTACTTCGGTAAATATCTCAGGCATTTTTCCTGATAGTCCATACGAGCCTATTGTTCCGTACACGGTGTAGAGTAAGTCTGCCAGCTCTTTTGCAATATGCTCAACATTTCCCTCTTCCATCGCTTCGATAACCTCTTTCGTTTCTTCCTGTATCAAACGCGCACGAAGGTCGCGGGTGCCATCACCAACGAGTGCAGGAGTATCTTGCCACAGAGAATTGAACTTTGTGTGAAATTCTTTAAGTTGTGCCAGCTGTGCTTTCATATTATTAAAACTTAAACAAGTCTTTTGTAAAAAATATTACTTTTACCGGATTTGGAACTGGAAATCGCAATCAAATTACCAATTGAAAATGCAGTCACTGTACCTGAAATAAAACTAATTAGTACAAGTAATCCTGTAGATGGATCTCTTGGGTCTGCTGAAATTGTTAAAATAACCAAGGGTAAAAAAATCGCCAATGCAATATATAACTTCTTTTGTGCTTTTTTCTTTGTATTAACTGCATCATACTGACTCTGTACACTGTCTTTCATTTGAATATCACTTTCACTTTTTCTAGCAATAGATTCTTTATTGCGAAATAACTCCTTAAGAAAATCTACAAATATAAGTACCCCTACACCATATACTATCAAACTAATAATTTCCGCAATACTGCCATCATTGAAAATCCTATATAGCAACGATATGAAAACAGACATCACTATAAAAAGGATTGCTACTTTAACTATAAATTTAACGAATTTCATATTATTTTCTTAACCCTGTTCCAAACAAAAATTTGACTATGCCTTTACGTTCGTAGTCACCAGCAGCAAGCAAAAACGTACGGCTAATCGTAATCGCAGTAAACATTGAAATTATTACTCCAATACCAAACACTAGTGCGAAACCTTCTACTAGCGATGTTCCAAACCAAAACAGAATGATTGCGGTAATGATGCTGGACAGGTTTCCGTCACGAATTGAAAGCCATGCGCGCTTGAATCCGTCTGTTACGGCATTATTTGTCCACTTATCTTCAAGGAGCTCTTCTTTCATGCGTTCGAAAATTAATATATTTGCATCTACCGCTAACCCAATAGATAGAATAAACCCCGCGAGTCCTGCTGCGGTTAGAGTAATTGGCACCAATTTAAAAATCGCGAGCATAATAACTATATACACAGAAAGAGATACAACTGAAAGTAATCCTGGAAGTCTGTACCAGAGAATTAAAAACAACGCGACTACCGCCAACCCCCAAGCGCCAGCCTCGACCCCTTTGTTAATAGTTTCAGAACCCAAAGACGCACCAATGGTTTGGCTAGACAAAAGCTCAATGGGAAGTGGTAACGCCCCAAAGTTTAAGTTCCGCACTAATTCGCGTGCTTCATCAGCTTGGAACCCTCCTGAAATCACCGCGCTTCCTCCTGAAATTCGTTCGTTAATAACAGGATTAGAGATAAGTTGCCCATCAAGGAAAATTCCGAATACTTTGCCAACATTTTCAGATGTAAAATCTCCAAAAATCTTTCCTCCCTCTTTTGTAAAATCTAAAACTACAACAGGTTCGTTAGAAAGCCCACCACCTGCTCCACCTTGCCCGAACTGTAGTGACGCTCTATCTAAATGGGCACCAGTTAGAATTGCAGGGCCAAAGTTGTCTCCAACAGACAACTCTATAGAACCATCTTCGCCTACAACCGCATTTTGTGTTTCTACAGGTTGCTGTAACCTAAATTCAAGAACAGGTGTTTCTCCTATAAGATTGATTGCTTCTTGTGTATCGGTTACTCCCGGAAGTTCAATGATTAAACGCTCTTGCGTTTCTCCTGAAAGCGCACCACTGCGCTCAGTTTGAACAATAGGTTCTGAAACTCCAAAAAGATTCACTCGTCGCTCTATCGTATCGCGAAGTGAGGCCATAGACGCTTTAATATCTGCCTGAGCAAGACGCGAAGTATCTGCCTTATACACAAGATGTGTTCCTCCAGATAAATCAAGCCCAAGTTTAAATTTAAAATTTTCTCCCTGCACTTCTGATGAGTATACAAACCACCCAATACTGAACGCAACGATTAAAATTGCTAGTGTTATTAGTCTATTTTTTAACATATCGCGCATATTATAGCCTAAACTCTAGTTTATGGCTATGAACCGCGTTTAAATAGAATTGTTTTCAATGTTAGTGCACCTATATACAAATCAATCCACACGCCACGCTCTTTTATGTAGTACAAATCGTATGAGAGTTTATCTTTAGTTGTCTCAACGTTTATTGCATGATGAGAATGGTCGTCATGTTTTATTTGCGCCCACCCCGATAATCCAGGCTTAACCAAGTGACGTAGATTGTAATGTTGAATCCCGTCTTTATATACCTTCACAAGTGCTGGTAGCTCGGGCCGAGGACCAATGAACGACATATCTCCTTTAAGAACACTCCACAGTTGCGGAAGTTCATCAAGTCGTAAACGTCGCAATACAGAACCAACGCGAGTAACTTCATGCATGGTTTTTAACACCTGTTGTCCACTATCTGTTCCTGTCATACTACGAAACTTTATAAATTTAAAAGGTCTTCCTCTCATGCCTATTCTTTCGGTAACATAGAAAATAGGACCTGCGCTATCTAATTTTATCGCTATAATGATGAACGGATACGCTACTAACGAAAGCACACCCACAATTACAGATAATACAATGTCTACAATTCTTTTAAGTACAGAGTACACGTTGTGACTATCTAGCGAAACATATCGCAGTACCCACCTGTCGTCGATGAGAGATAATGGAACTTTTTCAAAAATCTCTTGGTACAATTTACGTACATCAATAAATTCGGCGATTCTTTCTAGAAACGTAAGGTCGTAGATAAAGCGCAGTAAATTATCAAGAGAGCGATTACTCATGTCTGCTACTAACGTGCTTACACTTCCGTTCGCAACAAGTAGCCTCAAAGTTCGTTTTGTATCTTCATCTTGAGATAATTCAGGATGTACAATGGCCCGAAACTTTAGTGGGTAAAGTGGATCGCGATTCACTTCTTCTGATAACTCGGTTAGCTCGCTTCCGGTGCCCACCAATACTGCTCCAATTTCTTTGCGCACAAGAATATGTGGGTACATGTGTACACGCCAAAGATATAACAGCGTAGTAGAAACAAAAAGATAAATAAGAAGAACTGTTTTTGGAGTGATATTGAAAAACGGTATAAGAAAAAAGAAAAGAGCGGCTAGAATGACATTGACAGCTTGAGCCGCAAAAATTATATTCGGAAGTTGTTTACGAAATAAAACAGTGTAACGCCCATATAGCCCAGCAATAAAATACACAACAAACCAAACCACAAAAAGAATAGAAAACGAAGTTAAGTGGGCTGCTGCAATATCTGGTGAAGGTATGGCAAAATAGCGAAGCATTAATGTCAGCCACACTGAAAGATACAGGATGCTTATATCCCCTGCCAATAACACAATATATGCCTTGCGACTCAACACGTGCATAGAGCCACCGTGCCATAAAACCTACTTATCGGCAAGTAAAACGGGGCTTTTTTCTTGACTTGGCTTAATGCACATACTATTGTGTAGTTCTGCACATTTTTTGAAACAATTCTCTATGGAAGGAGGCTCGACATGAGCGATTCGCACTTTGACGAAGAGAGTGAAAAAATGAAAAGCGTATGTGAAAAAATGCGCCGAGACTTGTCTCTGTTGGAGCATAGGAATTTTAGCGACCCTCAACAGAGGACACTTCTGCTGGAGTCCATACAAAGAGACTTACTAAAATTTAAAAAAATTACGGAAGCGCTTGTGGACGAGTATCGCTAGAACTAATATTTAAAAAATTTTCCATCAAACACATCGCTGTTGCAATACCCCGCCTCGACCTAAAACGGTCGAGGCGGGGTATTCTTTTTGTTCACTTTCCAACGTTAGGGGTTTGATAAATTAGAGGCAGATCGAGGCGCGCAAGGAAATTGGAGCTAGACGTATTAGCAATACGTTGAGCGACTATTTTCGCAGCGTAACAAAAAGCTGCTTACATTTTGCGAGTTCTCTAAACTCCGAGAAATTCCCGTTGTGCATCGTCACGATGTACTGTACGCGAATAGCGACTCATACCCATAATCATTCCGAGTGCTGCAAATTCTGTAAGCAAATGCGAACCGCCATAGCTCATAAACGGCAGAGTTACGCCAGTTACGGGCAATAGTCCTATATTCATTCCTATATGTACAGTAAATTGGCTCAAAAAAAGTATCGCCACACCTAATGCAAATAGCGTCTCAAAATTAGAGGCTCCTAACTGCGCATGGGCTAATATGCGCCACATAAGAACCGCGAAAAGTATGAGCAAGAACAAAACTCCAACAAACCCCCACTCTTCGGCAAATGATGCGAAAATAAAATCTGTTTCATATTCAGGTAAAAACTGTAATTTGCTTTGTGTGCCATACCCAATCCCCTTACCAAATAATTGCCCCGAACCAACGGCGATGGTTGATTGATACGCGTTATATCCAGTACCGCGCACATCGGCCAATGGATTTAAAAATGTAACAATCCTATCTTTTTGATAATCGGCAAACACAAACATCCACATACCAGCAACGGCCAGTACTCCTGCAACAAGTACCGAGAGCAAATGCTTTTTTGAAATGCCTGAAACTAATACCATTCCGAACCACACAAAGAAAATCATAATCGCCGAGCCAAAATCGGGCTGGAGTAAAATAAGAACGAAAAATATAAGTGCATATACTCCCGAAAGTACGATGTGCCGAATATGAGCTATTTCGATGTGTCGACGTGTAAAATACTTTGCCAGAATTGCAATAATAATGAGCTTCGCGTATTCCGCGGGTTGCACCGCAAAGCCTCCGAAATCAAAACGGCTCTGCGCTCCCTTTACTACATCACCAAAAACAAAGATCGCGAGCAATAACACAACTGTCATTACAAACAGTAATGTAACTACACTCGTTCTTCGCAGAAAACGAAAATCAATAAAGCTGAAAATAAAAAATACTACTACGGATATACCCAACCAAAGTATCTGTTTCTCAAAAAAAATGTTCGTACCGCCATACGCTCGCATTGTTGCTAATCCTGCCAATGCAATAAGAACTGCAGAAACAAAAAGCGGAATATCAATATGTCCAAATGTTCGTGTTAATGAATTGCGTAAAAATCGAACCATGCTAGCAAAGCCTACTTACTACGCTTCGGAAGCGCAAGCGGTACAATGTCGATTCGTGATACAGCAGAAGTAAAAGTTCGCGGCCACGTGAACGCTATATTTACTTCTTCGTCTTGCCCGATGCGGTCAACGAGTGTCCGAGATGATGCAATTGCATTGCCTGCAGCATCAAAAAGTGTTGCAACTACTACGATATCTTCTCGCTTGGTAAGATTGCGATTGCGAATTGTCGCATCTAACCGCGGTGTGGAGCCAGAATTACTTAACTTCTCGTTAATAATTGAGAGTCCCGAGGTAGGGTCTCCTATTTTTTCCCATTGAAAATTGTTCGTAAAACTAAAGAAGGTGCGGGATGGTATACGATTACCGGTATCAATACGACTTTCGAATATCGGGAAAACTTTTCCAGGAAATACTGGTACGACACCGTAGCGTTCGGCTATTAAAATATTACGAGAATCGTACAACTTAAACTGGTACGATGTTTCAAAAACCCCTGCGTTTTCATTAGGGTTTTCTATATACGCCACTGCATTATAAAACCCTTCTCGTACAGGAAACGCGCGCGACCAAAGTACTGCGTGGGGTTGCACTTGCCTTGTGTCGAGCAGTACGCACGGCCCTCCACGGTCTGTCGACACCTCTCCTTGGTTTAATTTTCCATCAAAACAATTCGGCGCCTGATAATTTGAAATTAGAACCGGTGGCACAATTAAAATCGCGAAGAACAAAAGTACTCCCATTCCGTATAGTATCTGTCGTTTGCGTGCCCAATCTGAAGTTGCCATGTTGTTTATTATAACAAAAGCCCGCGCATAAATGCGCGGGCTTTTGTTTAGTTTAAGTGCTTTATGCTGATGACTTGAATAGACTATTCTCGCCTTTGGATATTGCTTAAGTGCTTTATGTTGGCGATTTGAAATAGACTACTCTCGCCTTTAGCTATTGCTTAAGTGCTTTATGTTGGCGCTGAGCTACTCTCGCCTTTACGACTACCATCGCCTCAGAAAGGCTTAACTTCTGTGTTCGGAATGCTCAATGTTTGATTATAAATCGCAATCCCATGTTAAATTTATTACGTTCTTTGTCTTGGCGATTAGCTACTCTTGCCTTTACGACTACCATCGCCACTACAGTGCTTAACTTCTGAGTTCGGAATGGGATCAGGTGTACCCACTGCGTTAAATCACCAAGACAAAAAACATAAAAATAAATTTAATATGAGAAGAACAGGTGTCTCTTACAGAGACTGTACACCTTTTGGGTATTTT
This sequence comes from uncultured Candidatus Saccharibacteria bacterium, assembly GCA_964589005.1. GTDB lineage: Bacteria > Patescibacteriota > Minisyncoccia > Phycocordibacterales > UBA2100 > UBA2100. Next base: position 665 of record CAZPQI010000025.1, on the reverse strand, counting down.
GTTCGACTTTATAGTCTCCAAAATATCTCAAAAGGTCTTGCAAAGTGCTCCCAGCACTTCTCACCCCCTTCGATGAAGCCCCAACATAAAAAACTCAAACGATACTACATGTGCTTGAATGTGGACCCCTCAAAAAGTAGAGGGGTTGGTTGGAGTGGTAAGGATTTAAACCCTACGACTTATAGTCAAACACTAGGTATAAAAAGAATACACCATGCTTATGCTTCACCCCGAGAAAGTAGGACGAGATGTAACTTAATACTTACTCCTCCACATTCAAACACACGTATTGTGTGCTTTTAACTTAAATGTACATAACACTGAAATCGACATGCAGAAATTTAGTCAGTAGGTTTTAGTCAGTAGGAAAAATCCTAAAGTCTAATGTCTAATTGCTAGTGACTAAGTCAAAACAAAGCTGTTAGAGAACTCCATACAGGAAACTCCTCGATGAATTAGTACACCTCGGCTGAGCATATCGCTATGCTTACACCTAGTGCCTATCAACGTAGTAGTCTCCTACGGATCTCAAATGATTTCTTATCTTGAAGTTGGCTTCCCGCTTAGATGCTTTCAGCGGTTATCCATTCCCGACATAGCTACTCGGCAGTGCTTCTGGTGAAACAGCCGATAGACCAGAGGTCAGTTCATTCCGGTCCTCTCGT
>CAZPQI010000024.1:0-10610 GCA_964589005.1 uncultured Candidatus Saccharibacteria bacterium | reverse complement strand
GTCATGATTAGGTTCTTACATTTGAAATCACGTACACGTTTATTTATCGCGGTGACTGCCAGCGCCATATTCATCGTGGGTTTTATATTTATATATTCTTCCTTACCTACAACAGAAACAAAACGAACTTTTAAATTTTCTTCGCAAAATGGCAGTACACCGACTTTTCTTGAGGCTTCAATTGATCCCTCAGATGTGAAAGTTGGAGACATACAAACTTTTAGTGTGACTGTTTCGGACCCTACTGGGGTTACTTCGGTGTTTGCCGTTACTGAACTCGACACGCGAACAAAAGAAATTGCTCTGTTTCCAATCAGGGATGACGCAACACCCTGTGCAAATTGCATATGGGGGGGTTCGTGGGAAGTGAGCGACACCTCAAACAAAACGTATGTTACTAACTTTGTAGCACGCAATAATCAAGGGGAAGAAAATACGGTTTCTATTTCATGGACTGACCCATGCTCACCCCCACAGAGCGGTTCGTGGACGCTCGATGGAAACTGTGCGATTAGTACTACCAATGGGTTAGAGGAAGGAATATTTACTATTCCAAGTGACAAGACACTTACTCTGCAAAGTGGAGGAGTGTGGGTATATCAGAAAGGGTATCCGATATCAATAGTTGGTACGATAGCTATTGAACAAGGAGGTAAACTTCTTCGTTCGTTACTATGGGTTTTGGATGCTGATGCTGATGGGTACGCCCCTTCCACGATACAAGTCGCGAGTCTGACACAACCAACAAACTACGTAAGGAAGAAAAGTGCCACTGGTTTTGATGATTGTTATGATGGTAATTCAAATGCAAGACCAGATCAAACGTCATATTTTACTTCAAATAGAGGAGATGGTTCGTACGATTACAATTGTAATGGAGCACAGGATAAACGTTGGACTACAACAACTTCTTGCGTTGGAGGTGGCAAGGGTGGTTCAACGAGCGGAGTTGGCTGGGATGGTTCAGTACCATCGTGTGGAGCTACGGCGACGTATTACACCAATACCACATGTGGCAGTACTTCGCGGACGCAATCGTGTCGTTAATTGCACAATCTAAAGATGTGATGTTGTAAAGGATTCTATTTAAGGCTATGTTTCAAAAAGATGCTTTTAAATATAAGATCTGTTGACTTCTAATGCTATTTCACATAGTATATGGCGCACGCCGTAAAGGCGGCTTCTTATTGCGAAGTAAGAATAGTTTACACATTCTTTGTACAGGCAATAATCCCAACCAATATGACACGATCACTAAAAAAAGGTCCGTATGTTGACCCAAAATTACTAAAGAAAATCGACGGAAAAACTCCAGATTCTGCTGGTGTTATTAAAACGTGGGCACGCCGCAGCGATATCGCACCTGATATGGTGGGTTTTACTTTTGGTGTTCACAATGGAAAAGATCACCTTGACGTTTTGGTAACCGACGACATGGTCGGACACAAACTTGGAGAATTTTCTCCTACAAAAACATTCCGACGCCATGGTGGAAAGATGCAGAAAGAGCTTGAAGTAAAGAAAAAAGAAGCTGAAGTAACCGCAGCGAAAGCAGCGAAAGCAGCAGCATAATATTTTATATATGAAAGCTTTCCTAAAAAATTATTCACAATCACCACGCAAGGTACGTCTTGTAGCTGATTTAATTCGCGGAAAGGGAACACAACGGGCACGTGCTATTCTTTCGTTTTTAGATAAAAAGTCAGCTCCTGATTTGAAGAAACTTCTTGAGTCAGCAATGGCAAACGCTGCAACGCAAAAGAAAGATGTCGACAATTTGTTTGTGAAAGATATTCGAGTCGATTCTGGAATTTCACTACGGAGATGGCGTCCACGAGCGTTTGGTCGTGCAGCACCATTTCGACGTCGTACCAGTAAGGTAACGCTGCAACTAGCAGAGAAAGAATAATATTATATGACACACACTGTACATCCATATGCGCACCGATTAGGTATTATTCGTGACTGGAAGTCACGCTGGTTCGGTACGAGTAAAAAACAATATCGAGAAAATCTACGAGTTGACACACTTATTCGCGAATATCTAAAGAAGCGATTACGTGGCTTGTATGTAACGTCTATTGATATTGAACGCGGAGAAAAAGAATTACGTCTTACTATTAAAACCTCACGACCTGGAATGGTTATTGGCCGCTCAGGGGAAGGTGCACAAACATTGCTAGTGGATATAAATAAGCAATTACGCAAACTTCGCCTTGGAGAGAATATGCCGAAGGTAAAAATTGACGTTGAAGAAGTGCGTTCACCAGAATCACACGCTGCTATTGTTGCCTATATGATTGCCGAAGGTCTTGAAAAGCGAATGCCACACCGACGAATTCTAAAGCAAACAGTTGAGAAGGTTATGGCTAATCGTGACGTAAAAGGAATCCGTATCGTTATTTCTGGACGTTTAGGAGGAGCTGAAATGGCGCGACGAGAACAAATTAAGCGTGGCCGTGTGCCGTTGCAGACATTTCGTGCAGACATCGACTACTGTAAAGAGAAAGCATATCTTCCATACGGAGTTGTAGGTATTAAAGTATGGGTGTATCGCGGAGATATTTTTGACGAAGAAAGTACGTCATCATCTAAACGCTAAACGCTGTACGCTAATTACTAAAACATCATGTTATTTCCCAAAAAAGCAAAACACCGCAAGTGGCAAACTGGCCGCAAGAATGCAAAGAAGCTATTGCGTCCTGATACTCGGGGAGTGACTGTTGCATTTGGTTCCTACGGACTTAAGTCACTTGACCAAGCGCGTATTACGTCAAATCAAATAGAGGCAGCGCGAAAAGTTATTGTACGAACAGTTGGAAAGTTGGGAAAGATGTGGATTCGTATTTTCCCCGATCGCCCGTACACGCGCAAAGCAGCTGAAGTAGGTATGGGTAAGGGTAAGGGTGATCCACAAGGATACGTTACCGAAATTCGACCAGGGCGGATTTTATTTGAAGTTGAGGGAGTTTCTGAAGAAGTGGCTCGTACTGCTCTGCGCAAGGCAAGTATGAAAATGCCCGTGCGAACTAAAATAATTGCTCGATAAACACACATATGAAAGATTTTAAGAAAAAAAGTGTGAAAGATTTAGAGAAGAGTGTTCGTGAAAAGCGTGAGCAACTTCGGGAGTTTCGATTTAAGAACGTTGGGTCACGAACACGAAATGTAAAGGAGGGTCGCAATACACGGAAAGAGGTAGCACAAATTTTAACCGAGCTTAACATTCGCCAAATGGCGGAGCAAAAACTAGCCAAATAAGTATGGAGGACAAAAACACAAAAAAAGACCCTAATACAGCGCACGACAGCGCTGTTCGGGCAGGTAAGACACTACGAGGCACAGTTATAACTGCGTCACGCGAGCACACTGCGAAGGTAGAAGTTTCTCGCTATGTTAAGCACCCTAAATATAAGAAGTTTATAAAACAAGTTAAAAAATTCTTGGTGCATGACGTCGCCAATACCGCAGCGGTAGGAGACAAAGTTGTTATTCGAGAATCTCGACCGATTTCAAAACGGAAAAACTTTATTATCGAAAGCAACGAGACAGTAGTTAACGCGACAGCCAAATAAGTAGGCATAAAAGCATATGATTCAAACGCAAACAATAGTTAAAATAGCAGATAACGGCGGAGGAAAATTCGGACGAGTATTCAAAATACTTGGAGGTTCAAAGCGTCGTTATGCGCGCATCGGAGACGAGGTGGTATTATCGGTGCAAACTGCAGAACCGCGTAAACAAATAAAGAAAAAAGATGTATTACGCGCTGTGGTAGTGCGACAACGACAACCGTTTCGTCGTCGCGACGGTTCATATATTCGTTTTGACGAAAACGCAGTGGTTATTGTAGAAAAAGGAAAAAAGGAGCCACGAGCAAGTCGTGTATTTGGACCAATTCCTCGAGAAATTGCAGAACGAGGATATCAAAAAATTGTAAACTTAGCACCTGAGGTGGTTTAGATAATACTATGAAAATTAAGAAAGGAGACAAAGTAATAATTATTGCGGGAAAGGACAAGGGGGTGTCTGGGAAGGTTCTTCGCGCACTTCCTAAATTAGATCGTGTAATAGTCGAGGGGGTACACGTAGTGAAGCGACACCAAAAAAGTAAAAAAAGTGGTGAAACTGGGCAGATCATTGATAAAACTCTCCCAATTCACATTTCGAACGTTGCACTTGTTGACCCAAAAGGCGGGAAGCCAACACGAATAGGGATAAAAATCGACGGTGGTAAACGCGTACGCGTCGCAAAGAAAAGTGGCACAGTCATTAAGTAATAGAAAGGAATATGCAAACAACAGCTGAAAAACAAACAAAGATGTTCGATTTACTCAAAAAGCGTTTTGGATATACTAACGTGATGCAAGCTCCTAAGCTCGAGAAAATTGTGGTTGCGGCGAAAGTAGGTTCAATAACTGATAAAAATAAACTCGAAGTAGTTATCGATCGACTTGCGCGTATCACTGGGCAAAAGCCAAAGGCAAATCCTGCAAAAAAGTCTATTGCGACGTTTAAGTTACGTGAAGGCTCTATAATTGGGCATTCAGTTACCTTGCGTGGGGCTGTTATGAAAAATTTTCTTGATAAATTAATACATATTGCGCTTCCACGAACCCGTGACTTCCGTGGTTTGAATGTAAGTGCTATTGATGAAATGGGAAACTATTCTATTGGCATCAAAGAACATACTATTTTTCCTGAAACTGCAGACGAAGACCTAAAAGATGTATTTGGACTTGGTATAACACTTGTTACAACAGCTAAAACAAAAGAAGAAGCAGAGGCACTACTTCGCGAACTCGGCGTACCACTGAAAAAGAACGTCTAAAACATATAAGAAATCCCCCACATGTTGCGGGGTTTTCTTTTAAAGAATTATTGCGTGATACAATGCTCTACATGAGCAAAAATTTTGCCAATGTAATTAAATTGGTATCTTTAACAGCAGTATTGGCACTGTTCTTAAATTCATCATTCGTATTTGCGGATGATAAGAGAATCAATAGCAATTTCTTCGGTGAAATAGTGCAATTTCTAAATGAAAGAAATAATAATGGAGATACGCACGTAGATACTGAAGAACAAGAAGAACCTGAAGAGCAAGAAGAGTCTGAAGAACAAGAGAGTCAGGAGGAACCTGAAGAGCAAGAAAACCACACTGAGAGTGAGGCCGACGAGAATGAAAATGAAAGTAATAACGACGATAACGACGATAACGAAGATGGCGGAGGGAATTTCGAATTTGATCAGACAGAACAAGATCAATTTGTAGCTTTTATACAGTCTGTAGTACCAGCGAATTCTTCAGCTCTACGCATATTGCAAGGACGAGACGAAGACAGAGATCAAGATATTGAAGAAGATGTCGAGGAAAATATTGATACAGCTGACGAACAAGATACTGAAGGTGAAGTTGTTGCATCAGCAGAAGACATTAGGAATTTTGTTGAAAAGCGAAAAGAAGATAAGGTGCGAATTCGAGAAGATGGATACAAGATTTTTAAGAGGAGCGAAAAGAGAAAAAAGAAAACACAAACAACATTGAAAAAGTTGCAAGAGGTTAGTGATACACTCTCAAAAATAGAAAAAGAAAAGCAAGTTGTACAAAGTAATATTCAAGACGCGTTTGATGAAGAGGTAGAGAAAATATTTGATGCTGCGTCGACACAGTTGGCATTATCTGACAATGCTACAGAAGTAAAAGACTTTGACAAAGAAGATCGTAAGCAAGTTCTTGAAAAACTCAGGAATCGTATACAAGAGGGCAAGGGATCCTTCAAACAGGAGCTTGAGGAAGATCTGTACGATACGTTATCTGTAGATTCGTCAGCTGCAGATACTGCCGATGCGGTGGGGAAAGTGCTGAAGTCGTCGCTTGAAGAAATAGCGTTACTGGTTGAGGAAGAGTCGGGGGTGGTTGTTGATTTTTCTGCCGGCTCTCGTATAACGCGTGCTACTGTTGCTAAGACTACAGCTCGATTATCTCGACAAAAAGAGAATTTTAATTCTCGTGGGGGTCTTGCTCTATACCAAGACACCGACGAAGATGGTATTTCAGATTACGATGAAGAATTCATTTACTTTACTAATCCTCGCGACGCATTTACTGCAGGAAGCCTTTTAACTGATGGTGAGAGAGTTTTACTAGGGTTTGATGTAACCTCAACCTCAACAGAGCGTGTAGCTGTTGAATCGCCTCGTACAACAGGAGAAATAGTGCCTGGTCTCTTCAGAGTGAATTCTATTGTAGTTGAAAAAATTTTGCGAGAGGTTGTTCAGGAAGAAACTTCAGATGCAAAGACACAAGAACCTCAGTTTGAAGAAGTACAAACAGTTGTATTTAGTGGTAGCGCATTACCAAACAGTTTTATAACGCTCTACATTTTTTCTAACCCCGTCATAGTAACAGTCAAAACAGATGCTAATGGAGATTGGACGTATACACTCGATAAAGAATTAGAGAACGGGGATCATGAAATATACGTGGCATCAGTGAGTAACGCAGGAAAGATTATTGCGAAAAGTAATTTGATTCCCTTTGTTAAAACAGCAGAAGCTGTAGATTTTGCTCCCATCGCACCTGAAGTATTTGAGGACGCCAGTATTGTGGACTTGAAAGAATATGTACTGTGGGGCATTGGTATGTTTACGGCGATTCTTATTTTCGTTGCACTTGCCACCACGGGTGTATGGCGAAACCGTAGACCTGATGAGTTTGCATAAAGTATGTTTGCAACTCTACAAAAAGCGCTTAAAAGTGGGATGCGTCAGTTTATTGATCACCCGCAACTTTGGCTTACTGTTGTGGTCGCAGTATCTATTTTGTTCTCGTATCTATATCTCGCGGATAGATTTATAACTATTGCACAGGACGCACAAGATAGACTTATAAACGTTCGCGTGGGTGCACTGCAAGATGCTTTTGTTCCTCTTGCAGAACTTTTGTATGTAGATAGCCCCGATACACTGCGGGAGCACATGGCAAACTTGCAGGATTTAAATGCAACAATAACAGACTTTTTTATAGCAGAAAAAAGAGGCGATGAATGGTTTATACTAATTTCGACTAACGAGGAGGAAGAGCGTACACAACTAAGAGGTTTCAATTTAGTGTTATCACTAGCTACTACCAATCCTATTCATTCATTTACCATAGAGGAAGTGAGAAGCGGGGAAAGATTTTTTCGAAGTGCGCGAACATTTAGTGGTGCTTCGCTCGATAAGCCGGTAGTACTTGTAACGCGCCAAACCCTATCACAGGCTGATAAAGAAATAGCTGACAGTATTCGTGGGGGCATGATTGTGCTCGTGGCAGTATTATTATTTTTACTCCTACTCTTTTTCCGTCACGCGAGAATCATTGACTACACAGTTTTGTACAAAAAGCTGAAAGAAGTAGATGCTATGAAAGATGATTTCGTTTCTATGGCATCTCACGAATTACGCGCACCACTTTCGGCAATTCGTGGGTATGGTGAAATGCTGAGTGACACAAAAGAAATAACGACTGATGAGGGTAAAAAGTTTTTGAGTCGCATCGATATCTCTGCAAAACAACTCGACGAACTTATATCAGACATATTAGACGTAGCACGATTACAACAGGGAAGGCTTGAGTTTGACAATAAAATTATGGATCCTAATTCTGTCATTACTGTTGCTGCCGAGAGTATGCGTTTCCGCGCAGAAGAAAAAGGGCTCGAAATTATATTTGAGCTTCAAAATGGACTACACATTACTGCCGACGAAAAGCGGTTGCAACAGGTGGTGGTTAATTTGGTAAGCAATGCAATAAAATACACTCCTGAAGGAGCGGTTACACTAAAAACAAGTGTAGATGGTAGTTTGTTTGTTCTGCGAGTGAGCGATACAGGGCTCGGAATGTCTTCAAAAGTACAAGATAATTTGTTTGGAAAGTTCTATCGGTCAGATAGCGAAGATGTTAGGGCCCAAAAGGGAGCAGGGTTAGGACTTTGGATTACAAAACAGATTGTCGAAAACATGAAAGGAACTATTCAGGTTGAATCCATAGAAGGGGTAGGTTCACATTTTATTGTTAGATTTCCTTTGATTACCAAACAAGAAAGTTAAAATAATCACCACAGACAGAAACTCCGCCGAAAGGCGGGGTTTAACATGTTACGATTAGAAAATGAAAAAGAAGTTTCTAACTCTTTTGTTTGCAACGATACTTCTGGTTACTCCAACGCTCACTAACGCAGAAGACTTCGTCCACGAAATCAACCGCCAAGCTGCAGAGCTAGCAAAACAAAAGAAATCCCAATCAACACCAACCACAACAAAAACTCAAACAACCTACACAGCACCCAAACGCAACCCACTAACACTAACCATAGGAAGCGAAAACTCTCGCGTTTCAGAACTCCAACGCTTCCTACGCTCCACAGGAGACTTCACCTACCCAACAATCACAGGCTACTTTGGTCCAATTACTGCAACAGCAGTAAAGAAGTACCAATGTAGATTAAATATAGTCTGCTCAGGAACTCCAACAACCACAGGGTATGGACAGATGGGACCATCTACCAGAGCGGCAGTTGCAGCACGACGTGGACTTACCTCAACAGGCTCAGTACAGGCACCTACACAAACAACCAACGCTACGCAAACCCCACGCCCGACGCAGTCGGGCGTGGGGCTCTTTCTAACAAGAACTCTATACATAGGAGTTAAAGGAACCGACGTCACACAACTCCAAGCATTCCTACGCTCAATAGGAGACTTCACCTATCCAACAATCACAGGATACTATGGCAGTGTCACCGCACAAGCAGTACAACGGTACCAATGTCGTGAACTATCAATCTGTTCAGGAACACCAACAGTCAACGGGTATGGTGTTGTGGGACCTCAAACGAAAAGATCTTTAGCAAAAGGAAGGAATGCAACAGTAGTTACGACACCACCTGTGTCACCAAGTACTTTAACTACGCCAGCACCAATCTACACACCAACACCAATCTATACGCCTAATCCAATTCCAATCGTAACTCCAACTACCCCAACACCACCTACCGTAACTTACGTATGGAACACAAGCTCGTGGAATTCTTGTTCGAACAACACCCAAACCAGAAACGTCACCTGTAAGGGCTCTGACAACAACACATACTCAGAAGCTAAGTGCACAACAAACAAACCAACAACATCAAATACATGTGTATCAACACAAGTAACAGCAACCACAAACAAGTCATGCTCTCTAAACGGAAAAGACATAACAGACGGAACAAGTGCCACTGCATATCAAACGAATTCAGTAACATTTGGAAACACATGCGCTAGTCAGACTAGAACGTGTACGGATGGAGTTCTGTCTGGGAGCTATGGATACGGGTCTTGCTCAGTAGATGATATCGGTATACAGCCATTTCAGGTACTACTAAAAACAGTGTATGGACCGGGACGAGTAGTGAGTGGCAAAGATGGTACCTATCGTAATTACAATGCATTATGGAGTAGCGAAATTCCAGGTCACTATAAGAATAACCAGGTTAGTGCAGACTTAGTCTTGCAACGCATTGAAGTGAATACAAGTATAGCTGGTTCCAATATTGGCGCAGCAGCCATGGATGTTTGTTTGAATCTTACCAAGCTTGGTCAAAGTCGTGCTGCGCAGAGACAGAATGCATATAAGGTGACTAATGGTGTTGAGGTTTGGTGCTTCAATCAAAGAAAAAGCGATAATGACCAATCTTGGCCTAAGGAGAATTGGCGGATCGATTTTCCAGGGCAAGGGTTGCTTGTTCCTGATGGATATGCTCTTGGGTGCGCCTCGCATGTTACAGCGGATAGTGTATACCACACAGATCCTCAAACAGGCGAATCGATAGGTCCTCAAGAAGCAGGAACGTTTTCATGTACGCTATATTTTGCAAAGGCAGATTCGTCACTGGCTGAAACACCGGTACAAGCTTTGCGTAGTCCCTACGCTGACCAGCGGTTTTTGCGCACATCATGGTTTTCTCCCCATACTAACCCTACAAATTTAAATAGCCGTGTAAAGGGTGTGTGGACATACTTCTCAAGCGAGTTTACAGACAGAAGTATCTGTCTTTTCCGACGTGCTGCTGGAAATTCAAATTGGCAGGAAAAGTGCTCCAATAAAGATGTTCGATTTGGGAACTCTTATAACTCACCTGAGTATATACAGCCATTTGATGAACCCTTTAACAAAGGTGATCAAATTGCAGCTACTTGCCAAGTTCCGCGAGAATCTATAACGCCAGCCAATTTAACAAATATATGTTCTTTCATGTTTTATGTGTCTGTACCAAAAGACACAAACGGAAACTTTGATCCATTTGAAGTAAATTCCACCATACCAGGCGGGAGAGCACAACAATTTTGCGCTGTAGATAATAGATTTTGTGACACATCGAGCGTATATTACGATCAACAACGTTGTAGTATCGGTTATCAAAAATCACAATCGCTTTTCGCTATCGGTAACGAGAATTTTCCAATAGAGAACCAAACTAAACTACTAACCAATACAGTGAATACAAATGCGTGCCTTGATATATTTACCACCGTCGACCCGATATAAAATGGTAAAAACAAACCCCGCCGAAAGGCGGGGTTTG
>CAZPQI010000023.1:0-11517 GCA_964589005.1 uncultured Candidatus Saccharibacteria bacterium | reverse complement strand
GTGTGCAATTGAGTTGTAGCGTCGCTGTTATCAGCTAGTCCACCTTTAAATTTTTGCTCTGCCCCAGCACGGCTCGTTTCTTGATGAGTTCTCATTTTCTCTCTGAATTCTTTTTCATTAATCTCGATTCCCCTTTCTTTGGCTAATTCCAGAGTCAATTCGAATGGAAAACCGTACGAACTAAAAAGAACGAATACTTGCTCGCTAGAAATGGAACCTTGAGCCACGAGTCTTTCAAACTCTCGCATACCTTTTTGCAAAGTTTTTCTGAATTGTGATTCTTCCGATGCAAAAATTGATTCAATATCTTTTTTTTGTTCAACTAACTCCGGGTAGTGGTCTTTATATGAATCAGTGATTATTTCTACAGTTTTCACTAACGTTCCTTCGCTAATACCGAGTGAATCAGCGTATTGCACACTGCGGCGAATGAGGCGACGAGCAAAGTAACCTTGTTCAGTGTTTCCTGGACGCACCCCATCAGCAATCATAAAAATCGCGCCGCGTAGATGGTCGGCGATAACTCTAAAAGCTTTTACGTCTTCTTCATATTTCTTTCCACTTGCTTCCTCGAGATGCTTAATGGTATTGGCAAGTGAGTCTACCGCCGCAAAAACATCAGGCATATTTTTAGCTGCGGCAACAATTCGTTCTAACCCTCCCCCAAAATCTATATTTTTGTTTTCTAGCTCTTCGAACACTCCTTCGTTCTTTTTAATGTATTGCATAAATACATTATTTCCAATTTCCATAAAGCGCCCACAGTCGCACGCAGGGTGACAATGCTCACCAAAGTTTTTGTTGTGTTCTGTACCAAAATCATAAAACATCTCGGAATCAGGCCCTCCCGGTTCACCTACTGGCATGCTGTCGGGTATTCCTGCACGACTCCACCAATTTTCTTTTGCGTCATAATAAAAAATACGACCTCCTTGCATTCCTTTCGTTGCGCCATCTTCTTGTGAGCCCATTTCAACAATAGGCGCGTCAATTCCTGCGTCCGTAAAAAGTTTTTGCCATAATTCTGGCGTATCAGAATCTTTTGGTATGTTATTTTTTTTGTCACCAATAAATACAGATATATATAAATTGTTAGGATTGAGATCAACTTCGCTTATAAGAAATTCAAAAATCCACGGGATCTGTTCTGTTTTAAAGTAATCACCTAATGACCAGTTCCCAAGCATTTCGAAAAAAGTAGTGTGTCGGTTGTCACCGATGTCTTCAATATCCTCTGCCCTAAAACATTTTTGAGAGTCAACAATTCGCTTACCCTTGGGATGATCTTCACCAAGAAAATAATTTAACATTGGCTGCATACCGCTTCCAGTAAAGAGTGTTGTGGGGTCGTTCTCGGGAACTATAGAAGCAGAAGGAATAACCGCGTGGCCTCGTGCGGCAAAAAAATCTAAGAATTTCTTTCGGATCTCACCTGAATTCATGGTTTAAAGTATTCCTGCACTTCCTGCGATGAAAGGTGCAAGATACCCGTAAAAAGCAAGTTCGAGAGCATAACCGATGATCATTAAGAAAATGGCGAACATGGCGATAGTTCGTTCCCTTTTCATTTCCATAAGCACGATACCGTCGATATGTTTTTCGTGCGTAATTTTACTGTGCACCATAATAACCGTCGCACCAAGCAGTACCTTGCCTATCACACCGAGTGTTAATCCCCAAAATAGCATGTAGTGAAGCATACCACTTTTGTTAATTCACGCAAAAGATGTATGCTACACAAACAATGGAATTTGAAACACATACGCTTAAAAACGGAATGCGAGTATTACTGGCGCCAACTCAAGGTGCGGAGTCGGTTACCGTCATGGTAATGACAGGTACTGGTTCTCGTTATGAGGCTGAAAAAGAAAACGGTATGGCGCATTTTCTTGAACATATGCTGTTCAAAGGAACTAAAAAGCGGAAAACAGCGAAAATAATTGCAGAAGAACTCGATAGTGTTGGCGGTGAATTTAATGCATTTACTTCTAAAGATCACACTGCGTATTACGCGAAAGTTGATAAACGTCACTTTGACGTAGCCTTTAATGTGGTTGCGGACATTTTTCTTAACCCAACACTTCCCTCGGGCGAGATAACAAGAGAGCGTGGAACTATTATTGAAGAAATTAATATGTACGAGGATATGCCGATACGTTCTGTGTTGAACTATTCTGACATGACGATATTTGGATCAAATACTCCGCTTGGCCGGACTATTTTGGGACCAAAGAAAAATATTAAGGCATTTACTAGAAAAGAATTCGTCAATTATTTTAAGCGTAACTACGTAGCAGAAAACTCAGCTTTATGTATCGCTGGCTCATTTTCTAAAACTAAGGTATTGCGCGAAGCGGAAAAAGTTTTTAAACATATGCGTGTAGGAAAAGCGCCCGAGCATATCCCTTATGCGCACAAGCAAGATGCACCTCGAGTATATATCAAACATAAAAACACCGACCAAACGCATGTTGTACTATCGGTTCCTTCGTACCCTCGACATCACAAAAATGAAATAGCGAGCGAGCTGTTAGCAGCTGTCTTAGGAGGTGGTATGTCGAGTCGTTTGTTTACCGAAGTGCGTGAGCGACGTGGGTTAGCATATTACGTTCGTGTTAATACCGATGTATATACTGACATAGGAAGTTTTTATGTACGCTCGGGAGTTGGTAATAGCAACACTAAAAAAGCGATAACTGTTATTCTGAACGAGTTAACAAAAGTGATCGCGAAAGGGGTGTCTACAAAAGAATTAAAGAATGCTAAGGAATATGTGAAAGGGACAACTGCATTATCGCTTGATACCACCGATGCGCAGGCTCAATTTATTGGGTACGAAACACTGGTGCGCGCAGAGAGTACTGGGTTAAAAGCTTTTAACAAAGCAGTGGATAAAGTTACGGTTAAACAAATACGCGAAGCTGCCAAAGATCTGTTTGTCACAGAAAAACTAAACCTAACTATAGTAGGCCCACATAAAGACGAGTCGTCGTTTAAAAAACTCTTAAAAGTTTAGTCGTTCTCTGGATGTAACAAGCGCCTGCCTTGGCCGGCAAGTTTTGTTGCCAGTACATCAATTAAAACTCCGTACACCGCGCCAGAAAGAATTATCATCCAAAACACTTTCCAAGTTGCACTATCGCCGAAGAAGATTGATGCGGCCAAGGGAAGTGACACCCAGATTCCGATAAACGCTCCTCGGATTGGGAACATTTTGAAACCCAGCAATGGATGAATTGTTATTACTCCCGCTATTGCTACAAAGAAACCAATAGATAGGCGACTTAAAAACATGTACCAAAACATTGGGCCGTTTAAATCCCATGCATCGGGCACGGACGAACTTGACAGCCAAATATCTATTAATGCAAAACCAACTCCAGCGCTTAGCGCAATCAGCATTCTTTTCACCATTAATGGCATAATTATTTTTCTAAATTTATAATGCGTTTTCTGCTTTTAAAAGACTTCGTTTTGTTTGCAATCCCCCGCGGTTGTAACCCCCAAGTTTTCCATCTGAGCGAATTATACGATGGCATGGTACGTCAGGTAAGTAGTTATTACTCATAATAGTGCCAACGGCACGAGCGGCTCCAGGTGAGCCAGCAGAAATGGCTACTTCTTTATAGGTTCTCGTTTCTCCTTTTGGAATTTTTCGGACAAGATTACGAACTCTTTCGGCGAAGGTAATTTCTCGATTTGAAATAGAAGCCATATTAGAAAAGTGTATCATTTTTTTGTGAATGTTTTGTTTCAGAGCTTTTGGTTTCTTTAGTATCGGTTCGATCTTGTTTATTTTTCAGTAATACCTTCCCCGCAGCTTCGCGATAGCGACAGTAGTCACAGTCTTCTGTTGACTTAGGGACACGGGAATCGTCAAGACAGGCCTTAATATTTAAAAGTGTTGGCTCTATCCAACTGTCATCACCAATATACTCAATAAGTGTTACTTCGAAATCTAACGTATTGTTGAACGCTTCCACATCGCTGTGTGCATTTGCATATACAAAGTACCCTATGTTTGAAACGTTAAGATCATTTCGACGCAGTAACCACTGATATATTTCCATCTGTCGTTTGTATCCAATGTGCCAATCTTGGTCGAGGTCTTCAATCTTTCCATCTTTACTTGTAGCTTTGTAGTCGACTACGTGTACTTCACCTTGTGGATTCACCCAAATATCATCAACTGCTCCTGAAATAGTAAAACCAGTCGGTTCATGAAAAGTTTGGACTCCCTTGAAGTTTTCTCTCCACACATCCATTTTTTCATGTTGAAACGGTACAGCATCAACGCCATATTCTTCCATGATCGGATGCGCAGTTCCTTCTTTACGATGCAAGTCGAATTCTTTTTTAAAAAGAGCATCAATTGTCGAGTTAATATTGAAAGGAAATCCTGGTGGTCGTGCAGTTCCTAGCTTGTTGTCCACATAAAAGCAGCGTGGGCAATTCATAAATAAATCTATTTTTGAACGCGACAGTCGCCAACGCCCACCTCCGTAGTTCCAGTTGGGATTTCGATTTGGTTTATAATAGCCAGACATGGTTATTCGTCCGTTTCCCGCATACCTTCTGAATGTTCGTGACGGGTAATTGGTTCAACATGGTGACGTCCAAAGTGAACTTTCAATTTGGCTTCAACAAACCAAACTGCAGTAAATATAAAGAGTGTAAGCAATGTAGTAAATGTAGCAATGCTGTATAGCCCAAACCCGACTGCAACCCCCACGCCAGATGCGATCCACATGCCTGCCGCGGTGGTGAGGCCGCGCATAAGATTTTGTCGAAACATAATGAGCCCAGCTCCGATAAATCCTATTCCAGTAATAATTCCAGCGGTAACACGCATTGGGTCGAAATTAACTTTCCCAAGATATTGTGTAGTTACAATAACCGACGTAATAGTAAACAAGCACGAGCCTAGTGTGATGAGCGCAAAAGTACGCATACCCGCGCTTTTTCCTGCTAACGAACGCTCTGCACCGATAATTAATCCCAGTATGGTTGCAACACCAAGTTGGATAAATACTGTGAGCATTGTTGGATCCATGTCGAAGAACATAATTTTACTGAGTTTCAAACGAGTCAGTAATAGGATTATTTGTTGAGTCGCGAAGGGGGAAATCAGTCTTCAGGTCAAACTGTCGGTCACCGTTGTCTGCGTATAATACAATCCAATAACGCGCACCTTGTGTGGTGTCGCGAAGTAGAGGAATAATTATATTTTTTTGCAATCCACTATCTAGGCGTGCCGCACCGAGTGCGTTGGTAATAAATCCATCTTTTTCTTCGTGTACAACAACCCAACCATCTGTTTCGAGGTTTACCGCAGTAACCTTCACCGAACTTCCGAAAGGCTGACTAACCACGCTAATACTTGAAGATTGCGTGTCAGTGGTAACAATTTCTTCGCCAGCAAGAGTATCGCTATTTTCAGCGGAACCTTCTGCAATAAGGTTTTCGGGTATGGTAGTTGTGCCTGCAACGTTTTGTGTTTGTGAACGGTCAGTATATGCATTCCATGACCAAATAATTATAATTCCCAGTATAAATCCTCCTATAAAACTTGAAGCTGTTTTTATCATGTGCGTAGTATAACAAACTAGTCCAATTAATTCATCACTGGCGTCCTTTTTACGAAGGGGTTGATTGTGATTTTGAAGTTTCGGGTATCGAGCACAATTTTTCGATTTCGCTTCGTACGGTTTCTAAATCTTCGCTCGGAACTCCATAGCGAGTTAAGTTTTCATCAGAATCTGGAACTTGGCGACAAAGAACTATATCGTCATCGAGGAAGGATCTCTTTGAAGCTGCTGAAATTGAAGTTAGTGCAGTAATTGGATGCACACCGGCTTCGTCTATAAGTACTTCGAGTCCGCGACCGCGGGGATAGTCCCAACCCAATAAATGCATTCCGTTACAGTTTCCATAACGCGCCGCGTTCCGCGTAAATCTCGTATTGGTGACTAACCATCCCTCATCAACCTTTTCTCCTTTTCCTGATAAATCGTCAAAGCGCGCTTTTACGTACAGTGCTACTTTGAGGTCAGTTTTAATTCCAAGACTATTGTGAAATTTAACTTCAACGGCAACTCGTTTTCCTTTGTGCTTCGCCATAACATCCACTTCGTGTGGTGCACATTTTCCTTGTGCCGCGACACCAGTTTGAATGTCGGTATAGCCCATAGTTTTCATTATTGCAGCAACGAATTGCTCAAAAGGAAATCCAGATGGACCAAGTCCGAGTATTGCACGCTTTACTGAATAGCGAGCCGCCACAGGATGACGTTCTTCTTGGCGAAGAAGTTCAAATGCGTGCTGGTATATTTCTTGTGTGGTCATCCCTTCTTTCAACTCTTTGACTGTGTGTTGTACTATTTTTTTTCTGATTTCTTCAGTAGTACCAGCTCGCTCAAGCGATTGGTCAAGTTTTGATTCGTTGAATGGTTCCTTATCGCCATTCATTTTTGTAATTAAAATTGCCATGTATGAAAGATTATACGCGAAAGTGGTGCGTGTGCACATCTCGCAGTGAGTATATGTTACTGAGCTATCCCCCCACCTATACAAACTTCTCTATCGTAGATAACGACTGACTGTCCTGGGGCGACAAGAATTTTTTCCGTCAGCCGTACAATCGCTTTGCTCTCCTGAATGTCCACGGTGCACTCTGGTGGTTTGCCGTGGTAGCGTATTTCACACTGATAGCTGGTTCCTGCTACGGGATAATGTAGCCAATTGGTATCACTAAGTGAAATAGAGTCAGCTGCACTCGGAGTTGTATTTTGCTCAGTAGATACAGTGATAGTATTTTCGGCTATATTTTTCTCTACAACATAGTGAACTTCACGTTGAGCATCGTGATTAGTAAGTTGAAATCCACCACGTTGCCCGAGGGTGACAAGCTCAGAGCCTTCATGAGTGCCCACAACCTCAGCTTTTTCGTTTAGTACGGTTCCCTGTCTTGTAGTAATAAAATTTTGTAAAAATGTTTTCATGTCTACATGGCCAATAAAGCATAGCCCTTGGCTGTCAGGTTTATAGGCACTGGGCAGATTATTTTTTTCAGCGTACGCACGTACCTCGTTTTTTTGGAGAGAACCAATGGGCATGAGGATATGTTGCAGAATTTTTGATCTAATTTTCCATAGAAAATAGACTTGGTCTTTGTTTTTATCGGCACCACGTATTAAAGAGAACCCATTGTTTTTTTCTACGACTTGGGCGTGGTGTCCCGTTGCAATTTTGTCTACACCGTTTTCTCGAGCGTATTGTAAAAACGCTCCAAATTTTATTGCGGAGTTACATAACACATCAGGGTTTGGTGTTCGCCCGTGCTTGTATTCTGAGACCATGACATCAACAACCTCTTTTTTGTATTCGTCAGATAAGTCTAAACTTTTGAATGCAATTCCTAAGTTAGCTGCCACGCGCATCGCCGCTCGCTCTTCTTCGTCTTGATTACAAGGAAGAAAGTCGGGTTGCCATGCACGAATAAACACTCCGGTTACATCCCAACCGTCTTTTTGTAATATGTGTGCCGATACCGCACTATCGACACCTCCAGAGAGAGCAACGAATATTTTCTTTTTGTTGTTCTTTTGCATATGCATATATAAAAAAGGTTCGAGGCGGCTAACGCTACCACGAACCTCTTGTTTTGCTCTTCCACCTACTAAGCGCGGCGATCTCCTGAATTTCGAAAACAGAATTTATGCGCCTTTCAGATACGGTCAGAGCGATTGCAGTATATCTTGCGAAACGTTATCTATCAACGTACCTTCTCTTTTTTGCCAAGTGTTGCACGTAGGTAGTACTGTAATATGTGTTTCCTTTTCTATCTGCCAGATAGAAAATATAATCATTCTGTGTCGGATTAAGTGCCGCCTCAATTGATGAGCCTCCAACTGCTGCTATGGGGCCGGGGGGCAAGCCTTTGTATACGTACGTGTTATAGAGGTTTTCTTTATCGGAAAGTTCAGCAAGGGTGATTTGATACGTTCCTTTTCCGTGTGTGTATGTAAAGGTTGCGTCAACTTGCAAGAGCATGTCAGCATCAAGGCGATTGTGCAACACTCCAGAAATAAGTTTACGGTCTTCTTCTTTCCACGCCTCTTTTTCAATTATTGAAGCCAAGATTATAATTTCTCTCAATGTATATTTCGATTCCTCTATGTCTTGCACATATGGCGCAATGCGTTTGTTGAAGTTGTCGCGCATCACAGCAATGACCTCGTCTTCACGCACGTTTGGTAGAAAATAGTATGTGTCGGGATATAAAAAGCCCTCGTATTTTATCGCTCCCACAAAAAAGTTTTCCGGATCAAATTTAAATAATCTTTTACCGTAAATAATTGCCATGTCGGCAACGGTAGCCCCCTCGGGAATAGTTATGCGAATCGGCTCTAATCCGTATGTTCCTGTGGTTATGATGCGCGCAACGGCAAAAATACCAACAGGCTTTGCGAATAAGTAGTCACCAGCATCTACTGAACGTTGTCCACCACGCAAGAAGACTACTACTTTGAGTAGGGACGCATTGCGAACTATATTAAGTTCTTCAAATTCTTTCGCGAGTGAAGTTAAACTACTTCCCTCCCCTATGGTTATATATTGGTCAGTAGGAAATCCTTCAGGCGACTTAAACCCTTCGATGTACACTGCCGATGCTAAGAGTACTCCAATAAAAAGAATGACGAGAGTCCTTCGATTTAAATTATGTAAACGGCTGTCATGCCAAATGCCGATGGCTTGCATGAATGCGTCAAATCTTGGCGAGGAAATTTGATACGTGTGCGATAAAAAATTTCGTATTTTTTCTAGGATTCGTTCCATATCTATGTTGGTAAGTTAGATGGAGCTTCGCCTTTAACTGATGGAATGCGCTCAATTCCAGGGGCCTTTGTTTCTTCAGTTGGAAAATGATAAATAGTGGCAACTTCCTCGGTGGTAAGAACAAAACGCTCATGTGAATAAGGTGGGTGGAACATACTGCGTCGCCGGTATGCATCGAGGACGTTACGAGAAAATGCAGCTTTACGCATGCCTCTAAAGTCTTGCCATGGGTAATCCATTTGAACATGCCACGTGCTTCCTGGATTAAATTTATTTAGTGTCCCAGAGGCAAAGGTACTCCAAAGATTTACAAGATTTATTGGAATAGTTTCTCCACGGAACGCATCAGGAGTTGTAATATATATAGCTCGAATACCAGTATCGAAACCAGTTTTTTCTATGCTTCGCTCGAGCGCCTTTACCGTCGTAACATCAGCCGGCTTAAGTTGAGGATATTTTCCTTCAACAGTTTCTCCGCTAGCGACATCAAGTTCTTGCGGGGTTGCGTCTTTGTATATTTTTTCAATTTCTGATGCAGCTTCGTCTTTCCAAGAGATATTCCTTCCCCATATAGAACTGGAAATTGGCGCACCCTTGTTTTGTCGTAAAATAATTTGAACCCACATCTGCTCTCCTTTGCCTAGGGAGCTTAATTTTTCAAACACTCCAGATAGCGGGTCTACAATTTGTTCTGCTTTGTGCGCATCTTGGTCCAGTTCAAAATCTATATATGTTTTTATTGGATATGCGTCTGCCTTATCGAGTTTATATTCCATTCCCCAGATTACATTTTCCCCAGGTTCAGAATATACTCCTGCAGCGTAGTCTTCGACTTCGTTGATTTCTATATCGGGATACTGAGAATAAAATTGTGACTCTATAAAAGGTTTGTATCTATCCCATGCCCAAATGTAAAAACTAATTTTTCCCTCCACAGAAATCATTTCCACCGACCACCAAGGGCGGACCTTTCCCTCCCACCATCGAGAAATAAAAGTCGTTTCTCCAGGGCCAATGTTAAGTCCTGTAAATACTTGCTCCATAGCTCGCGGAGTTTTAAAAATTTGCCGAGGGATTTTAATCTCTAATAGAATAGGATTTTGTTGCGCTATAAATTTTGCGCGAATATATATTACCCACCATGACCAAAAAATTCCCAGTAAAATAAGTGGAGCCCAAATTGGTGCAAGAATAAAAACCCAAGTTAATACGGCGGTGAGGAGTGCTTGTTCATATATTAATCCAAAAATAAAGAAAAGAATAAAAACAGCGACGGCCCCCATCCAGTATGGAAGAGCCATGTAGTGTGTTCGGCTAACTACTTTAGGAAAAGGCAATCGGGGCATATAGGAACAATAATACCTTAAAATAATAATTTATCGTCATTCCTTACTGAATATTAATTAAAAAATGCCTCGCACATATGTGCGAGGCATTTTCTAGTTAGATTAGATGCGTTTTATACAAGTGAATAGCGACCATCGTCGTTAGATGTAAAACTAGCAGAATCTTGTAGGTTTACTGCGATGGTATTGTCTTTAACATAACGCTCTCGCTTTACGCGCTCTATAATTTCAGTTTTGGTAAGAGGACCATCTTTCTTTAGAAGTTCCTTAATAACGTCTTTAACTACTCCTTTTGAATATCCCCATTCAGAAAGCGCGTAGAGGCCGCGTCCAACAAGAACAAATCGCGGGTCTTTAATAAGTTCGTTGTGAGTAGTTGCGACATGTGCCTTACGTCCAAAAAGTTCGAACACTTGGTCTGCTACTTCACTAAAGTGCATAGGCGAACCATGTCGTTTAAGTGTAAGATACGCATAGTCACGCATGCCTTTTACACGAACCGAAGGTGACGAAGCGCGCCCCCATTCCCCTAATGGATTAGAAGCGATTTTCTTTGATAGTGATAGCCAGCGTAATAGAGTTTCGTCTGAGTCTTGTGCGATTTTACCCTTTCGGAGCTCATCTTTGTATTGTTCAAGAATCTCACTTTCCGGAAGAACAACCGTTTCGTTTAGAGCATCATGCAGCGAACGGATAGCATCACGAACACCCTTCGCGCGCACTGAGTCTAAATACCAATGATGCACAAATTCGTTCCCTTCTTTTTTGCGGTCAAAAGTTTCGCCAACATGAAGAAGAAACAAAAGATGATTTTGATCCTTGGCATTTTTCGTAAGAAGATTAAGTAATTCGTCTTGCGGGGCTACACCTCCTAGTGCGTCAATCGCGTTTGCAATTTCCTTAAGTGAAACAGCTAAATTTTTATAATCAGCAGATTTCTGGATACTCTTTAGAGCGTGGTTTTCTATCTGTCGGACGCGTTCACGCGTGATGCCGTACGACTGACCTACAGACTCAAGAGTTTCAATATTTCCATTAGAAGTAAGGCCATAGCGACGCTCTAATACACTGCGCGCTCGTTCATTATCAATAACATTCACGAGTTGTGAAGCTATTTGTTTTGGTTTAAATGTAATTTTTATAGTTGCCATGCATTTGTACGTAGTGAAGTTTTATCACGAGAACGATATTTCGTCAAATAGATTTTGCCAGTAACGGAAAAATCAAAACCATACGTTCATGTATAAAACCACGAAGTCAAATATATGTCAAGCTATTACTTGAATTACACCCTCAACCGCAACAACCAACCTCTGAACTAAATACCTCTAGT
>CAZPQI010000022.1:0-12038 GCA_964589005.1 uncultured Candidatus Saccharibacteria bacterium | reverse complement strand
AGAGTGAGGTACTGAACGGCTGAATACAGAGGTCAAAAGTTGACATTTGTATTAAATCGTGGTATCAATAGCTCACTAATTTAAATCTGTTTGATTCAAGTTACTACTAACTAATATTTTACATTTTATGGGCGCACAAGGAAACACAAATTTCACTATTAAAAATATCATTGCTATCATCGGATTTATAATCCTACTTATAATCGGCATTTGGAGCGCCATTCAAGTTATTAAGATTGTTCCCCGCCTATTTTCTGAAACCGGTGTGGCCACTCAAGCAGTTGGCAACAATATAGAGCTTGGTGACAAAGATATAGTTATCGAACTAAGCAAAGACACCGCAAACTCAGGAGAACCTGTTGCTATCAACTGGGCGCGCAATGGTGATGACGACGGCATACTTTCGTTTGCGTATGCATGTGAAGAGGATTTCTATTTCCAAGTACTTGAACAACCAATTCCCTGTAATGCACCATACCAACTTACGACCAGCGCTACCTCACTTGAAATTACTCCCATCTCTACAAAAAATAATGTAGAAGCTGCACTCGCTATTACCTACACAAATACTGATGGAGAAAGTGTGCGCGACACAAAAATACTCGCCGTACGCAATACTCTCGTTAGTGATACTGCCACACCACAAGATAGCACGACTGCTGGAGCACAAGCTTTAGCAGGACCTATTGAACCTGAAGTAGTTATTACAAAGCCATCTTCAAAGTCTGATACAGTAGTTCCTTATAAGCCTATCGTGCGAGAAACCATTCGAGTCCCCCGAACATCCGACCCATACGGAACTGCTGACCTACGAGTAGAAATAGTTGCCGTTGGTGATATTAATCCATACGGCGCATTCGAGGCTCAAAGTGTAGTCCACCAATACGCGCGCGGTGCGGTGAAATTTAAGGTAACCAACCTTGGAACAAAGCAAACTGGCTCTTGGTTCTTCTCGGCCGTATTGCCAACACAAGGCGGCTACTCATTTAATTCACAAGCTCAGCAATCATTGATGCCCGGCTCGTCTACAGAAATATTTATGACATTCGACCAATTAGTACCCGGTGTACACACGTTTACTGTGTATGTTGACCCACAAAATTACATCCCTGAGTGGAACGAACAAAACAATGTTGCTGCACAAGCACTGACTGTTTTGAACTACTAAATTAGTTATTAGACGGTAGTCACTAGTTATTTAGTAAAAACACCCCACGGGCTCTAGCCCGCGGGGTGTTTTTACATTGATGCGAAAAAATTAGGCGTGCATTCTACGAGTTTTGGGAAATCCATAAAAATATATGGATAGCAAGGCGAACAATAAAAACCTCGCAAGTTGTATGGACAATACTACTTGCGAGGTTTTTTGCAGTTCAACACAGCTAACCGCTATTTTTATGGATTTCCATTAGATGTCTAGGTTCGCCTCCCGAGCATGCGCCTGAATAAACATCTTACGTGGTGCCACATCAGCTCCCATAAGCGAATCAAATACTCTATCGGCCTCTTGTGCGTCATCTATCGTTACTTGCTTAAGTAGTCGTCGCTCAGGGTCCATTGTTGTTTCCCACAGTTCATCTGGATTCATTTCTCCGAGTCCTTTATAACGTTGTACAGAAATTTTGGATGTCTTTTTCTTTGTAGTTTCCACTTCGTCAGACTGCGGTTCTTCTACCTCTTCATCAACGTTTTCTACATCACCATCAATATCTACATCACCTACCAAAGAAATTTTCTCTGCTTCTGTATATGCATACTCCATTTTTTTACCTTGTTTAATTTTGTACAAAGGTGGTTGTGCAATATACAAGTACCCTCCTTCAATAAGTGGCTTAAAATATCGATAGAAGAGCGTCAACAACAATGTTCTAATGTGTGCGCCATCGACATCGGCGTCAGTTGCAATGATAACTTTATGGTAACGAAGTTTTGAAATATCAAATGTGTCGCCGATCGCAGTGCCTAGTGCAATAATCAATGATTTAATTTCATTATTTGCGAGCATCTTATCGAGACGTGCTCGTTCAACATTCAAAATTTTTCCACGCAATGGCAATATAGCCTGTGTACGACGGTCACGCCCTTGCTTACTTGAGCCTCCAGCTGAATCTCCCTCAACAATAAATATTTCTGCCTCCTCTGCAGATTTTGTTTGGCAATCTGAGAGTTTTCCAGGAAGCGTCATACCGTCTAATGCACCCTTGCGAAGCACAGAGTCTTTCGCTGCTTTTGCAGCTTTGCGCGCCTTCATTGCTAATACAGCCTTTGAAATAATAGATTTCGCATCGTTAGGACTTTCTTCAAGAAATTCTCCGAACGCTTTCGAAAATACCGCATCAACTGCACCGCGCGCTTCAACACTTCCCAATTTTGCTTTAGTCTGACCTTCAAATTGAATTTCCTCCATCTTTACAGAAACCACCGCGGTAAGACCTTCAAGTACGTCGTCGCCAGTAAATCCTCCTTCGAGCCCTTTCAGATTTGCTTTCTTTACGTAATTGTTAAGCGTGCGTGTAAGTGCTGTTTTGAAACCTGTAATATGTGCCCCTCCTTCTGGATTATAAATATTGTTTGCAAATGCCGAGACTCGCGAAGAAATATCATTAACATACTGAAGTGCAACTTCTACGTGTACTTCCTCAGATTCTTTTTCAACATAAAAAATAGATTTGTGTAACTCTTTTTGGTGTCTATTTTGAAATGCAACCAAACTCCTCAGTCCTCCCTCAAAATAAAATGTCATTGAAGGAACGTCGAGTCCCTGTTCGCGAAGATAAAAAGTTTTTGCATCATCAAAATCCTTGGTGTATTCACGCGCATCAATAATGGTAAGGCGCATACCTTTAACCAAGTACGCTTGCTGGCGTAAATGCTCGACGATTGTTTTCCAATCAAATTCAATGACAGGGAAAACTTCTGGATCGGGGTCAAAAGTAATAATGGTCCCTTTCTTTTTTGACGTTCCAATTTTCTTAACCGGTGCGACTACTTTTCCTCCTTTTTTATATTCCTGAACATATTGCCCACCCTCGCGGTGCACCTCGGCACGCACATGGCTCGAGAGTGCGTTAACTACTGAAACTCCAACTCCGTGCAATCCTCCTGAAAATTTATATCCTTCACCGCCAAATTTGCCTCCCGCGTGGAGGGTGGTCATAATAGTTTCAAGTGCAGATACTTTTGTTTTCTTATGCCTGTCAACGGGAATACCACGACCGTTGTCTACGACGCGAACTCTATTTCCTGGCAACAATGCAACTTCTACGTCATCGGCAAATCCACCCATCGCTTCATCGCGCGAGTTATCAAATATTTCCCAAATAAGGTGATGCAAACCTTCAATACCAGTGGTACCGATATACATACCAGGACGCCTTCGAACCGCTTCGAGTCCCTCTAGAACTGTAATATCGTCTGCTCCGTAGCTGCCTTTCTTGGGTTTTTTTTCTTTAGTTTCTTCTGATTTTTTCACTGCCATATATCATACAAAGAGAGCGCCTAGAGCACTCTCTGAAGTACCTATATTATAGCAAAAAACGCCCTTAAATGCGCGCTTTTATACACATTTAGCATCTTGACAATTACCGCACTTGCCAGCTTTCTTTTGCATCAATTTCAGCCTCAATTGCCACCATAATTACGCCTATTTCGTCATCAGTTAAAGTCTTTTCATTCGACTGAAACACAAGATGAAATGCATACGAAATCCGTCCGTCTTTCTCAAATTCGTCGAATATGTCGCTTCGCTTCAGTAAATCTCCTGCATGTTTAACCACAATCTCCTGAATATCCCCAGCGTTTGTTCCTTTGGGTACCCACGCGGCGATATCACGCAAAACAAATGGATACGAACTCGAAGCCACGTATGAAACTCCTTTTGCCACCGTTTTTGTTTCGGGGTAACTGGCGAGTTCTGGTAAATCAACAATGAGTGAGTCAAGATTAAATTCTAACGTTTCTCCACTAATTTCAGGAAGTGTAACATTAAGTTCTTCTTCAAGACTTTTCTTAATATCTGCGAGTAAGATTTGGTAGCGCCCTTCTTTCTTTTTGTTTCCCGCTACTCGTACACCGATTGCCACGTGCGTTTCTTCTCCACCAGGTAGAAAGATATTCCCTATCTCAAATACTTTTATTGCATCATAAAGACCGAGCACCGGCATTTGTTTTTCATTCTTGTCCAACGAATCAGTCATACCCGCACTTAAATCGCCACGTAGGTGGTCTTTGTCGCTCGCAAGTGCATTCACAAGCTTTACTTCGCCGCTATCACGTAGTGAGTACAAATATACCTCCGTGTAACCCTGAGCACTAAGTGTATTGCGAATCAGCTCTGCGTAGGCGTACTTTTTGTTTATGTCTGGCACTTTCTCTACTTGCAGTAACTGCTCACTTTTAATGTTGTTATATCCATACACACGACCAATTTCCTCTATTACATCTTCTCGAATGTTAATGTCACGTCGCTCGAATGGTGCAGTCACTGCGAATTTTTCTCCGTCGTGTGAATATTCGAATTGCAATCGATCAAAAATACCTTCAATTTCTTTTGAACTGATGTCCGCACCTAAAAGTTTTGACACTTGCTGAGCGGTAACTGCAACCTCCGCGTTTCCTTCATGCAATTCTCCTGCAGTTTTATACCCAACAAGTTCTCCACCTGCAACTTTCAGAATTAGTTCCACGACCGCAACAGCTCCATAGTCTGCCAACTTGTCGGCTATATTGTTTTCAAACCGCGCAGATGCATCGGTACGCATTTTCAAAGCTTGCGATGCAAGACGCGTTTGTGTTGGATGAAAGTTCGCCACCTCTACAAGTATCTCTGTTGTGCTGTCATCAATCTCAGCGTGTGCGCCACCTTTTACACCACCAATTGCTATCGGGGCATCAGAGTTCGCATCAACAATAAGTGTTATCGAATCTGTAAGTTCTATTTCATCGCCACCAAGCAAGGTTATTTTCTCGCCACTTTTTGCAAGACGCGTACCTACACTCGGTTTGTTTCCCTCAAATTTCTTAGCATCAAATACGTGCGTAGGACGACCTAACTCAAATAACACATAGTTAGTCGCATCTACTATATTATTTATAGATTTCTGCCCTATAGCTTCTAGACTGTTCTTAAGCCACTCAGGAGACTCTTTAACCTCTACATCCTTAATGTGTGCGGCTACGTAATATGAACAGGAATCTTTGCTACTTAAAGTAACCGAGACTGAATCTGTTTCGGGAGAAAGTACGACGGTGTCGCGCAATGGGTCGCGCCTCATAGGAATTTCAAACAATGTCGAAATTTCGCGAGCGATACCTCGATGCGACAAAGAATCCGCCGCGCGGTTTGGAAGCACGTCAATATCTAAAACTGAAATTCCATTAACATCTTCGACTCCTTCTATCTCGTACGCGTGGAACATGAGCTTCTGCTCAATTTCTTCAACACTTGGGAATGTGTCCTTTTCACCTACCTGCGTCGAGGCTTCGGCAGGCAGGAAAAACGATTGTAACCATTCGTAATTTACTTTCATACAATTTTGTAGTTACGCAGTTCTTCAATCACAGACTTTATTCTTTCGTCGGTTATATTTTCTGGATCCAGATCAACGTCACTAAAAAGCACTTTCTCGCATCGTTGCAACAACGTCCTAACTATTGCAGCTCTCTCTTCATCCCATTTAGGGCTTCGAGAAACTATATTACTTAAACGCTTTTCAAAAGAGATGACTCCGTGAGGTCCTACTCTCATATCCGAGTAAGTAGCTATCTTATCTTCAAGATTTTCTTCTCCTGGTGATTCAAGAGACTTCTTTGATTGAGTTATTATTCTCAAAATATCAGCGGAAACTCCTATCTCTAACGCAATTTTATTTGTCGCCGCATGCTCATCGCGTCCATATTTCTCAAAATACTCGCCTTGGATTCTTTTCCAATGCTCTGTTTTTTCTTTACCACCCAAACTCTCATAAAATTCTGGGGATGAATCAAAATCAAATTTAATTATATTCCCCATGTCGTGCAGTAAGCACGCACTTACTACTTCATGCTTGCGCACTTTATCTCCTAGTTGGTCGCATATAATACTCGATACTGCAGAAACGCGTAGCATGTGCTCCTGAAGCCATGGCGGGATGTTGTAGTGCTCGTATATTTCAGTAATTGTTCGTGACATATTTATTTTGACGCTTCAAACTGCTGAATAAAACGTAAGTCACCCGAGTGAAAGATGCGAACGTCATCAATTCCCCACTTAAGCATTGCGAGTCTCTCAATTCCTCCACCGAATGCCCATCCTTGATATTTTTCTGAATCAATACCACCTGTACGCAATACATTTGGATGTAACATTCCTGCTCCCAAAATTTCTATCCATTTATCTTTAAGTCGTTCAGGCACATTATCTCCTATCAACTTCATATCGACCTCGACTCCTGGTTCAACGAATGGGAAAAACCCAGGACGAAAACGAATCTCTACCGAACCTCCTAAAAACTTAGAAAAGAAAGTTTCCAGTGTCCCTTTAAGGTGTGCAAGGGTTACGTCTTCGCCAACGGCAAATGCATCAACTTGAAAAAATTGTGCCTCGTGCGTCATGTCGGTCGCTTCGTTACGATACGCTTTTCCACACGAGAGAAATCTCATTTCTCCATCATTCTCTTCCAGCTTGTGTGCAGTTACCGAAGTATCGTGAGTGCGTAGTACATGATCTTTATCTACCCAAAATGTATCTTGCATGTCGCGCGCAGGGTGATCCTTGGCAACATTCAACGCATCAAAATTATAATGCTCTGTTTCTAGCTCGGGGCCAGAAGCAACTTCAAAACCCATTTCAGAAAAAATGGTAACGATTTCACGAATTGCACTCGTAAGCGGGTGTATGTGTTCGTGTTTCTTATTTGAGGACATATTGAGTGTAGTGTATATGAAAATGTCCCCATTTCAAGCTGTTATTTGGCACAGTACATGATAGGATGGCGCTCATGGACATAGCCCAAATAGTGATGTATGTCATGTTGTTTGTCTCGCTTTATTTCGAGATATTTTTGCTTATCACCTTCTTTGAACACAATGGAGCGAAACAGCTAGCAACACCAAGAAAAAAGCTCTCAACATTTCCAAGTGTTGCGGTTATTGTCCCCTGCTTTAACGAAGAATCTACCGTGGAAGGGACTCTTAACTCACTACTCGCTTTAGATTACCCATCTGAAAAACTCGAAATAATTGTAGTTAATGACGGATCAACCGATGCGACACATATGGTACTATCACGTTTTGAAAGACACCCACAAATACAAATTTTAAATAAAGAAAATGGCGGTAAGCACAGTGCAATGAACGAAGCCCTTGCATATACTCAGGCAGAGATTATCGGATGTTTGGACGCAGATTCATACGTTGAACACGACGCACTCTTACAACTCATGGCACACTTTGAAGACGAAGATGTTGCGGCGGTAACCCCAAGTATAAAAATTCACAATGCTAGAGGGCTTCTACAAATTATTCAAAAAGCTGAATACGGCTTGGCTGTTTTTATACGTAACGTATTTGCACTCATGGACTCACTATTCATCACTCCTGGACCTTTTTCGTTTTTCAGACGAAGTATTATCGACGAGGTAGGCCCATGGCGACACGCTCACAGCACCGAAGATTTAGAAATGTGTATGCGCTTGCAAAAACATCACAAAAAAGTAACCAACGAACCCAACGCCATTGTCTATACCACAGCTCCTGAAAGTTTTGGGGCGTTGATAAAGCAACGCGTACGCTGGACATATGGTTTCATAAAAAATGCTATTGATTATTATTATATGTTCTTTAATCCTCGTTACGGAACATTAGGAGTTTTAGTATTACCCATTAGCATCATATCTCTTTTTAGTGCAGTCTTTCTTTTTTCAGTATTAATTTGGAACACCCTCGTGCTTGTCGCCAAAGAAATTGTGTACTTTCAGACTGTTGGACTCACCGCCCCATCATTACAATTTGATATTTTCTTTATCAACACAAATGTCATTCTAACAGTCACCGTAATGCTTGTACTTCTTACTCTGGTACTTATAAGTCTAGGAAAACGTCTTTCACGTGACGCACTGGCTTCTGTCGATATGCCAATCTATATACTATTTTATGGTTTTTTAGCGCCCGTGTGGCTCACTACAGCACTATATAAAGCTGCTACGAACTCTGGCGTTCGCTGGCGTTAAGTACCTATATAATAGTTATTTGTGCTATTTGGTGATATATTCACCCCGTTAGAAGTTGCAACTTCTAACGGGGTTCACGCCCTATACATTCCATTCTATGAGAAAACTACATTGGACTAAATATATACTGACGCTTTTGATAACTACGTTTATTTTCGTAACGGCTATAGTTGCAAATAACTTCTTCAATTCAAAACGCATCGATCAACTACGATCAATCGAGGATAGTATAGCTATCGACATTCTTTCTCTCGAAACGCAGTTTGATTTACTTCAAGAACAATCGTGCAAAAATATTTCTGAAGACTCAGTTCTTTCTCGTGAGCTTGACTCGCTCGCTCGGAAACTCTCTTTCACCGAAGCTCAACTCGGTGCCAACAACGAAGAAGTAATTCGTTTGAAACGATACTATTCGCTCCTAGAGATTAAAGACTTACTCCTCATGCAAAAAGTTTCTGAGAAGTGCAACCTTGAGCCAATTTTCTTACTCTACTTTTATTCAAACGAAAAAGGAGATTGTCCTGACTGCTTACGACAAGGTTTCGTGCTTACCGAACTCGCAAAGCAATATCCACAATTACGAATTTATTCGTTCGACTATAATCTCGACCTTTCCGCTGTTGAAACTCTCATTTCTGTAAGAGAAATACCAAATGATTTGCCTGCTTTAGTAATTAACGGCACACCGCACTCAGGATTTAAAAGCGTTGAAGAGATTCAAGAGATACTTCCTGGGCTTTCGGAGCTGGAAGAGAAAGCTACTACTACTACTACGAAAGAGATTTAGTTAGAGAGAAACTTGGATGCCTATAATAAAACGGAGATAAGACTCGGCACCAGTCACTAAACATAATTTTCGTCCGCCAGCTGGCGGACTTAATTTTGTTAAGTGCTCCTGCCCGGACTCAGTCGCCCCTTCCTTCCGCTACTCTCCAGGTGGAGACCCGCGACTTCCGTCTTTCGAGTCTTCTCCCGGCGAATAACACAAAAGCCATAACGCTATCGCGTTATGGCTTTGTGTTACTTGAGCCGGAGAGAAGACTCGAACTCCCGACCTACTCATTACAAGTGAGTTGCTCTACCAACTGAGCTACTCCGGCTATTTTATTTTTGATACGATACCTATACTAATTCCAGCTCTCATTTACTTTGTCGAATTTTGAACGGACTCGCAACCGTATATGCTACTTTTCTAATTCGTCGTCGAAACTAGTTTCGCGTCTAACTCGTTCAGTGTCAAGGCTCTGTTTGTGCGTTGTTACTTCTTCGAGGAATTTAGATGCAGTAGGACGTCCATTTGAACTCTTGTCGCGCGCCATTCTGCGCGTAATGTTTTGTGCTCGAGTTTCTACTGCGCGTGCTGCTTTTGCAACTGCAGTCGCTGTATGTCGTGTAAAAACTTGTAATACATTTCTAACTGAAAGATGTTTTTTCATATCCTTACTCTGTATGTGTAAGTGTTTCGCTAATGAAATAACTAGCGCATCTCCTTTTCTGCGAAGATTTGAATATATTTTAATTGGGTGTGCACTTTCAAATAATTTAAATGCTAAAAACAGTGCAAGAACCGTAAGTGAGATACTAAAGGCGGTAATGGCCATCATATAATTAGTTTACACGGCGAAGCGGGACATTTCTGAAATCTCCACGCGCTCACCGAATTTTTGAGTTGCCTCGTCTAAAATGCCTTGAATGGTAGAATCTGGGTTCTTAACAAATGGTTGCTCGAGTAATACCTTTTCCTTCAAAAAAGAATCCAACTTTCCTTCGATAATTTTTTTGCGCATTTCTTCTGGCTTATCTGCTGATTCTTCAGTGAACACTGCACGAGCAGCCGCAGTTGATTCTTCTGTTACGTCGGTCCGCGAAATGAACTCAGGAGCAGTAGCAGCAACATGCATGGCAATATCGTATGCAATTTTTACAAACTCCTCGTTCTTTGCTACAAAATCAGTTTCACATGCAAGTACAATAACTCCAGCTACTGAGTTACCAGCATGGATATATGCTTGTACAACTCCACTACCTAATTCTCTATCAGCTTTTTTTGCGGCAATTTGTGCACTAATCTTTCGCAACACCACTTTCGCTTTCTCTAAATCACCACCCGATTCCTCTAGAGCTTTCTTGCATTGCATTATAGAAACTCCTGTCTCGTCACGAAGTTGTTTAATGAGTTCAGTAGATACCATATTGATATTGATTTGGGTTAGGATTTAGTTAACGCGCAACTACTCTTCCGACTTTTCCTTTTCTTTTGCACTCTCAGGAGCTTCTGTTGCCGCTTTCTTCTTTCCCTCTTCGATGGCAGCTACAATTTTGTCAACGAAAAATGTAATACTTTTGTTCGTTGCATCATTTGCAGGAATTGGATGTGCAATCTTAGTAAGGTCACAATCTGAGTTCGCGAGTGCGATAACTGGCACCCCCACTATGTGTGCCTCGTTAATCGCAATTTCCTCGAAACGCGGGTCAACTACAAACATCGCTCCAGGAAGCTCTTTCATCGGAACAATTCCGCCGAAAGTCGCATCGAGGTCGTCAATTTCGCGATCCATCAAAAGACGTTCTTTCTTGGTGTATTTTTCTAGATTTCCCTTTTCTTTATCATCGCGAAGAGTTTCAAGACGTCGTACACGTTTTCCTATTTCTTTAAAATTAGTGAGGGTTCCACCGATCCATCGTCCACACACAAAAGGCTCATCTACTTTTTCTGCAGCTCGTCGCATTATAATACGCGCTTCATTTTTTCCAGCTACTAAAAGAATCTTTTTTCCTTTAGCTGCAATTTCCGTTGCAAACTTTTCTGCATCCTCCAACTTTTCTGCAGTCAATTCAAGATCAAAAATGTCGTTGCGATTTTTTTGTCCAAAAATAAACGGCGCAATGCTTGGACTGCGTCGTGAACGGGTATAGCCAAAGTGAGCACCCGCTTCGAATAACTTTTGAATTATAGTGTTTGTTGCCATATTTTATTTTCCTTGAATAACTAAACTTATTTCTACTGCGTATTTCATACACTTCCTATTTTGCCCGCAGTTTATTTTTGGGTAGCAAAGCTACGACAAAACTAATCTTCAAACAAAATTGTTTGTGTATTAAATCCTCGTTACGAAACCGCATAGTGACTCAAGGAGTATTTAAAAGCCCCGCTTAGGGGCACAAAGATAGTAGCAAATCAGACCCTCTTAGGCAATAGCTTACTCATACAGTTCACTATGAGTTCCAATTGCAACAAACTGAACTGTTTCTTTATCTACCATACGATAGAGCGCTCTCAAATCTCCTCCTATGTTAATGCTACGTCTTCCGCTAAATAACCCAACTAGCGCATGATCTTCAAGAATTGGGTGACGATCATCTTCTTTAAATAAACGGATTCGCTCTTTTAATCGTTTTTTCTCACCAGAGCGAAGTTTTTGAAATTGTTTTGTAAACTTTTTACGAAAAAGTATTCTCATACTTTAGCATTTTCGAGATAATCAAACGCATCATCAATATTATCGAAAATAGGCGAGTTTTCTTTACCAGTCAGTGGCTCACTTTCGGCTTGCTCAAAAATTTCGATTATTTCTTTTCGTAAGCGTGGCGATGTTGTAAATGTAACACTTTGTGAACGAACAAACTCCTTTAAGTACGCGTTCACAACGGTAGAAAGTGGTACGCCAATTTCCTTTGCCACTTTTTGTGCCGCTTCTTTAATATCCTTGTCTGTTTTTACGTTTAGTACTGTTTTAACCATATTAACCAAAGTGTATACAACGGTTATTATTTGTCAAACAAGCAAAAACACCTAAACCGCCAAAACGCCCTGCGTTTTGGCGGTTTAGG
>CAZPQI010000021.1:0-14976 GCA_964589005.1 uncultured Candidatus Saccharibacteria bacterium | reverse complement strand
ACTGTGCAGCAAGCGAGAGACTTTTAAACATCCAAAACAAAATTCCGTGAATTTCTTCGTCGCTTGCCCCACTGTATTTTGCTTCTCTAAACAATGTCCACAATTTTTTTACATTTTTCTCACCGAGCGCGTCGGTTAAAGAGAAAATATTAAAGCTTTCTGCCTTTGGTTTATTTTTAAACTCGAACTCGTGGACTTTTTCTGCGTGTTTTTCTAGTTTCTTACGCACCGGAGCCAACAACTTTCCATCAAGCAGAAAAAATGGATGTGGCGATTCGGCGATTTGTTTTATGTTTTCTAGCACAACCTCATTCTTCTCCTTACCACTTAGTAAAGTATCTAACACAACGATATATTCACTTTTAAAAAGCCCCTGACTTTGCGTGAGCTCTTCAAAATCATATGAATCCAACGTGTCGCTAGTAACACGAAAATATAGTGCATCAGGATTTTTTGCGAGCATACTTGCAACAGTTGCCTGCACCTTTTTGCGCGCCGTGTCGACATCTTCCCCATAATATACGTACAACATAACTAAGATTGAACTTTTTTTTCTAAATTACTGTTAAGAATTTGCTCTAGAATTCCCACCTCCTCATATGCAGGAGCATTGTGCATAGCGTCCTTACTTATATACATGGCATATGCATCAACCACATCTTTAAACACACTTTCAACTGCAACTGCATCTTGCGAGTCACCAAACCCAATGTGTTCTTCTATTTTTTTCGGTGGAAAAGTAAGATCTTCATTCGCAGTTACAAGAGTAACCATTGTTTTTTCATCCCCAGTGCGTTTTTGTAATTCCTTAAGAACAGGCAGTATATTTGTTGCCAGAATCCCGGGAATTTCTTTCGTTGCCCGCCAATACGGCGCTCTTTCAGTTAGTTCAGTATTCATCGTAACGGGACCCAATATCGATTCTGCTCTCCCAGCTTTATCATTATTATTTTTTCCAGACCAAAAATCAGCCTGTTCTCTCATGGTTCCTTTGGCGGTGCGCGCCCACATGTCTGGTGAAGTATCCTCTCCATATAGTCCAGCTGGATTTAACAAAACAAGATTATCTGCAATATTATCTCGCGATGCAGCAACAACCGTTGCGATAATTGCACCTTGTGAATGTCCTACAAAATCAGCTCTACTGATGGCGAGGTGATCTAATAACATTAATGCTTCGGATGTTTTATTTTTTATTGTGTCTGGCAAATTAAACTCTTCAAACTTTTCTAAATCTGTTTTTGCCACCTCAATCCCTTTCAAGGGATTGAGGAACAAAACTTTTCTTCCAGATTGAGCCAATCCTTTTATTTCTTGCTTGTATACTCCTGGACCCATAGAGAACCCCCCTACATAAACAACATATTCGTCTGAAATAGTCTCTGAAGGTTCTATTGCAACATATCGTAGTTCATTTCCACCAACCTCTATTGTTTGCTCTATAAACTGCGTTTCAAACTCCTCGTCTGAAATCATTTGATTAGATTCTTGCGCTTCGCTTTTAGAAGTATTTTTTATTGATTCCATTCCCATAATCTACTAAATTATACTATAACGCTTTTTTCATTTCTCCCCAGTTATTACCTTGTTTTATGTCGACTAACAAAGGCACGCCGTGGGATTTTTCTTCATCAAGAACGCCTTCCATTATTTTTTGAATTTCCTTTGTTGCAACTGCTACTTCACTCTCTTTCATTTCAAAAACAAGTTCGTCATGCACCTGCAACACTAGTTTGACTTTTTTTTCTAGTTTATTTTCGTGTAGATATGCATAAATATCCACCATCGCTTTTTTAATAATGTCGGCAGACGTCCCCTGCACTGGGGCATTAATTGCCATGCGTTCTGCTGCTGCTTTAATGTGTGGTAAATGTGAAGTTATACCTTCAAAGTATCGTCGTCGTCCAAATAATGTTTGTGTGTACCCCAAGCGCGACGCATCTGCTTTTGTATTATCAATCCATTTCGCTAATCCAGCGTACTGAGCAAAGTATGTATCATAAAATTCACGTGCTTCTTTTTGTGTTGTCTCTCCTCCAAGGTTTGCCCGCAATGCATTTACCCCCATGCCGTATAAAATTCCAAAATTAATTACTTTTGCTTGTCGGCGCATCTCTTTGTCAACATTCTCTGGTGCGACACCAAACACTTGTGCCGCCACCGCGCTGTGAATGTCACCACCTTCACGAAATACCGAAAGAAGTTTTTCATCTTGCGAAATAATAGCTGCGATGCGTAATTCTATTTGTGAATAGTCGAGCGCTACGAGTACATTTCCTTTTTCTGCAACAAACGCATTACGAATACGACGACCATATTCTGTTTTCACGGGAATGTTTTGTAAATTGGGTTCTTGGCTTGCCATACGTCCCGTGGTTGTGCCAGCTTGCAAGAACTCTGCATGTAGACGACCATCTTTGGCAACAAGAGTCGGGAGTGTGTCGACATACGTGGAAAGTAATTTTTGTAGCTCACGATACGCAAACACATCTTCGATAATCGGATGCTCATCTCTAAGTTTTTCTAGTTCAGACTCTTTGGTACTACGTTGCCCTGTTGAGGTTCGTTTTTGATTTTTTGGAGTAAGCTCAAGCTTATCGAAAAGAATCTCACCGAGTTGTTTTGGGGAATTTATATTAAAAGTGGTAGCTGCGTGTTTGTAAATTCGTTTTTCAATCTTAGTGAGTTCAGTGTGATACTCCTTAGACAATTTTTTTAAATATTGTACATCCAGTGCAATGCCGTTCGCGCTCATGTGTGCCACTACATCAATGAGGGGTTCCTCTATATCTTTAAACACCTGCAACGACCCGAGCTCTTCCAACTTTTTTAATAATGCAATTTCTATTTCTTTAAACTTCGCCCCTTGGATAAACTGCATAACATCTTCTCTCGTAGGATTGGTAACATCCGAGCGCACCAACCACAACGCGATTTCGGCGCGCGCTAATTCTCGTGCATCTATTTTTTCTTCCTCAACTTCTTCGTCATACTCAACTTGAGCACCGAGGTTAAGAAGCTTTCGTACTCTGTCGCCCAAGTTTCTAAATTCTAACTCACTAAAAAGCTCAAAAACTTCGTTAGCTTGTATGGTTTCGCGCCACACACTTCTTGGAATTTCGTAAGTAACAGGGGCATCGCGCCTAATAGTAGCGAGCATTTTTGAAAAGAACGCTTCGTCTTTATTATCTCGCAGCAATCCAATAATTCTGGGTTTAAAACCGAGCTCTAAAAACTTTTTGTCAGTTTTATCGAGCTCCTTGTACATATTTTCGAGCGTTCCAAAGTTTACAATAAGATTGGTACCTGTTTTCTCTCCCACACCACGTATACCCGGAATATTATCGGACGGATCACCGCGCAAACCTTTGTAATCTGGCAACAAATCCGAATGAAAACCAAATCTTTCTTGCACCGCAGTTTCATCATACAAAATTGTGTCGGTAATCCCCTTGCGCAAGGTATACACCGACACTTTTTTCTCTTCAACTAATTGCAGTGTGTCCATATCGCCCGATGCGATTACAATATCAATAGGTTCATTTTTTAATTGCTCAACCACAGTACCTAACACATCATCTGCTTCAAAACCTTCTGCATCGTATATGGGAACACTAAATGCTTTAAAGACTTCGCGACTACGTTCGAGTTGTATTTTTAATTCGTCGTCGGTTTTTCGCCGACCTCCTTTATATTCTTCAAAAATTTCGTGACGAAATGTTGGTTTTGGTAAATCGAAACACGCCGCAATGTAGTCGGGTTTCAATTCTTGAATAATTTTCATAAGCATCGACGATAAACCGTATAACGCTCCTGTAGGTTCACCTTTACTCGACGCAAAGTCAGGAAGTGCGTGATACGCGCGATGAATAATCGCATGTGCATCAAGTAATACTAATTTTTTGTTACTATCTTTTTTCTTCATATGTTGTGTAAGAAATGCTTCTTGTTTCCTTGTCTATATATTTCAAATAAATATGTTTTGTTTCTGATGGAAGTATTTTTTCGACATTCTCTGCCCATTCGACACATATAAGATTAGACGAATCACGAACTATGTCGTCCCAATCTAAAACCGAAAGTTGCTCGGCACTTTCAAGACGATACGCATCAATATGTATAAGGTTCGAAAAAATTTGCCCCTCTAAGGGGTATCTTTTTTGAATGATAAACGTTGGGCTCACCACTGCACTGGTAACTCCGAGTGCACGAGCAACTACTTGCACAAACGTTGTCTTGCCTGCACCTAAATCGCCGTGAAGCGCAACTACAACGGCTCGGTTGGCCACAAAGAGCTGAGAAACAAACTCCTCTGCTTCTTTTGTGAATTCTTCCAGCGTATATTTTTGTGCCTCCACGAGTGCATTGTATCAAAATTAGTGGGTGGTCTGTAATAGTGCAAACCGTCGTTTTGTGTTGTGTATTAATATATGTGCTCTTCACTCTTTTTCGTTATCTAACATATGTAATGTAAGTGCGCATGGTAAAATTGTCGGTAATGTTTAAGGTTCGTCTAAACACCTGTCTGCGTGCGAAGCACAGGCAGGCTAGGCGCTAACCCCTAAACGCTAAAAACATGGTGCAATTTGACGAAAAAGATCAAGACGAAAAAATCGCAGAACTCTACGAACAAGAGGAAGAGATGCTCGCGCGCTCACTTTCTACCAAGTACGGCGTAGAATACGTCGACCTCACTAGGATTTCCATAGAAACAGATGCACTAGGGCTTATAAAAGAAGAAGAGGCTAGAAAAGTTGAAATTGCACCGTTTCGCAAAATCGGTAAGAAAGTATTTATTGCAATGCGCGCGCCAGGACGTAGCGATTCATTAGCTGCAGTCCAAATAATAGAACGCCTCGGATACCAAACTCGCCTTTTTATAGTTTCCTCGGCTTCGCTGAAACACGCATGGGATCACTACAGTGATATTTCTGACGCGACAGCAAGCGATGGTGGTGTGTTAAATATTTCTACTGAAGAAATCGAACGTATACGAAGCACACTTAAAAGTATTGAGGACGTTCAAAAAAATGTAGACGCAGGGCTCACGAGCAAAAAAACACACCGTGTATCGCGAATTTTTGAAGTACTCATTGGTGGTGGTTTAGCACTCGACGCTTCGGATATTCACATTGAACCCGAAGAAAAATTTATCCGTGTACGATTTCGTCTCGATGGGGTTCTTACCGACTTACTTAAGTTCGACCACGCGACATACAAACTACTTCTTTCTCGAATTAAACTTCTTTCGGGTTTGAAATTGAACATAAAAACCGCAGCGCAAGATGGGCGCTTCAGTGTAAAAATCGGCGAGGGTGATATGGAAATTCGTACTTCCATTATTCCCGGTAATTATGGCGAAACAGTAGTGATGCGTCTTCTTGACCCATCAACTATCGGGCTACCTCTGGAAGAACTCGGCATGGACAAATTCTTGATGGAATTATTTATGGAGGAAATCAAAAAGCCTAACGGTATGATCCTTAACACAGGTCCAACTGGTTCTGGTAAAACTACAACGCTATACGCCTTCCTCAGCGCGGTAAATAAACCCGGAATTAAAATCATCACTCTTGAAAACCCGGTGGAGTATCACCTTTCAGGTATCGTACAAACACAAATTGCTAAAGATTATACGTTTGCTTCAGGCTTACGTAGTATTTTGCGCCAAGACCCCGATATTATTATGGTTGGTGAGATCCGTGATCCCGAAGTTGCTTCGACCGCAGTGCACGCCGCACTCACTGGCCACCTTGTGTTTTCAACACTGCACACCAACAACGCAGCGGGAACTTTTCCGCGCCTTATTGACCTTGAAGTACAACCTGAAATTTTAGGAAGCGCCCTTAACCTTGCTATGGCACAAAGGCTTGCACGACAGCTGTGTGAGCATTGCAAAAAAAGCGTTTCGATTACAGGAGTTGCACGAGAAAAAATGGACATGCTTCTTCACAATATTCCTCGACCCGAGTCTGTGCCAGAAAATAGTGACACTATGTGGGAGGCTGTTGGTTGTGAAAAATGTTCTGACTCAGGATACAAAGGCCGTATTGCAATACTTGAGGCAGTACAACTCGATGAAGCGGTAGAAGAAGCGGTGCGCAACCGGCCAAGCGAACTTGATATATGGAAAGCATCACGACCACAAGGCATTCGACGAATGGCCGAAGACGGTGTTATAAAAATTTTAAACGGTGTTACCTCACTCGACGAACTTGCTCGCGTCGTCGATATTGAAGACAGTGATCTTATGAAGACGAAAGAATTTTCATCTAAGGCCTCTGTACCCACTGCTCCTGTGGATATCCCACCAACACAGGAAAAATAATCGTATACTAAATGCAGTGTTGTGCACCGAATACATATTCGATGTACAACGCACTCCTCTATATATTTATGTATACAGGAGTTAGTGTGTGAGTCTATTATGCGAAAGCATACAGACAGATGATTGCGCGGCCGCCCAAGCTGCGCTTTCGTCTTGCTACATTCAACATATCTGTTTGGTAGTCAACTTTCCAAAACTCTTTCTCACTGATATGGTGATAGGTAGAGAGTGTAGATAGCACAAAGCACCCAACTAATAAATTAGAGAGGTGCCTTCGCTATCGGAGAAAAAATTCTCTAAACGATTCTTTGCCGAAGCAAAGCCGAGTGCCAAACTGGGGATAGAATCAGTATCTTGAGCCATAGAAATACGTTTGTATTATTAAATACAAACCCATACCTAAGGCTCAAGACCACTTCGTCCTCGAAAGGTCTCCTATTGACTGGGAAGTCTCATCGTTTAGAGAATTTTGTCCCCGAATGTGCAGATAATGAACGTGCCAAGATATTAACACATTAAATTTGTATGTCAACCCCAAAAGACTCCACTCCTAGCGATTCGGCACAAGAAGCTGAAAGTACTAACGATGCCTTTCTAGATAAAACACTGCGTCCAAATAAATGGGACGAGTATATCGGGCAACGTCGCATCAAAGAAAACCTCTCTATTCTTCTTCGCGCAGCGCTGCAACGTGAACAACCACCCGAACATATTTTATTTTATGGACCTCCAGGGTTAGGTAAAACAACACTCGCCCACCTTATAGCCCACGAATCAGGTGCTCAAATTCGTATCACCTCAGGGCCCGCAATAGAGCGCGTGGGTGACCTTGCTTCAATTCTTACCAACTTGGGCGAAAAGGATATTTTGTTTATCGACGAAATTCATCGTTTAAATAAAAATATCGAAGAGGTGCTCTACCCTGCTATGGAGTCTGGTGTTCTTGATATCATCATTGGCAAAGGCCCTTCGGCTCGTACACTGCAACTCGAGCTGCCAGCTTTTACATTAATCGCGGCAACTACACAGGTTTCAGGAATTTCTTCACCACTGCGTAGTCGTTTTTCTGGGGGAACCTTCCGCTTGGAATATTACGACGCTGAAGAAATTAAAAGTATCATCACGCGGTCTGCAAAAATACTTGGTGTCAAAATTGACGACGAAGCACTTGATGAAATTGCACGACGGAGTCGTTTTACACCTCGAACTGCAAATTTCTTATTGAAACGATGTCGCGATTTTGCACAAGTGCATGAAAATGACTTGGATAAAAAAACAGCGCAAGACGCGCTTGAACTTTTAGATGTTGACGACCTCGGTTTAAATCGAAGCGATAAAGATATTCTCACTACTATTATAGAAAAGTTTAACGGTGGCCCCGTTGGGCTTAAAACACTATCCGCTGCAACTTCGGAAGAGCAAAGCACCATCGAAGAAGTACACGAACCGTACTTACTACAACTTGGTTTACTCGAGAGAACCCCGCGCGGTCGCGTTGCCACAGCAAAAGCATACGAACATCTTGGTTTAGAAGTACCAAAGCGACTGCAACGAAAAGAAGATTAATTAATATTTTTTTAAAATAACGATATGTTTTCCAATTTAGATTTCACTTTTAAAATTTACACACTTGCAGATACTGAAGCTATCTTTGTTTCTCAAAAAGAACCGGATGGAAGCTCTCTCATAGTTTTAGTTCATGGCTTCAATCGCTTTGGTGCGTGGGAGCTCCTTTGGCAAGCACAGCGATTGGTAAAGTTAGGTTATTCTGTACTAATACCTTCACAACCTGGCTTCGGTGGATCTCTTGGTAAACCTGATTACTGCGGCCCAGATACTATTTCTCGCATCGGTAACCTTCTCTTAGATTTTGAAAAAAATACAAATTATGTTTTTCCTAAAAAAGTTATTTGGGGTGCGTCTCGTGGAGCTCTCGTTGCTTACTCTCTTTTGGTTCAATATCCAAAAATGTTCGATGGAGGTGTTCTTCAAGCTGGTATTTATGATTTACGTTCAGATTATGAGTGGAAAAGTAAACATCCAGAAATAAAAGCAAATATAGAAGATGAAACTGGAGCTACAGAAGAAAGCTTCCAACAACGAAATCCTTTGCAAGAAACATCCCGAATTCAATCTCCTTTGTTGCTTATGCATGGACTAGATGACTCAAATGTATCATATGAACAAACTGAAATACTTGGACAGCGACTTGAAAAATTTGGAAAAAAATTTGAACTGTATCTCCTAGAAGGGGTTGGGCATCATTTGGGACATCCAAAGTTTGCCAAGAAATATGTCTTTCCTTTCTTGAATTCAATTATTACTTAGTTATTGACAATTCTTAAGAAGAGAACTATTATCAAAATTAGAAAATAACGACGCAAAATATTTAAGGAGAATGTTCATGCATATCATGATGATTTGTAAGTACCCACCTATTCAAGGTGGAGTAAGTGCTGATGCCTATTGGTTAGCCCAGCTATTAACTTCACTCAACCACACAGTTACAGTAGTTACGAATTCACAAGAAGTTGAACCAAGATATCGTCTTGAAATGAATTCTGACGATATTAAGTTGTTATCTGGCTTCTGGAAACCAAACTCTATCCGAGTGATTGAAACTCGAGAAGACACAAACCATTCGTTTATACCACAATCGAATCCCTTCAGCGAAAAACTACTTAGTCTTGCATTAAATGCTGTAAAAAAGCACAGACCTGATGTAATTTTCAGTTACTATCTTCAACCTTACGGCGTAGTGGCAATGCATCTTTCCATGCTTACAAACATTCCATACGTAGTTAGGCACGCAGGAAGTGACCTGGGAAGACTTATGAAAACCGATCAGCTTGAACCTCTTTACAAGGAAGTTTTCAACAGGGCATTATTTGTGCTGACTCGTCCTGAACATCACAATTTCTTTAATTCAATCAACATACCAAACAATCGCCTGCTTAAATCTCTTTCGTACAGATTACCAGGAGATCTATTCCATACCACGGATGCATCTGTTTCAAAAGACGGTCCTTTTACATACAGCATCTTTGGCAAAACAGGACCTTCAAAAGGAACTTGGGAATTAATGTCTGCCTTGTTGTTTCTGCAAAAAAGGAAATCGGGTGTCAGAGTCCACGCAACTTGGGGCGGAGGTAATCTACCAAGTCTTCGTGCCTTTATAGACAAAGAGGGTCTGTCTGATAAGTATTTGCGTATAGATCCATATGTTCCTCATTGGCACATGCCTAATAAAATACGCTCCTCTGATGCAGTTCTATTTTTGGAAAACCGTTTTAAAATTTCTTTCCATGGCCCTGGTATACCAGCAGAAGTAAATTCATGCGGTAGGCATTTAGTAACTACTACTGAGATACGAGAAAAGGCTCATGTACAATCATTCTTGGGAAACCAAAACACAAGTACCATCTCCCAAGAAAAACTGAAGGACCCAGCAAAATTGGCATCGGAGCTAGAATATATAGCAGACAAAGTTAGGAGTTCTGGTTACCTTGACCCTGAAAAATGCCTTGATGCTAGCTTGCAATCTGCAAGGTCACGCAAGTTCATTGTAGAACAACTAGCCTTCATTAAGAGGTTTGTATAGAAAATAGAAATGGCCCCGATTCACGGGGCCATTTTATTATATATTAGTACGTAGTTGCATGATTATTGCATTAATGTTAAAAAGGACTACACCATTCATGCATGATGGTGTAGTTTTAAGCATCTAAACGAAAGGATCCATGCGATGCAACACAAAACACAACAGGTGACAGATGGTGATCCCATCCTCAC
This sequence comes from uncultured Candidatus Saccharibacteria bacterium, assembly GCA_964589005.1. GTDB lineage: Bacteria > Patescibacteriota > Minisyncoccia > Phycocordibacterales > UBA2100 > UBA2100. Next base: position 4,856 of record CAZPQI010000021.1, on the reverse strand, counting down.
TAAAGTTATGAATTATAATCACACTGGTGTAATTCATAAACTTGTTAGCGGTCATGGGATGACACAGGAAGAAGCTGAACAAGTATTTGAAGACACTAAGCGTTTTCTTTATTTAACTGGTATCAATCCTGGAAATTCCTATGGACCACCAAAAAAAATCGATATTGGATGGCACGAACTCATTCTTCATACAAAAGATTATTCTGCTTTCTGTGAAAAATGTTTCGGTCGTTTTATTCACCATGCACCTAACCTTCCGGGCGAAGCGCGTGACACAATGAGACCTCACCGAACACTTCGCGCTGCCATTGAGATGTTTGGAGAAAATGATCTTTCATCAAACTGGGAGTTTAAAAACCGTTCGGACGAAACAGTTCTGGGGCCACACAATCTAGAATATGTTGAAGCTTCCGATATGTGCGGTGATTCATGTGGATGTTCTCCATGTAAATGATACCCCCATCTCAAACCAAGAAATGGCACGTAGTAGTTGATATGATTCATGCTACGTGCCACCTTTTGTTTAAGACTTAATAATATCCCATAGCTCCTTGTCCACTTTTTGAAGCTGAATATGGGTTACTTGGAAGGTGTTGTTCATTAAGGAATATATAAATGATAAAATATTTCGAAAGACGCCCTTTAACCGAAACAATAGAATGCGGGTACTTTGGGAATTCGGGCAAGGGTTGGCCATACGAGGGAATGTACGATGAAAATAATGATCTGACTTCATCTGTTTTTGGCGCAGACATATATAGATTAAACGAAGGTCCTCCAGACCTAGTACATAAAGAAAAGGTTCCCCGAACAGAAGACTCTCTAGAACTGCCTCTTCAGTCTGAAAATGACGAAGCCGCCCAGTGGTTAGCAGAAAATGACCCAGACATCTAACATCTTTTATAAAATTTTCTCACAATAAAATACACCATACGTATCTCAATCCGTATGGTGTATGCTTTTATTTATGTTAAAAAAGGTGAGTATTATCAGAAGAGCAAAGCACCATCGAAGAAGTACACGAACCGTACTTACTGCAACTTGGATTACTCGAGAGAACCCCTCGCGGACGAATCGCCACTGCAAAAGCATACGAACACCTAGAACTTGAGGTACCAAAACGTTTACAGCAAAAAGAAAACTAAGTGGTTCAACCGCTAAGTTTTAAATTATTTATAGAGTTCACCGTGCGAACCGATATCGCTAAATAAAACGATCCCACTCGACTGCATTTCAAAGACAGCACGAATGTCGCCAGTAATATTCATACTTGAACACCCTTTATACTTTCCCGAGAGTTCATGCACTCTCAAAAGTGGGTATGTTGGGCTTTCGATAAACAAAGTCAGTCTTCGATTAAACTGCTTTTGTATCTTCCGCGATAGCTTTTTATACTTTTTCTTAAATTTTTTAGTATAGTCAGGTCGCATATATTCTACTTAGGTATTTAAGATTCAAGATCTGCAATAAATTCTTTTGCGGTTGCAAAAGGACCAGCAGTTTTCCCAGCTTTATATTCGGCGCGTGCTTCTTTTATTACCCCTTCTAAATAGGGAGCCATCTGATACTTTGGTACAGACAAGTCTATTTTCCCAGTACGTGCAAATTGCTTGAGTGTTACATTCACAATGGAGCTTAACGAAAGACCTAGTTCTTTAGCACGTCGCTGTGCTTCCTTTTTAACTTGCGTATCTATTTTTACATTAACTTGTGTTTTCATATTGAATCCGAATTTTTATTTTAGGATACCATAAGTATATACTTATGGTAAGTTTACGTCAATCTTTTATACTACACGACGATTGCGTAAATCCTTACTAAGTTAGGAAACGGCTTGTTCCAATGCTTTGCGAATAAATTTCTGTGTTTTTATACCTTGGGTTTTTGCTTTTTCCTGTACAACTTTATAAAGCGACTCAGGAAGACGTAAGCTTATTGGTTTTGTTTTAGGCTCGAATTCAAAATTGAATTTTTTAAAATCTGAAAAATCATACTCGCTTAAGTCTGCACTCTCAAGAAACTTCTCAGCAGCTTCATCTGATGTTAGATGTGGAAATTTCTTTTTTTTATTTTCCTTATTCATATTTTTTATAATTATTTATTTCTTTTTCGTGCATACGCCGTGCACTGAATGGTCGTATGCTGCGAATATTGTTCTTTAATCTAAAGGTAAATGCTACGAAAATATATCGATTTTTCTCATTCTTACCAACTGCAAAATAACGAGTTTCCGTATCAGAATGTTTATAATCGTAAAAAGTCTGCGGATTGCTATTGAAAAGAAATTCAATCTCAGAAACACTAACTCCGTGTTTCTGACACTTTTTTGTATTGGATGTATCCCAATCAAAAAAGTGCACCTTTCTTTTCATGTTCTCTATTGTAACATTTGTATATACAAATGTATATACATTATATATTCTTGAAAATACGACCCCAATGTTCTAGGGGAACCCTAGAACATTGGGGTTCGCTAGTGAAAGATTATTGTGCTACTTCCTCGTTACGGAAACCTCCAGTAATAAGATTGGTAAGAGTTGTTACAGCCTTAGTCGTTGCGTCAGAGACACTATCTACTATCCACGACACAAAGGCACTACCGTTGGTAACTATTTTATACGGTTGTTCGGGAATACTTCCTTGAGAATTTAATAACGCTAAAGTTGAAGTGGCATATGTGGCAGGCGCAGGGCTCGGGCGTACCCACCCATCGTATACCGCGAGGAAATGCTGAATGGCACTCTCGGGCAACACGCGTTTTTCAAGTTCTTCAACAAACGATTCGCGCTCAACCTCTTTTGCTTTTACTTCGCGACGCTCGTTACAATTTGCGCTTGTTTCGTCTACCTTACAAAATACTCGGTTCTTTGCTCTGTTACCTCTTTCCTCTGCTACACGAAGCGAGCGTATTGCTTCGTCTTCGATTATTAAATCTTGAATCCGTCCAAAAGATTTATTCTCTGTATTAATTGCGTTCGGACCTCCAACTGCGGTAAGAGTTTGCGCAAAGCGATCAACCCGCGCAAGAGTCGGTTGCGTTTGTGCAGATATATCACTCGCAATTGCTTGAATACTTCTAAAATTTTCGTTGTTCAAACCTCGTGGTGTCGCAAAATCGGGAGTCACGTATATAACTTGCGGTTGCACACCACCACCTTGTAATCCTTCTGGTGAATTACGCAAGTCGGCCTGCCCACCTGTAACAAAATTCGAAAGTCGCTGCACTGCACTATTGCCACCCGCAAAACGCTGGATAAAGCTCCGCGGTTTTTGTTGCAGCGTTTGTGGCCTACTAAAAATTTGATATCGATTGTTTGACGTTCCGGAATAAGGATTAGCTCTAACTGCCCCTGGATTTGATCCAATAAAATTTGAAGAGTTGGATGGATTAATACCACCAACAGAAGGAACTTTTCCAATTACATCCCTGATGGGAATGGTAGGTGTTACTGATCCGCCAGGGCCGCCACCTAAACCTGAGCCAGGGGCTGTTATTTTAGTAACCACACCGGATGCGTCATCTGGTATCAAGATGAGATTCGTAGTATTACCAGCTACTTTAATATTTCCACCCTCTTCAATTTTTTTCGTAAGAGCTGCAATCTTAAGGGCCGCTTCCTTATCTAATTCTGGTATCTTTAAAAATGATTCTTGAGCAATATTTATACAACCAACATCTCCCTTTCCACAACATTTCAAATCTGCAGAAACTGCCACTACAACAGCAGCAAGGTCTGTGTCTTGAGGCGCTTGTTGCCAACATGTTTTAGCACCTATAAATTTCGCACCACAAGATTTGTTGTTATCTACCCAACGCGCCGACGTCCCTCCTTGGGATTTCATAATTTCACACTTGTTGAATTTAGAGCAATTATTTATATCCTCCTGCTCCGCTCTACAAAATCGTTCATTAACACTTCCGTTATTGTTAATACTCACATATCTAGTAGTAAACTCATCCGAACAGTATTTCACTCCTTTATCTTCTACACACCTCACCTTGTCTTCAGACGCACTAACGGTGGCCATCAATCCGAGACCTACAGTAATCCAGTCAAACCTTTCAGGTATTACATGAAAAGAAGCTCTATTTAAAATACTTGAATTACTAACGGGCAACAGCAATAACAATAAAATGCCTCCCACAATATTGTGTCTGTAATTTTTCATGATGCTATATCATTTATATTAACCGACATAATACGTTTTTGTCACAATGTACTATATTTTGTGTGGATTACACAAAAAACTATTGACTTTCTTTACTTAATGTGGTAATATTTTAGATGCCGCTGAGAATTTAAAATGTCCATAAGTACTTGGGTGAATAATTAGAAGATTTGTAATTATTCACCTCCGTATTAATGTCAATTCTTAGTTCAACAACTAGTCGCGCGGAGGCGACAGAGGAGGACTCTTTATGAGAATGAAGCTCAATACTTTGCTCCTTGCTGCTCCTTTTCTGGTCGCAGCTCTAGTATCTCCAGCGCAATCCGATACTAAAATCACCGACTGGGCAGAATATCGTTTTGTTGCAAAAGATCCTAAACACAAATGTATCCGATTGGATGATGCTCTCTATTGTCCACGTAAAGGAGTTCCTGTTAGCGTTGTGGCTAAGAAAGTCAAGGACGCAAAGTTTATTTCAAAATTGCAGGAAATCAATAGGCAAGTGGATATAGTTATTGGATCGACGGATTGATGGCTAGATACAAAAGTTTGGGAAATCCATCGCTTGGCTCTCCCCAATCACAACTCACACCACGCAGACTTCGGTCCGCGTGGTGTTTTTTCTTGAGATATATTCATATTTGCATTAATGATTAATGGTGTCAGATTAATTGTGTTAATGGGTT
>CAZPQI010000020.1:5149-15409 GCA_964589005.1 uncultured Candidatus Saccharibacteria bacterium | reverse complement strand
GGTATTAATTACAAGACTCCCTCTCAACTGATTCCAAGGTGTTGACTCTTTTACGAAGGTTTTGCCACCCGATTTTACTCTTTGAAACTTTGATACTTTTCAACCGCGTCTGTCACCCTAGAGACGATTACTGGTACATCCTCTACTTTCGTATCACGCCCAAAAGAAAATCGTAGTGTATTTGTTGCACGCCACTTCTCCCCACCGAGTGCTTCAACTACATGTGAGCTCGAAGCATCTGCTCTTTCCAAACACGCACTTTTTGTTGTAAGTGAAACTCCCCGCTGATCTAAGTACATCGCGACATATTCTGCATCGATTTTGGGAATGGAAATATTTAAAATGTGTGGTGTTTGATTCTTCCCATCGCCATTTACCACCGCGCCCAACTCAGTATGATATATCATACTGATCATTTCTTTTCGTAATTCAACAAGACGTTCACTCTCTGCCATTCGCATCTCTGCGATTTCCTCAAATGCTGCGGCAAAGCCTGCAGCGAGAGCTACATTTTCGGTTCCTGGTCGCAGTCCTTGTTCTTGGCTCCCACCACGCAACACGGGAGAGATTTTTATTCCGTTTTTAATATACAAAACTCCGACTCCCCTTGGCCCATACATTTTTCCCGAGTCTAAACTCATTAAATCTACTCCTAACCCCTGTGGTACGAGTGATTGATACAACCCTTGGCACGCATCGGTATGAAAAATTATCTTTTCTAGCGTTGCAGAACCCACCTTCGGCTTTGTGTCTTTAAGTAGTTTCCTTATTGCATGGACGGGTTGCACGGTTCCTATTTCGCTATTTACTAATGCAACCGATACAAGAACCGTATTTTCTTTCAGAGCACTCTGTATTGCTTCTGATTTAATTTCTCCGTGCTCACTTGGTTGTACGAGCGACACTTCCAAACCTCGAGAAATAAATGGGGTAAATACATCACTCACAGATGGATGCTCAATAGCACCAACGACTACATGGCAATCTTTCATTTCAATTCCCTTCTCTTCCAAACATAATAAGTACCCAGCAAGCGCCAAGTTGTTTGCTTCAGTTCCTCCTGAGGTAAATGTAAGTTCTGCAGATTTCACACCAAGTACTTTAGCAATTGTGCTCCGTGCTTCGTCACGCACTTGTGCAGCTTCGAGTCCCTCGGTGTGCAATGCTTGAGGATTTGCGAAATACTGCGATGCATCGCAGTAGGCACGCATAGCCTTATCAGATACTGGTGTGGCAGCTGCGTAATCGAGAAATATTCTTTTTTGGGCTTTTTTTATCATTGTTCGTAGTTTATATTGTAAACAGCAAAGTCGGAATGTCCACCTGTGCCGTTTTCTTTTACGGTATGTTACAATCGCGGACATGACTGCTTTCCTTTTTGAATTTCTAATTGGTGCTGGTGTAGCCCTCTTCGTTCTTTTAATTTGGAATATTTCTTTAGAATTTCGACTTCGCCAGCTCACTCGTGGCTCAGATGGTAAAAACCTTGAAAGCCACATTGCCTCAATTGCCCGCGATTATCAAGACTTAGAAGGTTTTAAAAGTGCACTACATACACGTTTAGAAAATATTGACACTCGCATTAAAGGCAGTCTCAGCGGTATTGGTGTAGTGCGCTTTCATCCATTCGCCGGAAGTGGCGATAGTAAGCCTTCTTTTGCTGTTGCATTTCTTTCAGAAGCTGGCGACGGTCTTATTATCTCGACATTGCATGCAAGAAATAGCGTGAGTATATTCAGCAAAGATATTGTTGATTTTAAAAGCGAAAAAGAACTTTCTGAAGAAGAGGCCGGAGCACTTGAAAAAGCGCGTAATTCGTTGCATACTGAGTAAACCAGTTCGTCAGTCTCGAATCATACTTTGCCTGATTTAACTAGAGCGCACACGAGCGCTATTTTACATTATGACTAATAAAAAATCACAAACACTTCGACCACCAGTTATAGCTGTTATGGGTCATGTCGACCATGGAAAATCGGCTTTGCTAGACTATATTCGCAATACCAACGTTGTGGATTCTGAGGCTGGTGGTATTACCCAACATGTTTCTGCGTATGAAGTAGAGCATGAGCACGAAGGTCAAACTAAAAGAATTACTTTTCTTGATACGCCGGGGCATGAAGCTTTCACCAAAATTCGAGAACGTGGCGCCAGTGTTGCCGACATAGCAATTCTCGTAGTTTCTGCGGAAGAAGGAGTAAAGCCACAAACTCTTGATGCACTGCAAGCCATAAAGAACGCAAAGACTCCCTATGTGGTTGCGATAAATAAAATCGACAAGACTAACGCCGACCCAAACAAAACTAAAGCGAGCTTAATAGAAAACGAAATTTATATCGAAGGTATGGGTGGTGACATTCCTTTTAACGAAGTGTCCGCAAAAACCGGAGCTGGTATTCCAGAATTGCTCGATACTCTTTTGCTCGTTGCAGAGATGGGAGAATTAACGGGAGACACATCCCTGCCTGCCGAAGGAGTTGTTATTGAAGCACACCGTGATCCCAAAAAAGGAATCGCCGCAACACTCATCATAAAAAACGGCACACTTAGGAGTGGAGAATTTATCGTAGCTGATAGCTCCCTTGCACCTGTGCGAATCTTTGAAGATTTCGAAGGCAAATCTATCAAAGAAGCGGAATTTTCTAGCCCAGTGCGAATTATTGGTTTTGATTCTCTTCCCAGTGTAGGGTCTACGTTCCGCTCATACACAAGAAAAAAAGATGCCGAGCTAGCAAAATCAGCAACAAAGGTTACAAAACAAGGTACCACTGAACTTGGTGAAGAAGATGGGCGCCATCTAATTCCACTTATCATTAAAGCTGATGCTACAGGAACTCTTGAAGCTATTGCGCATGAACTTAAAAAACTTGATAACGAACGCCTCCTTATTTGCACCATTCAAGAAGGAATCGGTAACGTATCCGAGGGAGATGTAAAGACTGCACTCGCCTCTAAGCACGACCCCATTCTTATCGCATTCAATGTAGCAATTGATACTGCAGCCCGAGATTTGCTTATGCAAAACGAAAAGGAAGTTCACTCATTCGAGATTATTTACAAACTGAGCGAATGGTTAGCAGAAGAAATCAAAAAACGCACACCAAAAATGGAAGTCGCCGAAGATATTGGTTCCGCAAAAATACTTATGAAATTTTCTTCCGTTAAGAACAAGTATGTCATTGGGGGCAAAGTTAAAAATGGTGAATTAAAAATAAAATGTCCTGTGCGAATTCTTCGCGCTAACGAAGTTATCGGAGAAGGAAAAATACTCAACTTACAAAGCGGTAAACAGAGTGCAGATACAATTTCGGAGGGGTCAGAATTTGGCGCGCAAATTGAATCGAATGTTCCCATAGAAGTACACGACGTAGTAGAATGCTATCAACTGGTTATAAAGTAGCGATAACATCATGCAATCACAAAAACAGCAACAAATTTCAGAACAAATCGCGCATTTGGCTGCTGAGTTTTTAGGGCGTGAATCTAACCGACAATCACTTATAACAGTCACCCGCGCAGATGTTTCTCCTGATATGGCACGTTCTACAATTTATTTCACTGTTTTACCAGACGAATATGAAGATACCGCTCTTGAGTTTGCAAAGCGACAGCGAGCCGAGTTTCGTAATCATATAAAGAAAAAAACTCAAATGCGTCGCCTACCATTCTTTAACTTTGAAATAGATCGTGGTGAAAAACACCGACAACATTTGGATACGTTAGACTTAGATACAAAATAGATTGCTACTTATTCTACCCGCGTACTAAGGTAAACTGAAAAATAAATAGCTTACTGAATTAAGTTTCGTCGTAAGTGTATCAGTTAACTGATACACTTACTTAATGGTAAACATTTCAAAAACCACCCTCTCGAGAAAAGTATACGAGCAAATGTTTGTACAGTTAACAGAACTTTTTATTGCTAACACCAAGAAAAATGAATTTTCTCAAACTTTATTCGAATTATTGAGCAGAAGTGAAAGAATAATGCTCGCAAAACGAGTAGCTATAATTGGAATGCTTCTATATGAGTGCTCCGTTCGCGAAATTGGTCACACGCTTAAAGTTAGTACCGCTACTGTATGGAAAATTGAAAGATCTTTAGAAAGCGGTCAATTAGATCATATTAAAAACATTTTCAAACGAAAAAAGTATAGACAAAGCTTCTTGGGGATCTTGGAAACTATCCTGACTGTTGGCATGACAACGAATCCGAATAAGCGCGCTAAGCAAAAAATGTATAGAGCTATCGAAGCATTTAGAGCAGGTGGAGAAATATAAGTGTATCAGTTAACTGATACACTTATATAATCTGGAAAATTAAACTATACGATATATATAAAAGTCTTTGGTGACGCTAAGGTGCATGCTAGTATACTTCCTATTGGCTCGGTGGCGAAGTGGTAACGCTGCGGTTTGCAAAACCGCCATGCGGGGGTTCAATTCCCCCCCGAGCCTCATGAACATACGTTCAAACATGCCGAGGTGGTGGAGTTGGTAGACACGCAAGACTTAAAATCTTGTGGCCTTACGGCCGCGCGGGTTCGAATCCCGCCCTCGGCACAAAGCGTAAAAGAAAACGAGCCCTGCGGCTCGTTTTCTAGCTTTGTGAGGCGGAGCAATGTGATGTGCCCATTTTTCCTAGGGCAAAGAACTGCGAGCCCGGGGAGGAAGTTCTTATGAACGCAGTGAGTTTAGAAACTTGACCCCAAATAGTAATACTAATAAACAGAAAATTATACTTAATGACTGTGACCGAATCCCGCCCTCTACAAAAAAACACCTACCAAAAAGGCAGGTGTTTCTATATCTTGTACCGGAGAGAGGACTTTGCTCCAGTTACTAAGTGTAATCTTCGTTCTGAGGAACTCAATTCCACTAAGTACTCCAGCCCGGACTCAACGCTCCTCCGTGCTTAGGCACGCGCGTTTCCGTCTTTCAAGTCCTTTCGCTTTGGGTATTGAGGTACAAAAAATGCCTAACGAAAAGTCAGGCATTTTTTTGTATCTTGTACCGGAGAGAGGACTTGAACCTCCATGCCTTGCGGCATCAGGTCCTAAACCTGACGTGTCTACCAATTTCACCACTCCGGCAACTGGAATACTATACCATGACTTTCCGACTTTTCCTGCTACAATATCTCAATCCGCCCGTAGCTCAGTTGGTAGAGCAACCGCCTCTTAAGCGGTGGGTCCTAGGTTCGAGTCCTAGTGGGCGGACAGCGTTAAAAAAACAGTGCCTGCGCACTATTTTTTGGCTGTCCGAGGCGCAGTCATGTTTGAGTGCAACGAAAACAGACGAGCCCAGACCAAAGACACTTAGTAGAACTAAGCCCGTAGGGCGCAAGTTATGCTTAGTGATCGGTGGTGACAAATGAAATAAATGTATAAATACAAAAAATCCGACACAGTGTGCCGGATTTTTTTATATACAATTTGAAGATTCTGTGCATCATCACCTTACGACAACCCCAAAGTACTTTTGAGTATCTTAACGATTCCGAGAACTGACGCCATAATAAACACGCCGAGTATACCCCAAATCATGTGTCGTACTCCTGTTTGTTTGCCTTCTGGGTTATCCATCTTCCATAGGAAGACCACTAACCCCCATACAAACAGAAATGTACCCGTTGCAAACAAGAGTAGAATTATTGGATTAATTATCCCATCTACTATTTTTTCCATTACTTCCATGCGTGTTCAAAAAATATATTTGATTTTACTCTCTCTAGATTAGCCATTGGGGCCAGTTTGAAGTCTCTGAAACTTCGTCCTATTTTGGAATTGAGCCGCACTTTCCGGGATTCCGGGAGCTCTAAGTGCCTCTCCTCCTTTGACACCAAATGTCGAACCTAGGAGTCCTACAAGACCCCATACGCTCACCATAACAAAGAGAACGATAATTCCCATAACCATTATGTTTATTGCTTCACCACGAGCAGTAGAGTCGTCGGCCTTAAACATGTACATCGCCAGTCCCCAAAAGAAGATGAGTAGCGCGATTGCCATTATGATTGGAATGAGGGTTCCAATAATTGTTCCAATTTTCTCAATCATGGTATTAACAGTCGCGTGTGAAGCGGCTGATGTCACGGCAGGTAACATAAGCGCCATAGCTAAAATTGCAAGTGCTTCTAGTTTTTGCGTATTTGTTGCTAACATAATTTTCTAAATCTACTACTAGTTAGTAAGCCTACTATCTTACGGCAGGCTTAGGTAGACCAGGAGCTGGTAGCGCTTTGTTAGCGCCATTTTTATCTGTCACACCAAACGTTTTACCAAGAAGTCCTACAAGACCCCATACGCTCACCATAACAAAGAGAACGATAATTCCCATAACCATTATGTTTATTGCTTCACCACGAGCAGTAGAGTCGTCGGCCTTAAACATGTACATCGCCAGTCCCCAAAAGAAGATGAGTAGCGCGATTGCCATTATGATTGGAATGAGCGCTCCAATAATTGTTCCTACTTGCTGAACCATGTATTCAACAGTACCCGTTTTTGCATGACTAGTAGCAAAAGTAACCACTGGGAGCATGAATGTAGCTCCTAAAACTAGAAATATTTTTAATTTTTGCATTATATGTGAATAAAATTATTAAAATGCCCTTTACACGTTACGTTACCGAAGCACTAACTTGATATAGCAAACAACAGTAACCGTCGCTAATATTTAGTGTAGCGCACACCCTGCATGTTACAAGATGCACTGCCGTTTTGTGTGGATAGCACTTCTGCACGCACAATCGTAGCGTTACTCAATGTGCCTGAGTGCCGCACTAACTAAAAGTCTGAAAAGCAACTAGTTAATCAGACCGCCAGTAATTGTTCTTTGCAGCGCTTGGATTATTCCCCAGATACTAAACAGCACGAAGAGAGTAATAAGCCCCCACACAATGGTTTGTTGCATTTTTTTTCGTTGTTCGACATTTTCACCGTTGTAGCCCCACAATCCGAAAGTGAGCTTCCCTAAAAAAAACAGTAGTGCAAGACCAGAAATAGTAATGGTAGCAACATCCAGAAGCTCCACAAATTTAAGCACTAAACCCTTAAAATTTTCTACTTTCGCAAACGCTACACTGGTTGGAGCAAAAAGTACGATTGGAAGTAAAAGTGAGAGTGAGAAAAAGAAGTGTCGTGTTATTTTTTTTATATCTCGAAAGATCATACGGATGCGTATTACGTTATATTCAAAATAGGAGAAATGGTGCCTTTAAGAAGTTCGGAAAGTGCCCATGCGCCGAGAAGTACCCCTACTCCTATTATTGTCCATACGAAGTTTGTTTTTGCTTTTTCCAATTTTTCAGAATTTCCTTGCGCGGTGACAAACAAAAACCCTGAGTACACAATGACCAATACTGCAATAGGAAACACCACAGTAGTAACTGCCTTTAGCAGAGCGGCAACGAAACTATCAACTGTTTGAAGGTTATCTTTTAAAGGACTTTTGAATTGTGCGAACACTACCATCGGCGCTGCAAGAATAAACGCTGCAGTAGCAAAGAAAATTCTCTCTAGAAACTTCATACGCGTATAATACCACACGCGTTTACGTGCAGATGCCTCTTGTATTGCATAATGGGTATTGTGTATACATACACAATTGCGTGCTATGTCTTATACATCACGTACATAAAGAATCCAGCTAACACGATAAGTAACGCCGCTGCAGACAAACCAGCCAAAGTATTACCCACTATGGTTATAATGACCCACAACGATAATAGCACCGCGCCTCCCAACAGTGCCTTAGTACCCATCTTGCGAGCTTCTTGAATACCAGCGGGGTTTCCGGAAGCCGACACAAACAAAAAACCCACCCACACAATAAATACAACAAGAGCGGGTGTGGCGACATAGATAACACTCTGCACAAATCCTTTCATAAGATTTATTATAATTCTAGAATCCAGAGGATTGCCTAAATCCGCAGCCGAAAAAACGAGCACAGGAGCAAATGTAACAAGTAATACTAAAGAAAAAGTTATTAGAGGAATGATGCCGAACAACATAGTGCAGTTATTGAGCCAAAAGCAACGTAAGTTCTGTATCTGCGCGAGAAATGGCATCCGAAATTCTTAACGAGCCCGACGTCACACCACCTATCATGCGTCTAAATATTTGTGCTGAGTCTTCTGCGTTAGGGTCAAGCCATGCACTACTTATAAGTGCCTGAGAGCGGAAAATAACATCCACTGGGTCGTCTGGTACAGTGCCAAGTAAATCTCTACGAGGCGAAGGTATTCCAATCGCTTGTGTAAGTAAATCAGAAGAATCTTGCCCCGTTAACAAAAATGCCATTTGCACTCCCCCAGCTGCGTTACGTGCTACTACTGGTACAGCAAGTGCGTACATCTTTCCAAAAGTTAAAACCTTTTTTTGTTCCCCGGCGCGTACCTGCGGTAACGGAGCGACATCAAAATTTAAATTACCATTTCTAGCCTGAATAGCCTCAACCTCGCTTGCATAGCCAATGTAGAGTGCAAGCGTACCCTGCGAAAATGCCTCTAAAGAATTTGGTAAAGAGCGGTTCCACGAGTACACACTTTTAATTGGGTCAGCAAATTCTGTATAAAAACGCAGTGCTGTTTGTGTTGGATTTACTGCATTCGATATGCTCCCCTCTGTTAGGCTAGAGTATAATTGACCATCACTGCTAAAACTCATTATGTCGCCACCTGCCTGCATTATGAGCGCAGAAAGAATGTCCTTGGCATTATTTACGTTATCAAACTCCCCAAACGCTATGGTAGCCAGCTCGATATTATTTGCTTTGTCACGCTTTGTTATACGTTCGGCCAGTAAGAAGAGTTCGTCCCAAAAAGCGGGTGGTGACGCAAACCCAGCTTCAGAAAAAATATCTCGATTCCAATACAATACCAATGGGTCGATAGAAAATGGTAACGCGCTAATACCACTACCACTTAGAAACAGTTCACTCTCTCCAATATAGGTATCTTTGTACTGCCGTCGCGAAATAGTTTCGTACGAAAACGGTAGAATTTTATTCCAATGCTGCAGAATGTTTGACTGATCAAGAATAAACAAATCGGGCCCGTTGCCGTTGGCCAATGCCTCGGCAAGTGTAGACTGAAACACATCCGCGGGAACTTCTTGATACACAATATTTATAGCCCTCTCATCAACACTCGCTAATTCTCGTAAATAAATATCCATGGTTCTTTGGTCAAATGAACCCCACATACGCACCTCCCCAATATCGTCTCCTCCTCCTCCGCCTGATAAATTTGCAAATACCATGACCGCTGCCACCACGAAAAAAGCAAATATTCCGAAAATCACCATTTGAAATGTACTCCGTTTTTCTGCCATATATTACATATATTACGCTAATTCTTGCGCTATGGTACGCGCCACAAAGTCGTTATCTTCTTCTTTCGAAGAAACTAAAACGTCATCTTGGTTTTCACCATCCATCATTTTAATAAAAATCAAACCATAGTGATGTTCGCCTGCATTAAACTCGTTTTTAAGAGTAAATCCATTATCAGTGCACAACACCATAGCTTCTGATTTAGTTATGACCATATCGTGCTTCGGACCTAAGCCCTCAAAGGAATTTTTCCAATCGATTACCGCCAACGCACCCCCTTTGCGCAATACGCGCCACGCTTCTTTTACTGCCGATATTTTGTCTTCTAATTGAAATAATGTATTCGAGAAAAGCACACCGTCGAGTAATTCGTCTTTAATTCCAATGCTTCCCGTAACCTCTATATCTCCCCACACAATTTTTATATTTTCTCTACCTTCTCGCGTTGCATTATTTTGAATGCGTGTAAGTAAATCTTTTTGCACATCCACCGCATACACGGTACCTGTGGTGCCCACAACATCCGAGAGTACCGTAGTATACATTCCAGAACCTGCACCAAAATCAGCTACTTTCATACCCTCGTAAAATCCAAGCTTATACGCATTTTGTTTGGGGTTAGAAAAACTCGCAACACCCTGCTGTCCTGTATCTAAATCTTTACCCATCTGTGCTCGCGCTCCCTCGACGGCAGTATCTATTTTGGTTTCGTCAGCTAAGTGTATTTTTTTTAAAGTCTTAGAACTATCCAAGTTAACTGTTATATTAACGTCCTTACCGCCAATATTTACAGACCCCGACCCTTGCTGCGCAAAATTACTCATAGCTATTATTATAGCCTACGTATACCCAGAGCGAAGGACTACTCCCCAGATGCATCCTCATTAAGAGTTATTACCGAAGCGATAGAGTCGCCGGCGC
>CAZPQI010000020.1:0-5049 GCA_964589005.1 uncultured Candidatus Saccharibacteria bacterium | reverse complement strand
TCCCCAGATGCATCCTCATTAAGAGTTATTACCGAAGCGATAGAGTCGCCGGCGCGTAACTTCATAATACGCACTCCCTGCGTTTGTCTTCCTTGCAATTTCACTTCATCAAGACTGGTTCGAATTACTTGTCCCTTTTTTGATATAGCCACGATTTCTCCTCCTTCACGTCTAATAACCTCAGCCCCAATTATCTCTTTGGTTTTTGGAGTAATTTGTGAAGTTTTAATTCCTGTTCCAGCACGTTTTTGAACTTTATATTCACTCATCTTGGTTTTCTTTCCGTATCCCGTTCCTGAAAGCACAAATAACGCGTTCCCCTTCGATTCGCTTGGTACTACACCCGCGCCGATAACCTCATCTTCTTTCTGAAGTTTAATACCTCGTACTCCTGCAGCTGTGCGACCCATTTCTCGTGCATCGCTTTCTTTAAATCGTATTGCTTGCCCATTGCGCGTAACGAGTACGACGTCGTCATTTTTATTTAGAAAGTGTGCGGCAATGAGTCTGTCTTTGCCATTAAGTTTAATAGCAATAAGACCACTTTGGCGAACCTCATGAAAATGTGAAGCAGCCGTCTTTTTTACCGTACCTTCGCGCGTCACCATCAAAAGTGAGAGCCCGTCGCGTTCTTTTGCTTCTTTGGGCATTGGCAAAATCGAGGTCACATTTTCATCTTGCTCGAGCTGTAAGAAATTCATAATAGACTTGCCCTTCGTTGAGCGTTTACCTTCAGGAATTTCGTACATCTTAGTTCGATACACCTTTCCTTTATCAGTAAAGAAAAGTAATTCAGAATGCGCCCCAGTAGTGAGGAAATTTTTCACTACATCCTCTTCTTTTGTGTTCATATCGATGACACCTACACCACCGCGTTTTTGCCGTCTATATTCATCTGGATTAGTTCGTTTTATGTACCCTCCTTTGGTAAGCACGAGTGCATACTCGTCGTCAGGCACAACATCTTCCATCGAGAAGTTTTTTGTTCCGTGTTTCATTATTTTCGTACGTCGCTCGTCTCCTAAGCGTGCGGTAACTTCTTTCAATTCTTTTTTGATGAGCGTCATCATTTTTGTCTTACTCTTCAAAAGGCTTTCAAGATCGGCGATAATCGTTTTCAACTCTGCAAGTTCTTCGTCAATTTTCTTACGTTCGAGGTTTGCCAGCTTTTGTAAACGCATTTCCAATATAGCAGTTGCCTGAATTGCAGAGAATTTAAACGCTTTCATTAGCCCGGCGTGTGCCGTTGGTACATCATTACTCTTTCTAATGAGTGCAATGACCTTATCAATATTGTCGAGTGCCTTTTTTAGCCCGAGCAAAATATGCTCGCGTGCTTTCGCCTTGTCTAGGTCAAATTGTGTACGGCGCGTTACCACCTCAATTCGGTGAGTAATGTACGATTCGAGCATCGCTTTAAGCGCGAGTGTTTTTGGTACTCCATCAACCAACGCCACCATGTTGTAGTGGAATGTTTCTTCAAGCTGTGTGTGTTTATAAATATAGTTAAGCACCGACTGCGGGTGCGCGGTACCTTTAAGATCAATAGCGACACGAATATCAGTGGTTGATTCATCGCGCAACCCTTTAATGCCTTCCAATTTCTTATCACGTACCAAGTCTGCAATTTTTGTAATTAAATTTGATTTATTAACACGATATGGAATCGAAGTAATTATAATTTGGAACATTCCTTTCTTGTCCTCAACTACTTCTGCTTCTCCACGTACAACCACACCACCGCGTCCTGTTGCGTAGGCATGCGCAATATCTTTAGTGTTATATGCCACACATCCTGTTGGAAAATCAGGACCTTTTACAAATTCAAGTAAATCTTCAGTTGTGCTTTTTGGGTTATCGATAAGGTGCATTACTGCATCTACCACTTCCCCAAAGTTGTGCGGCGGAATATTTGTCGCCATACCAACCGCAATACCAAGCGTGCCGTTGAGCAATAAGTTAGGTACCGCCGCAGGCAACACTACTGGCTCTTGCTCGGTACTATCGTAGTTTGCTCTATAATTAACTGTGTTTTTTCCTAAATCACGCAAAAGCTCCATCGCAACATTCGATACCTTCGCTTCGGTGTAACGCATGGCAGCAGCGTTATCGCCATCAATCGAATTGTGTACAAAAACACCTGCTGCGAGTGCAAAATTATGAGTTTTCTCAATAGTTAAGTCGTACACATCTTCTCGTTGAGTAATTCTTTCTACTTTACTAACTTTATGGTTGCCGACTACCTCAGCTCGTATTTTCTGTGTCTCCCCACTATAATATTTGGTCAGCCCTGTGTTCCATTTGGTTGCTGAACCATAGGGATATACTTCCATTCGTACTTTTTCATATGTGTTTTCGCTAAGTCGTTTACCAGATTCAAAAATACTTTTGCAAATGGCATCGAATTTAACCTTTCCGGTTTTGTTATATTTTCGACTTTTATTCGCACGTATAATTTTCTCATTCATCAAAGCGCGATACTTTGGATCCTGCCACGCGCGCTTAAGAGTCTTAGTAAAGCGCTCACTCATTTCCACTCTTACTTCCGGGTGATTCTTAATATACTCTTTATTCATTTTGCTTAGAAAAGCACGCTTATTTTTTCTATATATAGGGTCTTGCCAATCTCTCTTATTCCTCTGCGACATCCTTTCTGAGTACGCCTTTCTGTTTTCTTTCTTGTCCCAAAAAGCCCTACGTCCGTTTGCTAATTTCTCTCTGTATTGCGCATCACTAGCGTGCTTTTCTTTCGTTAAAGAGGAATGCAATCGCCAATGCGCAACCCAGCCCATTCTTTGAATGTTGTCGGGGCTGTTGTTGAGTTTATTAAAATCACTATGATGTCGCACGCGTCCTGCTGAGCGTTTGTATGTATTCCTTTTCAAATTAAACTCATCTGAAAGACGATGAGTATACACCCACTCGTTATGCAGTGGATTAAAAATCATTTCGTAACCAACCATATCTTTGATGTCGCTATCCTCTTTTTTTGAGAGTCGTGTATACAACGGCATAAGTGACTCTCCTGCAACAAGATTCTCCGCCTCAACGTATTCTTGATTCTTTAGTAAAAATCTATGATCCGGAGTACAAACGATTTTTTCTCCAGTGTCGAGTGTTACTTGCACAAGCTGTGCATCACGCTTCGTCATTCTTGGGTTTAATATTTCGGCAATAGATATTTTTCCGTCGTCATTGGTGGTGAAGGTATAGTTCTTCTTACCTGCTTTATGTTCTTTAACCAAATCCCCGAAAGAAAGGTTGCGACCATCAGCAAGACGTACTTCTGTGTTTTTTGTGAAGCAGCCAAAGTTTCCTTGCCCGATAATTAGAGGATAGCGCATCGTAAAGTCTTGCGTAAGGTTTACCATCGAATCATAGACCGCCGTATCACCATGGGGGTGATACTTACCAATAACCTCACCGACTACTGTTGCTGATTTTCGTGTCTTTCCGCTTGGTGTAAGATTTAATTTACTCATTGCGTATAAGATACGTCGATGCACAGGCTTGAGGCCGTCTCGCACATCTGGAAGCGCACGCGAGGTAATAACCGTCATAGCGTAATCTATGTACGCCTCGCGCATTTCTGCAGAAATATCCTGAGCTACAATTCCCCGCAATGAAGCTGTATTTGATTCTTCTGGATTCTCAGAATTATTTGTTGTTTTTTTCTTTGCAGCCATATTTATTGTTCAGTGTTTTTTTCTACTATTATATTTTTCACTTGCACGTCACCATTTTTATCCACTGACAAGTCCACAGTATTTACTCCCGCAGGAGTGTTTCCAAGCCCTGCATCGTCTAATGCTCGTTTCAATTGTTCGTATTGTGCCGAAAATTCTCCGGTAACATTGCTGAATTCGTTTCCTAAATCTCGCAGACCTTCAACGGCGGAAGCTGTTTGTGCTGAAGTGTCGTTAATAACCTCTGCGTTGTTGCTTCCACCTCCGCTAAAGAAAGATGCCCCCCATGCAAAAAAGAGAATAACCGCAACCGCTCCTGCAGCCAACACAGCAAATGCGAATCTCTCTTCTTCAGGTCGTTCACGCATTTCATTTATAAATTTCATATTCTTATTTCGCTATATTATTGTACACAATCCGTAGCTTACTTAGAACTTTCTAAATTTAGCATAGTTCGAGGCGTACGAGGCAAATGAGTCAATCTGTATCATACATACTGCGCGAATCATTTGCTGAAGCACAACAAAGAAATATGCAAATTTTGGAAGTTCTCTCATATTATGACTTCAAAACAACTACTTCGCCAGATTTACCTTCAATATCTCTTTTCTTCAGCGTCAACTTTTCTACGGGCTTCACGCTCTCGGCTCCTGCTTCTTTCAAAAATGTTTTTAGTGATCCTGCACTTCCCAAACCGTCATAATGCATCGGAATAATAACTTTCGCTTCAAGGGCAACAGCTAAGTCGTGTGCTTGCGAAGCGTCTAAAACTCCCTCGCCTCCAATGGGAACAAACAGTACATCGACACTATCCATATCTTCCATAATAGCCATATCGGGTTTACTTTCTGTAAGTGCTCCTAAAAAGACAAGGTTCATTCCTTCTAACCGAACCACGTACGTAGTATTTATGCTTGCATCAGTACTATAATCTGATGTTGACGGAAACCCTTTAACAAACACGCCTTGAATTTCATACTCACCTGGACCTCGTACGATAAATAATTCTTTTCCTGAACGCGTGACTTCATCAACACCATTAAAATCTGCCGTGTTCAAAGAAACGAATGCTATATCTGCCCCAAAACGCGACGGAGGTAACTTTGATTTTTTTGAAATGGGATTAAAAGCAAGTGTCGTATCACTAAAACTTACTTTCATACATTCTCCTTTATGGTGCGTGATTATCATATTATAACTATAGGAAGTCCGCACTAAAGATGCGGACCGTGTCATCATTATAGCATAAATCGTGTTGCATTTTAAGCCATCTTATAGAAAATACTGTAACAACTACTTCACAAAAACAGACAGTTAACTGTCTTTATTTCAATTTGAACGCTCTAAACATTGTATTTTTATA
>CAZPQI010000019.1:8536-17879 GCA_964589005.1 uncultured Candidatus Saccharibacteria bacterium | reverse complement strand
TGGGTCGAACCCTTGCGGGAATGGATTTTAGATACGAAACAAGCCGATTTTTTGTCCTCATCCGACAATTTCTCCGAAATTGCCTCCTTCGTCAAAAAAGTCGGAACGAACCATGCGGTTCGTAACAAAACCGCACGCTTTTCCTTTTCTTCACCTTTCCAATTTGTCGCTACGCGACAACACCTTTTGCCCTTTTCTTCTTCTCCCGCGCCTTCGGCGCGGTCGTTTATTTCTTTACCTTCTCGCGAAGTTTCAATCTGCGGAGGAGACAGGACTCGAACCTGCACGCCTGTGAAGGCAACACCTTAGCAAGGTGGTGGAATACCAATTCTCCATCACTCCTCCAGTGCGACGTACGATAGCATAATCATTAGGTTTTTTAAACACGTTTACGCTCGTACGAGTGCTACTGCAGTTACGTGTGCTCCGGCTTGTGTGAGTGTTGCTGCAGCCTCGTCGAGGGTAGCTCCCGTAGTGTAAACGTCGTCTAAAAGAATAATATGTTTACCACGCACAATATTAGGGTCAGTTACCTCAAAAACACCGATAACATTTTTGAAACGCTCGGCTCGTGTGAGCGTTTTTTGCATCGGTATACTCTTTACTTGTTGCAATACTCCGTCGGCGATACGAATTCGTAACTCTTTCGGTAGCAGTTTGCACACTAGTGAGCATGGATTAAAACCACGCTCACGATTTCTTTTTGTAGTGGACGGAATAAGTACGATGCTACTATCACTCGAATTCCAAATGTGAGCATCTGAGAGTTCTTCTAAAAGAGAATCGTATAATAATTGTGCCAATAACTTTGCTGCATGAGGATTCCCAAATTTTTTTAAAAGTATAATGGCGGCGTGCGCGTCTGGTTCATCATAGCGAGATAGTGTGAGTACCCGCACGCCTTTAGGAGAGGTTAGTGTATGGGGTAGTGGTTTAAGATACGTACGTGTGCTGAGAAATTCTTCTTCAGGACTAGGTGGAAACAAAAGTGACAACAATTGTTTGAGCATCAATTACATTGTAACCACTTGTAACGTTTGACACTAGGGGAGCATGCTACAATGTTGCTATTACTATGGGTATATTGGACACAATTCGCAATTCAGTAGGTTCTATAATTGGAGGTGCCGGCGGAGGAAGGTCAGGCAGTGTTTTGGGAGTGGATATAGGATCGTCATCGATAAAAGTAGTGCAATTGCGGCGCGAAAAAGGACGTGCTGTGTTAGAAACATACGGGGAAATTGCACTCGGGCCATATTCAGGTACCGAAATAGGACGCGCAACACATCTACAACCCGAAGAGTTGGGGAGTGCTCTAACTGATTTAATAACCGAATCAAATGTTACGTCAAAAGCGGCGGGAGTGTCTATACCTTTTTCGGCAAGCCTTACAACGGTTTTAGAAATGCCAGCAATGGACCCCGCGCAACTCGCCCACATGATTCCTCTTGAGGCGCGAAAATATATTCCAGCTAACATTAATGAGGTTATGCTCGACTGGTTCATTATTCCAAAAGATCCTGGACAAGAAGAGTGGTCTCGATCGCGTGCAGCAGCAACTGCAGATACAAAGAAAACAGAAACTCCAAAAACAGAAGTACTCCTTGTTGCTATTCATAACGAAGTTCTTAATAATTTTCAAGCGATTACACAAAAGGCTGGTCTCGATGTTGGATTTTATGAACTCGAAATTTTTGGTGCAGTCCGCTCGTCTCTTTCCCATGGAATAGCTCCAGTGATGATGGTTGACATAGGCTCGGCAACTACAAAAGTATATATAGTGGAGCGAGGAATTATCCGCTTTTCTCACCTTATAAACATTGGGGCGCAAGACCTCACGCTCGCTATTTCTCGAGCGCTTGGATGGAACTTTGATAGGGCAGAGAGAGTAAAGAAAGAGCAGGGTCTTATTGTGCGCGAAGGTGCTGAAGCAGAACAAGATACACAGGTAAGAGAAGCTTTGTTATCAACACTTGGGCGTATTTTTTCGGATGTTAATCGCGTACTATTAAGTTACGAGAAAAAGTACGGACGCAATGTGAGTCGCTTAGTGTTAGCTGGAGGTGGGTCAAGTATGTTTGGACTTTCCGAATACGCAAGCGAGTTGGTGAGTGTAGATATAGAGTTGAGCGATCCATTCGACAAGATACAAACACCAGCTTTTCTGGAAGAGGTACTTGAGGAAGTGGGGCCAGAATTTTCAGTAGCTGTAGGAATGGCTCTACGAAAAATGCAAGAGTAAAACAACATTTAGACATTCAGCACATTATGGAATCAAACATCAAAGCGTCGTTTATACCAGACAAAATGCCTACTTCAGGTCAGGGAAATAAAATGCCTAAAGCGTCTGGAGCTGGGAGCGCGGGCGATATTTTTATTCTAATAGCCATTGTTGCTCTTGCCGCCGCTCTTGCTCTTGCCGCTGGGGTATTCTTGTATGACAAATTTCTTGTAGCGAATGTGCAGAAAAAAAGCGAACAACTTGAGCGTGCTCGCCAAGCTTTTGACCCTTCGCTTATACAAGAACTGGTAAAGTTGGACGCGCGCCTACAAGCAGCAAACGACGTTTTAGCAAAACATCTCGCTCCCTCGGAACTGTTTAATCTTTTAGAAGAACTTACACTACAGTCGGTATCATATGATTCACTAAATTATTCAGTGAGCGACGAGGGCATTGCACAAATGAAATTACGCGGTAAGGCTCGTAGTGTAAACGGAGTTGCGTTGCAAGCGAGTGTATTTGGTGAAAGCAATGCAATTTCAAACCCAATATTTTCAGCACTTGATTTAGTAAGCGATGGTGTAGAGTTTGAGGTATCTGCTGATATTAATCCAGCTGCGCTACGATATACGACTATTTTTTCCGAATACTCAACAGGGGTAGACTCGGCGTTAAATGATACTTCTATATTCGCTCCCGACGTTGATCCGAATGCAGGTGTAGATGCTATTGATACATTTTCAGGTAGTAGTGATGGCGTATTGCCACAAGACGACTTTGGTAATTTTGGTGGCGAAATAACACAGTAATAGTATGACAAAATCAATTCTTTCAATTCTTTTTATCGGCGCTTCGATTATGTTGTTTGTTTTGTATGTGCGCCCAACGTACGACGCGATTCAAAAAGACCGCGTGCAAGTTGCTCGATTTGATGAAGCACTCGCCAAAACTCGAGAAATCCAAGAATTAAAAAATTCATTGCTATCGCGCTACAACTTATTTACAGGTGTTAACTTAGATCGTTTGCAAAAAATGCTACCAGACAATGTAGATAATGTACGTCTGGTGCTTGATATGGACGGTATTGCATCACGGTATGGGATTCGTATCCAGAATGTTGCCATAGAAGAACAAAATGCAAAAGGTGACGGTTCAGGAACAGTGCTCAACGGAGGTGCCTCAACAGGGCGGCCATACCAAGATTTAACGTTGCGATTCGAGGTAGTTTCTACGTATGATCAATTCGTACTACTGTTACGTGATTTAGAGTCGAGTCTACGTATTGTTGACCTAGTAACACTTAGTGTAAATTCGCGCTCAGGTAGTGTGGTAACGGGAGACACTAGCGAGCCACTGTACACATTTGGGATTTCGTTACGAACATATTGGCTTCCATAATATATACGTATGTTAGATATCATTAAACAAAATAAAATCATTCTAATTGTTTTAGTCATCATCATTATGGCGTTTGCATGGTTTGGTTTGTCTGAAAAAACTTCTACAACAAGTTTATTAAGTAACGAGTCGCGTAGTAGCGCCTCGGTGAACGAACAAGAAATACTTCGTCTTCTTTTGGACATGCGTTCCATCAGGCTCGATAGTTCAATTTTTGAGAATCCAGCGTTTGCTTCATTGCGTGACTTTGGGCGCGAAATTATACCTGAGCCCGTGGGTCGAACAAATCCATTTGTGTCAACGGATACTATTTTTGAAATATCCGCAGATGAACAAGCGAATAACGCTGTCTTTGCTGAATAAGGCGTATGGTGGACTCTCTCCTGAAAGGACTTGTTG
The DNA here is from genome assembly GCA_964589005.1 of uncultured Candidatus Saccharibacteria bacterium. Lineage (GTDB taxonomy): Bacteria > Patescibacteriota > Minisyncoccia > Phycocordibacterales > UBA2100 > UBA2100. Next base: position 13,861 of record CAZPQI010000019.1, on the reverse strand, counting down.
ATAGCGGAGTCTTGTCTAAAGAAGATGCTTCGACAGTTCAAAAGACTGCCACAGCTAACAACACGCCCCTTGGTGACGTCTTGCGCGAAGTGGGTGTTTCCAAAGAAAGTATACTCGCGGCGAAGGCAGCGAACTCTGGTGCTCCAGCACGCATGCTTACAGATACACAGGTGCCATTTGCAATTTTGAATCACATACCAGAAGAATCTGCGTCGCATTATTCTATGGTGCCATTAGGGGTTGTTGATGGTGTGCTGGAGGTTGGTATGACTGACCCGAGTAATATTGAAGCTATTGATGCATTAAATTTTTTGACTCGGAAAAAAGGATTACCCTTTAAAGTATTCCAAATTTCTGATGAAGATTTAGCAGCAGTGCTTACTATGTATAACTCTTTGGGGGGTGAGGTTGGCCGCGCTCTAAGTGAATTGGAAACTGAACTTACTGTTGATGAGAAAAATATTCAGGATGCAATTGATGAACAAGAAGTAGTGGGTGATTCGTATATTAAAGAAGACGCCCCAGTTATTAAAATTGTAGCAACGGTATTGCGTTATGCGGTAGACGGGCGAGCATCTGACGTGCATATAGAAAGAACCGACGCACTCGTTAAAGTACGGTTTCGTGTTGATGGAATACTGCACACATCGCTTACGCTTCCAGGTAATGTGCACCAAGCAATTGTTGCTCGAATCAAAGTGCTGTCCGCGATGCGTCTCGATGAGCGTCGTAAACCTCAAGATGGGCGCTTTTCTGCAACCATAGGGGGGCATAAAATCGACTTTCGTGTTTCTACATTTCCTACATCAAATGGAGAAAAGATTGTTATGCGTATTCTTGATCGTGAACGTGGGTTTATATCGCTCGATAAGATAGGATTTTCTGAAGATAATCTAAAAAAAGTCCGCAATGCAATTTCAAAACCTCATGGGCTCATTTTAGTGTCTGGACCAACAGGGTCAGGTAAATCGACGACATTGTACTCAATGCTTGCTGAACTGGATAGGGAAACAAAAAATGTTCTCTCTCTTGAAGACCCAGTAGAATATTTTATTGAGGGAGTGAGTCAATCGCAAGTACGACCGGAAATTGGTTATACATTTGCAAACGGTCTTCGCACAACACTGAGGCAAGACCCTGATGTGATTATGGTGGGGGAGATCCGTGATGCTGAAACAGCGAAGCTCGCCGTGCAAGCCGCGCTTACAGGACACTTAGTACTTTCAACTATCCACACTAACTCAGCCATTGGAGTAATTCCTCGACTGGTAGACATGGGGGTTGATCCATATTTGATTGCGCCAACACTGGTGTTAGCTGTGGCTCAACGTTTGGTGCGGAAAGTGTGTCCTGGTGCGCAGGATAGTTTACCCATTGACGATAGTACACGTGCGATGCTGGAAGATCAGTTTGCAGATCTTCCTGATAAATATAAACCTACAATACCTAAGAAGTTATATGAGGCGAAAGCAACTGCTGAGTGTCCCAGTGGACTACGTGGGCGCCTAGCAGTTTTTGAATTATTGCCGATGACCTCAGAGTTAGAACGACAAATACTTACCGATGCAAGTGAAGATAAAGTTCGAGCAATCGCCCGTAAACATGGAATGCTTACCATGAAAGAAGACGCTATTTTGAAATCATTTGAAGGGAGCATTCCATTTTCTGAGGCGAATAAACTTAGTGGAGCATTGCTTGCAGAAAAAATAGTAGATGGAACAACACAAAATGAAACCAACGTTGTTTTAGACGCAGTTGATATATCGGACGGTAACACAATGCCAGAAGGTGCAGTATAATAATTATATGGACATGGAAAACGAGAATAAAAATAAGAATAAAAAATACGAGATTCTTTTAGTGGACGACGACGAATTTCTACGTGATATGTATTGTTTAAAATTTTCTCAGGCGGGGCATAGTATCGATTCTGCTCCTGGCGCGCAAACAGCAATAGAAAAACTACAGGTAAAAGACTACACACCCGATGCGGTAGTGTTCGATTTGGTGATGCCAAAAATGGACGGCTTTGAGTTTTTAAAGCAAATAAAAGAAAAAAAGCTTGCACCAGGAGCTAAGTTGATAGTGCTCTCTAACCAAGGAGAAAAAGAAGACCTGGAACGGGCTCGTTCTCTTGGAGCGACGGGGCATATTGTGAAAGCGAATGCTATTCCTTCGGAAGTTCTCGGTATTGTGGAGGGGATTATTTCAAAGAAAGAATAATTGTGTAGCCTTTTGTTTTGCACACATGCCGAGTGGAATGCAACACGTGCTGCGGTACAATGACTATATAACGTATCTATGGAAACTGAACGCTCATTGAAAAAATTTATTAATGTTCTCATTCACGAAGGTGGATCGGATCTACACTTGTCGGCTGGATCGCATCCGACAATTCGTGTCGCGAGTTCTTTAGTGTCTCTAACTAAAGAACCAATTTTATCTGGAGAAGACACACTTGGCTTGTTGGCAGCTATGGTTTCTCCTGAAGAAAAAGAGAAGTTCGTCACCACAAAAGAACTTGATTTTTCATACCAACTCGAAGATGGTACACGTTTTAGATGCAACGCATTTTTTCAACGTGGCTCGACAGGTATCGCGATGCGCTATATTACAAATACTATACGCTCTATTAGTGAACTTGGATTACCGCCAATTTTGGAGAGTTTTGCGCGACGTACACAAGGATTCTTCCTTGTCGTAGGGCCAGTAGGGCAAGGAAAGACGACAACACTCGCAGCTCTTATTGAACTTATTAACCAAGAACGTGCAGAACATATCGTTACTATCGAGGACCCTGTTGAATATGTTTTTGAACCTAAGCGCTCACTTATTGATCAGCGCGAAGTAAGAATTGATACAGAAAACTTTAGCACAGCACTTCGCGGGGCTTTTAGACAAGATATCGATGTATTACTTATTGGCGAGATGCGCGGAGCTGAAACTATGGCAGCTGCAGTTACCGCTGCGGAAACTGGGCATTTGGTATTTTCAACACTGCATACAAACAATGCAGCACAAACGGTTAACCGAATCATTGATACATTCCCAGGTGATCAGCAAGATCAAATTCGTTTACAGCTTGCGTCATCGTTGGCGGGAATTTTTTCTCAACGTCTTATACCAAGAATTGGTGGTGGCCTCGTGCCAGCGTATGAATTGCTCGTAGCCAACAAAGCGGTCTCAAATCTTATTCGAGAAAAACGCACACACGAACTCAACACAGTAATTGAAACAGGTGCACAGGAAGGAATGATAGATATGAATCGCTCATTAGCTGAATTAGTTGCACGAGGTGAAATTTCTGCCGACAGTGCGTATCAATTTTCATTAAATCCTAAGGTGCTCGATAGGCTTCTTTAAACTAGGGATTAGGTTTTAGAGACTAGGGATTAGTAAAGAATTTAAAAAGACATGACTAGAAGAAAAAAACATCTAATATGCGTAAACGACACCACATACGAAAATGTAGAGTGTTTTCGTGTAACTCTAAAACCTACACCCTACACCCTACACCCTACACCCTAATTTTATGGCACTTTTTTATTACACAGCAGTTGACACTGAGGGAAAAGAACGCAAGGGAAGTATTGACGCAATAACACAAGATGTTGCCGTAACTGCGCTGCAAAGGCGTGGAATGATTTTGTCGTCTATTACACCTGCAAAATCAAAGGCGCTATTACAACATCGCATAAGTTTCTTTGAGCGCGTTAAGATAAAAGATATTGTTATACTTTCGCGCCAGATAACAACGTTGTTTGAGGCGCAAGTTTCTGCACTGCGTGCATTTAGGCTGCTGGCTGCGGAAGCCCAGAGCCCAGTATTGCAAGACCATTTAAGTGAGATTGCTAATGACATACAAAGTGGCGCAACAATTGCTGATGCACTCGCAAAACATGAAAAAGTGTTTAGTCCTTTTTATGTATCAATGGTGCGTGCTGGTGAGGAAACTGGCCGCCTTGACGAATCGTTTGCGTTTCTAGCAGATTACCTTGATAGGACATACGAAGTTACCTCGAAAGCTCGCAATGCACTTATTTATCCTGCGTTTGTGATAATGACGTTCATAGGCGTTATGGTACTTATGCTTACTACGGTTATTCCGCGTCTTTCAGATATCTTACTCGAAACAGGACAGGAACTTCCAATCTATACAAAAGTTGTTATTGCACTCGGCATGTTTTTTTCACAATACATTTGGTTACTGGGTATAGGTCTTGTTATTGGAGGGGTGCTTATGTATCGCTACGTACAAACTGATTCAGGGAAAAAACGTATGGCACGTGCGCGATTAGATATACCGTATGTTGGTGACTTGTATCGCAAATTGTATATGTCGCGTATAGCAGATAGTTTAAGCACGACACTTTCAAGTGGTATACAGTTAGTACGTGGTATTGAAATAAGCGCTGATGTGGTGGGCGACCCAGCATATAGAGAGATTCTTACGAAAGTTGCGACAGAAATACAAAGTGGACGACCAGCTTCGGAAGTGTTTGGTGAATATAAAGAATTTCCAGGGATTGTTGTAGCGATGATAAAAGTGGGAGAAGAAACTGGAGATTTAAGTAACATTCTTAAAACAATGGCTAAATTTTATCGTCGTGAAGTCTCAAACTCTGTTGACACGTTAGTGTCTTTGATTGAACCTCTCATGATTGTTTTGATGGGACTCGGTGTTGGATTGTTGCTTTCAGCTGTATTGGTACCTATCTACAACATCTCCGCGGGATTATAGCAGCAATCTTTTCTGAGAACACATTACTGCGTTACATAGCGCTCAACTACTCTCGGCGTATGCACGATACGCCTCGTTTGTTTCGCTCATGCGCCTTGTACTGTATTTCTCAGAAAAGATTGTATCGTGCGCCTAGCTTTGTGGAATGAAACTTACAGACCAGTAGTTACTACGTTACCTTTAATCCTAAACTCTAAAACCTAAACCCTAGGTACCCGTTATCCACACGATACGACAAAGCATGTATTAATATAGCTATAATAGATATATACAAGGCTAAGAATTTGGTCGTTCGTGTCCTTGTGGCCGCATTAGGCATCTAGCATGCTGGTTGTGCACAAGGTCATTTTATAAATAATAACTAATTTAAGAAGAAAATTATGAACTTTATTATCAATAGAAGCCGAGGTTTTACTCTTATAGAGCTTTTGGTAGTGATTGCCATCATTGGTATTCTCTCGTCAGTAGTTCTTGCATCACTTAACAGCGCTCGACAAAAGTCGCGAGACGCACGTCGTATCGGTGATATTAAGCAGCTTCAGTTAGCTCTTGAAATGTACTACGACTCAAACAATGGGTACCCT
>CAZPQI010000019.1:0-8436 GCA_964589005.1 uncultured Candidatus Saccharibacteria bacterium | reverse complement strand
GCAGCTATGTTTGTATTAGTATGGGCACAAGGATATATGCTGTTGCCAGCTGTGTTTGCGATGGTGTTGATGGCGATGCTTATTGTAATTGCTGTGTATGATTTAAAACATACTATAATTCCAAATAAAGTAGTGTATGCGTTTATTGTATTGGCATTCCTAACTAACATTCCTATTCTGGGTACTACTGGATTTTTAGATATGGCAGGAACACTTATTGTGGCAGTAGTGAGTGGGGCACTCGTTGCGACTCCGTTGTTTCTTCTCTGGCTTGTCTCTAAGGGAGCATGGATGGGATTTGGAGATGTAAAATTAAGCTTAGGATTTGGTCTTGTTCTTGGTATATATGAAGGACTTACCGCTATTATGCTCGGATTTATACTCGGGGCAGTTATAGGTCTTGTACTATTATATGGTCCACGTCTTATGAAAAAAGTTATGAAAGATTCGTCATTGAGCTATGCAGCAAGTCGCTTTACAATGAGTAGCGAGGTGCCCTTTGCTCCATTTTTAATCCTGGGGTTCATTCTCGTCTTCCTCTTCGATGTTGATGTTCTACAGATTGTAGGCTCCTTTATATATGATTATTAAATTCAAAAAGCATGGAAAGCGACGCTCTCAAGCTGGATTTACCCTTATAGAACTTTTGGTAGTAGTAGGTATTCTTGTAATGATTTCGGGGATAATTTTAACAAACCAAGCAAAATTTGGAGGCCAAATGCTTTTACGAAATTTAGCATATGATGTTGCGCTATCGATTCGCGAAGCTCAAGTATATGGAATTTCTGCACGTAGTTTTTTGGGCGCTGAATTTGCTTCTGGGTACGGGGCGTATTTTAATCTTACTGATGGTGACAATTTCTTTTTCTTATACACCGATATAGATAGTAGTAATTTTTTTACACCTGGGGGAGAGAATCCAGAGTGGGTAGAAACATATTCTATTGGAAGAGGATACACTATGGATAGGATATGCGTACCAACAGGGCCAACTACGGAAAGTTGCAATGTAACAGAGCTAGATATCCTTTTTCAAAGGCCCGAACCGGACGCAATTATACGCGCATCTATTAATGGGTCAGGATTTACAGTATACGACAGAGCTACGGTAGTTTTTGAGTCGCCCCAAGGTAAAAAGTTAAGTGTTCTCGTTGAAACTACGGGACAAATTTCTGTACAACGATATGCTGAATAATATGAAAAAGTTAAAACTACACCCTACACCCTACACCCTACACCCTAAGCGTAAATCCACGCTGGTTTGCCAGCGTGGATTTACGCTTGTTGAGATGTTAGTCGCCGTGTCGTTGTTTGCAGTGGTGATGACTATCAGCGTAGGCTCTCTTTTAGCTTTAGTAGATGCTAACAGAAAAGCGCAAGGGTTACAGTCGGTTATGAATAACCTTAATGTTGCACTTGATGGAATGGTGCGCAGTATAAGAATGGGGAGTAATTATCGATGCGGTGATGTTACGCCGCTAGTAAGCCAAGATACATTAAGTGTACGGAAGAATTGCCCTGATGGAGGTGGTGAATTATTAGCTTTTGAAGCATTTGATAACTCCGCTACAGACTCGAGTGATCAATGGGTGTATTGGGTAGAAAATAATCGACTCTATAGATCTACTGATGCACGCCAGAATAATAAACTTGCACTCACTGCACCTGAAGTGAAAATAGATTCATTTAGAGTGTTTGTTACTGGGGCTGCAGAAACTTTAAACGCTGATGGCGATACCGTACAACCAAAAGTACTTTTCTCGATTCAAGGCACCGCAGGGGCAGAGGGGAGTGCGTTTAGTGTTATTGGGACTGCAAAAAAAATTCAAACGACATTTAATATTCAGGCAGTTGCATCACAGCGACTTCTAGATTTATAATATGATAAACCAGAACACAGCGTACAGCGTACAGCGTACAGAAAAAAAAGAAGTCAACCTAAACGCTGCACGCTGCACGCTGCACGCTAAGCCTAAAGCCGCGCGCGGCTTTACGCTCATCGAAACAATGGTGGCGATAACTATTTTAGTTGTCGCTGTTTCTGGCCCTTTAACACTCGCGTCTCAGAGTCTCTTCGCCGCAGTGTATGCCAAGGACCAAACTACTGCTTTTTATCTTGCTCAAGAGGCTGTGGAAATGGTGCGCAACAAACGCGACGGAAATATGTTGGAATTTCTCGACGCACAGGGAACCAATTGGCTTGCCGGTATTCCGATAGATACTAATTTAAGAGCAGATATCCCAAAAGATACATTGACTGCATGCGGCACGCAGGCAGTGTGTCTTGGTAATAAACTACTGCACGATGGTGTATTTTATACTTATGGTGTATCTGGAAGTACGTCTCGTTTTGGCAGAAGCGTTAAAATCACACCGACTCCAGGTTTTAGTGATGAGGCAGTAATAGCGGTGACCGTACAGTGGCAAACAGGATCTTTTAAAGTTAGAAGCTTTACATTACAAGAGCGCATTTACAATTGGATACCTGATCAAGAATAAAATAATATGATAAACCAGCGTACAGCGTACAGCGTAAAGCGTACAGAAAAAGAACAAAGAAAAGGACGTCGGCTCAACGCTCAACGCTCAACGCTGTACGCTAGGCGGGCTAGTCAAGCTGGTTTTGTTCTTATGCTCGCCTCGCTCGTTGCTTCTCTGTTAGCGGCGCTTGGGATTGCCATGTTTACTATCGCACAAAAAGAAATCGTCCTTTCCTCTTTAGGACGCGATTCGCAATTCGCATTCTATGCAGCGGATACTGGAGCAGAATGTGCGCTGTATTGGGATTTTAAATATGATGCCTTTAACACTTCTCAGGTTTACGCATCTTCAACTTCTGCTACTTGTGCAGGGCAGGTATTACAAGATTTTCCTACGTCAGGGGACGAAGGTTCATCAGACGGTGCTTCTGGGTTAGGAGGTACAGCAATATCTACGTTTTGGTTTGAGCCAGACGGTTTGTGTGTAAAGGTTACAGTTGAGAAACAAAATGAAAATCCTCGTACGAAAGTAGAAGCGCTTGGGTATAGTACCGCTTGCGACGATCCGAATAATCGACGACGGCTTGAACGCGCCGTACGCGCCACCTTTTAGGTTGTTTCATTTTTGGTGCATTACTTCGTTGAGCTTCGAAAATGCGCAATCACCGTATCTTAAATACGGCTCATTTACATTTTCTTGCGCGCCTCGTACTACGTCCAAAAATGAAACAACCTCAAGTTACAGTGCCCTCGTAACGGAATATACTTATTTTGTAAAGCTACAAGTTAAAACCTATCAGCTAATAGCTAGAAAAGGTACAATATTCGCATGGCGAAAACACCACCAAAGGAAGCTATTGCAAGGGCAAAAAAACTACGAAAAACGATTCAACATCATCGGTATTTGTATCATGTTGAAGATATTCAAGAAATTTCTGAAGAGGCTCTCGATTCGCTAAAAAAAGAACTATTTGATTTAGAGTTAAAATATCCCTTGCTTACTACTCCCGATTCGCCCACACAACGTGTTGAGGGAAAGGTATTAGATAAATTTGAAAAAGTACCACACAAAATTCCGCAGTGGTCTTTTAATGATGCGTTTGGTGAAGATGATATGCATGAATTTGATGAGAGAGTAAAGCGCTTTCTAAAAAAAACTTCTCAAGCAAAAACCACAATTACATACAGTACAGAATTAAAAATTGACGGCTTGAAGATTGTAATTGAATATAAAAAAGGAATCTTAATTACTGCGGCAACCAGAGGTGATGGAAAAGTTGGAGAAAACGTAACTGCACATATAAAAACCATCGAATCAGTGCCATTGCGCCTAACAAAAGACATAGACTGTATTGTTGAAGGAGAAGTATATCTTCCCAAAAAACAATTCGAACGGATAAATAAGGAGCAACGAAAAAAGGGAGAAGCCGAGTATGCAAACCCGCGTAATCTCGCAGCGGGTTCAATTAGACAACTAGATCCTAAGATAACGGCATCACGTAAACTAGAAGTATTCATATACGATATAGCACAAACGAGTGGCACAGAGCCTGATACGCAAATTAAAGAACTGGAAGAGCTAAAAAAATTAGGATTTAAAGTAAATCCGAATTTTATGCATCATAGTGATATATCGGGAGTGATTTCCTATTGGGATACATGGAAAAAGAAAAGTGCCAAAGAAAACTATTGGGTAGATGGTGTAGTGGTAAAGGTGAACGAAATAGAAGTTCAGGAGTTACTTGGATACACAGGGAAAGCCCCTCGTTCTGCGATTGCACTTAAATTTCCAGCAGAGCAGGTAACTACTGTTGTTGAAGATATTGTGTTGCAAGTTGGTCGCACGGGTGTACTTACTCCTGTTGCACATTTGCGCCCGGTGTTGGTGGCCGGATCGACTGTTTCAAGAGCAACACTGCACAATGAAGACGAAATAAAACGACTTGATGTTCGGGTTGACGATACAGTCATTTTGCAAAAAGCTGGAGACATTATTCCCGACATCGTACAGGTTTTGACAGAAATGCGCAGTAATTCTCAAAAGGGAAAAGAAAAGAAATTCTCGTTCCCAAAAAAAGTCGCCGCCTGTGGTGGGGATGGATCTATTGAGCGTGTACCAGGAATGGCAGCGTGGCGATGTGTGAGCAAGGATTCATTTGAGCAACGGTCGCGCACCCTAGCGTATTTTGCGTCTAAAAAAGCAATGAACATTGACGGTCTTGGCGAATCAATTGTTGAGGCTCTACTCAAAGCAAATTTGGTAAGTACGTTCGACGATTTTTATACGCTTAAAAAAGGTGACGTACTAGAACTCGAAAGATTTGCAGAATTGAGCGTGCAGAACTTACTAGATTCTATAGAGGATTCAAAAAAGCCAGTGTTAGAGAAATTTTTAGTAGGGCTCTCTATTGATCAAGTTGGTGAGGAAACTGCACGCGATTTAGCAAATAGTTTTACGTTGGAGAAATTGCGTATCGCTAAAGTAGAAGACCTTATACAAATCGAGGGAATTGGGGACATTGTTGCAGAATCTATAACGAAATGGTTTGGGAATGTAGATAACACTAAAATGTTAGATAGATTACTTGAACATGTTACTCCCATAAGTAAGAAATCAAAAAGCTCTGGAATACTTTCTGGAAAGATTTTTGTGCTTACTGGAACATTAGAAAATTTTTCACGTACCGAAGCTGGAGATACAGTCCGTGAATTGGGAGGCAAAGTAAGCAGTTCAGTTTCTGCAAATACCGATTATGTTGTCGCAGGCGAAAGTGCCGGTTCGAAGTTGGATACGGCTGAGAAACTGGGTGTAGCAGTGTTAAATGAGGAGGAATTTGCTAGTATGATGCAAACATGACAGATATTGATATTAAAAAACTCGCAGAACTGAGTCGAATTTCGGTTTCAGATGAAGAAATAAAACAACTGGAACAGGAAATTCCAGAAATTCTTGCGTTTGTTGAACAAATCACTGAGGCAGGAGGCGAGGTGTCTAAAGAAACGGGGGAACATTACAATAGTATGCGTGAAGATAGTGAACCACATGAAAGTGGTATGTATACAAAAGAGATGCTCGACGCTATGCCCGATGAAAAAAATGGATACTTGCGAGTACGGAAAATAATTCAGCAAGATTAAATGACAGTAGTCCGGTTACTCCTTTTAGAAGATGAATCATAAATATGGAATTACAAAATCTAACAATAAAAGAAGCACGGGAATTATTAGATTCCAAAAAAATTACTGCGGTTGAGCTTGTAAATGCGTATGTTGAGCGTGCAAAAAAGAAAAATGGAGAATTGAATGCGTATTTAGAAATATTTGACGACGTCGAGGAACAAGCAAAGAAAGCGGATGAGATTATAGCTAAAGGGGATGGTTCGATGCTTACGGGTATTCCTATCGCTATTAAGGATAATATTTTAATTAAGGGGCACATTGCAAGTGGTGCGTCTAAAATATTAGAGAACTACGTCGCAACCTACGATGCACACGTTATTGAGCAACTTAAAAAGGTAGGAGCGGTATTTATTGGGCGTACTAATATGGACGAATTCGCCATGGGAAGTTCAACAGAAAATTCAGCCTTTGGAGTTACTAAAAACCCACATGATGTTACACGTATTCCTGGAGGGTCATCAGGTGGTTCTGCTGCAGCTGTTGCAGGAGACTTGGCGATTGTTGCATTGGGAACTGATACTGGCGGCTCGGTGCGACAACCGGCATCAATGTGTGGAATAGTGGGCTTTAAACCTACGTATGGTGCAGTGTCGCGTAGAGGTGCGATGGCACTTGGTTCTTCACTAGATCAGATAAGTCCATTTGCTAAAACAGTAGAAGATGTAGAGATAGTGTTTACTGCGATACGAGGGACTGACGCTAAAGATGCGACATCATTACCAGATACTTTTTTCTCTACACGTGACACACCAAAAAAGATTGGCGTGCCAAGGAATTTTTTAACAGAAGGAATAGATGAAGATGTTCTTGTCGCGTTCAACGAATCTCTAGAAAAATTAAAAAACGAGGGATACGAAATTATTGATGTTGAGCTACCACATATGAAATATGCGCTTGCAGCATATTACATTGTGATGCCTGCAGAGGCGTCGACTAATCTTGCACGTTATGATGGTGTGCGCTACGGAGTTGCTGAAAAAGGAAAAGATTTACTTGACGACTACATGCAAACTCGTGGAAAAGGTTTCGGAGCCGAATCACGACGACGCATTTTAATCGGCTCCTTTGTGCTTTCGTCTGGATATGCAGATGCATATTATCGCAAAGCAACAGCGGTGCGTGAACAAATTAGAGAAGACTTTCATAAAGCGTTTAAAGATGTCGACATTATTGCGACTCCTACAACACCCACACCCGCGTTTAAGATAGGAGAGAAATCAACAAATCCACTGGCAATGTACGCCGCTGATATATTTACCGTTCCCATAAATATGGCAGGGGTCCCTGCTATTTCTGTACCGATGGGCACTGTTGAGCGAGAAGGTAATAAACTTCCAATAGGCATGCAATTTATTGCTGCGCACGGTTCGGATAGTTCACTATTTTCTATTGGTAAAGATTTTGAGAGAATAATAAAAGAATAATATGCCGCGTACTACAAATAATATAACGGCACCGAGTTTCAATGATTTTGGCAATACGAGTAATGTTTTCATCGAAACATCGAGTCCATCACTTGAAGGAACGATAGCGGTACAAAATCTAATACTGTCGAGCACGTGGAGTACGTTTTTTGGGCTGTCACTTGGGCTGTCACTATTGTTTGCTGTTGGAGTGGTATATGCGATGGTGCGCGTAAAACAGATTCGGAAGATAGAAAAAGATTACTATGATACTCAACCCATGTCTAAAATTTCTCAAAAAGTTTTTGGGACTATCGATGCGTTAGGTGCAGAAGGTGCGCGATGGCGAGATGTAATAACACACGTAAATTCAGGCAGCGCAAATGATTGGCGACAAGCTATTCTTGAAGCAGATGTTATGTTGGATGACGCTATTTCAAAGCGGGGATACATTGGAGACGGTGTGGGAGAAAAAATGAAGCAAGTTGCCAAAGGAGATATTAATACGATAGATGATGCTTGGGATGCACATAAAATGCGAAATAGGGTTGCCCACGAAGGTAGTGACTTTGAGCTCAACCAAAGAGAAGCTCGTCGTATTATAGGGCTCTATGAAAAAGTATTTAAGGAATTAGGTTATATTTCTGACTAGAACCAGTAAGACTCCTATGGTATAGTGCCCCGCAGCGGGGTGGAGAAGAAGTATCTCGCGGGGCTCATAACCCCGAGCCGTCGGTGCAATTCCGGCCCCCGCAACAAGATAAAAAAATAACCTCCAGCTTTTCGCTAGAGGTTATTTTTTTACGTGCGTCGGGGAGGTAAGGCAACTGCTTGCCTTGCGTCCGGAATTGCAAGGCGGAGCCATGGTCGACTGAAAGGAGAGCGGGCGAGCCCGGGTAGGAGCCACCCAGTAGAATTCGAGCGAAGCGAAGAATTATACTGAGGTGAGCTGACGCCAATTCCGGCCCCCGCAACAAGATAGCAGAACACAATTTCAAATTATTGTAGTGTTTTTGTGTGGTAATATTTTTTTATGTCACTCGATGAAGGAAATAGGAAAACAATTCAAGGAATCCAACAAGAATATGTAGTTGAATATCAACCCCCAGTCGAACAGCAGGAAAGATTTGAACTTCTTAAGGCTCTTGTGGACGCTTTCGAATCCGAGAGTGTTGATTACTCGGTACTTGGCGGTTATGGACTCGACGCGTTATATGGAAAATTAACGCGTGATCATGACGATATAGATATAATGGTTGCTGACGATGATCTTGAGCGTGCTCGAACAATTCTCTCTAATCTTGGTTTCACTCATTTAAAAACAGAAGAGGTTGTAGAAAGATATATTCATGAGCTTACAAAAACCAAGTTAG
>CAZPQI010000018.1:0-18078 GCA_964589005.1 uncultured Candidatus Saccharibacteria bacterium | reverse complement strand
CTAGAGGTATTTAGTTCAGAGGTTGGTTGTTGCGGTTGAGGGTGTAATTCAAGCTTCAGATTGACTACCGTAAGATTCATGCTCGTGTGTAAATATTATGGCAAGGCATGTCGCTGAAATTGTATCGTGGGGTATACTTATTTTATGATTGAATTTGGCAAATCAGAAAAAAGTGAAGGTGATCCAAATATTTTTCCTGAAGGAACACAAATAAGAGAACCCTCTGAAGGTGGTCATATTTTCCTTATTTTTCTACCGAAACCAGAAGAACCTGAAAATTCGTATAGGACTTGTATAAAAGTTGACATGGAAAATGATACCGTCAGTTATAACTATGGAAAAGAAGGAGACGTACCAGACATTACTCACCCAGCAGGAAGAGAATTAAGTGATTCAGCTATAGCATACGTGACAAAATATCTAGACAAAAGAAGTGCCGTGCGAAAACTATACGACGGTTTAAAAAGTTGAAAGGATTCTGAAAAACTGAAAAAGACTATCCTTTACTTAAGAGAAAGGTTAACCGCAGTGAATGTAGTCCAAGATGAAAACTAAAAAATATGTGCGGGCATGACCAAAAACCCTATAATAGATAGTCATTCGATGACTATCTATTATAGTATATACTATATATAATAATGTATGGAGTTGTATCATCTTATAAACCGAGGAGTTGATAAACGTGACGTTTTTATGGAAGAAAGTGACTACGTTCGCTTCATCCGTAATATGTTTGTGTTTAACGACACAAACCCACCAACAACTAATGTATCAAGTAGAGATCATAACACGAAGATACGAAAACCGCGTAAACTATTAGTCAAAATTCATGCATTTTGTTTGATGCCAAACCACTACCATATGCTCGTATCTGAGATTGTAGACGGCGGAATAACATTGTTTATGAAAAAATTGAACATGGGCTACTCGCGTCATTTTAACGAAAAATACGAGCGAGTGGGAGCACTGTGGCAAGGTAGATATAAAAAAATCCATATTGAACAGGACAGTCACTTTTTTCATATTCCCTACTATATACATTTAAATCCTCTCGATCTAAAGTTTCCTGAATGGAGAGACGGAAAAGTTAAAAATACCAAAGCTGCTCTTGTATATCTTTCATCGTATAGATGGAGTAGTCACCTAGATTATCTTGGAGTCAAAAACTTTCCGTCATTGATAGATACTAATTTACTTTCGGATATTATTGGTGTGCAGTCTGCATATGAAAAAGAAATAAAATTTGTTATTTCAAGTTCCGACATAGCATCCACCAGCAACATAATTGAATTGAGCAAATAGATAGTCATCGAATGACTATCTATTTAAGTCCTTTGCAGTTTTTGGCCGGAGTATACCCAGCAAGTTGAGCTTCTTCTTTTGAATCAAACCAAATTTTGTTTCCTTCATTCATAGTTTTAGCGCCAGAACACCAAGGAAAATGGTACTTACTACCCTTTCGAGATGCCACTATCTTTCCTCCCAACTGTATGGGAGTGGTATCGATAGTTCTCTGTTGAATTATACGAATTGCCGGCTTGTCTACTTCAAGAGCAGACAAACGGCCTAGCCCAAATGCAGAAATACCCACAAAAAGCACTATGAGAACAAGGAGTGCGTCTTGTACCCAATTGGCATTAAATCCCTTGATTCGTGCCAATCTATCGCGTATACTTTGCCACCAGTTATTCATTATGATTATATTTTAACGTTCCTAATGACTAACACCTAATGACTACGAACTAAAACATGGCACACAGAAAAGCTGGAGGTTCAGCAAAAAACCTACGAGATTCAAATCCAAAATACCTTGGAACTAAACTAGCCGACGGCCAAAGTGCCAAGACCGGCTCTATTATTGTGCGCCAACGCGGAACCAAAATACTAGCAGGAAAAAACGTCGGACTCGGTAAAGACCACACGCTATTCGCACTTTCAGAAGGTACTGTAAAGTTCCGGACAGCACGCAAAGTTCGTTTCAATGGAGACAAAATTATAAAGAGAGTTGTAGACGTTCTTTAGTTTATTTATACTGAAAAAGCATCCAAGGAATTGGGTGTTTTTTTCTAGCAAATTGAAGAAAAAAATGCAAGTAGACACTTCTTACTGAAATGCTTACAATGTATGCATGAATCAAGAAAAAATTCCAGAGATGGATATTAAAGATAAGACTGAGACTCTAGAAACTTCAATACAAGACTTGGAGGAAAATCTTTTCTCATAAACAAAACTATGAATCCACAGGAAATTAGAACTAAAGCTGAAAGAGGCGAAGCTCTTTCGTCGGACGAAATTGAATTCGTGCGAGATATTTTTCATAGAACAATGCAAAGTATGAAAAAGGGAGATCCAGTGCAATACTTGGAGTTTCTTGAAACATACGAAAAGTTTCTTCTCGCATTCAAAAAAATTCGCGACGAACAAACCGGCTAACTATTTATTTTCAATTTTAAGTACAACAGCAACGAGCGCGTCACCAACTTTGACGTTCACCGTATGCTCTCCTAATTCCTTTATCGGACTTTCAATCTGTATCTGGTCTGCCGCAACCTCCACACCAGCGACATCAGCAAGATGAGCTGCAATAATTTCTGCACTTACAGCTTCAAACAAATATTCTTTTTCGTTCGCAGTGGCTCTAATAATCAAACCTTTGCCTTTAAGCTTAGCGAGACCATCTTCTAGTGCACTCTTACGCTCTTCTTGTTGAGCTACACGTCCTGCGGCATTTTTTTCCACCAGAGCAATCTTTCCTGCGGTTGCAGCCTCTGCTAGTCCGCGCTGTATAAGAAAATTCTGAGCGTACCCGCTTGAAACATCTTTAATCTCATCTTTTAATCCTACTTTTGCAACGTCTTTTAGAAGAATAACTTTCATATAATTCCAATAGTTTTAATTAATTCTGTAATACTACTTAGTTTCTCCCAGTTTTAAGAAACCTTACAGCCTCCTCGAGAATATAATCTCTTCCTGGATCTCTATCTTCTCCTTCGGGAATTTCAACTACTATATCTGGCTCTATTCCCTCTTTCGTAATAAATATATTCCCGGGAAGTAACCAACGAGCTACTGTAACTTTTAGCGACGTGTCAGATGTAATGTTTATTAACTCTTGAACTGACCCCTTTCCAAAACTACGAGTTCCTATAAGAGTCGCCACTCCCTGCTCACGCAGTGCACCAGCTAAAATTTCAGAAGCAGAGGCAGACCCCCTATCTATTAAAATTACAACTTGAATGTCTCCGTTAAAGATATTATATCCGCGACTACGGTGAATATTTCCTATACCATTGTCTCCAAAATCTTCGGTCACGACTATTTTACCAGTTGGCAAAAACCAACTCGCCATGTCTACTGCTGCTTCCAGAAAACCTCCAGGATTACCACGAAGATCAATTATTAGCCGTGTATACTTTGTTGCAGCAAATTCTTTGAGTGCGGCCTTAAATAAATCTGATGACGTAGCCGAGAAATTCATCAGTTCTATAACAAATATTCCATCCGTGCGGCGATCTGTTTCAATTGTAGGTATTTGAATGGTATCGCGTGTCACTGTAATAGTAAGCACTTCGCTCTCACCTTCGCGCACAATGGTAAATATGACGTCGGTACCCTTTTCACCACGAATCAGTTTTACCGCACCACCAACTCCCATATTTTTTGTGCTTTTTCCGTCTATTTCAGTAATCCTATCTCCACTCTCTAGTCCTGCAAGCGAAGCTGGCGTTCCTTTCAAGGGCGACACAATGGTTAATATTTTGTCGCGAATTGCAATTTCCATCCCCACTCCTTCGAAGCTCCCGTTTATATCAGCATTAAATATTTCAGACTCTGAGGGTGGAAGAAACACTGTGTACGGATCCCCAAGAGAGCTCGCCATACCTTCTATCATTCCCCACACTCGTTCCTGGTCTTGTGCAATTTTTTCCTCATCGGTAGTCGCGTCAGTAGTTGTAGCATATGCATTCACGAATCTGCTATCCAACACGCGCCATGCTTTCCACACAGGATTAAAATTTACATCTTCTGGTTGTACTTGAGAAACTGCACTAACTACGAGCGCAGATAATCCAAAACGATTGAGCTGCTCAGCTAAAACACCTTTGCTTCCTACCGCCATGCCCGCAGTAAAAGTAACAATGATAATTAAAAGCGTACTGAGAATTGAACGAGTGGTAAAACGTGACATGCTCATATTATGGCATGGGCAAGAAAATTATGCACATGTCACCCCTATGCTCAAACTCCTAAACCTTATACCCTAGTAGTAATGCTTAGTCGTAATACATATAAAAGCCTCGTGTGGATAGACCTCGAGTCTCCAACGACAGCTGAAATACGTGAAGTAGTAAATGAATTCGGAATCGATCAAGTTGTTGCAGATGAACTACTTTCTCCTACACACCGCACCCACACCGAACGTCACGGTGGGTACATATACTTGGTACTTCACTTCCCCACACTTAAGCATCCCAAGGGTGTTGCTGTAGCACCAGAGCAAGAAGTAGATTTCATCGTTTCAGAAAATTTTATTATTACCGTTCGTTATGAGGCCTTGTCTGTTTTCACTGAATTTCAAAAAGCTTTCGAAGTTAATACTGCAACGGGCGAAGATCATTTCACAGAAAATCCGTTCGACATTTTTCTTCTACTCACCAAACGCTTGTATCGGAGTGTCGACGCAGAAATTGATACAGTTCGTTCACGACTCGACACTATTGAAAACGAAATTTTCGAAGGTAACGAAAAAGAAATGGTCATCTCTCTATCAAAAGTCGGGCGCGATATTTTAAATCTGAAACAGGCACTTGACCCTCACCAAGATGTACTCAGTTCTCTAACTGAACTCACTACTGATTTTGCAGGAAAAGAATATCTCATTCGCGTTCGAGCAATCGAGAGTAGATATTACCGCGCAAAAAAGCACGTCACTCGTATTTGGCAAACTCTTGCTGAACTACGAGAAACAAATAACTCCCTACTATCAACCAAACAAAACGAAGTAATGAAGACACTCACCATCATGGCGTTCGTTACATTCCCACTTATGCTCATTTCTTCTATTTTTGGTATGAATACAAAAATTCTTCCAGTTGTTGGGTGGGACAATGACTTTTGGGTAATCATCGGCATAATGTTTATAGCAACTTTCGGAATGTTTCTTTACTTCCGACGTAAGCGTTGGTTGTAGCAAGATATATATATACACGAGATAACGTGATATTCTAAGCCCTATGCATACGAGAACACGGGAGGCAAAACCTCTGTATTTATATAACACTCTATCAAAAGAAAAAGAAGAATTCGTGTCGCTACGCAAAGACGAAGTGCGGATGTATAACTGCGGGCCAACAGTGTACGATAGAACGCACATTGGTAATATGCGCCCCTACATTCTTGCTGATCTGATTAGACGCACACTTGAGTACAACTCATATACAGTAAAGCAAGTTATAAACATAACTGACGTAGGCCACCTAACATCAGACGCCGATGAGGGCGAAGATAAGCAAGAAAAAGCTGCCAAACTTAGTGGAGAATCTGCACAAGACATCGCAAAAAAATATACTGACTTATTTCTCAGCGACATCGCTAAGCTAAATATAAGAACAAAAAATACCCAGTTCCCTCGTGCAACCGAGTACATTGGCGAACAAATTGCGATGATTGAGACTCTCATGCAAATTGGCTACGCGTATGAAATACAAGATGGCATATACTTTGATACATCTATGTTCAAAGACTACGGTAAACTCGGCGGAGTTAACGAACAAAAACTTGAAGAAGGTGCGCGTGTCGAGGTAAATAAAGAGAAACGTAATCCCGCAGACTTTGCACTTTGGAAACTCTCTGACCCTGAACAAAAACGCCAGCAAGAATGGGAGTCCCCTTGGGGCACTGGATTCCCAGGATGGCACATAGAATGTTCTGCAATGAGTCGCACATTGCTCGGGCGCCAATTGGATATTCACACAGGAGGAATCGACCACATCCCAGTTCACCACAACAACGAAATCGCGCAGAGCGAATCGGTAAATAAAAAGAAGTTCGTAAACTTTTGGATGCATAATGCTTTTATAAATGTCGAAGGGCGAAAGATTTCAAAGTCGCTCGGTAATCTTATAAATCTTGACCAAATAGTAGATCGCGGCTTCTCTCCTCTTTCTTATCGCTACTGGTTATTAACTGCCCACTACAGAACTCCAGCAAACTTTACCTGGGAAGCACTCGAAGGTTCACATACTGCTTTAAAAAAACTACATAGAATTTTTGTCGATGAGCTTAGCGTCACCAGTGGTGAAATTAATTCTGAATATCAAGAAAAGTTTCATTCATTCATTAACGACGATTTGGATACTCCAAAAGCAATAGCACTTCTTTGGGAATTAGTTAAAGACGATGCTATTTCTCCTGAGGATACACGAGCAACACTTTTAGACTTTGATTCTGTACTTGGTCTCGGACTAAGTGAATCTAATGAATCCCTTACGCTATTGCTTCGCGGCGAAGGTCAAAAGCTTTCTATTTCAGAAGTTCCAAATGCGGTACAAAAACTTTTTGAGGAGCGCATACAAGTTCGCACCGAAAAAGATTTCGATCGTTCTGATACACTCCGCAAAAAAATAGAATCCCTGGGTTATTCGATAGAAGATACTGATAATGGCCCAGAGCTGCATGCTAAAAAATAAAGCGAGCCTTATGCAGCTCGCTTTTTATTGGCGTGGAAACCCGCACAGCTTTGCTGCTGGGTAACACTATAGAGCGTGTCGTCGGTGGACGACTCCTTAACCAACATAAAAGCCACGGTGCCGCCCCGCCAATACTCCGCTCAGTTATGCTGCGACCAGATTTTAACGACCGAAGGGAGATTAAAATCGAAGTACTCTGCGTGGTGCGGAGATGGCGAGAAAGGGCGGTCTTTTTTATTTTCAATAATTTTTCATCACCTACACTATATACAGGTCGCCTTGCTTGCCAACCATTTAGTTGTAACTGGCGAAAAGTTTAGAATACTTTCCGGTGAGGAAAGCGCATTTTGCAGACATGGCTCTTTGAAAAATAGCCACACTACATATCCTGCAATAATGGACAGAAATATCCACCCACCCACAGTGCGAAAGCGCTCTATTGATATTGATTTGGTCATTTTCACTACCCTTCTCTCTTTTCCTCTCTCTAAAGAACGCGCTGATTGTACCTTATATCACCATTATCCCCAACTCCCCCACATATTCATATACATTCAGACAAAAGTGACTGTCGCTACCATGGTAAAATCTTTCTATGGCCGAAGCTCGTATATCACCACAAAATCTTGACGCAGAACGCGCGCTACTTGGAGCAATAATGCTCAAGCCTAATGCAATGTACGACGTTGCAGATATGGTGACTCCTGAGTCATTTTATGCAAGCAAACACGGGGATATTTTTGATGCGATGCTCTCTCTTTTTAGTAAGGGGGAGCCTATCGACCTTGTGACGCTTTCAGGAAAGTTAGATTCGCAAAAAAAACTTGAACGAGTCGGTGGTCGCGGATACCTTTCGGAATTGGTGAATGCGGCGCCTGCTGCGACCAACGCTTCACACTACGCACAAGTAGTAAAAGCTAAACATGTCCATCGAGAACTTATTGAGGCAGCAACCCATATTGGTGAGCTTGGTTATAAGGAAGACGTCGAAATTGACAAACTCCTCGACGAAGCACAGTCAACAGTTTTCCAAATCGCTAACACTTCTTCTCTCCAAAAGTTTGTTTCTATTGGTGACGAACTTAAAGATGCATGGAAGCGTTTAGAGGCACTCCAAGAAAACAAAGATCAAATTCGCGGTATTCATACAGGGTTCCGTGATCTCGATACTCTTTTAGCAGGATTTCAAAAATCTGACCTTATTATTTTGGCTGCTCGCCCGTCTATGGGTAAAACGACACTCGCGCTAGATATCGCACGCCAAACCGCAATTACACACGACAACGCCGTTGGATTCTTCTCACTTGAAATGTCGTCTCAACAACTTACCGACCGCCTCCTTGCATCAGAATCAAACGTAAACTCTTGGAAACTTCGTACCGGCCGATTATCGTCTGACGACGAATATGACCGTCTTCGCACAGGTATGGACAGACTCTCTTCTGCTCCAATTTATATAGACGATAAATCAGAGCGCACCGTACTGCAAATGCGCTCAATCGCTCGGCGATTAAAAGTGGAAAAAGGACTTGCACTAGTCGTTGTTGATTATTTACAGTTAATTGTCCCCGGAATGACTCGCCAAAGCGATTCGATGGTGCAACAAGTGACAGAAATATCGCGCTCACTCAAAGGTATGGCCCGCGAGCTCGATGTACCAGTGCTTGCTTTGTCGCAACTCTCACGAGCCGTAGAGCAGCGACGCGACCATCCGCGCCTCTCAGACTTGCGTGATTCAGGTTCTATCGAGCAAGATGCTGATGTCGTTATGTTTATTCACCGCGACGACAAAATGAACGAAAACTCAGAACGACCAAATATTGCCGACATTTTAATAGAAAAACACCGAAATGGACCTGTTGGACGTATTGAGTTGTACTTTGATGACGAAAAAGTTGCATTTAATACCATCGACAAAAGTGACTTTGGTGACTTTGCGGAAGCAACTGCTGGAGTAGAATCGAATGAGTTTTAAAATATGACAGACGTCGACACACTTACAGAATTATTTTTACGCTTCCCTGGAATTGGCCCCCGCCAAGCACGCCGATTTGTCTTTTTTCTATTGCGGCAAGATTCCGGATATCGCTCAGCTTTGGTTCGAGCCATCTCTGAAGTCGCAGAGAATATAAAACAATGCACCGAGTGTTTACGATTTGCTCCGTTGCATACCAAGAAACCTATGTGTGATTTGTGCGCTAGTTCTAGTCGTGAACGCACAACTTTAATGCTTGTCGAAAAAGATACCGATGTTGAACAAATGGAAAAAAGTGGAGCATACCACGGCCAATACTTTGTACTTGGCGGTACACTTTCACTAACAGGCAAAAAAAACTTTCTACGAGAAAAGGAACTTTTGTTACATTTTAAAAAGCACAAAGACGAATTCACTGAAATTATTCTTGCACTCTCGGCAACGCCTGACGGCGAATATACTGCCGACTATGTGACTACAAAACTAAAAGAAACTCCTGAAACGCGCGACGCACGTATTACCGTTTTAGGTCGCGGGCTCTCGACAGGTTCAGAACTCGAATACGCCGATGCTACGACTCTCAAGCAAGCATTTAAAAACCGCTCCTAGCTCGTAACTGAACCGTGACTTGCTAAATATAAGTAGTATGGTCTAATATATTCAGTAGCAAATTAACACTAATCAAAAAGGAGAATTCTCGTGGCACTGCTACTCTACCTATCGATACTTTTAAGTTCAGTCTACGTTTTCTTTGGTTGGTTTCTCGTCTTTTTAAGTCGCACCAAACACTTTTGTACTGGGTATTCGTACTATTTCTATTTTTTGTCAGTTGCCCTTTTTGGATCAGATCTGTGGAGAGTACTCACAAATAGCGATGTGACCTCAGTGGAAAAAAATCTACTGTTACTAGGCTTAACCTCCTTTTATTTGGGTTTGACTATCGGGGATAAACTTGTTCCAACTAAGGTATCCTCGTGAAAGCAACTAACACAAAAAGGGCACATGCTGTTGTATGTGCCCTTTAATCTATATATTCGAAAAATACAGTTATTAAATCTTAGTTATCTTTACACGTGTATACGGTTGTCGGTGACCTCTGTTTTTAAAGTAACGACTCTTTGATCGGAAACGGATTACTGAAATTTTTGCAGCGCGACCAGTTTGGATAAATTCCGCAACTACCTTAGCTCCTTTAATAGTTGGCTCCCCCACTGTCGTTGTTTTTCCATCATCTTTCAGTAGAACTTCCGCAAATTCAATCTTTCCACCTTCTTTATGATTTCCGTCTAGTTTTTCAATATTAAGAAAATCTCCTTCATGAACAATGTATTGCTTTCCTCCTGTGGCAATTACTGCAAAGCTTCCAGACTTCTTAGTCTTTTCAACAGATGCTTTTTTCTCGACAGTTTTCTTAGGCGCAGCTTTTTTGGCAGCCACTTTCTTCGCGGGCGCCTTTTTACCTGCCTTGCCGGCAGGCAGGGCTACTTTTTTCTTCGCTGTTGTTTTTTCAGCCATAATCGCAAAATAGTACCGTAATACAGGCAAAAATCAAGACCCAGAGCTAATTGCCCTGGGCCTTTCAAAACTTTTTAGACAAGGATCCAAAGCATCATTTTCTTTATGGATACCAATACATTGCCTTTAACGGAGCGAATCTCGACGTCGACCACTTTCATTGCACTTCCTTCCTTTATGATGCGAATGAAAATGAATATTTTACTGCCTATGTAGGCGGGTTCACAAAATTTTGTTTCGTTTATCTTCCCTGGTATCACTACCACTTCAGACCAATCTACTATGGCCCTAGAAACTAAACCAGTTAATAGGACCCCATGAGCTATAACATCATCAAGTCCGAGTTTTCGCGCCACCACCGCATCAAAGTGTATAGGGTTCCAGTCACCAGTGGCTTTGGCAAAGTCAGTAACCATCGTTGGCGTAATCAAAACTTCATCAATTTGCTGAAACTCAGATTCACGTCGTTGTTTACCGTGCAAATTTACAATGTTCCCAGAAGAAACCATGTCTACCTCCTTCGTTTGACAAAATCGTCTAAACTCAGTGTACTAAGTTGTGAAAATAAATCAAGTCCCTCTACTCCTTACTCCTCTTTTGGTGGGCGATCTATTTCTATTGTTTCAATTCCTGGAGAATCTTCAGTTATTCGTAGTACATCTTTATCAATCTTGCCCAATTCCTTATACCCCGCGTTGTAATGATTCACCGTAGTCGTCAACGAATTTCCCAACTTCTTGTAATAATCATCGTATTTGGCGATATGTTTACCGAGCTTATCGACATTCTTAATAATATCTTTTGCTTTTTCCTCTATATCCATTGCTTTAAGACCTTGCAAAACTGTTTGTAAATAGGCCAAAAACGACGTAGGAGACACAATGATTACTTTATGAGTTCCTGCTGCACGCTGAATCAAGCTCTCGTCTCCCGAGCCAACTTTATTTGAAAGCAAATCGTAATAGATTCCCTCAGAAGGAATAAACATAAATGCGAACTCGGTAGTACCCTCTTCGGGTCGAATATATTTTGATGTTTCCGTAATGCGAATTTTTAAATCATTTACGAAAGATTTTTCAAACTGCGCACGTTCGGTTTCGTCTTTTGCCTCAACCATGCGATTGTAATTTTCTAGCGAAAATTTTGAATCGATAGGCACTACTTTATCTTTTACAAAAACCACCGCGTCAACTATCTCTCCGTCTTTAAAGCTGTACTGCATTTTAAACCCTCCTGGAGGTAGCACATTTTGAAGAACAGACTCAAGATAATATTCGCCTAAAATACCCCGTTGTTTTGGATTTTTCAAAACATCCTGAAGTTGACGTAGCTGTTCAGCAAAAGAAATAACTTGTTTGTTAGTCTCTTCAAGTCGCGTTAGTTTTTCAGTGACGTCTACAACAACTTTTTGTGACGAGCGCAATTGTTCTTTCATGCTGTCACTTATGTCTCTGGTACTTTCACCAATTTTTGTATCAAAAGAAGTTCCTAAGTTTTGTATTTCTTTTTGAAGAAAATCTAAACCTTTTTCATTTTCTTGCCCCTTTCCCTGTTGTATTAACCTAATCGCATAAATCACCGCAAATAAAAGTGCGCCAAGTACTAATATCAAAATTCCTAAAAGAAGTGTGGATGTTGTCATACAGATAGTATAACAAAGTTGAATGCAACACTCCTACTGAGCTTTAATCTTTTTAAGAAGAAACATCTTAGCCACTTCTACAACGCCAAGGTTCACCAAGCCTAGTAACACAAGCGCAAGGATTCCAGGTAATGCTATGTCGGTAAGCGATAATAACTTTTGTAAAGGATTAAACGTAAGAGCTGCAATGAGAAATGTGAAGCTTGCCGCAAGAGCCCCCAGTAAGTATTTGTTGGAAAGAAGATTAATTTTCCACACTGGTTTTGAAAGATCTTTAAACGAGAATGCGTAGAACATGGAAGATATTGAGAGCGCAACGAACATTATTGTACGTATTTTGTCTAAAGGCACCTCTCCCCACAGTAGTAAGAAAAATAAACCAAGAAGCAACGCTCCAGTAACAGAGCTTACTATAAAGATAAACCACTTCACGTGAGTGTTAAGAATACTCTTTGCCCCTCTTTTTTCTGGTCGTTCTTTCATTACACCTTTCTCACCAGGTTCAAACGCAAAAGGAAAGCTCATAAAGCCTTCACCAACAATATTTGTCCATAAAATTTGAGCTGGAAGTAACGGTAATGGAGCCCCCGCGATCAATGCACCACCAATAATTATTATTTCACCGAAACTTGTAGATAAAAGATACGTTACTATTTTTCTTATATTTGTAACTACTCGTCGTCCCTCTGCAATCGCAGTGGTAATAACGGAAAAACTATTATTAATCAGTATTAAATCTGCAGCAGCCTTTGCTACTTCAGTTCCACTACCTACTGCAATACCAATATCTGCAGCTGCAAGAGCTGGTGCGTCGTTTACGCCATCACCAGTCATTGCAACTACTTCTCCGCTGTTGCGCAGTAACCGCGCTACTCGTAATTTCTGTTCAGGCAAAACGCGAGCAACAATATTGTAAGAGTGTAAAGCTGAAAGTAATTCCTTGTCGTCCATATCGTCTATCATTACACCAGTGAGAACCGGAGCGTGTTCCCGCCTATCAATACCTACTTCGCGCGCAATAGTTCGCGCGGTTTCTGGGTAATCACCCGTGGCCATGATGACGCGCACCCCCGCTCCCTTAGCTTCTTTTATAGCCATTGGTACATCTGCACGAATTGCGTCAGCAAAAGCCAGGAGCCCTACAAATACAAACTGTTCTTTACCATGTGCCTCTATAACTTCTTTAGGTACAGACTCTCCCTTAACTTTAACGTATGCAACTGCAGTGAAGCGCATTCCTTCAGCGGAAATTCGTTTCTGTGTATCAGAAAACATTTTGCGTGTTTTGGAATCTAGTTTTCTTTCCCTTCCATTTAAAAAGTACCTATCGGAACGTGCAAGCAAATGCTCAGGGGACCCTGAGATATATAACCTATTCCCACTTTGTGTACAATTATTTAGCGAGATGGCATACCTGCGAGAAGATTCAAACTGAACGAAATCTAATCGTTCAAAACCATTTAAAAATAAATCCGCTTGCGAAAGCCCCGCTTCTAAACCTGATTCTATTATTGCCTTCTCTATCGGACGACCATGTACAGTAAGTTTGCCAGTTTCATTTGGGTCCTCCTCTACGAAGGCATCTGAAGAAAGGACCGCCATCTTTAAAAGTTCTTTGTTGTCTAGAGTAGAAGAAACTTCTCCACTTTCTGAACTCTGTGCTGTATAAAGGCCACTCATCACCATTCTTCCTTGTGTGAGCGTACCTGTTTTATCCGTCAAGATAATAGTCGTCGATCCTAATGTTTCGGCAGCAAGTAAATTCTTGACCAAACCCCCTTTGCGTAAAATTGCCTCCATACCAATTGCAAGAACAACAGTAACAGCAGCTGGTAAACCTTCAGGCATCGCTGCCACGGCAACTGCAATAGCCAGAAGTAACATGTCTGTAAGTGGCTCACCGCGGAAAAGACCTAATGCAAGTATCCCCAGCAACGCTACGCCTATCATACTCATCAAGAGTCGTGCTATTCGCCTAATGCTTTTCTGTAGCGGTGTCATCACCGACGCCTCTTCTTGCGTACTTTTCGTAATTTGCCCAAATCTAGCGTCAGCCCCAGTAGCAACCACTACTCCAACACCACTTCCCTCTGCAACAAGTGTACCCATCCACGCCATATTTTTTTGCTCGCTTATTGGCAAAGCTCTTCCTTGCGAAGAGTCTATTTTTGCAACCGGCAACCACTCTCCTGTTAGCGCCGACTCATTCATCGAAAGATTATTCACCTCGAGTAATCGAATATCCGCAGGAACAGATGCTCCACCATGAAGAACTATAATATCGCCAGGTACAAGAGATTTAGCTAATACTACTTGTTGTTTACCATTACGAATTACCGTTGCATTTTTATCTTGTGACTTCTCGAGGGCTTCGAACACGCGCGCAGCTTTACCCTCCTGTAATACTCCAATAATAATATTTATACTTACCGCACTAAAAATTACCACCATGTCGAGATACTCACGTAAAAAAAGAGTTCCCAACCCAGCAATAATTAATACAAGAGACAGTGGGCTTTTTAACTGTTTAATTATTGCGGTAAGTAAACGGAATCCATTATTTTTTGGGAGTTCGTTTGGGCCATGTCGTGCTTGAAGTTTTTCTAGGCGAATTCGGTCAAGCCCTACAACCTGATCCGTACCAAGTATTGTTAAAACCTTGTCAGCTGGAAAGCTGTGCCACTTTTTTCTGGTAGCCATATTGAGCAAATTATAGCACGCACCTATAACCTATAAACGGAACATGGTATATTAGTGCATATGAAATTACACGACACTCTAAAAAGCGAGATGCGCGAAGCTCTTAAGGCTCGCGAAGAAGTACGCCTCACAACACTTCGAGGAATTATAAGTGCCGTCACAAACGAACTGGTGACTTTGAAACGAAAACCCGACGAAGTATTGGATGATGATGGAGTTCTAACGGTAATAAAGCGAGCTGTTAAACAGCGCAAGGACTCTATCGAGCAATTCGAAAAAGGAGGACGTGACGATTTAGTACAAAGAGAAAAGGAGGAACTGATAATTCTTGAAACTTACTTACCTGCACAAGCAACGCGCGGGGAAATAGAAACAGCGGTAGACAAAGCGCTCGCTACTCTTGGTGTCGTTGACCCAAGTAAGATGGGAATCGTAGTTGGCGCAGTAATGAAAGAGTTACAAGGAAACGCCGATGGCACTGTGGTTAAAGAAGTCGTGGCTAAAAAATTGGGTTAATTATTCCGCCCTTATCTAACTTTCGTACTGGTATTCAACATCAGCATAAACAACGCAACAACTGCAGCTAGAATAAATGCTACACGTATATCAAAGACGGCGAGAAGAACGGCTATGAGCAAGAGCATAACTATTTTTCCAATCGACAAAGCCATTTCCTTCAGTGCAGTATATTCATCGACGTAGCGCCCATTATCCGCCGCCTGTTCATATGTAGTGGCATCAAATGACAATGAATTTACTGTACGCCCGAAATTGTGATAGCTATCAGCTGCAAATATTTGAATCGGAGTTTGTACAAAAAGTTTCGACACCCATCCCGTTGTCGCCATAATAATTCCTACTACAAGCATACGTTTGTGGCTCCACGTATCAAAAAGTTTACCTGCAATCGAGCGCAGAGCTATGACTACAACAATAGTAAGTGATGTAATTACACCGAGAGCCGTAAAGCGCTCGTCCAAAAGTGCAAATACATATATCGGCCAAAATAATACTAGTACGATTCCCTGTGCTCCATTTGCAGCATTAGCAATAAATAATGCTCTGTTCCCACGGGCGAATAAGTGCATAAAAGTATCAACATATCGCCAACTATACCTCTCGTATGTGTGACTCATGAAGAGCAGTGGTGTTAAGGATATAGTCATAACCACTACAGAAAACGCAAATATAGCAGAGAATCCCGATGCAGTTATTATGATTCCACCAATCATTGGTACCGCCACAAGAATGACTCCCGCAATGTTTCGCAATATGGCCAACTGTCGTCCACGCATAGTCGCATCAAGCGCATTAGAAAAATCAACATGGTACGGAACCCAGTACAAAGCTTTATAAATAGCAACGAAGAAAATATATGCAACCGTCGCATATGCTGGACTACTAGGGAAATAATACAAAGCAGTAATAGAAAGTATCGCAAATACTACGCCGAGCATTATCATTCTTCTTGTGCCAATTATACCCAACAAGCGCGCGCTAATGGGAGTTATAAGTAAGTGTATTCCAAATATTGAAACATATATAGCTATGACCGCCTGTAAATCATATCCAAATTCCGTGTAGAAAAATATTGGTACGAATACACCAAGCATGCCTAGGGAAATGCGCATAAGTGTGCGCCCCGTATACAAAGCTACTAAATCTTTCGAAAAATGTGTTTTCTCGTACAAAATATGTACCATTCTTTTGGCCTTCTTCTCTAGTTCATCCATTTGTGTTCATTATATAGCACCCACAGAAAACCATTCTGATTAATACACAGCTAAAAACAAAATACCCGCTCGTTTATGCGTGAGTTTTTCTATTTACTCTTTAAATACTCCAACATCGTTTGTGCATCACTTACCTCGAATGGGTCTCCTTCGGCATTATCTTCAAACCCATCTTCTAGGAAGGCTTTTTTAATCTCTCCGTCCTCCACATACATACTATAACGCCATGAACGCTCTCCGAATCCCAGATTTTCTTTTTTTACCAACATACCTAATTCTCTGGTAAAATCTGCATTTCCATCTGGAAGCAACTGAATATTTGCAACACACTGATCTTTACCCCACTGAAACATTACAAAAGCATCGTTCACTGAAAGGCAATACACCTCGTCTACACCAAGTTCTTTTAATTCACCGTATGAACTCTCAAACCCAGGAAGATGCGTAGATGAGCACGTCGGTGTAAACGCTCCTGGTAGGGCGAAGAGGACTATTTTTTTACCGTTAAATAACTCACCACTTTGTACGTCCTGCCAACGATACGGATTGTCACCTTCCACACTCTCGTCACGAACACGTGTTTTAAATGTTACGTTTGGCACTTTTCGTCCTTCTAGATTTGGTTGGATCAGTTGAATATTCATATTTTGTAGTATTAGTTGTTTACCGCATGTATATTAACATGATGAGTAATGGGCAGAAAGTTATAATAATTGTAGGCACTAATGCTTCAGGAAAAAGCAGTTTGGCTATACAACTTGCACAAAAATATAGCGGTGAAGTAATTTCTGCTGATTCACGCCAAGTATACAAAGGTCTCGATATTGCTACGGGCAAAGTTACAAAAAAAGAAATGGATGGTGTTCCCCACCATTTAATCGACATCGTGAGCCCACAAAAAGTGTACACTGCCGCCGATTTTGCTCATGACGGACAAAAAGTTTTGCAAGACATTTTAAAACGAGAGAAACTGCCGATTACTGCAGGTGGGACAGGTTTTTATATTAATGCACTTTTAAATCCCAATACGTTGGCAGCTATTCCTCCTAACAAAAAGTTACGCGCGGAATTAGATAAGAAATCAGCTGGAGAACTGTTTGAACAACTGAAGCACGCCGATCCAAGTCGCGCGAAAGATTTGGAATCGAAAAATGAACAGAAACATAAACGTCGTATCGTACGTGCAATAGAAATTGCACTCACCGACCCAAGAATGTTTCCAAAATCATCTAGTGGTCAAGGAGCCTCCTTGACCATTAGCCCATTGGATACCTTATGGATTGGGATTCATTGGAATAAAGGCATTTTGGAACAGCGTATTCATGAGCGCACAATTACAAGAATGAGGAAAGGAATGCTAGAAGAAGCTAAAAATTTGCACGAAAAAGGCGTGTCGTATAAACGGATGGAAGCACTTGGACTTGAGTACAAACATTTGGCGAATTATCTACGTAAACGAATCACTATGGAAGAACTCATTGAAAATATTGAACTCAGCGACAGGCAGTACGCAAAACAACAGCGCACGTGGTTTAAGAGGAATAAGGAAATACACTGGTTTGATGGTGAGAAGCTGGAAGGCGTGGAGATTTTGGTTAAGGGGTTTTTGAGGTAGGTGCTCGTTGACTACGGGAATCGGTGTCAGCTCACTACGCAAAATTGTCGTTCTGCGAACTTAATTTTGCCAAGTGGCTTCTACTAGGACTCGACCACAACTCCTACGGATCTGGCTTCGCGGCCTCCGTCTTTCGATTCCTACCTTATGGCTTGCAATATAACAAAACCATTGGATCTCGATAGACCCAATGGTTTTGTTATTTGCGG
>CAZPQI010000017.1:0-18345 GCA_964589005.1 uncultured Candidatus Saccharibacteria bacterium | reverse complement strand
TTTCTCGGTTGATAGAAAAAATAGAATTATTTTTGAATATATTGATTCCAAAAGTAAGGTTGCTTTGCTAATAATAGGTGGGCATGACATTTATTGATAGAAATTGTAAATGAAAAATAAAAACTACAATACTAGCGATTAATCGCTAGTATTTATTAGTCGCGAAGTTTACAGAGTGACGCAAAGACGCAAAAAAGCGGGCGGCCTTTGGCCGCCCGCTTTTTGCATATTGACAAATTTCTGGTAGTATCTCGTTATTGTTTAATCAATTAATTATTCCGTCTTTCTGACACATTTTGTACTGAAATGAGTGTATCTGCGATATTTTCCCGAAAAACACTAAATAACACAATGCAAGTAGAAGTTGAGTAGTTGGATGCAGTTCGAGGAGCTCAAGTTGAACTAGAGAACTGTATTAAAAATACTGCGAACGACGTTCGGCGATGAGCGACAAAGAAATGCGCCGACTACGCAACTTCTACATAGTTTTAGAAAAACGGACAAGAAAATAATATGTCCATTAAAGTAATATTAATGCTACTGCTGCTCGCAGGAGTGTTCGGTACTGCTTTTGGGTATTTCTTGCGATGGATCGTATCTATGGGTAAGCGCGGCTCAATGGAGTTGCAAATCAAGCAAATGACGCTTGAGGCCAAAGAAGATGCAAAGCGAATCACTGGAGATGCCGAAAAAAAGTCCGAAAAAATAATAGAAGAGCGAACAAAAGAAGTAAAAGAGCGAGAAGGTGGTCTTAAAAAAACGCAAGAGCGTCTTGTTCGTAAAGAAGAACTACTCGACAAACGCCAAACAGACCTCGACGAAGATAGTGAGGAAATGAAGGAGAAGGCGGAAAAAATAAAAGAAATTCGTAAAAAAGCTGAAGAAGAGCTTGAAAAAAGGAGTGAAGAGCTTGAAAAAGTCGCTGGTTTAAGTAGCGAAGAAGCTAAAGCCGAACTGATAGCGCAAGTTGAACAGCAAAACGAAGAAGATTTAAGTGTACGCCTGCGAAAACTCGATCGAGATGGTGTCGATCGTTTTGAGCGTAAGGCCAAGGAAATTCTGACCACTGCAATTCACCGTGTTGGCAACAGTATGCAAGCTGATGCTATTTCGACGACTGTTGCACTCCCCAACGATGAGATCAAGGGAAAAATTATTGGTAAAGAAGGAAGAAATATCCGCGCATTCGAGCATGCATCGGGCGTTGACGTTATTGTTGACGATACACCCGGAGCAATTACTATTTCGTCGTTTGACCCTATCCGCCGACAAGTAGCCCGTGTCGCATTAGAGAATTTAATTATCGATGGGCGCATCCAACCAGCAAAAATTGAAGAAACAGTTGAGAAAGCACGAGAAGAAATAAACGTCATCATCAAAAAAAGTGGTGAAGAAGCCGCGTTTGAAGCTGGTGTGCACAACCTTGACCCCAAATTGCTTATTGTACTTGGCCGACTACACTTTCGTACGAGCTACGGGCAAAACGTACTCGCCCACTCGGTAGAAATGTCCCACCTTGCAGCAATTATTGCAGAAGAAATTGGGGCGAACGTACAAATTGCACGAGCAGGTGCCCTGTTACACGATATTGGTAAAGCGGTTGACCATGAAGTGACTGGTACACACGTAGAAATTGGACGACGCATTCTCCAAAAGTTTAAAGTTGACCCAGAAGTTATTAAATCTATGGAAGCGCACCACGAGGAGTACCCATACAGCAATCCTGAGAGCTATATTGTGCAAGTTGCCGATGCAATTTCAGGAGGTCGCCCCGGAGCTCGTCGCGATTCAGTAGAAAACTACATAAAGCGTCTTGAAGACCTCGAAGAAATAGCTAACGGATTCCCCGGAATCGAAAAAAGTTACGCCATCGCAGCCGGGCGCGAAGTTCGCGTATTTGTAAAACCAGAAGAAATAAGTGACGCGCAAGCGCGAAAACTCGCACGCGACATCGCATTAAAAATCGAAGGTGAGCTTAACTATCCTGGAGAAGTTAAAATAAATGTTATCCGAGAAAGCCGTTCTATTGAGTTTGCTCGATAACTTTGCGTGTATGAAAAACGTGCACGTGGCATATCAAGGTGTTGAAGGTTCCTATTCTAGTATAGCTGTCGAAGAATACTTTCCTGACGCTGTGCGAACGGGTTACCCCACCTTCGACGCAGCCATACGAGCAGTGCGTAAAGACAAAGCGACGCATGCGATATTACCGATAGAAAACTCAACTGCAGGCCGCGTTGCCGATTTACATCATTTACTATCAGAAAGCGAGCTTACTATCATTGGTGAACACTTTCTACCAGTACGTCACGCACTGATTGCGCTTACAGACGCAACAATCGACGATATAACTCGTGCATACAGCCACCGTGAGGCTCTGTCGCAATGTGCAAAGACACTTCGTGAGCTTTCTATAGAACTAGTGCCGTACGGTGACACAGCAAAGGCAGTTACCTTTATTGCACAAGAGAAGAACAAGAGCTTCTCTGCTGTTGCATCGGTCAAAGCCGCCGAGCTTAATGATGAGGTGCATATTCTGAAAGAAGATATCCAAAATATTACAGATAATACAACCCGCTTCTTGGTTCTTGCTAAGAAACCAATGGATACAGCCTCAGAGAGAACGTGTATTACCAGTATTGCGTATGATGTGCTCGACATTCCTGCTGCACTGCACGCATCGCTAGGAGCCTTTGCGCGTCACGAAGTTAACATTATAAAATTAGAGAGCTTTGTACCCATGCAACGTCATAAAAGTGCTCACTTTTATTTGGAATGCCTTGGAAGTGCCAACACATCGCCGTTGCAAAACGCTCTGGAGGAGCTTAAAACGCTCACAAAAAATATGCGCGTGCTTGGTACGTATGAGAAAAGTGAGTTTCGTAAGCACTTTGCGGGTTAAGGTGTAGTAATCATCTAGCTATTGCACAAAATACGGCGCTGTATATAATGTCTCCAGACGTAAGGTCGCTTTTTATCACATAATAATATAACTATGAATAAAGCAGCACTCGCAGATAAAGTACACGATGTACTAGGAGGCACAAAAGCAGACGCAGAACGCGCTGTTGAGGCTATGATCGACGGTATCGTTGAAGGTCTCACATCTGGTGAAGAAGTATCAATCGCAGGATTGGGTATCTTCGAAGCTAAAATGCGTGCAGCTCGCACAGGACGTAACCCACGTACTGGTGAAGCTATACAAATTAAAGCTATGCGCGTACCTAAGTTCCGCGCAGCTAAGGCTCTCAAAGACGCAGTAAAGGGAGTTTAGTCCAGTTAGGCTGAATTTCTTTATCGAGATTCGCAAAGTGTCAATCGCAGTATTACTCATACAGCTCAATCCACTTTACTTTCTCTCCTCGAACTTCAAGCCAAACATGAACAAAACAATATATACAAAAACCCCGCATACGCGGGGTTTTTGTATACCTAAGTAGTAACGTTTGTGTAATATTTCTGCCCGAATTAAATGGGTATTTAAATGTACATTTAAATACCCATTTAATTTGTGAGGGGGCTTTTTGCGCAGGTTACTAATTCACTCGCGGGTAGGGAGAATCGGCGTCAACACCACAAGAGTACTTCTTGTTTTATAAATAAAACAATGTCGCTCACTAAGTAAAATCCTCGGTCTGCGATCTTGATTTTACTAAGTGGTTCCTACCCGGACTCGCCGACAAGCACTCCTTCCAGTCGTCTTGTATACCGGCTCCGTCTTTCGATTCTCTTCATTACTATCACATATACAAAAAGGCTGGGAAAAATTCCAGTCTTTTTGTATATTTGTGCGGGATAGGGGAATCGAACTCCTAGCTCAACCTTGGAAGGGTCGCGTGTTACCACTACACCAATCCCGCATTATGAAAGCACTTCATCCATTTGCGCAATAATTCTTCGTCGCAAAAATGCCATGCTCCCAAAACTTTTTTTTCCATTACTAACAACTGTAAGCCGAGCAGTACCATACCGTAGTTTACCTCTTTTCGCCATTTTTTTATTCTCTCGTTTATCGATTTGTGTTTTTGTAAACTGTTTTTTAGGAATACCCGTAGCTTTTGCCCAGTAATCTAAACATTTTTTTTCGTTATTGTCAGGGTATAAATAAATCGCGAGCTTTAAGTTATCGACTGTTAAATCGAAGCACGCAGTAAACCAATATACTGCGAATCGTATAACTCGTACATCAGAATTTATTATAGCCACATTTACACTTTTAGTACCCTCCCCTATATATAAACCCAGACCCAACATAAACAAATCTCTTTCACTTACAATACCTATATCCCTTAAGGCAGTCTTTTTTGCATTTTCTATAGATTCCTTTTTTGCATTTTTACGTGAAGCGTTTGTTTTGTCACGCGCCACTTGAATGCGTTGCAGTGTCTGCGCATTAGGCTTGTATCGCACATCGGAAAGCCAATAGGAAAGTGTTCCTTTTGGAATTCCAAACTTTGCATGAATCATTCCGTAAGAACAACCATTTTTACGCATTTTAATTGCTTGTTTTCTTAATCCGTCACGTACCATACAGATAATTATAGCAGTGTGGTGTATATTCGCTAGTTCAATTGTTTACAATTTACTTTTAGGGTATGCTTTTCATATGTCAGAATCAAAAACATACTTCAAAAGTATTTGGGCTTCAATATCTTTGTTGTTGATATTCGTTGCATTCGCTGTACTTCTATCTCAAAAGCAACCTCCAACAACCTACGAAAATCTTCCTGATACCACAGTTGTAGATGAAGAAAAGGTTCCTGTTGCTCTTACAATTTCTGAAGAATCGAACACAGGTGCCCAAGAAGAAGTTGTAGAAAAAATAGTTCCTGCAATCGTCGTCGTGGAACCCCAAGCACAAACCCAAGAACCCGTGGTGGAACCTCAGCAATCCACTGTCGAACCAATTGTCGCCCCTGCATTCTACAATTCAGCTCCACTTCCCTTCGACGACATCAATACCGCGACACGACCTGCGGTTGTAAACATATTCTGCGGTAGCAATCAAGGCTCCTCGATTGCAGGGGCCACAGGTAGTGGCGTTGTCATCGACCCACGTGGGGTTATCCTTACGAATGCACACGTAGCACAGTACCTCCTCCTTCAGAGCCACAAAAATGTGAAGATCAGCTGTGTTATACGCATCGGTGCCCCCGCTAAACCAAGATACATCGCCGATGTTCTCGCCTTTCCAAATGCGTGGGCTGCTAAACATGCGAAAGATATAAAGCTTGAACTACCCACGGGCACAGGAGAGCATGACTGGGCGCTTCTTTATATCACGGGAAGAACCGACGGATCTCCAAAGCCAGAAACATTTCCTTTTATAGAATTTGATACACGCCAAGCTGTTACTGTGGAAAACGATTCGGTACTACTTGCAAGCTATCCTGCGGGGTTCTTAGGAGGACCAACACTGCAGAAGGATCTTTGGCCGGTTTCCACAATAGTCACCATACAAAAAGTCTTTACGTTTACTAAATCGAAAATTGACATTCTTGCTCTAGGGGGAAATATCGCAGCACAAGGTGGCTCTTCAGGTGGAGGTGTTGTAAATCAATGGGGCAAACTCGTAGGTCTTATAAGTACAAGCAGTATTGGAGAAACTACCGCAGAAAGAGACCTGCGCGCCGTTACTCTTTCTCATATCAACGATAGTATTACAGAACAAACAGGAAGTGACTTGCCTTCTTTCCTAAAAAACGGGAACTTTAAGGAAACCGTTGAGTTGTTTAAAATAAACTCGCTTCCCTATTTACTAGAACTCTACCCTTTGTAACTTAGTGCGAACTTTTACTAAAACCCTCAGAAAAAATCTGAGGGTTTTAGTATATTGTCGGGGCGCCGAGAATCGCTTCGGACCGCCCTCCTTCGGACCACAGAAGTCTCCCAGACTTCTGGAGCAATATATTGTCGGGATGCCGAGAATCGAACTCGGACCGCCCGCTCCCAAAGCGGGTACACTACCACTATGCTACATCCCGATAGGCTGTGCACGCGACCAAACTTTTAAGGAGCACCGCGACTATAAAAGCTGAAGTACTCCTGTGGTGCGCCATTATTGCATAAATTTACACTATCTTCCACACACTACTCCCCTATTCTTACGGACATTCTTACGGACAAAATAAAGTACCAGTTAAAATTATGTCCTTTAGAATGTCCGTGAGAGTTCTAAAGGACATTTAGTAGAATTTTGCATTCCGCAGTTTTGTCCTTGAGAAATATTTTGACCGCCACTAAATCCAGTTGCCACTCACCTTCTATATTAAATTCGCCCAGATAACTCTGCATTGCCCGCTGTAACCGCTCTATCTTCTTGCGATGCATGTTCTCCTCCGGCCTATACTCTGCATCCTTTTCACGTGAAACTGAGCTCTTGCTTTCACGTGAAATCGTTTTTACCTCGACAAAGTGTGTAATATTCCCCATTTGAGCCACAATATCTATCTCTCCCCATTTTTTATTATAATTCCTAGTCAAAATTCTATACCCCTTGGATTCAAGAAATGTCGCCGCAATGTTTTCTCCAATGTTTCCAATTCTTTGAGTTTTACCCATGTTATTCACGCTAGTGCAACTGTGTTGCACTGGAAACATGGTAGCATATTGTCATGAAGCAACGCTCTTTTCGTAATTTGAAAGCCTCTCTCACTACCCTATTCCATAAACGCACGCGTCGTAGCATCCTTTTTAACAGGCTACTCATAGTGCTAAACATAGCCGTTTTTGCTATATTTGCACTGGAAGCTATTCTTCCTGGCCACCCTATTATTCGCACCCTTGAGTTGTCCTTTGGTGTCTTATTTCTACTGGAATATGCCGCGCGTGTTTGGATAGCACCACGGCGCAGTGTCTTCGTATTTGATGTATTCAGTATTATTGATGTGCTTGTTATCGTTTCACTTTTTGCGCCACTGCTGATCGGAAACTTAGCACTACTACGAATCATGCGTTCTCTCAAGATTTTACGCACCTATTACATTATTAACCTTCTTAAAAAGGAAAATAAAGCTGTCGCACAATACAGGGCCACAATAATAAGTATTTTAAATTTCTTTGTATTTCTAGCTATTATGACCGTAATCGTGTACGTAGCAGAATCGCAATTTAACCCCTATATAAATACTTATCTTGATGCACTCTACTTTACCGTTTCCACTCTTACCACTACTGGCTATGGCGACGTAATAGCAACGGGTCCGTGGGGCAAACTACTCTCCATAGTGGCTATGCTTATAGGTATTACTCTATTCCTCCAACTTACCCGCACAATCTTTAGAGGCGCCAAAATTCACTATACATGCACTGAGTGTGGCTTAAGTTCCCATGACGTTGATTCAATTCACTGTAAACACTGTGGTGCCTCAATAAAACATAAGCACTATTCTCACGCAATTTAGTTTTCACGTGAAAGCTTTTCTTTCGTATATATTCCATAGACTAACTAAACACCGTTTTTGGAGTGTCGTTTCACAATATCACAATTCACTGACAGCAGAATCAAATCTTTTCACGTGAAATCATGCTTAAAATGGTATTTGGCTATAAACATAGCCCTACTCAAAAACGTTTCTTACGTAACATAAATAGTCAGTTTCTGTGTATAAGTCTGTTGATAACGGACATTTTTGGGGATAACGGACATTTATAATGTCCTTGAGAATGTCCGTTATCCACATATCCCCATGTTTATCAACAAATTTTGTCCTTGAGAGTGTTTATGCTCATGTAAACAGGCGGGAGGTTTGTTCCTCTTCTGTGGGTTTTTGATGCCGAGGGGGTGGGGAGAATCGCCTCCAGTCATTAAGTAAAATTGCGTATTGGGGTCAAGTTTCTAAACTCACTACGTTCGTTAAGAACTTCCACCGCAAGGGTACTTCCATTGTTTCTAAGTGCTCCGCACTAAGAAAAATTGGTCGCTCCCCGGGCTCGCAGTTCTATGCCCTAGGAAAAATGGGCACATCACATTGCTCCGCCTCACAAAGCTAGAAAACGAGCCGCAAGGCTCGTTTTCTTTTACGCTTTGTGCGGGTAGGGAGAATCGAACTCCCATTGTCTGATTGGCAACCAGATTTTCTACCATTAAAATATACCCGCAAATGTGTAGGGATTATACAAGAATAGGGAAGCGAATCAATGTTTGTACGGCTGGAGGGACTCGACCACCAGTCACTAAGTATAATTGTTCGTTAACACTCCAATTCTACCAAGTGCTTTTGGTCTGGACTCGCCGCTTACTCGTGCTGTTGCACGCGCGGCTCCGTCTTTCGAGTCCCAGAACACCCACAGACAAAGAAAAACACACCACTGTTGTGGCATGCTTCTCTTTGTCTGTGCACCTGGAGGGACTCGAACCCCCAACGACGGTTCCGAAGACCGTTATGATATCCATTTCACTACAGGTGCATACTGTTCTTAATTTTATTCTACACCTATTGTGTTACTTGTCTTCGGGAAGACCGTTATGCCAGATACATAATTGGCATTTCACTACAGATGCAGAACACTTCTTAGTTTTTCGAAGTAAGTGTGCGTGCATCATACGATATATTCGCTTGATGGCAATGGGTGTACTACAATTAAGAAGTATGAAGCATGACATTCCAAAGGAAGTACTCTCTGTAATTACATCTCTCAATACTGGTGGATTCGACGCCCATCTAGTAGGGGGGTGTACGCGTGATTTATTGCGGGGAAAAATTCCGAAAGACTGGGACATTACAACCAACGCAAAGCCTGAAGAAATTCAAAGTATCTTTCCTGATTCTTTCTATGAAAACGACTTCGGGACGGTGGGAGTTAAAACCGATTCAGAAGACCCCGCCCTCAAAGTAGTTGAAGTAACTCCTTACCGACTCGAGTCAAAGTATAGTGACTCTCGCCACCCTGACGCAGTGACCTTTAGTGAAAGCTTAGAAGATGACCTCAAGCGTCGCGACTTTACCATGAACGCAATCGCGTACGATCCTATACACGACACCATCAACGACCCTTACGACGGACAAGAAGCTATACGATTAAAAAGAATAATCGCCGTAGGCACACCAGAAAAAAGATTCGAGGAAGATGCACTTCGAATGTTACGAGCTATACGACTATCAGCAGAGCTCGATTTTACAATTGAATCAGAAACTGCAAACGCTATAGCCGAACATGCAGAGCTACTCAAAAAAGTCTCTAAAGAGCGCGTACGTGACGAATTTGTGCGTATAATTGCTTCACCGAAACCAATGCAAGCGCTCTTTATAGCCCAACGCTTAGGGCTCGTACAGTACATCATTCCAGAGTTGGAAGAGGGAATAGGGTGCGACCAAAATCAGGCACACTCGTTTGATGTATTCGAGCACTTACTACGAAGTCTCCAGCACTCAGCTGATAAAAATTACTCATTTGAGGTTCGACTTGCTGCACTACTGCACGACATCGGTAAACCTAAAAGTCGTAGAAGAAACGAGCAAGATACCGACTGGACTTTTTACGGGCACGAGGTTGTGGGCGCACGTATGGCGAAAAAAATTCTCAAAGATTTAAGATTCCCGAAAGATGTTGCACACAATGTAGAGAAACTTGTGCGTTGGCATATGTTTTTTGCCGACCCAGACTTAATAACACTCAGCGCTGTTCGTCGCATGATACAAAATGTTGGTGTTGATCATATAGATGAACTCTTAGAGTTGCGAACTTGTGATCGCATCGGTACAGGGCGACCCAAAGAACAACCCTTTAGATTTAGAAAATATAAATCAATGGTAGACGAAGCGCTTCGCGATCCCATTTCTGTTGCCATGCTAAAAATTGACGGTGTGGAAATAATAAAAATTTTAGGCGATGGCCCTGGGCCAAAAGTCGGATGGATTTTACACGCACTACTTGAAGAGGTACTCGACGACCCAACATTAAATACTCCAGAATACTTACAACAGCAATCTGAAAAGTTTTCAAAACTTCCCATAGCAGAACTTCAGAAACTTGGCGAGAAGGGCAGGGGGCGACAAGAGGAGGAAGACCAAAAAGAAATTGATGCCCTCCGCAAAAAACATCACGTTAATTAACTACAATCTTTTAGTTATAGATAGGTAAAACAAAAACCTTTCGATATATCGAAAGGTTTTTGTTTTCTACTATTTACTTAAATGCTCATGCAACACCTGCCACACTCCATCTGTTTTCTTCCATACATTGGTGCCACGACCACTTCCTTCTGCATCTTTACCATCAACTACTCCTCTCCAATTAAAATTGTAACTACATGCAGCAGTATCTTCGTTTATAAAAATCCACTTAATATTACTCACTGAATACGTTTCATCTTGTATCCGTTTAAATGTCTCTAGCACGGCTTTTTCAATTTCATCTATCCCGGTGAATGTTCCATCTGTGAAAAAGTATGTGGCCTCTGGATGCACAAGTGGTTCGACATTCTTCCAGTCATGCGAATTATTGGCTGACTCGTAATTTTCCAAGATGTAATCAAAATTTTCCATAACCGTAGTATATCAAAACTTATGATTGGGAATTAAGGTTCGCGAAATTGGATGCAGTTCTAGGAACACAAGAAAATCAAACGAGACGTATCGAGATACGATGAGAGCGGGTTTTTGCAGTGTGACAACGAAATGCGCTAATTTCGCAAACCGTTACCCACGCAAAAACCGCCAGAAGGCGGTCTCGATAATTTGGGTGATACGCTATATTTTGCAATCGCGGTTTTTTGTTTGAGCGAGTGCTCAAGAATCCCAATGGTGGTTTTTGCTTTTGTGTCTCGTGTAATAGCAAGAAGAGTGCTTCTCACTGTTACGTAATCGTTTACATCGCGTTTACGTAATTAATTAGCTATCCAATTAATCAATCTAATTAAAATTAATTAATTGGATAGCTAAAGTCGGAGTTGTGTGTGTATGTTTTGTTTTTGTTTTTGACACACAAGACACGTTTCTACGAAAGATCTAAAAAGAACTTTTAACGAACATTATCTAAAGGACATTATACTGTTTCTCAAGGACATTTAAAAGGAAAAAAGTGTGGATAATGTCCTTTAGACTTTGTCCGTTATGCATCAAGGACATTAAGCGGAAATCCATAATGTCCTTGAGAAATGTCCTTTATACTTTTTTGCAAATTTTATAGATTTTACAGATTTAAATCTACTGAAACAGGGCAGTGGTCTGAGCCGTACACTTCGGGATGAATTTCTGCATTTTCAACCATATCTTCTAGTTGCTCGCCTACAAAAACGTAATCTATACGCCAGCCGACGTTGCGCTCACGTGCTCCACCCCACGGGCTCCACCACGAATAGTGTTCACCCTCGGTGGTAAACATTCTTAATGTGTCGATAAAACCTTCTTCTATCATGGCGTCCGCTCCTTCACGCTCTTCATTGGTAAAACCTTTTTTACCTTCGTTTTCTTTTGGTCGAGCCAAGTCTATTGGCATATGTGCAACATTAAGATCTCCACAAAAGATAACGGGCTTCTTGTTTTGCAGTGTTACACAATAATCGAGAAACGCAGGATCCCACTTTTCGTGACGCAGTTGTAGACGCGACAAATCTTCTTTGGCATTCGGGGTGTACACGGTTACCACAAACATTTCAGGAAATTCTACTGTAATTACACGCCCCTCTCTATTTACATCTCCATATGCGTCTGCATCCAAATTATGTTTCGCCGTAATTTCAGTCGGGATATCATATGAAACACGTAACGGCTTTCTTTTCGAATACACCGCGGTGCCCGCATATCCTTTTTTTGTTTGTGACGAATTGAAAAATGAATGGTATCCAGAAACTTCTTGCACGTCTTCAGGTAACTGTTCTTTCTCTGCTTTTATTTCTTGCAGGCACAACACGTCCGGCTTTAGTGCAAATACATCTTTCCAATTTCCTTTTCGGTGTACCGCACGCAACCCATTTACATTCCATGAAACTATTCTCATCCCGTTAGAAGTAGGACGTGGAAATGTCTGCGCTCCCACGTTCATCTTGGTTAGGTTTTATAATTTCGACTTTTCTCATATATCCTGTTTTTAGTGTCCGCGACTTCTAACGGGACTCATAGTAAAGATGCTATCACATTGCTCCGTAGTGCCAAAAAATAAAAGCGAGCTGGGAATTTTAATTCCCAGCTCCTGAATTTGAAATACCAGATTTGCTGATCTAGCTCAGTTGGAGGTCACCATTATTCTCATGCATAAGCGAGAGGATCCTCGCGAGCAATTCGGGTGGATGATGTGCGCGCGCATATAATTTTTTCACAGCGCTCTCCTAGTTTGTAAATACAGCAAGCTTTTAGAGAAACCGCCTACCATGGGTTGCTTTCGCACAAACGGTCCTTGTGAACCCTTATGTTGTACGCCTCTATTTCCAATTTACTCTTATCTA
The DNA here is from genome assembly GCA_964589005.1 of uncultured Candidatus Saccharibacteria bacterium. GTDB lineage: Bacteria > Patescibacteriota > Minisyncoccia > Phycocordibacterales > UBA2100 > UBA2100. The sequence continues at coordinate 5,960 of CAZPQI010000017.1, read as the reverse complement.
TCAAATTATGCAAGAAAATTTATGCACCTCTATGGTTTCTTGCTAGATGCGATAAAGATATTCTGTTAAGTCGCAAAAAAAATGGAAGTATGCGAAGTTGAGACAGGCGAAGCGATGCTGTGCATCGTTGAGTTTTTCGAAGCTAGTATACTTTCTCGTCCAGGAATTTCCTCTTTGAAAAGAGGAAATTCGGACGTAAATTCGCAATAGTCGCTTACGCTCCTTTGCTCATTCAATTTTTAAGACTTGGGCGGAATAGATTTGTTGGATTTGGCAATGTTATGAAACTTACTATGAATGTCGCGGAGGTGTTTGTCGGTGACATGTGTATACACCTGCGTGGTCGCAATATTTGCGTGACCAAGTAACGCCTGCACACTTCGTATGTCTGCTCCATTTTGCAAAAGGTCGGTTGCAAAACTGTGGCGCAATCCGTGCGGTGTAACTTTTTTAGTAATACCCGCTAGCGTTGCATAGAGTTTCACACTGCGCTCAACACTGCGCGACGTAAGACGAAGTTCGTTCCGGTCTGTCGCATTGCGCCCCATGTTTATAAAAAGAGCCTCGTCTAAATCTTTACGTGCATCCAAATATCTCTGGACCGACTTCTTAGCTTCCTTTGAGAAAAATACTACACGAACTTTATCTCCTTTTCCGCGAATCGACATCTCATCTTTAGAAAGGTCGATGTCGCTATCGAGCGAGACTAATTCAGAAACTCGCAGACCCGTGGAAAACAGCAATTGCAACATCGCATCATCACGAAGCGCACGCAACTTTTGTTCATCAGACTCAGCGTCTTTGTACGCTTTCATAGGAGCTGCGAGAAGTCGTCGTAACTCCGCACGTGTAATTAAATCAAGATCGCGTTGAGGCACTTTGGCGAGCTCTATCAGCTCGGGGGAGAGGCTCGTAACTTTTCGTTTACGTAAAAACTTTAAGTACGCACGAAGTGCAATAAGATAGTAATTTTGAGTTTTTCGTTTTAGAGTTCCACCATCGTGCGCAGGTTGCCGATTAAGCCACATACGAAATTCTCGCACGCGTGCTTCTGTAATATCCTTCGGCTGTTTTACTTTTGTATATTTAAAAAATCTTGTGAGGTACCGATCGTAATTTTCCACCGTTTTCACTGCACGCCCACGCTCAATTTCCAAATATTCAAGAAATTCTTGTTTGTAGTTTTCCAAAACAGAGCTCATGAAACTATTTTATCATGCACACCGAAAGATAGAGTGTTGTTGCCACAGGACTTGCCAATGGATATAAAGTGTGCTATATTTGCACTGCGTCCGGATGTGTTGCCTAATAGCAACAATCACCGGGCATATTTTTTACATATCATGCTTACGAAACGCAAAAAGGCTAACGCCCTCAAAAAGACACAACGACACACCGATGACACTGGTTCACCAGAAGCACAGGTGGCGGTTTTGAGTAAACGTATTGACGAGCTTGCTTCACACCTGAAGAAAAACCACAAAGACAATCACTCGCGTCGCGGACTGCTTCAAATGGTAGCTAACCGCCGCAAGCACCTTAAGTACCTCGAAGGAAAGGACTCTAAGGCGTACGGGAAACTAATTAAGGCACTTGGGTTAAAAAAATAAAGATTCCCAATATCGAATCTTTTGCAAAAGTGCGTTATAACGCACTTTTGTCGTTATAAAAAGTGACATATTTCCACTTTGAGAGCGAAATAGGCTCACTCTTGAGCATAATGTATGATAGGTATAGCGAGCCTCACTCGCGGTCGAATTTTTTATTAAGACATTAATTTTTTTACGCAATTTATATGTCAGTTATTAAACACAAAGATCAGCGCGTAGGAGTTTTTATCGACACGCAAAACCTCTACCATAGCGCAAAAAATCTTTACAAAGCAAAAGTAAACTTTGGAAACGTCCTGAAGGAATGTGTGGCCGGTCGCCAGTTAGTGCGTGCCCGCTCATACGTAGTTACTACCGAATCAGGGGAGGAACAAAACTTCTTTGAAGCTATGGAAAAGCTCGGAATCGAAACTCGCTCAAAAGAATTACAAATATTTTTTGGAGGAGCAAAGAAAGCCGACTGGGATGTAGGAATTGCTATCGATGCGGTTGCTGCAGCACCGAAACTTGATGCGGTTATTCTCGCAACAGGGGATGGTGACTTTATTCCACTCGTAGAATACCTACAGCTTCACGAGGGATGCCAAGTAGAAGTAATAAGCTTCGGCAAATCGTCTTCAAGCAAACTCATTGAAGCATGTGATGACTTTATAGACATGGACGAAGATCCAAAGAAATATCTAATCGCGCATCGCAACTGGAAAATGCCAAGACTTGGTAAATAATCCACACAGCTACATTAAAAAGAACGGGCGGCCCAACGTAGGGTCGCCCATTTTTGATGATTCATTTATCAAGACTATTTTTTAAGGAACAAAGCTCTCGAAAGAGATTGATCTTGATTAAGACACCTAATTGCTTTTGCAAGCATCGGCGCAATCGGAAGTCGTGTAACCTTTACACCACGTACCTTATAAAACGAAAGTTCGCGCGGGATTGTATCGGTGACAACGATTTCATCAACGTCACTCTTAGCGAACCGCTTAAGTGCACCGAGAGAAAATAATCCATGAGTTGCGTAGCAGATGACATACGTTGCTCCAGCCTCTTTCGCAACTTTCGCATCAGTAATCATCGTACCGCCGGTGTCGATAAGATCGTCGACAAATACTACGGTACGACCAGATACGTCACCGATGATTTTAGTCTTCTTTTCGTCAACCTCACCAGGACGAGGACGAACTTTATAAAAGATGACAAAATCGTCAGCCTGCAGGAAGTCAGCGTAACGACCAGCGCGAGCGGCACCACCAGCGTCAGGAGACGCTATCACGAAATTTACGTTTCTAAGTCGTTCCAGAAAGTGAGGAATACTTATTAGTGATGCATGCAAGTGATCAATCTTCAACCGAGGGTCAAAAAATCCCACTATTTGGTCTGCATGTAAGTCAACAAGGACGATGCGATCTGCACCAGAAATACTCAGCTGATCTGCCTCAAGTCGTGCATTAATGCCAACTCGTGGTTTGTCCTTTTTGTCAGAACGAGCATTTCCCATGTACGGGATTATAATTGTGACCCGACTTGCAGATGACCCACTTAAAGCTCGCGCCATTGCTAATACTTCCTGCAGATTATCTGCCGGGGCATTAGTTGGATTGATTACGTACGTATCACATCCACGTACATTTTGCTTTGGTTCTGCAAACACAATGCCATCATTGTATTGACCAACGTTTTGGTCTCCCATGTCGACACTCAGATGTGCGCAAATTTCTCGAGCAAGCGGAAGTCCGACAGTACCCGAAAAAATCTTGATTGGCCCGTTACTATTCATCGGACACTCCATAAGTTTGAGTTTAAATTAAAGACCTATATATAGTCTGGTATGACTATATCTCAAAAAAAGTAGGTACTCAATGTTATTTTTTGATTCGTTCTATGAGTTCTGGAAATTCGTCTTGTGAAAAGTGGTCACGATCCTCAAAAATAACAAACTCTGCACTAGGTATAACTTTAGAAACTTCTTGTGAGTGAGTGAATGGACACACCTCATCATCGCGGGAGTGAAATATGAATATTTGTGCACATTGCTTAGAAATTGAAGAAACTTTTTTTATATCTGGTAGAAAATCACCGCCGTCCTCTCCAGTAAGTCCATCACTCCTAAGTGCTAGTGCAATAAAAAATAACTTTTTGATATCCTTCGTAAAAATATTCTCAGAAAGGTACTTCAACAAGAAAGTGGCTCCCTGTGAATGTCCCACAAGAATTACGTCGTCGTCTAAAAATGGTATTAAGCGTTCAAACCAAATTTTCCACTCATCAAACTTGGCATTTTGACTATTCGGCATCCTTGGTTTGGCCACCTCGTAAGCATCTCCTAGAGTATTCCTTATAAGATCTTTCCACCGAGGAAGTCTCTCTGTAAAAAAGTTATCGTAGTCTACTTCTCCAGTCTTTAATTGCGATACAAAATCTTCGTATTTACTATAAGCTTCTCCTCCATGTATTACTACAACTTGTTGTTTCATACCGCGAGTCTATCATACGTTTGAGTTCGTACAGAAATTTGATAGAGTGCAGACAGTTATTAAATAATCTGTGGTGGTTGGATCACAGTGATACACGCGTTGCGTATGACCAGTGTGTAATACTGAAATCTGAGCATCACTCAATAATGAGATATGCAGAAAAAAGAATATTCGATTGAAGTAGGAGGAAAAACTCTTACCGCTCAATTTACAGATTTAGCAGACCAAGCAAGTGGTTCTGTTATTTTGCGCTACGGCAATACCGCAGTAATGGCAACAGCCGTTATGGGCGGGGAGCGACAAGGGCAAGATTGGTTTCCTCTTTCAGTAGAATTTGAGGAGAAGTTTTACGCAGCTGGAGCAATTTTAGGAAGTAGGTTTATGCGCCGCGAAGGACGCCCTTCGGAAGAAGCAGTGCTCTCGGCCCGTGTTATTGATAGAACTATCCGTCCACTTTTTGATCACACACTACGACGCGATATTCAAGTTATTGTTACCGTGCTCGCAATTGACGAAGAAGACCCTGATGTATTGGGGGTTATTGCAGCGTCACTTGCACTTTCTACTTCGGATGTTCCATGGGATGGGCCAGTAAGCGCAGTGCGTATCGGGCTAGTTAACGACAGCGAAGATTTTATAACAAATCCAACCTACGCACAGCGTACTGTCGAAGTTGAAAAACTAGACTTACTCGCTTGTGGAAAAGACGGCAACATCAACATGATAGAAATCGGCGCCCAAGAAGTACCAGAAGAACGCCTTGTTGAGGCTCTTGAAGTAGCTACGGTAGTACACGGTGAACTGCAAACGTGGCAAGAGAGTATCATTAAAGAAATTGGTAAGACAAAACAAGAAATACCGACGCAAGTCGCTACTGAAGAAGTAATCGCACTTTTTGAAAGCGACGTCGCTCCTAAAATGAGCGAGTATGTGTTTGGTGAAAAAGGTGCCTATGCACTTAAAGACGAATGGATGACTCTTGTGAAAGAAAAGTTTCCAGAAGATGCGTCAAACGCCGGAGCTCACTTTGAAATAAAAGTAGACGAACTCGTACACGTTGAAGCACTCGAAAACGATCGCCGCCAAGATGGGCGCAAGATGGATGAAGTGCGCGATTTGTACGCACAAGCAGGGGGAGTATCAGAATTAATTCATGGAACCGGTATATTTTATCGAGGAGGTACGCACGTATTTTCAGCATTAACTCTCGGAGGGCCAGACGATGCACAGCTTCTAAACACTATCGAGAATAGAGACGCTAAAAAACGCTACATGCACCACTATAACTTCCCTCCATTTTCGGTCGGAGAAACGGGACGTGTAGGAGGTTTTAACCGCCGAATGATTGGTCACGGTGCACTTGCCGAAAAAGCACTCCTTCCTGTTCTACCGAGCAAAGAAGAATTTCCCTATACTATTCGTATCGTTTCAGAAACAATGGCGAGCAACGGCTCAAGTTCACAAGCAAGTGTCTGTGGCTCAACACTCGCACTTATGGACGCTGGAGTTCCTATCAAACGCCCCGTCGCTGGAATTGCAATGGGTATGATGAGCGACAAAGACGGCAACTATAAAGTGCTCACTGACATTCAAGGACCAGAAGATCACTTTGGCGACATGGACTTTAAAGTCGCAGGAACTACCGAAGGTGTAACCGCAGTTCAGATGGATGTAAAAGTTGGTGGCGTTCCTGTGGCGGTCCTTACCGAAGCGTTTGCACAAGCAAAGAAAGCTCGGATGGAAATTATGAAAGTAATGATTGCAGAAATTGCGCAACCACGAACAGATATTAACCCACGTGCACCGAAAATCATTGCACTTACTATTAAGGAAGACCAAATTGGTTTGGTTATTGGCCCAGGCGGGAAGACAATAA
>CAZPQI010000016.1:17035-18411 GCA_964589005.1 uncultured Candidatus Saccharibacteria bacterium | reverse complement strand
ACAGCAAATGTTATAAGAAATAAACGCATCTGCTATACTTTGCACTTAGAACAACTTGGCAAAAGGAGGCGTATATGCGTTACATCTCAACCTGCTCTGACATCTCTCCAGAGCAAGAAATATTTACGACTGTACAAAAAGTACAGGCATTACGAACACATTTTGGCATCGGTACTTTATACGGGTGGCTTATTTTTCGTAGAATCTACGAAGATGGCGAGCTGTCCTTACATCCTCGAGAAAACCGTGAGCATCAAAGAGCGCTTGAGAAAATTAAAAGAGAATACGAACGCTATCTGCAAGAAAGAGTTCTTCCGGCGTACGTTGAACACACATTTAATTACAGAATTCTTTAAGGAGTAAAATAGGGGTGCCACGGCTTTAAAACCGTGGTATTTCGTATTATAGTGCGGGGATGCAGAAATCGGACTTAAAAAAAATAAAACTCCCTGATGCTCCAGGTGTATATATTTTTCGTAACAAAAAACACCCTAATGCACGTGGCGCTCGGGCAGGAAAAATTTTGTACGTAGGAAAAGCAACGTCGCTACGCTCTCGTGTTAAAAGTTACTTTAATACTGGTATAGACAAAAGTCGCGGTGTCATAATAGTACAAATGTTGAAGGAGACAGCAAGTGTAGAGTGGCAGGAAACAGATTCGGTTCTCGAAGCACTTATACTTGAAGCTAATTTAATCAAAAAACATCAGCCACTACATAACTCCCGCGATAAGGACAATAAGAGCTTCAACTATTTAGTTATTACAAGAGAAGATTTTCCGAGAATTTTGGTAGTACGTGGGCGCGAATTATTTAGTAATTGGAAAGACGCAGAGATGAAATATCTATTTGGACCCTTTCCTAATGGTGGTGCACTAAAAGAAGGTCTTACCGTAGTTCGCAAAATTTTCCCTTTCCGTGACAAATGCCTGCCTGCGCCGAGACTCTCGCCTGCGTTTCGCGAACGGGCAGGTCGGCAGGCAGGCACTCCATGTCCTAGGGGAGCCCTAGGACAAGAGCGGTGTAAACCGTGTTTTAATAAGCAAATAGGATTATGTCCTGGTGTATGCTCAGGAGAGATGTCAAAAGCTGAGTACGCGAAAAGAGTCGCACACATACGACTGCTCTTTGAAGGTAAGAAAAAATCGCTTCTTGCACAACTAGAGCGAGAAATGAAGAAGGCGGCCAAGGAAGAAAAGTTCGAACATGCGGGAGGTATTAAACGGCAAATATTTGCGCTCACGCATATTCGTGACACTGCGCTTTTAGGTAGTGAGTATAAAGTGTCCGAAGGTAGCGGAACTGGTCGCTTGGAGGCGTATGATGTCGCACACATCAGTGAATCGGCGCGTGTTGGAGTTATGGTTGTTGTTGAGG
>CAZPQI010000016.1:0-17016 GCA_964589005.1 uncultured Candidatus Saccharibacteria bacterium | reverse complement strand
GGTACAGCAAAAAAAGCGGATTATAGAAAATTCAATATTCGTACAGAAAAGAAGGGTGACATAGCAGCACTTGAAGAAATATTGCGTCGACGGTTTGAACACAACGAGTGGACTCCGCCGAATCTCTTGGTGATAGATGGAGGTATCGCACAAAAGAATGCCACAGAACGAGTGCTGGCAGAATTTGGCTACCAAATACCTGTGGTGAACGTGGTAAAAAACGAGCGCCATAAAGCTGGACGGCTAGTGGGAAATCGAGTGCTTATAGAAAAATGGGAGAAGGAGATTTTGCTCGCAAACGATGAGGCACACCGCTATGCCATTAATTTTCATCGACAGAAGCGCAGACGCGCACTACTGTAGGCGTGGTAAAATTCAAAACATGACTATTCAAAATGTACAAGAAAATGTACCTCTGGCTCCTCTCACTACCTTTGCGATTGGAGGAGAGGCAAAATATTTTGTCGAGGTGACAAATAAAAACGACTTAGGAGCTGCACTCGACTACGCACAAATACATACGATTCCATTTTTTCTCCTTGCGGGCGGGAGCAATATCCTTGTTGCTGACGAAGGCTTCAACGGTCTTGTAATAAAAATCGCTTTTGATACATACACAGTACATACAGACACGGGCGAAGTGTCTGCAGAAGCAGGTTGCTCACTTATGGAAATAGTTAAGGAAGCCTCTACTGCAAACCTAACGGGCATGGAAGCTCTCTACGGTATTCCGGGGAGTGTTGGAGGTGCACTTCGCGGTAACGCAGGTGCATTTGGTACCGAGATGCTTGATGTGGTAAACAAAGTTGAGGCGCTAAACATACAAACTCGCGAAGTAAAAATATTTAATCGCGATGAGTGTCACTTTTCATATCGAAACTCGTTTTTTAAAGAGAACAAAGATTGGATTATTCTTTCTGTGATATTCACTCTTACGCAAAGCTCTACTGTTGAACCAATGCAAGAAGCGGAGAGAATTTTAGCGCTGCGTAATGATAGACAAATACAAGGCATACAATCGGCAGGATCTTTTTTTGTTAATCCAGAAGTGGCTATCGACGTTCAAGAAACATTCAAAGAGGAAAAAGGACTAGATGCGAGGGAAAATCGTGTTCCCGCAGGCTGGCTTATTGATAGAGTCGGTTTTAAAGGAGTCTGTAAAAATGCTGTCTGCACGGGAGTGCGAAGTGCGAATTACATAATAAATCAAGGTGGCGCCAGCGCAGCTTCGGTTCGTTCCTTCACTAAGGAAATTCAAAATGAAGTTACAAACAAACTTGGAATCGAACTCATTGAAGAGGTAACCACAGTTGGTTTTTAGCCTATCGCTACAACGTGATAAAATAAATCAATGTCACGAATTAATGTCGGTGTATTGCGAGGTGGCCCATCAGATGAATATGACGTTTCGCTTGTAAGTGGCGCGACTGTTATTGAGAGCCTTCCAGAAGAAACTTACAACGTAAAGGATATTTTAATTTCACGGGAGGGTGAATGGTTTTCTCGCGGAATGCCGACTGCTCCAAACAGAGCTCTGCAAGGTATTGACGTTGTATTTATCGCACTGCATGGCGAATATGGCGAAGACGGAGCAGTACAGAGAATATTAGATACCTATAATGTACCGTACACTGGGTCAGGTGCTTTTGCCTCAGCAATTGCAATGAATAAAGGTCGGACAAAAAAACATGTTGGTGCTATTCCATGTACAAAAATGCCACCACACGCAATTATCCATTACGAGGATGTTAAAGACTCATTGCAAGAAGCTGCGCAAAAAGTTTTCGCCCAATTTGGGCCAGAATATATAATAAAACCACTGCGTGGCGGTTCTTCCATGGGGATTTTTCTAGTCGATTCTGTATCGAGCTTACCCGATGCGCTCGACGAAGCGTTTCAAGTTACCGATGCGGTAATTGTTGAGCAATTCATACAAGGCAAAGAAGCTACGTGCGGTGTGGTTGAAAACATGAGGGATGAAAAACTATATATGCTTCCAGCAGTAGAAATATTGTACCCTTCAAAAAAGTTGGTACTCGACTACGAATCTAAATACAGCAATGAACCCGGCATACAAATGGAGAAAGTCTGTCCAGGCAATTTTACTAGTGAAGAAAAAGATATTCTACAAAAGGCGGCGCGCCACGTACATCAATCTCTAGGTTTACGACACTATTCACGCTCAGACTTCATAATTTCTCCGTCAGGAATTTATTTTCTCGAAGTAAATACCCTCCCTGGTCTTACTGAATCATCACTTTTACCGAAGTCCTTAGATGCGGTAGGTATTTCATTCTCTGAATTTCTTGAACATTTACTATCCTTGGCTCTAGCTAAGAAAAGATACGCATAGCAACGAAGCTGTCTTCTTGCGTGTTCTGCATTTTTGTTGCATGTACCAAAATATCTTGCTCCCTGCGAATTGCGCAGTATAATTGCCAGTAAGTTCTTTGCTAAGGTAACAAGTTGAAGACTACTCCATATTTTAACATTTCAAATTGAGAAGTTGAGGAAGACTTGCTGGCCGAGCAAATAATTTTGTGTAATTTATGACAACGACCGCACAGAAATTCAAACTTATTTTCGCAACTGGCGGAGCTGCATTTCTTGTAGGAATTCTTTTTGGAATTTCCACTGGATTGGTTCCCCTAGTTTCTGCCGACAATACTCACCGCAATTTGCGGGAAAATACTGCAACAGAGCAAACCGGTGATGTAAGCTCTACTAACCGCACAGGGTTTACCACCACGAGGGGACTTGGTTCAAAAATTGTATGCCATGTTTTTAATCATCTCGACGACGAAGAAAACCCTATTCCTGATTTCCCACACGACGACTGTGTAGATACACCCTCACCCGCCATATATCAGTGCTCGGATGGCATTGATAACGACTCTGATGGATTTACAGACAGCGGAGACCCTAACTGCCATACCGACAGTGATCCCACAAACGAAGCTTCATACGACCCGAATCGAGATGAAAACGGAACTTTACCAATATGTTTAAACGGTATTGATGATGATAATGACGGTAAAATTGATTTAGATGATTCCGGTTGTTCGAGTGCAACTGACGACGATGAAACAGATAGTACAGGTGGTGGTGGAAGCAGCACGGCTCAGTGTTCAGATGGTATTGATAACGATGGTGATACTTTTATAGATACTGATGACCCCAATTGTTATACCGACAACGACCCGACGAATAGCTCTACATACGACCCTAATAGAGACGAAGATGGAACTTTGCCCATATGTTTCAACGGAATTGACGATGATGGTGATGGAAAGGTGGACTTAAACGATCCAGGTTGTTCAAGCGCGACTGATGACGACGAAACTAACGAGAGTACTGGTACTTCAGGAGGAGGGTCTTCAGGGGGAGGTGGCGGTGGAACTGTTGTTGGATTGATTACATCAGTAGTCACTTCAGGACTTGGTGGAACTCCCGATTTTCTTCCAGATCCACAGAGTCTATGTAGCGCATACTTAACAAGCTTTATTCGTACCGAACAAGCCAATGATCCAGAACAGGTAAAACGTTTACAGTATGTTTTACGTGACTTTGAGAACGATTCAGTGGAAGTAAATGGTGTGTACGACTCGGCTACTCTTGCGGCAGTTCACTCGCTCCAAACAAAGTACGCAAGTGACATCCTCACACCATGGGGTGTTGATTTTTCGACGGGTTATGTATATTTAACGACGCGTAAAAAGGTGAACGAAATTTACTGTCTTAATAGGCAGGAGTTTCCTCTCACAATAGAGGAACAAGGGAAGATAGATGCTACCCGCGCCCGTCTGGGCTCTCAGCAACCAGTTGTACCAACTCCTGTGGCAACGAGCGAATTAAGTACGCCAGAACAGCCTATTCAAGGTGAAAAAATTCCTGTAAATGCTTTTCTAGAAATCGGTTCCGCACAACCAATTGGTGACTCAGTAGCGCAATTAGCAGGCGTGGCGGCAACGGTGCAAGGGAATCGGTTTAGCGATTTAGGTAGTAGTTTACGTAAGTTTTTAAGGGGTATATCAGGAAAGATTCAGTGGCCACCGCAATAGGGAAACCTACGTAATCTTTTCTGATTTCAATTTCGTTACTGCACATTATAGATAGAGAATCCAGTGGGATACTCAGCAAACAACATAAGAGTTGGTCTTCTTTTTTCGTTTGTGTTTGAGTAACCCACTGGGTTCTTTACTTTTAAATTTCAAGTGGAACGTAGTTAAAGTTCACAACAATACTTGTTAAGTTTATCATCATATGGCTCGCAAGATGCGAGCCGCGTACCGTGAATTGTGGAGATCTTTGCATTTGTGCATGTTGCAGTTACTGGAGCAAGTGATGAAAGGACATTTGACAGCACAATGAAGTTAATTCGTATCTGCTAGGAGCTTTGACAAAAGCTTTCTGAGGAATAAAATACTCTTGTAACTTAGGTTACACAGCTAGAAGACCAACTCGCAACCAATATTTTATGGATGCGAATTTTTTATACCAAACTAATTCACAGAAGTTATTTGTGCAATCAGCATATACCAATGCTATACAATTTGTTGCTGTGTTCACACATAAATCTACACAAAAAGCCGTCTCTATTTAGGTAGAGGTGGCTTTTTGCGTGGGTTTACGCAAATAAGCAGACCCTTGGTCGATTAATACATTAATAAGCTAGCTTAAATTGAAAATAATTATGACAAAAACACTAACTATGAACGTAGTTACTGCTGTAATCCTTACAGTAGTAATGGTATTGGGACTTGTTGGATTTGCCGCATCAGCATCTGCTGCAGTAAACTCAAGCTCGATCACAATTACAACTACAAACCGTGGAACTATCGACAACAACACAACAGCTACAGCCTACACTGGTCTTAACCGAGCAGGAGGAAGCGAGGGCGGTCGTGGAGGTGACGGTGGTGACGTTGAAAGCGGATCTGGAGACTTTAACAACGGTGGAGCAGCTACCGGTGAAGGAGGCGACGGAGGTAACGCAGGTGCAGGAGGTTGGATTGAATCAGGTACTGCAACAGCAGATGCTGGTACAACTAACGACTTGAACTACACTAACGTTGACGTAGAGTTGACAGCTGCAAACGGTGACGTAAACAGCACAGGAATTACTGTCGACACTGACAACCGACTTAGCAATGAGGACGACCAAGGAACTAGTGGTGGTTCAGTAAACAACATCGACAACACAACTGACGCTAACGCTCGTACAGGTGCAAACCGCGCACGAGGAAGCGAAGGTGGAAATGCTGATGACGCTGGGGAAGTTGACGCTAACAACGGAAGCGGAAACAACAACAACGGTGGAGCAACTACTGGTGAAGGAGGTGACGGAGGTACTAGCGACATAGGAGGCACTATCAAGACTGGTGCTGCTGACTCTGACGCAGGTGCAACTAACTTGCTTAACACTACAATTGTTCGCGTACGAATCTAATGAGATTTAAATTATTTAGAGCGACCTCTGAATAATTAAACGCAACAAGTAGCGGAAGGAATCGGGGACACTAGACAGAAATGCACTAGTGTCCCCCCTTCCCATGAGAGCTTGACCTACCCCCCTATATTGGGTGTATGGTAGAGCTTTCACGGAGGGATAGTATGAAAAGACCATTTTTAACACCAATATATAAAACACTGGCAGTCTTGCTTATGGCTGTGCTTGTTTTTAGTAGTGCATCTCCAATTGTATTTGCTCAAACCGCAACAACTACCGATACGACTTCGGGGTCACGCACCGAGAGAGAAAGGACTTCTACGACAACCGAAGAAACTACGCCGACAGAGGAAAATACCGAGGAAACTCCTACAACAGAAACTACAACTACCGAGACTGAAGACACTACGACCCAAGAAGACACTCCAACCGACGAAACGCCTGACACTACTACTACTACTACAAGCACTACGACAACTGAAGATACAACTACTGACACCACTACTACGGGCACAGAAAGCGACTCAGGCGGCGGAGCTACAACTTCTGACCCCGTACCAACTGTACCAACAGAAACACAGCCAACTGAGGAGCCAGAAGTAACTTCATCAACTTCTTCGAGCGAATCGGCAGAACTTGATCCGTCAGAAAGTGACACCGATAATACAGACTTTGACGATATACACGAGGGAGCTCCTGCACCAACAGGCGACGATGAGCGTCCAGTTATTGACGTGAGCGCAACTTCAACCGAAGCACTCGCTAATGACCCTGTGTTTGCGATTGAAACTTCAAACGATGGCACAGGAAACAAAGTAGGGGGGACAATTTTCACTGGAGATGCACGCGCATCAGCAGATACTAAAAATACACTTAACATAACTCGCTCAAACATAGACGGTTTGGGAGAAACAAACGGCTCGATTATCTCGAGTGATGTCGATAACGATGCTGAAGTTACAACACTTGCGGACGCACGTTCGCACTCAGGTGAAAACATCGCTGAAGGTGGTGAAGGAACCGCAACGATTATAAGTGGCGATGCAATTTCAACATCAGAAGTAATAAACGTGGTAAACACTAACTTCTTTAACTCTGACGGACTTATACTGTTTTTAAATCCATTTAACGGAGACGGGCTTGACGTGCGCGATTTTGACCTCGATTATTTCTTTGATGAAGGACCTGGAGTATCGCCGACTCAATTTGGATGTACTGTGTTAACGTGTTTAAACAGTTCCGCGTTAAGCATTCTTAATAAAAACGTTGCTGACGTTGACAACACAGTTTACGTGCATGCTACAACTGGAGAAAACCTAGCGACTGCAACATCAACTGGCGAGGCATATATTGAAACGGGTGATGCATACGCAGCGGCAAACGTTTTAAACCTCGTGAACACTAACTTTATAAACTCAAGTTATCTTGTACTCGCCTTTAATAACTTTGGGGACTTGAATGACGATATTGTGTTGCCCGGAGCTGGATTCTTTAATCGACTCCTAGCCGAAGGTGCCGCACTACCGACTTTAAATTCTAGCTCGTACGTAGTAAATAATAATAACGACGAAAACTTCCTTGGTAACACTACTGCACGGGCTGAAACAGGTGGAAACGTGGCAACCACAATAGGTAATAGTGCTGGTGAGATATTTACAGGTAATGCACACTCTTCTTCTAACAGCTACACGGCGGCAAACCAAACACGAGTAGGAGGAGCATCAGTATTACTTTCGTTTAGAGTTGAAGGGGACTGGAGCGGTAACATTCGTGGCCTTCCAGATTCTCTAACATGGCAACGAACTGATTACGGATTTGAAATTTACAGCACAGGAGTAGGTGGGCCACCATCTACGAGCGATGATCTTGGCATCTTTAATTCATCTTCGTTCCTTGCGACTTCGACAAACATTGCAAACCTCACAACCAACGTAGAAGTAATTGCGACAACAGGTAACAACATAACAAGTACACAAGACGGCAACGGTGAAATTCGTACAGGTGACGCATTCGCTGCGGCGAATGTTGTGAACTTGGTGAATACAAACATAGTTGGCCGAAACTGGGTTTTTGCAACATTCAATATATTTGGTGATTGGAGTGGTGACATTGCCTTTGGAGGATTTAACCCAGACCTTGCGATTACGTCCTCGGTAGACGCTACGGGCTCGGTGAATCCAGAAGATAGTGTCGTTTACCATATAAACGCAGTAAACAATGGTGATGTGACTGCAACCAACGTTGTTGTTTCTACAACGTACGATAAGAATTTGATATCACTCACACGGGCCGGAATTACAAGTTCAGCGACATCACAGGGAAGTGATTTTAACCTCGGAAATCTTGCGCCAGGGGAATCGGTACAAATTGATGTACCAGTTCGAATTCAAGTACGTAATTTACCCGCTGATTCAACAATTTCAATACCGATAAGCTCAACTATTACAAGTAACGAGCGCGACCAAAGCGACGCGGATAACTCGAGTATCGCCACAATTCGTGTATCCAAACCGGCTGACGTTTCAAGTGATGATACATCTGGCGACACTGGAAACTCTGGAGATTCAGGAAACGGTGGTGGTTCGGGAGGTTCGACAGATGACACTGGCACAGACGCAGGTTCTGAAAATCCTGAGGATCGCGGAAGTAGCACAGGCGACGACCGTCGTGACGATACTCCAGAAGATACAGCACCTCCTGCAAGTGACAATGCGCCATCTGGTGGTGGTGGTGGAGGCGGAGGCGGTGCACCAGCAGTATTTCTAGCATCAGGATCGTGGATGCCTGATCCAGAAATTACAATCACTAAAACTGCGAACGTGGCTCAGGCTATGGCTCCAATTATCGTCGACTATGAAGTAATAGTAACTAATGCTAAAGCCGCAGGACCAGCCTACGAGTCGCTACTTACCGACATATTACTTGGTCCCAGCGGCGAAGAAATATATAACCGCTCATGGAATCTTGAAACACTGGAGCCAGGAGATCAAATACAGTTAAAGTATTCGGTGGAATTTGCAACAAGTACAAAGATTGGAACTTTTACTAATACTGCAAAAGTTATTGGGCAACGAAATAATACAGACATAGCGCGTACACGTGCAATGGATCCAGTTTCTGCAGTATGGGGAATTGAGTTTATTTTTAACGGTTTAGAATTTGCAGATTCAGTAGACCCTACAATCGAAGGTGAGGATGTTGAACTCTTGAAAGCTTCTATCTGCAAGCCACTTATAACTCAAAATATGAGTTTATTGTTACGAAATAATCCAAGTGAAGTTACTCTTCTCCAAGAATTTCTTGCACGCGATTTTGAAATCTATCCACGCGGCCTAGTAACTGGTTACTTTGGGTTACTCACACACAACGCAGTAAAAGCGTTCCAAAATAAATACGCAGAAGATGTACTGCATCCTTTAGGCTTGAGTTACGGAACTGGGTACGTGGGAGCTTCTACAATAAAGAAAATTAACGAGCTTGCCTGTGGTGGCGTGGCTGTTGCCGTAGCCACAGAGGAATTTCAAGAACAAACTACTGTTGCCGAATACGTAACTCCGTATATTCCCGCACGTATTGCAGTTGATCCAGTACGAAATACAGAAAGCGCTGTTACTTCTGCACCAGAAGAAGGTACCGACAGCAAGGGCAGTTTTACGGAATCTGTGGGTAGTTTCTTTAGGGGTCTTTGGTAAGCATTACACGTTGATTAATTCTTTATATTATGAAAAAATCGGCTGTTACACTCATAATTTTCTTCTTTGGATTTTTACCTCTACATACAAACGCACTTACTAGTGTGCAGGTTTCCACAGCTAACTCGGGTGGTATTCAAAGCACTACACAATCAACTGCGGGTGGTAGTGATGCGAGTGCAACAGTGTATACGCAAAATGTGACGGGAAGTGAGGCAGGTAACGTGCAAGTACGCATTGATACTGTAACCAACGGAGTTGCGCAAACTGAAATTGTTACAAATACTACACAAGGTTCTGGTAGTGGGAAAGTTGATGTATTCATTGCCACGACCAGCAAATCAGTTGTTCTAGTTGCAAGTTCAGTAGAGGGAAGCACACTGTTAGCGACAAGTTCGGCATTTTTTCGCTTGCCAAGTTGGTTTGGGAGAGTTTTTGGCTCGTATATAGACACAGAAGTCATTGACGAAGTTCCTGGTAATTCAGACACACAATTGACTGAAGAAAGTACGCCTGCAAACTCTAAAACTTTCTGGAGTAAATTCTTAGAAAAAGCTTTTTTCTTTTGGTACTAGAAGTAGTTTAAATGTTGCACCTGCTACAAAGTAGGGTATATTTATTGGCGTTAGGCTAGTAACTGCCTAGCTTTTGATTTCTTTGAGTTGTGCATTATTTACAGAACTCAATCAAAAAAACTTGTTGGGCCAGTAGCTCAGTTGGCTAGAGCGCCTCATTTGCACTGAGGAGGCCGGGGGTTCGAGTCCTCTCTGGTCCACAATAAATAGAAATACCCTGCATTTTCGTGGGGTATTTCTATTTACTTGCGAATTTGCAGGACTCGAAAGGCGGAAACGCGCGTGCTTGAGCACGGAGGAGCGTTGAGTCCGGGTCGGAGCGCTTAGCATTTTGGAGTGCAGAGCACGAACGAAATGGTTAGCGACTGTGACCGAGTCCTCTCTGGTCCACAACTTGAAGGAATAGGTCGTTTGGCGATTACGTCGAACGGCTTTTTCCAATTAAACACTACCTTTCCTGCTTTCCATGTGCAGTTTTCCCCACATAACATTTCCATTGAGTGCATCGGATGCTATCATTTGAATGAACGTTCAAGTGATATGACAAAGAAAATCAAAAAGGAATTAGCGAATGAAGGGGAAGTGCTTCAGTGTGCCGAACAATTCGGACTTGTTGGCGATCCTACTCGTATGAAAATTTGTTGGCTTTTGTGTAAACATCCAGAACTCTCCGTGGGAGAAATTGCTGGAATGCTTGATGTTTCTGTTTCCGTTGTCTCTCACTCATTGAAAAAATTACGAAAAAATGGTCTTGTCGATTCACGCCGAGAGCACAAAACTGTATATTACAAACTTACCGATACGGACTTTAATGAAGTTTTAAGAAACAGTTTAGCGAACATATGAATTCAAAATCCTCCAAAAAAGGACTATACGCTGCTGTAGCAGGAACAGGAATTGTAGCACTTTGTTGTTTTACCCCAATACTTGTGATTACAGTTGGAATAGTTGGTTTGAGTGCACTGACGCCGTATCTCGATTATGTTCTTTACCCAGCTCTTGCCGTTATGCTAGTAGTTACCTATCTAGCGTATAAAAAATGGAAACGTGGATGCAGTAACAATGAAGTAGACGAGAAAGATAATATAATAAATATATAACATATGAACAATGCAAACCTAATTTGCCCAAAATGTGAAAATAACCAAGAGACAGATATACCTCAAGATAAATGTTTGGCGTCCTATCAATGCAACGAATGTAAGGAAGTCATATCAGTCCCAAAAGAAAGCAAAAACTGTTGTGTCATCTGTGAGTATTCAGACACTAAGTGCCCTGTTGCAAACAAATAAGAGAGGTAGTATGAAATCAATTTACTTAATAGTTTGGTTTAGCGTAAAGGAAACTCTGACACACAAAGGTTACCGTGTTTTGTTTTTACTTGCGCTTGTTGTGATGTTTATGCTCTTTACTCTTATTCCAGCAATTTCTGTTCCAGGAAATGACTTTCTGTACCAATTCACTCTCTTTACTCCTCTCGATTTGGTTGTAACAACCTTACTTTCCCTTACGTACGCTCTTTTTGTAACCATGCAGATATATTCAATGAAAAACAGGCGGAAAATTACTGACGTAGGAACCACTGTCGGAGGGGGAATTGGAGCATTGTTTGCAGGCGTTGCGGGTACCGCATTCTGTGCTTCGTGTTTAGCTCCTTTATTTGCCCTATTTGGAATAGGGTTCGGAGGAGTTCTTTTTGTTCTTGAATACCGCTTGTATTTCGTGGTTGGTATTCTGGTACTTATGCTCATAGCAATCTATTTGACTGCTAGAAAGATAAAAAGAGTATGTGATACTTGTTAAATACGAATGTTTATTAATTAAATAATAAAGAAAATATGCTAAAAACGATAACAACAGAAGAAGTGAAGAAGAAGTTAGATAGTGGTACAGAATTTATCCTGCTTGATGTACTAGCGAGCAATAGTTTTGAAGCACGACACATACCTGGAGCAAAAAGTGTTCCGTACAGCACAATGTTTTTAGAAGATTTTGAAAAAACAAATAATGTTCCGAAGGATGCAGAAATTGTCGCATATTGTGCGAGCAGTGGCTGCCAGTTAAGCTCTATGGCGGCCGACGTGTTGGTAGATGCTGGGTATACAAATGTATATCATTACGTAGATGGCTTAGCTGGGTGGATGCAGGCAGGAGAAAAATTTGAAGGTGAGGCAGCTTAAGCCTGAGCTAATACATACCAATATTCTCATATATAACAGGTACTAACGTTTTCCAAGCTTCTCGATTGCTTTCACCCACATAGACAAGCAAAAGTCGATGCATCGCATCGGTTTTTGCTTTATGTTCTGGGGTGGAATTAACATCAATTCTTGCTTTCAAACCCGTCTAAGTTGATCTTCGTAACTTTGCTATCCTGCCGATGTGTGGGATAATTTTTTAATGAACGCAAATGCTTTTATTGAAAAACAAAAAGCCACATATAAGTTACTCCAAAATAATCCAAGACACTGCCCCGCACTGGACGCCAAAGTACATTTCACAGCAGATGGGCTCAATCATCTCCTCTATAATCGACGTCGGACGAGAAGCAAAGTCGAACAAAGATATCGTGCAGGGTTAATTCCAGTTATTCCCCAAGTAATTGAGAACGCCAAGATTGCAATAAAACAGATAAAAAATGAGAATCCGCTAGTCATCACATGGGCGCTTCAGTGCGAAGTGAAATTAGATGGGAACATTCAGCTCATCAAGGTCATTCTAAAGAAGAAGGGAAATGGAAAGATAGAATTCTGTAGTGCTATGCGAAAGAAATTTGTAACAATCAAAAAGACCTAGGGGAATGCCCTAGGTCGCTTTGATGTGTCCATTGCCAGCTTAAGAATTCTTTAGCTAGGGAGGGGCTTTCGCCCATGGACACTCTCAGATACTAGCACTGATTCGGTGCCGAGTCAAGTTATCCACACCTAGTATATACCAATATTCTCGTATATAACCGGTACTAACGTTTTCCAAGCTTCTCGATTGTCTCAACATTTGAATTTAGATTATTTAAATTTGCATCTTTCATTCTGTTCGTACATACTCACTCACAGAACTTTTTGCAACTCTTGGAGGAATAAATGGAACATCAACATATCTATGATTTGTCTTTTGTTTTTTCGCGAGAGGCAGAAAAGACAAACCCGTGCATAGTTTTTTCTATGGACGAACAGCACCTTGCAATATTTCAAAAACATCTGCATTTCTTGACCGAACGCTTTATTGGGATGGACAAGCAATACTTTGGAACTACCGTTGAGTTCTTTCCTTTAGAAAAAGACATCTTTGGAAATTACTTTTTTGGCTATGGAAAATGCGGATATATGGTCGTAAAAGACTATACTACTCATATCCACTTTGAACTGTGCGAAGATGTGAATGCAAACTTTATAGCTCTTACCACATGGCTTTTATTTAACGTCTTTAATCACTTGATTTACGACGATGAGCATAATTTTTCAAGTAAAGCTCAGCTACTGCAAATCGACACAATCTGTCAGCGAGATTTACATGGTCATTCGTTGGGTGGTTGGGTATCAGAGGAATTGGGTAAATGGTTAAAAGAGCAAGGAAAAATTATTCCAAAAGAAGAGGAAAGTGCATTTGCAACTGCAGACATGCCAGAAGTGGCAACAGCCATACGCCAAACTTGGAATGCGCTCACAAATGATAATCTCACAGAGAACAGTCACGGTTGTTACGCTCGAATCAATTGCAGTGGACGTTTTAGTCTAAACTGTCCGGGAAATGCTTGTGACGTGTCCATTTATCCAGATCAAATGCGTGGCGAGGAACTTGGTGAACGACTTGTACAGTTTTCGAGTCACAATTTGGATTCTGCGCCACAACAAATAGCACTTTTAGCTGGATTAGCGAAACTGTGCGAACTCGCACGAGGCGACGTGTAGATATGCATAAAAAACTAAGACCGCAGGGTGTGAACCGTGCGGTCTTCTTTTTTTAGCCACAGCAATATTCCAAAAAATAAGTTATATTTAAATATATATTTAAATATAACCTACTTAAAATATGGGACGAAGAAAATTAGAAGACAAAAATACACGTAAATTGCAAAGACTTGGGAAAAGTATTGGTATGACTTTACCTATTTCCATAATTCGCGCACTAAAATGGCGCAAAGGGCAAAAAGTTACTGTGCGCAGAAGCGGAACTAAAATAATAATACAAGACTGGGAAAAATAAATTCACAGGTCACAGTGGTCTGTAAGTCGCATTTGTTTCCTAGGCCGAAAAACCTGCAAAAGTATTGTAGCGGTAAACTAATTTCTGTATAATGCTTATACAAATAGCATGATACAAACCATTGAAACAGAAGAATTAAGAAAGTTGCTTGAAAATTCCACCGAGGACATTATCTTGGTCGACACGCTAACAAAAGCTAGCTACGATTCGCACCATATCCCCGGTGCACACAACGTTTCGTATCAAAAGGAATATTCGAAAGAGGATGTTTGTGCTAAAAATAAAGTCGCACTAGATATTGAGACACGTTTTTTGCAGACTTTCGAAAAAAATGTCCATCCCCCTAAAAATACACCTATCGTAACCTATTCAGGGAGTGCTGGTTGTGGTCTTTCGTACCTTGCCGCACTGTGTCTTGAAAGAGTGGGTTACACTAATGTTTTCCATTATCGAGGAGGATTGCACGACTGGAAGGGGGCGAATTTCTTAGTAACTACAACATGAAAAATTTTCCTACATTTAAAGATGCTCGCGAGCAACTAGAATCCAGTGGATATGCTTCGCTACCATTCGAACTGCCAGAAGGTTCAATGCAGAAGGCAGGAGATTCTTTCCTAAAATTTTTAGATAGTTCACAGGATACCAAAGACTCATATGTTGTACCTATTGCACGTGGTGCAAATAAGTGCAACGAAATTGGATATAAAAGCTACACAACGTACGACAGCATGACGACTCGAATGGAATGGTTTCAATACAACGAGCACCTGCTAGAGCGACTGAAAGAACAAAACAACGACGCATCGGACGCTTCCGAAATGCTTAATGGTATTAGTGAAGTATACGACCACGCATGTTCTATGTTCAAGGGTATGATTGACGCTTTCGAACCGGATATACCTGAAATACGCGGAAAATTTTATACTAATTCAAGTGATACGTATCCATATTATTCTGCAGTTCGATTTATAAAGTATGGAATTGGGAGTGAGCAAACTAAACAGGATTATCTAGGTTTTAGCCCCCATTTTGATAGTGGTGGTTGTACTATGCCGTTAAATGAAAGTGGACCGGGTTTGAAAATTGGACGATCCTTGGAAACAATGCGCCCTGCAGTACGTGATAAAGACACAGCGGTCTTTTTCCCAGGCCTTAATCTTTATAAGGCATTTCCTGCAGAATATGCGCAATCCTTCTTTGCACGTAGTTGACCCGACTCTAAACGAAAGATATAACGAAGCCACTAGTCGTTGGGTAGTTATATTTTTTGTAGACCACATAGATTTTAAAAAATGTGATGTGTGTACAGAAAAACATTGGTAGTATAATGCTACAGTCGCTTAGAGTGTTACATTAAAGCAAACAACCCCCTTCAGTACATTTCCACCAGAAGTGCTCTGGTGTACTATGTAGGTAGTAAAAATTTAACTGCTCTTTACAACACCAAAAGAGAGGATTTTTCGATGAAAAAGCGAAACACTCGACTTTCCAATGCCGAAATTTTGGCATTGGCACTCGATTTCCAAAATACTGGAAATATTAAAGCTCGAAACGCAATTGTTAATTCCTTTATGGGATTGGCAAACGACGTTGCTGGAAAGTACGTGAGACGTGGACTTGACTATGATGAGTTGCAGCAAGAGGCTGTTATTGCACTTATGAAGGCCATAAAGGAATTTGACCCTAAACGCGGAGTCAAGTTCAGTACGTATGCACAAATGCGAATCAGCAAATCTCTCCTACGCACTGTCCAAAATAAGGGGAAGGTAATACGTACACCTGTAAAAGTTGCGACCGCAGCGTATATTGTGCAAAAACTGACTGAGAAATTTTTGCAATGTCATTGTCGCCATCCTAGATTTGATGAAATCGCGGAATTAACTGGATTCTCGCCAAGCCTACTTAATCGCGTACGCTTTAGCCAAAAAAGAGTTGTTTCTTCAATTAATTTTAAAAGCAACACTCAAAGAAATAAGATTACCAATGACGTACTGGACATGCTTTGCTCGTCTAATCTTAATCCAGAGATGGCGACTCTGGCAAAAGATGAATACGAGGTGGTTAAACGAAAAATTTCTGCTTTTATTAGACGTGTTGAGTCACTAACACTCAGTGTCAAGATAAAAACTAGTTTTTTAAGGCGGTACGGCTTACTTGATGAGTCTTTTGAGGAAATAACTTATCAAACCATGGCTGCAGAAGAAGGCATCTCGTACAAAACCATACAACTGCGCATGCCAAAGGTTTGGAAACGGTTTAAGAAGAGCGGTGAAGTAAATACGCAAACTCAGCTTCGTAATTTGCTCGAACGCTTTAGGAATCTTCAAGATCTCACTGAGTGTCTTGAAAACAACTAGAGACCTATTGATTTTGTAAGAATCAATAGGTCGTTTTATCATAGAATATGACCTAAAAATGGAACCAATTTTTCAAACTTTTGCAAGGGTACTAACGTATAAAGGTATTGCAAAGAACGTAAAATACGGCACCATAATATAGCACCCAGATAAATAGGGGTGCTTATCAGCTAATCTAAACACCATGAACGACGACACGAATACTACAGAAGGTGGAGAAGAAAGCAAAGAGGAAACTCCTGCTACCACAGAAGAAACAGCAGAATAGATAAAAAGTCCCGCGTGAGCGGGACTTTTTATCTATAATTTACCAAACAAGGCTTTTCTTATCCCTTTTTAATTAGCTGTGACAATCGAATGGGCATCATTACTAACGCCATAAGTATAGCCAAGAGTACAAGAAAAATTCCCGCAAGAATTTTACCAATACCAACTAATTTAAGTTCTAGTAGAGTAGATGGATAGTTTTTAATTTCCACTAACTGAAAATTAAGTTCAGAATCTGTGGTGGCTGAATCTCTCTCAGCCTTGCTAATACTAAAGTACGTACTTTGCAGAGCGTGGAACTTTAATTCCTCAGTAGGCACTTTGTTGTGCATTACTACACCTTGATATGCATACACGGCCCCAACCAAAATAATTACAATCATTATTGCCATCATGGGCATTAATTTCTTCATATTTATATATTTTTATAGATGAATATATGAACGACCTTTCATACAGCATACAACACTTTC
>CAZPQI010000015.1:0-18963 GCA_964589005.1 uncultured Candidatus Saccharibacteria bacterium | reverse complement strand
GTATTAATTACAAGACTCCCTCTCAACTGATTCCAAGGTGTTGACTCTTTTACGGGGCACCAGAATACCGAGCACACTCCCCTTTGTTCATATACGGCACAAATGCTATATTTTCTTCATGGATACTGCTAAAAAAGCCCACATAATCGGTGTCGCTGGAGTGGCAATGAGCGCTACTGCAAAGCTTCTTATTGATGCAGGATGGATTGTGAGCGGCTCTGACGACGAATTCTACCCTCCTGCAAGCGACTATGTAGAAAAACTGAGAATCCCTTTACTGCAAGGTTACAAAGCATCAAATATCCCCGACGATGTAGACTTGATCGTTATAGGACGTAACGCAAAACTGAACCCTGAAACAAACGCGGAAGTCGAACGCGCTCACGAAATGAACGTGGAAATAAAATCTTTTCCTGAAGTGGTTGCAGAACTTACAAAAGACACACATCGCATCGTAGTTGCGGGGAGCTACGGTAAATCGACTGTTACTAGCATAATGTCGTGGATACTGGTGCACGCAAAAAAAGATCCTACCTATTTTATTGGAGCCTACCCTATGAACGTCGATATGGAATTTACTTCGCACAAAGGTACAGGCGAAGTTTCGATTATCGAAGGCGATGAATATCCAACTGCACATTGGGATGAGCGTTCAAAGTTTTTACATTTCGACCCAACTGACGTACTTCTTACTTCGGTTGAGCACGACCACGTAAACGTATTTCCAACATACAAAGAATACGTCCAACCATTTATAGAATTACTTCGCGGTATGCCTGAAGAGGGGCTTTTAGTTGCGTGTACTGATAACAAAGGGGTTGAAGAAATCCTGAGCCATGCACCACAATACATTACCTACGGGTTAGACGAAGGTGCGCTTTGGCGAGCCGAGAACATTAAGTACGGAGAGGTAAGTACTTTTGACTTAACGCACGACGGAGAAATTGTTGCTAATTTACAAACGAAATTGTTAGGGAGTCACAATATTCAAAATATTGTCGGAGCAGCTGCATTTTTGCTAACCCGTGAACTGGTTACTCCCGAAGAGTTGCAAGCTGCAATTGCAGAGTTTGCTGGTGTTCGACGACGTTTAAATAAAATTACGACCACATCAAAAGTACCTGCGTATGAAGGATTTGGCTCTTCGTATGAAAAAGCATGCTCTGCAATAGAAGCAATCCGACTTCACTACCCCGATAAAAAAATGGTTATATTGTTTGAACCACACACATTCAGCTGGCGTAATCGTGACTCAATCGATTGGTACGATACTGTATTTAAAGAAGCTGAAGAAGTACTCGTGTTACACCCCGCAGAGCAAGGCGCCAATACACACAAACAATTAACTCAAGAAGAAATCGTCGCACGCATCAAGAAAGCTAGAATTAGTACCTCTGCGGTGCACGACGAAAAAGATGTCCATGCGACACTGCACGAAAAACTTTCAAGTGACTCGGTACTCTTAGTTCTTACCTCAGGCAATCTAGACGGAACGCTCGATACGCTCCCGGAATGGATTGACGAAAATTACTCATGAGATTTTTTAGCAGCGAATTCGCCCATAACTACGGTACATACTCTTTTGGATACTGTAACTATTGTGAGTACGAGAAAAGAGATAACTTAAGTGAGATATACGACAAAGGATACTTACCTTATTCTGGTTCGAAAGATGTGTGGGGTACTTTTTATATGGCTCGTAGCTCACGTATAGTACTTCCAGAGTGGAAACCAAATAGTGAAAACCGACGTGTACTACGCAAGTATGATGAGACTTTTCAACGTATCGTACATCTAAAAAAAGATTTCAATGGTAACGAGGACTTTAAAAAATTCTGTCTTTCATATTTTGAACTTTTCCATGGAACACATGCAATGCCTAAAGACAGATTTGAACACATACTAAAAGAAGGCGCGTTAACCCACATAGTTGAGTATCGGAAAAACGGCACACTGGCTGGTTATGTATTCTTAGCGTCTGATAAAAAAATGGCCCATGTGTGGTTCTACTTCTATGCACCAGAGTTTGCAAATAGTTCTTTTGGCATGTGGTTCTTGCTCAACGAAGCTCGTATCGCACAAAAAGAAAGAAAGAAATATTTCTATATCGGAACTACTTATGGAGATAAGTCTCGATATAAGACAAACTTTTCAGATTTAGAATTCTGGGATGGTAGTAAATGGTTGCAAGACAAAAACAATCGCGAGGTAAAAGGTCGCATTAAAAATGATCACGTTGATTTAATAGACAAGACTGACAAATTTAAATCAGAAAAGGAAAACTATTTTAGGTCCTAATTTTTTGCCACCCAAAGTAAAGAGGGGTTGCCTATGATGACAACCCCTTTTACAATTTGCATTTTGACCGAGCAAGTCTAGTATCTACGCTTGCTCAGGTTTCTGGACACTTATTTCTACGGCGGCAAGCCCCTTGGAACTTTCTCCATACCGAACCCAGATTGTTTGATTTCGCACTAGTTCCGCGACCCCATATTCGCGTAAGGTTTCCATGTGGACAAAAATGTCGGGACTTGTGTCAGACTCCATAGCAAAACCATACCCTCGTACACGATTAAACCACTTAACCTTAACTTTCACCCAATCACTTGTGGCCACAACTCTATTGTGCACACGAGCAGGTGGTTTTAACATAGGCTGCATAGCAGTTGAGTTATCGAGGTTGAGTATCTTTGTAGCTTGCCAACCTTTTATTTCCCTAACCGCTTCACATACTGCGCGAGCACCCTCAAGAAGGGTATCAAAACCACTTTTGCGCAATACACTAGAATGGATAAGGACATCCGGCATATCCTCATCTAGAGTAAGGAACCCATATCCTTTTTTCGGGTTATACCACTTTATTATTCCTGAGACCGTAACAGCATTTATAGAGACTGCTTGGCCTGAATCAATAACGCTACTATTCTGCATCACAACTACTCCTTATATATGTTTATGCAGTTACCACACACCCCAGTACCAATACTGAGACTACAAGCACCTTAAATGTTGGAAATGAACTTGTCAACGATACAATGTGCGACTGCCAGGACTCGAACCTGGGACCTTTCGATTATCAGTCGAACGCTCTAACCACCTGAGCTACAGTCGCAGTAAGTGACACTATACCAAAATTAATCAGTGTGTAAATCGAAAAATGCCTTTATTCCAGCCATTAATTTAGCTTTCTTATCTCTATTACTAAAATAAATACTGCAGGTGCCATGCCGAAAAGATTCCCTATAAACAAAACTGTTTTTTGTTAATTTCCGAACTTGAGTTTTATATAGTTTATCCTTTTTAATTTTGAGAGTATCTACCCAAAACTTTGTTTCTTTCAGTATATCCATATTTTCATATAAATGTAGTTGAAATTTTATATAGCCTTTTTGGATATCTAAGAACTCTTTCATCCACAAAATAAAAAATTTAATGATGATCGGATCAGTATTTGCTAAACTAATACGGTATGGATCTGTTTTGGAACCTTCAGCCGAATATAGCATGAGGCCAGCGATATATCGAGAATCAGCTCCAAACTTTTGTATTCTATTTCTTTCTATTTTGTAAAAGCTTGATTCTAATACTTCTCTCTTTCTACGCATTGAGTTTCGAAACCGCTCTCTAGACGCTTCCCCTTTCTTCCAACCTTTCCTGCGAAGCTCTAAAATGCGCTCCTCGCTTAAAGGGTAATCACAAAGCCAACCACTAAGAGTACTCTTTGGTACTCCCAACTTGTCTCTTATTGCTGTATAACTCATTTGTTTATCCAAACGTAACTTTACAGCTTCAGAACGAAGTTTCTTATTCATGAACCTAAGTATACCATACCACCCATGAACTTTACTTATATGCTAAATACTATTCTACTGGGGTATAAAATACGCTACGACCGCTTTCGCCATTTTGTAGAAGGTGCCCATCTTCTTCTAAATCATTTAAATAGTTGCGTGCAGTGGCGTCGGATACACAAAATAAGTCTTCAACGTCGTCGTTGGTGATACGCCCTTGGCGAATTGCCTTATCCATAATGCGCTCTTTTCGTTTTGCGATGTGCTTTTGTACGGTTGCCCTGCCCTTTTCGCCTGCTTCTGCCGCTACTTCCGAATCGCTAAAACGCCCTGCGTTTTGGTGATTTAGGCCTTTTTTCTTGCCCAAAAAGAATCCTACGGCAAAGGCTACAATTACGGCAACAAGTGCGAATATTGAGAATGGAACCATGTTTTTATACTAACACACCACGAAACCACAGCTGGTTAAGTTCTATACTATTTTTTTAGTTTTAGTGCCGCTGCTTATAAATGAGTCAGTTTTTTTAAAAAGGCTCTCTGCAAAAAACTAAAATTATGAATTAGCCTAAGTACTATATACGTGATCATTTTAACAAACATATTATTTGACGTAGCCATTTTACGTATAGCCTCTGTTTTTTTCAGAATATCCTCGCCAATTTTATGTCGCCTCTCATTATATTCAGTAGTTTTATTACTTAAAATTGACTCAACCGCATCTACCGCATCATCAATTCCCAAGTTCATACCTCTGCCACCAACAGGTGAATGGACATGAGCAGAGTCGCCTGCCAGCAAGACTCTTCCTTTTAAATAAGTTTCTGCTTGTTTAACAGAAATCTTAAAAGTCCCTGTTCTTCTTACTTTTTTAATATTTAATTTTATGGGCAAAGCTTTTATAGAATCTGGTGTTGAAGATGCAATTCGCACACGGCTTGATTCTATTGGCAACATTATTGCAAAGTTACCGCTATCTTTCCCCTGAATCCAAATTGAAAGAGGTACTACGGCATCTTCTTCTAAATCAATATCGGCAATAGACCATGTTTCTGGTAAGTCGTAGCCGATATATTTGATATTTAATTTTTCACGAACAACAGAACCTACTCCATCAGCACCTATAACCCAGTCGTATTCTTTACTTTTATTATTAGAAAAAGTGACAGTCGCTTGTTTGTCTGATGTTTCTATATCTGTAACTGAAATTCCATACTGTACAGCTATACCTGCTTTTTCCAATGCGTCGCCCATTATGGATTCGGTTCTATTTTGAGGGAGACCAATAACAACATCTTTGTTTGTTGATACATTTAAAAAATCTAAGTTCATGAGAACTTTTTTACCACTACAGACTTTTACTTTTTCAAACGGTATTCCCTCTTTCAAAATAGAATCCCCAACACCCCCGAAATTTAATTTTTTGATACTTTCTGGCAATATACCAACAGCGCGTGACATTTTGGATGGCTCGGTCTTTTTATCAACAATCTCTGGAGTAATTCCATTTTTTACAAATTCTAGAGCTGCTGTTAACCCCGTTGGACCAGCCCCTACAATTAAAACTTTCATATTTATATTTTATCGTACCCAATACATTTGTATAGCAAATTACCTACACAGCCTCGAATGACGGTAGGTATGGCGTGTTTTTTGAAAAACCGAAGTTCAAACACAACCAAAACACCCCCTTCGTCGTTTTTACGTTGTCTTCAAGTTTTTGGGGATTCAAAAAGAGTGACACTTTTTGTCACTGTTTTAGCGTTCTAAGTAGTTTCGTGGGATAATCGAAATAATGATTGATAAAGAACCTATAAATATCGCATATATTGATGCTGCAAACTTAGACCAATCACTAAAAAGAACACTTGAATGGAAGTTAGACTATGCAGCTTTTAGAATATGGCTCAAAGAAAAGTATGATGTGGATCAAGCTTTCATATTTATAGGTTTAGTTCCTAAATATAAGAATTTGTATACTTACCTACAGGAATGTGGATTTGAATTAGCGTTTAAAGATGTTCTGTATCACAATGGCACCCCGAAGGGTAACTGTGACTCTGACCTTTTAATGAAAGCTAGCCAAGATTTGTATGAGGGTAATTTGAAGAAAGCCGTACTAGTTGCCAGCGACGGTGACTACGCTCCGTTAGTGAAAGTGCTTATTGAAAAAGATAGTTTGAAGATAATCCTATCTCCTGCCCGAGCTGAAAAATGCTCCCTTCTTCTTAAAAGAACTGGGGCAGATATTTCATATATTGACGATCAGCGCTCTATTCTCGAGGCAAAATAAAGATCCCCAAGCCTAAAGACTGGGGGATCTTTGCTTACTCCTCGGCTCGGAAATAGATCTTATAAAATGAAAAAGCCCCCGACGAAGACAAAACTTCGTAAGGGTCCCTCTCGTGGTGATTAAAATTAGTATACTCCCAAGCTGTACTTTGAGTCAAGCATATGGGGATAGTTTCAACTACTTAACCAACCGGTATATAGGGTTTAAAATTTTGAAATTCAAAGCTCAAAGTTCAAACACGGCCAAAACACCCCCTTCGGTAATTTTTAGGTTGTTTGTGAATTTGAGGTGGTGGGTAACCTTATTAATTTATCTTACATTTTAATGCGTTATATGGTATAAAACCTCTAGAACACCAACCCTCGAACTGGAGTAAAGACATGGAAGCGACTAAATTGAAACGTGGAAATTTGCAAGAACTGGCCCAGGTGCTGGAAAAACTTTTGCAAGGTAGAACATTCACCTATACAACTAAAGAACGGCGTCACTATAAGGAGCCGTGGGGAGAATTGGAAACTTATCCGCAATGCACTCTTTATGAAAACGAAGCGATAAGACACTGGATTTCAAATCCTGATATGCCGGACGAGCGACACACCCAATCAGCTATCTGTATTGCAATAACAATACCTGGCGAAAAGTATCCCAAAACAATATATGCCAATCCCTGCGTGCGTTTTGGTGGGCAGCTCTACGATAAGAATGGGCAGACTACGGAATATAAAATCCATCGTGACAGAATTGAGCTGGATATTGAAAATAGCACATCATTCCATACTTTCCAGATCTCGTAGACATACCTAATCTGGTATAAAAACTGCCGCCCCACACAACGGGGCGGTTTTTCTTTTTTGAAAATTTAAAATACACAACCCACCTCACGACCAAAACACCCCCTTCGTCGTTTTTGGGTTGTTTTTAAGTTGTTTGGGGATTTTGAAATGGTGGTTGATACCATTTATCATGGTGTCGTGGGATGCACTTTGGTACTATGAGGAAACTATGGGGAGTATTCGTTGGCGGACGCTGAGGGGATAACCCCATTTTCCACAGAGTACGAGAGAGTTTATAACTAAAGACTAATAGAATGACTGATTCAACATATAAAGCATATACATTTTGCAACAATTGTGCTGAACATAAGAAGATTGAAATAACTAAAGGGTCAGAGATAAACCAAACAGAATGTCCGAATTGCGGAAATATGACCTTGCACCTTGATCCGAACGGAAAATTATTTGACAGACCTCCTAAACCTACAAATTATAGATAAAACATGAAAGACTTCGGCAATAAATTATATAAAAGTCATGGCGTATTATGGAGGACAGTTTTTGGATCCAGGGGAGATGAACGTGTGGCGGATACTCCATTATGCCCAAATCAAACATGCCATATGCTACTTCAGGTAACTGCAGATAGTTATTTTTGTGTTAAATGTGAAAAAAAATACTCACGTAAAAAAGAACATAGCACTACGGTTCGCGAAGTGAGAGATTCCTGGGAAGGTTTTCAGACATTAGAACACAAAGTATACTCACTTGATTTACCACCAACAAAAGTTGTGGACGAAGATAAAGAAGATGAAAACTATTGGGTTCAAGCAAGAATAAGTGAAAAAGAAGGAAAAAGAATGGCCGTCATATATTTTGGCGAACGGATTAAAGGTAAACAAGAAAAAACTGACTATTCACAAATTTTCCTAGACTTTGAAGATGAGCAATTGCGTTTTGATAAGACAAATAAAAATCCAATGAAGCTCTTAGCGAAACTAACGGCTGAATTCACTGAGTCGGAAATTAAGATAAAGAAAAAATAAATTTATGCCAATCTCAGACGAAGAACTAAAGCAGGGAGACTGATCCAATTGGGCCACTTAATTTTTCGACTTCTTACGAAACACAGCTGGGTACAATTCTGTAACCTCTTCTAAAATCTCTATTCGTGCGTGGTGAGTTTTCACCTCTGTAATTTCAATCCTGTACACATGTTTCCTGTGAAAGCTGATTTCTTCTTCTTTGGATATATATATTTTGAGTGTCTTTCCTGTGTGATCACCATCCAATACTTCTACACGAAGCTCATATTCTTCTTGTACAGGATCTTTGTAAAACGTATGTACATCAAGAATTTCTCCCACAGAAAGAAGATTATATTTGATTTCCTCTCCGCCAAGAAGCCTGGAGGCAATTTTAGGCTTACGCCTTTTGAGTATAGATTTACTACTCTTTAATCCACGCTTCCCTTTCTTGGCAAGTTTATCGGCCACCTTGTTTTGTTTACGTCGAGTATAAATAATTTCAATGCGTCCAGGTATAACACTACTGAGTTTTTTGCGCCCCTTGTCAATCGCATCAAGCAACTCCTTTTGCTTGACCGGTTTATCTTCGTGAGTTCTCCACCCAGCCTTGCGATAAGCTTGAATTCTATATGGGTTAGTCAGTCCTGCATCAGTAATGCTAGCTCGATCTGAGTGTATAACTACTCCAGAAACTTCTTTTAACAGGGAGTTATTTTCCTTTTGAAACTTTAGTAGCTCCTTCATTCCTTCTACAACAGCGTTTAGTTCTAGCCTGTGTATACCTTCCCCGTCGATTCTAATATCTACTTCTACTGAAGGCAGATTTGTAGAATCTGGAAATTCTATAACAAACCCAACTCCTCCAGTCTGTTTGGAATCATAGTCCATCGCACCATCGCACCTAATGTGAATTGCATAGGGGTTGTCCATTGGAACCATACTACCCATTAAAGTGTCGGATAGCGATACAATAAGGGCATTCTTCACAGGAAATGTCCTTATTGTCGGAGTTGTAGATAAAATAAGAAAAGCTCTGTCTTCTGCTCACTTTAAAAAATAATAGTAGCTGACCCCGCTTTTCTCTAACGAGCAATCTTAACTTCGTCTGGTATTGCAACTCTGGATAGAAAGTTGGTGAATCTTCTAGATAGCTCCTCTCTATAAAAATAATTTATTCTACATTCGTAGGACTTAGGTTTTTTAGATATAAATTCTTGTAGTTCATCATACGAAATTGTGTAGAAATGTTTGAAATCAATCACCAAATTAGGAACAAAATAAGTGGACACCCGGTGTCCACTTTTATGTAAGATAGATAGGAAGTTAGTTTTGTTTATGTTGAATATATTAACACAGGGGTGTTATACTAATAAAAGCACAAGCCGTATACAACTTGATGCTTTTCATGAAAAAAGAGTTTTCCTTAACTCAATAGAAAGAACCCACTGCAACGTGGGTTCTTTCTATCTTTGCTTTACTCTTACCACTCCCTGAATTAGAGGTTGTTTCTGGTAAAATCAGATCCTATTCTGATTCCAGTAATGTTTGCAACATTACCTTTTAGAGAGTTAATCTGTCTTATACAAAGACTGATAAATACAATCGTTCGAACTCATGTAATTACCAGAGTTTTCCTTAAGCTCAGACTATCTTACAGTCATAGAGCGGAAGAAACTCAATAGGTTTGTCATATCAAATATGGTTACCTAATAAGTTCCTGCCAATTATTTACTGGCATTAAATTCATTATACACTACCGTGATAATACTTTTCAAGTGTATAAATACGAATTATGTCATTATGAGATATGGTTGATATCTAAACAAAAAGAATTGACGCCATACTCGTAAAACGCCTTTCTCCAGAATTACACAATAAATTTTAAGAAGGGGTGGTGTCTGACCCTATTAACCTTTCTTATTCTCTCGCCAACCAAACGTATAGAATACAAGTAAAAATATAACACCAACCCCTATCGTTATGTCTGATGTACTACAAGACCATCCGCAATTATCACTAAGTGCGAAAACTAGAATCAATCCAAAAATCCACGCCGTAATAAGCTGGGCTTTTGATATTTTGTAGATATTATTCATATTTTTAGTATACGCTTAATATTTGTATACTCAATAATTTAAAGATTTGCTTTATTTTGAGGGCAGTGAGAGGCGAGAGTGGCTTTGCGGTCGCGAGCCATACGTTCTGGTATGGTGAGCGACCAAATTTTTAAGGAGTGGACACGACTATAAAAATTGAAGTACTCTTGTGGTGTGCCGTGAAGCCGCTATCGACAAAGAAATGTGCCAAAATTAGGAAATCAAAAGGTGTTATCACAGGACTCCGACCTTTTGAAACCAGCTTTTTGTGCTGCTACCTCACTACAAAACCATGCCTCCCCTTTGCGCTCATCCACTTTCACTCGGCTGTAGTTTGGGCAGCCTTCGAGGAAGTACAACTTTCCATAGCCTTTTTCTGAGATATTTCCCTTTATCGTGCAGTTCTTACTTGGTGGTTCACTTCCCTTCTCTCGTAGACTCTTTGCATCTTTGTATTCGTCGAAATAATTGCACTCACTACTCCATAGCCCCACCCGTTCTTCTCGTGCCTTTCTTTGTGATGTTGCTAGTAGGTCGCGGTATTTTTTGTCGGGCCCTTTGTCGGATAAGGTAAATGCATTCCCTGTCCGTATTAACTCGTTATTAATGATACGCGTGTCTGCTTCAGGGTTATCAGTGCGAACTATAACGTAGCGCAAAAGCCTACCGAAAAACCCTTTTGCGGTAATGTCTTTTTCTAAGAAAACTTCCTGTCCTTCGATTTGCTCTTTAAGATATGCTTTTGCTTCTTTATAATAGCACTCGCGTTTGTCGGGGGCGTTAATACCGAGAAGACGTATTTTGATTTTGTTTTCTATTTGGATGGTGTCGCCGTCGATAACTCGCACCACTTTGTGTGGACGGGTTTCAAAGTCGGCGCCGTAATTTTTGTAGTCTTTCACTACCTTGTAGCCGCCGTAGGTGCCCCCGCTAGCTATGATAAATGCGAGAACCGACATGACGAGTGATTTGGGCATAGTTTTAGTATACCCAGCACTAACTTTGGTGTCGAACGAAGTTCATGTGCATTTTTAATGCACCACACCAAAGTTAGTGCTGGGTATAACCGGATATGCTAAACCGCTAATACGCCGAGCGTATTAGCGGTTTAGGGGTTTTGTAGCATTGGGCGATGGTTTCTGGTAGTATCGAAAAAGATTGAGTCGAAAAATAGCAAGGAGATTGCAAATGCCAAAAAATTCGAAAAAATCTGTATCAACAGGATTGAGTAAATTGTACAAGAAACGTATCAAGGCAGAGAAAGATAGAAAACGTCGTCGGAAAAAGAACGAGCGCAGGATAAAAAAATAAAAGCTGCTCAAAAAATACTAATGCGGGCCCATGTATGGGTTCGCTTTTTTCTTACAAGGCAAAGTCGTTGCAAAAAGAATATTGCAGTGGTATTGTGAATAAGCGTAATCCAGACCATCTGGATTTATTGAGTGGAGATTGTCCACTCTGTTTGACGCCTCCCTGTTAAACTTGGATCTGCAGTCCCCCTGCAGATCCCTTTTTTTGTTTTGAGATTGTTTTATAAACACAAACCCCACAAATCTAAAAGATTTGTGGGGTTTGTGCGTGTTATAGATGAATTGCAATCGTGCTTGTAACCTAGAACATACGCACGTGAGTGCAGTTCTAGGAGCAAGTAAAAAATAGAAGAAGGCATATTAAATAATATGACGACTGATATTTTTTTACGAAGTGACAACGAAATGTGCCACGTACGTATGTTCTATGAATATATATTCTTTTGTTTCGTCCACATGCGGGTCTTTCCCCGCTGTCAAATGTAGTATACGTATCCAACATTATTACACCTTATGTGCTCAATTGAGGCACATAATATCGCCGTATAAAGTCCTACGCATCGCGCGAAGCGCGATGCTTTAGTTGCTAGTCTCTAGGCGTTAGTCGTTAGGCTTGTCGCGCAGCTTTGCTGCGCTCCTAATGACTAGTGTCTAATGTCTAACTTCTAAAGCATCACATTCCATGTGATGCGCACGACCATTTCCAATCGGAATGAATCCACGACCACCTTCCGGTAGCCGTACCTTGTTACGACTTAGTCCTTGTTACTGAATTTACCTTAGGTCGCCATAAAGACGAACGTCGGGTACTCCCAGCTCCCCTGACTTGACGGGCGGTATTTTGTGTGTCATAGAATTACTTCTATGCTACCAAACACCACTGGGCAAACGGTTTTCCCGTACCCTAGCGGTTCCGATTTACATCGGTTCATCCCTTCCCAAATAAGGCGTGAGCCTGATTATACTTTTCATATAATCTAAAATTTGGTACTACGGACTCTGCTGACTTCTCAAGTGCCCTTTTGCACCGTTACCAGTGCAATACCTTGTCTTAAAAGACAAGGAGCAAAATGAGATCTCCTGCGGTAATCATATGAATTATTTACGTATATCTCGATGCCACTACACGCAATATGTTTCTAGCTTTTACTTTTTATTGTAATCTAGTTGTTAACAGTAGGTTTTCCCATGTACTCGAAGGGTCGTCTACATATTGCGCCACAAACTGGCATTCAAGCTACACATCATTCCATCCCCCTTGGACCGACCCCTCGCGGGTGTAGGTCTGGGATTTCATTACACAGAACTGTAACTTTCTGTGGCCGGATTTACACCGACTTACTCATATGACGCACAGCGTCACGAGTACAAGGCTCGAGAACGTATTCACCGCGGCGTGCTGATCCACGATTACTAGCGATTCCAACTTCATGAGGTCGAGTTGCAGACCTCAATCCGAACTGGGGCAACTTTTGGAGGATTTGCTGACTCTTACGAGATCGCGCCCTGTTGTAGTTGCCATTGTAGCGTGTGTGCAGCCCGGGATGTCAAAGGGACATGCTGACTTGGCGTCATCCTCACCTTCCTCTCCCGTAAGGGAGCAGTCTCGTCTGACACTTGTAACAGACAACGAGGGTTGCGTTCGTTACCCCACTTAAGGGAACATTTCAAAACACGAACTGACGACAGCCATGCATCACCTGCCAAACACCCTCGAAGGAATCTAGGTTTCCCTAGACGTGCAGTTTGGTACAAACCCCGGTAAGGTTTTTCGCTTAGTTACGAATTAAGCCACGCGCTCCACCGCTTGTGCGAGCCCCCGTCTATTCCTTTGAGTTTTAGCCTTGCGGCCGTACTACCCAGGCGCCCCGCTTAACGCGTTAGCTTCGTCTCTGAAAGGGTCGATACTTCCAAAAACCAGCGGGGAACGTTTAGGGCGTGGACTACTGGGGTATCTAATCCCATTCGCTACCCACGCTTTCGTGTCTCAGCGTCAGAAGTGGCCCAGCATACTGCCTTCGCATTTGGTATTCCCCATGATATCAACGGATTTCACCCCTACACCATGAGTTCTATATGCCTCTGCCACCCTCTAGCTTAGCCGTTTCGCACGCGATTCCAGGGTTGAGCCCTGGGCTTTAACGCGCGACTAACTATGCCGCCTACACACCCTTTACGCCCAGTGAATCCGGGTAACGCTCGAGGCTCATGTATTACCGCTCCTGCTGGCACATGATTAGGAGCCTCTTATTCATAGAGTAACGTCAATAAACTTCCTCCTCTATAAAAGATGTTTACGCACCGAAGTGCTTCATCCATCACGCGGCATCGCTCCGTCATACTTTCGTACATTGCGGAAGATTCTCGACTGCAGCCTCCCGTAGGAGTTTGGACCGTGTCTAAGTTCCAATGGTGGGGGTCAGGCTCTCACCTCCCCTAAGCGTCGTAGCCTTGGTAAGCCATTACCTTACCAACAAGCTGATACTACGCAGGCCGCTCTAGAAGCGATAAATCTTTACCGGCGCATCACGCGAAGCGCGATACTCTAGTCGTTAGTTTTTAGTCGTTAGTCGTTAGGTCGTCGCGCAGCAGGGCTGCGCTCCTAATGACTACTTACTAATGTCTAGCGTCTAAAGCATCACACACCATGTGATGCGACGGACTATCAGGTATTAGCCTGGATTTCTCCAGATTATTCCTGACTTCTAGGTACGTTCCTACGTGTTACTACCCCGTTTGCCATGAGTCTAAACTCATTCAACTTGCATGCCTTATCCATGCCGCCAGCGTTCACCCTGAGCTAGGATCAAACTCTAATTTAAGATGCGAAGCAGATTAAATTATCCGACCTACATCGCGCAAAGCGCGATCGGTTTAGGATAAATTAAAATATAGCCCTAAACCTTCAGCCGAAACTTCGGGTCGGGCAAGATTGCTTCACAATCTTGTAAGTGAACGAAACAAAAGAAGATACATTCTTGTCGTGCCTCGCATTCGCTCGGCACTCTAGTCGCTAGGTTTTAGTCTTTAGTCATTAGGTCTCCCTAGTGACTACTGTCTAACGTCTAATGTCTATCTCTGTTTCATTTGGTTTCTTTTGCGTAAAAAGAATTCTTTTTTTGAACTATTCGTAAAAATAGTTCGGAATATTCAAGGACAGATAATTTAATATCTGTACTAATTTTTCTGGAAACTCGCTCCTATAGTGAGCTCCAGAAAGATGATGATGATTGCTTAAGAATTCACATGAAAAGTAATTTCATGTGTCTTCAAAAATTTCATCTATATCGCATAAGACTACAACCATCGAGCCCTATAACTTCTATCAAAAAACAATGTGCCTTTCACACTGGAAAGTGGGGAAATGATGGAGATGCTGGTCTCCATCATTCCCTCGTCCGTGGGCTCCCTCAATTCATGGCTCAAGTAGCAAGGCTACATAACCAGCATTGTATGCCGCTCAGGTACTGTGCTCAGCGAGCGTCCCACTTTCCAATGTAAAAAACAAACACCTGCCTAGGCAGACGTAGCGACCATTATACGGATATAGGGCTTAAGGTC
Source organism: uncultured Candidatus Saccharibacteria bacterium (assembly GCA_964589005.1). GTDB lineage: Bacteria > Patescibacteriota > Minisyncoccia > Phycocordibacterales > UBA2100 > UBA2100. Next base: position 4,114 of record CAZPQI010000015.1, on the reverse strand, counting down.
AAGGTGAATTTAAGCTAACAACATGAAATGGACTCTACGAATGTTTGGCAATAGCCTTTGGTAGAAATCTTTTGCTCACGTAATAAAATACTAAGACATTTATAACCGAAGTTCCCCAATTAATAATTCTTTCTACGAAGGTTAAAGAGTTATCTAGCACCATCCCCAAAATAATCCCTACCAAAGCAAGTAGAGCAAAATAATATGTAGAGCGTATTACAACAAGGTGTGTGTCCTTAATCACATATTTCTCTGCAATATAATCAGAAGAATAGATGACTCCTGCAATCAGTAAGCCAATAGAGACCACCCAAGCTATCACGGTAAATAATAGCCCATCGCCATTTTGCTCAAAAATACCGGGAAATAACGCTGAGAGTGCGAAGTACAATAATCCATATCCAATAAGCGGAATAATGAACCCACCAATGACAAGATGTACTATGGCAACAATAGATGAATGAGACTGTTTCTTTTCTTTCATGTTTTTAGTATATCACTGTTTTTTAAGGTGAAGAACGAAGGCGAGCACAGCAAATTAGTGTCAGCGACTGAGCTAAACCGCTAAAACGCAGGGCGTTTTAGCGGTTTAGCTGCCTTTTCAAAATAGGAGTAACCGGACTACTCCTATTTATCCGTCCACTTCTGCACGGTCATAAGCAGTGGTGTGGCTAGAAATAAGGATTCGTAATTTCTATATCCCGTAAAAACCAAAGGTTCTACTTGTCTTTCCCACAGATGTACCATCTTTTAGATAAATTATAGCTCGCACCGTAAACACATTTCCAATTGACGCATCTTCAGGTTCCAATACAATTTCTGGAGTCCAATCATAACTTGAACAACCAGCAAATACATTTATATTTCCCGCAGGTAAATTTTGCACAAGTGCAACAAAAAATACGCCGTCCTTATACAAATCATATGAGATTCGCTCAAAACGAGAAGATAGAGCAGATTTGCAAGCTACCCGAACTGTCTTACGGTAATTTGCAGTTAAACTTTCTGTTATATTGTTTTCTAAAATCTCAAAAGGGATAATTTCAACCTCAACTATTGGCAGACCTTGCTTAACGATAACTGGGGCATCAGTTCGATCTTCAGCACCAGTTACCATATTCTGCACATGAATATAATACTCCCCCTCTGGTGGGATATTGCCTAGAAAATCATCAAGGTTCCCAAGCCAATGAAACCACGCCCCAAGACTTTCACTTCCTCCATTAACCATGCGTCCGACTACTTGAAATCCATTCTCTACCTTGCGCTCAAGATTTAAGGTCACCAAATCTAAGTTATTGGCACTTCCAAATATTGTTGCTTCATACGGCTCCCAGGTAATGCGAATAGGTGTACCATCCAATACCAATACCTCTCCCCCTTTGGGTGAGATAAGCTTGATTGACTCTGGATTGCCTACAGGTTCTTTAGCTTCCGCCTCTGTAATTTTATCCTGAATTTCCGTTGCCTCTGGCAACCCACCAACAATATCCCCCGTATTATCTACATATCCTTCTTGCTGTTGAGACACTTCTGGTTGGGTGAATATCTCACTCACTGATGTGTCACCACCAAATGAAGCAACACCAAGTGCAATAACTGCTATCGCGGTGAGTGTTCCGATTGTATAGAGGATTTTCATATACTTGTATAGTTAGTGTACCACTACTTCTCTCCCCACTTCTGTACCGTTACCAAGAGTGGTGTTGCGATGAATAGTGATGAGAATGTTCCGGCGAGGACGCCGAATAAAAATTGATTAGGTGTCTAAGCAACGCCTGCCATTTTTGGAATAACAAGATTTACTATGTCGTCTGTGCGTGTTCGTGCCGAAGTACCAAGTAATTCGATACCAACGACTGAACCATCGCGTGCAACATCTATCAAGCATTGCGGAGAAGCTTCAACAGTTTTGGAAACTTTCTTACGAGAGAACACAATATACCGAGCCTTCGCGACTTCGTCATACTGAGTATAAAGATATTCTTTTTTCATGCTCTTTTTCATTTGTACCCAAGAAGCCGCAAAGCATTCTTAATCTTCTTATTTTAATACATAGTTAGGACACTGTTCTATAATTGCTCTGGATGCATTCTTTTCAACTACGGAACTCACCGCGTCTAGATAAAGACAACCAAATGTTTGTTCAGGTTCTAGTATGGCTCCCTCGAGATAATTATTCCACTGATGAATCAAAACAGGAGCTTCTGACACTGCTGCAACAGGTAAAACATAGTTTGTAGCGTCTACTAAATTCTTGCGGAACCTAAGTGGTGTTGACCCATTGGCCGCGTCAAGGTTCGGAGAAAGTGTTCTTGTGCTTGATGAGTCAAGCTTATATATTTCATTATTTTGCCTATATCTACCACTGCCCTTCTTGCCTACATCTCCAGACAAATGTGACAACATTATTCCAGGGATGACCTTTAGAGAAGGATAATTAATTTGAGCCTGTGACCAATAATTGCTCAAATCCGAACCATAAGACTCATAATCTCGCACTTGATTCCACTCAGGACCTCGAGAAACGATATAAACAAATCCAGCGTCGGCAAGTGTTCTGTCTGGAATGGATACTCTCTGATCAATAATTCGGCCATTTGCAACAAACGCCAAATCCTTTCCCGTATTGGTCTTTATGCAGCTTTGTAAGTCATTAAAACCTTTAATAAATTGGCTGTTATTTTCCGCAAGGTTTTCGAATAGAACATTAGCACTATTTACAAAAAGTATCGCCTTGCCATTCATCTCAGTGTATTGATCACTACTTACGAAAGGTGTGAGTCTGTCGCACATTGTTTTCACCGCCTCATCATCCCACGCCTGCTTGTGATTTTCTGCCAAACCCCGCAAATTCAGATTTTGTATTATCCAATTCAAGGCCCCGGTGAAATCTTCCTCTTGCGGTGTGTCGAAAAAGAATGTGTGTAATGGAGCCTGTTTCATCGCTATTTCCTTGTTTTGATGATTAGAGTCGTAACTCCAATACCATTCCATTGCAAAGTAGTCTAGCCCATAACTATGTGCGAGTTTTTTCTGTAACGATATAGTTTCTGGAGCTTCAGCAACAGCATAGCGCAACCTTGAGTTATCAAGTGGCTCCGGCGAGACAACGTACGAATCCGGCAAGAATTGGTCGAAATATGCCGTTGTATTGTTTTTTAACTTCCAGAATTTCTTCACCTCTAAGATACCTTTGAATCTTTTCCACGTTGAATCACTCCCTCTTGACTCATATAACAAATCATTTTCACGCAAGCTTAGATCTCCATAAAGCAACTCCATTTCAATCAAATTTATTTTCAAACGTACTGTTTGATTTGCGACTTGAACGTTATCAAGTGGAAATGAGACAATATTTTCAAGGTCGGGCATTTGGTCGCACCATTGGGTAGACACTTGTGGATTCTCGCAAGAAGAAGTGCCACCCGTTAATGCGTCTTGGTCAATTTTATACATATTGACCGCACCTCTTTTCATTGCAGCGAACATTGTAAGCGTGCGTGAGGCAAGACTGTTTTTGTCATTATTCACAATGAAGTAGTCATTATCATGACTTACATACCAAGGAACAAAATAAGCACCTATTTTCACTCCAGGTAGATTTGTTGAAGTTGGTTTGGTTTCTACTGTACACGATGTATATACATATGATCCTGAGAGTGAACTATTAAAGCACGCTCGTTGTTCACTAACACACTGACTGTCATACGAAACTGAGTTTGTTTGATACGCAGTTACAAAACTACCAGATATAATAGTTTGGTTGTTAAAGGTACATGATTGATTTTGAGACGGTGGAGTTGATGTAATTGATGGCGGGGTTAAGGTGGTCGGAACAACGATTGGTACTAGGATGTTGGGGGAAGTGTTTCCACCCCCAGATGATCCTGTACCTCCACTGCCTCCACCACCACCTGATGGAACAACAGTAATATTTGGTGTAGTTGGTTGTATAGGAGTGTTGTTAAATGTGTTTGTAATAGCCACAGTCGTACGCTCCGCATGAAGTAAAGCGCGAGTTCTAGGCCCTACGACTCCATACCCATTGGAGTTCGTTGTTCCACCGCAAATGCTCATCTCTCTACATTGGTATCTCTGCACCGCTTGAGCT
>CAZPQI010000014.1:0-19699 GCA_964589005.1 uncultured Candidatus Saccharibacteria bacterium | reverse complement strand
GTATTAATTACAAGACTCCCTCTCAACTGATTCCAAGGTGTTGACTCTTTTACGGCCTTTGGGATACATATCAGAACTTTTCTTGGTGCGCATTGCAAGGATTGAACTTGCGACCTCTTCGATGTCAACGAAGCGCTCTACCACTGAGCTAAACGCGCGTGTGTGTGATGATAATACACGAAAGCATGATTTACTATCTGTCCTAGTATACAATACAAAGAATGAGCGCCGAACAACCCACCCTTAATCCCGCCCCACCCTCCAATAACGAAGACGAACTTGAAGGTGAAATCGAAGAATTACTTATCTCACTTCCCTCGGAACTTGCAACCACATGGGATGCAAAAAATGCTGACAAAACTTCATCTGAACGTAAATCCAATTTGGAGGAATTAATACATAGTAGAAAAAAGTCGCTCACATCTAAATCCACATCTGGAAACTCTCTAGAAGATATTCCTGTTCTCGAAGCCCAGCCACTTGCGATACAAAAAATCGTTGAAAATATTGCCAAAGGCAGGCACGAAGATTTAGGTCAGGGAAAGGCAGGTCGAGTTATCGCTTCAGAGCGTCTACCGAATGACATATGCTACAAGATTATGTTCCCAAGCGACCAAGTACCACCTGAAACAAACGATATAGCGACAGAGGCAAGTATACAAGACTCCATTCACGAATTAGGAGAAATGTTTGGAGTAAAAGTTCCAGAAGTTTTTTACTTTATTCAAAATGGAACCACCCGTGCTATCGCTATGGAACGTTTCGATGCGATTACCTTACACGATATGTTGTCAGGCAAAGAAGCAGTTCCTGAGTTGTTTGACGCTGATGTTTTCTATAAATCACTCTCAAGTTACCTACAATCCATCCACGAAAAAGGATACTACCATCGAGACCTCCACGACCGCAACGTTATGATTGATAAGAAAACAGGCATGCCTCGTGTTATTGATTTTGGTTCTTCCACACATACTGATTTTCCGGACGATGTCTACAGAGAGTCTGCCATACGCTATGGACAAAGTATCAGTATCGTGTTACCATCTGACATAGGAAGTTTAGAAAAAATACGTTTACAAGTTCAAGAAGTAACATATTCTAAAGGAGTACGATCATGAATTTAACAAGTGCATTTCGCGAGCGTGCCCTAAAAGCCGCGTCACAGTTAAGTGGCGAAGTTAGTAGTGTTGAAATTGATGCTATGAGTGGTTATTTCGTGACACACTCGAACACCCCACTACCCGACGGCGCACAAGAATTTGCAATGCTTGTCAGTGAAGATGGCAAAAAAATCAAGGTGCATTACCTCGAACACGATAGAGCTCGTTAGCAGAAAAATAGCGCCCTCATTTGTAGTATAACTACGATGAGGGCACTTTTTGTTTTGCGGAGGAGAGAGGACTCGGTCACCTTCGCTAAGTATTCTGTTCGTGCTGCGCACTTCATAATACTAAGCTACGCGACCCCGTCGCTCACATCGTCGTCACAAACTCCTCCGATATGTTTCTCTTTTTTCGAGTCCACTCCTCTCCGTAAAACGTAAAACCCCAAAGCTTCGCTTGGGAGTTTACGTTATATGCGGAGGAGAGAGGACTCGAACCTCCAAGTGCTTGCGCACGACGCATTTCGAATGCGCTCCGTTACCATTCCGGGCACCCCTCCTTATCGCAGAGGATAGCACGTGAGGGTAAAATGTTGTAGTATAGCTCACACAATTCTTGGCTAGGTGCTTACTTTTTGGGAAAATCTAAAACCTAATCCCTAACACCTAAAACCTAAGATTTGGTTCCATCGTCTAACGGTTAGGACACCATGGTTTAGTTCTGGAAATCGGGGCTGAAATCTGCACGAGCGACAGCTCGTAACAAGCAAACTGCTTTGTTTGTGTGCAGATTTCAGAGCCGGAGCATGTGTGAGTTTGTCACCGCGGAGCGTGATAAGGCGAACACTGCGAGGCGGGGTCGCGAACACGAAGCGTCAGCGAAGTGATTTGTGACCGATTCCTTGGAATCAAACCGTGGTTTTGATACAGTAGTGTGAATGGTTCCATCGTCTAACGGTTAGGACACCAGGTTTTCATCCTGGAAATCGGGGTTCGATTCCCCGTGGAATCACTAGGCCAAAAACACCCAGACAATTTTCGTCTGGGTGTTTTTGCGCCTTGTTAAATTTATTGTGGAATCGAACAGGCGGAAACCCGCGTGCCAAAGCACGAGTAAGGGTTCACCCCGTGGGCACTTCCTGTTCTACTAATTCACTGCGGTTCATAAGTAAACAGGGGCGAAGCCCGGGGAGGAAGCACTTAGTATTTTCGACTGGAAGGAGTAAAATACTTAGTGACTTGACCCTCGATTCCCGTGGACAGCCGGAGAAAATAGTGACTGACCCCATTTCTCCTGCAATCATTGCACAAAGTATAAAATTATTGTATGTTGTCGCTAGCACTATCGTTGAAATAGATTGAAACAGAAGGGAACATTCAACATGGCACGATATACAGGCCCACTTTGCACCAAATTGAAGAACCTTGCAATAGAAGCAGGTTGGGACATCATGCTAATGAAACGTGACCCAAGTGGTAATGATGTCGACCCCTCAAAAGCGTTGACAGATTTCGAGAGCGAGATCGTCAGATGTATGCAATATGAGGGTGACCGCATCGCAAATATCACACTCGCTCTGGGCAAGGACATTGATTTTCCTTTGGTGATGTCATACTTGCAAAAAGTACGTGGCCAAGAACCCGTTTCTGATGCAGAGTATGAAGAAGCCCAAAAGCGAGTAAATGACTTCATCACAGGCATGAGTTATGTTGAGTCAAAGATTGCGGCTGATTACAAGACGGCTCTTTGGTCAGCAGAGCAACAAATGGTAACGCATTAAAATGCCTAAGCCCTCAATAGTAAAATCATTGGGGGCTTTCGAATACTGTATCTCTTTGGTGCTCACTTTATTTATCCTCGCGTTTCTCCACAACGACAAACAAAACTAACAAAACTTGTGAATAACTCAAATACTCCACTCAAACGCGTGTAAACTTAAGAAAAGTTTTTATAAGTTAACAGCAATTTAATATGACCAGAAAACTAACGCAAAAGCACATGTATTTTTTGTCGGCTTTATTCTTTTCAGCCGCCCTCGTTCTTGGAGAAGTTTTGAATTTCTTCTTTCCGTGGGATCTTGAATCGTATAGTCCCCCAGTAATTATAAATGCATCCGTAGACTACCTTATCGGTTCAGTTGTATGGGCCCTCCCTATCGCAGGGCTTGTTGTATTTCTGATTGCATTTGTACACAAAGATTCATCATAGTTCATAGCTCACACAAAAGTATATTTTTCAAAAAAATTAGGTACTATGATGCCTAATGAAAATATTAGCGATTGAAACTTCTTTCGATGAAGCTGGGTTAGCCATTATCGAGTACGAACAAAAAGAAACTTCTACTTCAATAGAGGTACTTTCTGATACCCTATTTTCGCAAGCTAAAGAGCACGAAGAATATGGTGGTGTGTACCCTACTCTCGCAAAACAAATTCATGCAAAGAATCTTACGAATCTTCTGGAAAGCACATTAAATAATGCTGGTATGATATATCATACTGAGATTAGCGAAATTTCTGGTGAGAAGTTATTGGAAATTCAAACTATCCTAGAACGAGAGCCTGAAATGTTTGCCGAGCTAAGTGGGTTGTTGGTAAAGATTAAGCGCCCGAACTTGAATGCAATTGCCATTACTCGTGGACCTGGTCTTGAACCAGCGCTATGGGTAGGAATTAGTTTTGCAAAAGCACTTTCTGTTGCATGGGGCATTCCGCTCACCCCCGTAAATCATATGGAGGGGCATGTTGCGGCTGCGCTTGCTGTACAAAATTCGGATGGAAACGGAAAAAAGTTTATTATCGAGAAACCAAAACTTCCTGCGCTTGCACTTTTAATTTCTGGAGCACATACAGAGCTTGTCTTAATGAAGGAATGGTTACACTACGAAAAAATAGGATCTACTCGCGACGACGCAATTGGTGAAGCGTACGATAAGGCAGCGCGGCTTCTTGGCTTCCCCTACCCTGGCGGGCCAAAAATTTCTCACCTCGCGAACGAAGCACGAGAAGAAAACCTAGAGCAGCCGTACTCATTACCTCGCCCCATGCTCACCACAGACGATTTTGATTTTTCATTTTCTGGTTTAAAGACCGCTGTGCGCACTCTAATTGAAAGCATTGGAACTCCGACCCTACAAGGGCGAGCCCCTCGGGCTATAGCCGAAATTCAAAAAAAACAAATTGCACGTGAGTTTGATGACGCTGCTACTGAAGTACTCGTACGTAAAACAAAAAACGCAATCGAAGCGCATGCCGTACACACACTCATAGTCAGTGGCGGCGTTTCGGCAAGTGCACATATTCGCAACAGTCTAGAAGAACTTACCAAGGAGTACGCAGATATGGGCTTCTATGTTCCCTCTCTCGATTTAGCAACCGACAATGGACGCATGATTGCATTCGCAGCTGCAATTCATAATTCTCCTTCAGTTCCCGCTGAAGAAATTATGGCTAACGGAAACCTTTCGATAGAGAGTGTTGACTAAACAATAATTAAACCCTGTGCTAGCATAAGGCTCTATGACTGAACGCAATACACAAAGTACACAAACACCAGATATTCCAGAGAAATTTCTAAAACCTTACAACCCGCAGGAAAGTGAGTCTAATATATATGAAATGTGGGAGAAATCAGGATACTTTAATCCTGACAACCTACCACCTATCGACGGAAAAGAACGTGAAGAGAGTTTTTGTATAATCATGCCACCGCCAAATGCCAACGGCTCTCTACACGCAGGACATGCTCTTTTTGTAACTCTCGAAGACATTATGATTCGCTTTGCGCGGATGCGCGGAAAAAAAGCATTGTGGTTTCCGGGAGCCGACCACGCTGGATTTGAAACGCAGGTTGTATACGAAAAGAAACTCGAGAAAGAAGGGCGTTCCCGTTTCAAAATGGACCCACAAGAACTCTATAAAGAGATTCTTGAGTTCACCATGCACAATAAATCGTTTATGGAAAACCAGCTTCGCCAGCTCGGGGCATCGTGCGATTGGTCACGTATGCTTTTCACACTTGATAAACGAGTTACCAAAACTGTATACGAAACTTTTAAGAAGTTAGTGGACGATGACCTTGCGTATCGCGGCGCGCGTATTGTGAACTGGTGTGCAAAACATCAAACGTCGCTCTCAAATCTAGAAACGACGTCAGAAGAACGTACCGAGAAATTCTACTATCTTAAATATGGACCTTTTGTAATTGCGACATCTCGCCCCGAAACTAAGTTTGGCGACAAGTATGTGGTTATGCATCCTGACGACAAACGCTATAAAGAATATACACACGGAGACACTTTTGAACTTGAATGGATCAATGGTTCAATTACCGCAACGGTACTTAAGGACGAGGCTATCGACATGGAGCTTGGTACTGGAGTTATGACTATTACACCATGGCACGATGCTACTGACTTCGAGATAGCCCAACGCCACGACCTAGACTACGAGCAGATTATAGATGAGTTTGGGAAACTGATGCCTATTGCAGGTGAATTCGAGGGAATGAAAATTCTGGAAGCACGCGACAAAATAATCGAGAAATTGGAGGGCAAAGGTCTAGTTGAAAAGATTGACGACGAATATACTCACTCAGTTTCTCTTTGCTACAAATGCAATCGCCTTATCGAGCCACAAGTAAAAGCACAGTGGTTTATTAAAATGGAACCGCTCGCAGAACCTGCCATTAAGGCAGTAGAAAATGATGAAGTTCACATCCTCACCGAGCAACACAAGAAAGTCGCACTGCACTGGTTAAACAACATCCGTGATTGGAATATTTCTCGCCAAATTGTGTGGGGTATCCCAATCCCAGCAAAAATATGCTCCGACTGTTCTGAAGGATTCGTAGACATCGAAGATGAACTTGTGGACTGTAAAAAATGTGGTGGCAAACTTTTAAAAGATACCGATACGTTCGACACGTGGTTCTCATCTGGCCAATGGCCTTTTATTACACTGGACTACCCCGATTCAGAAGACTTCAAAACATTCTATCCCACGAGTGTAATGGAAACGGGTCACGACATATTACCCTTCTGGGTTCTTCGTATGATAATGCTCGGAATATATCGCACTGGTGAGGTACCATTTAAGAACGTATACCTTCACGGAATGGTGCGCGATGCCAAGGGTAAAAAAATGAGTAAATCGAAAGGAAACGTAATAAGCCCGATTGAAATATCAGACCAGTACGGAACCGACGCTCTTCGAATGAGTCTTATTGTCGGAAACACACCAGGAACCGATTTAAATCTCGATCCCCAAAAAGTAGGGGCCTACAAAAAATTTGCGAATAAATTATGGAATATCACACGTTTTATTCTTACTGAAACTGAAGACCTCGATCATAAAAGTAACCCAGAACGTACCGAGGCTGACAAAGCTCTGCATGAGAGACTCAACGAACTTGCCGCTGACGTAACAAGCGACCTTGAAAACTTCCGCTACCACCTTGCTTCAGACAAAATCTATCACTACATTTGGCATGAAGTTGCCGATAAAATTCTGGAGGACAGCAAACCAATTTTGGAAGGCAACGACAAGGCAGCGAAACTTTACCGTCAATGGATTCTGTACGAAATCCTCACAACGTCTCTGAAATTGCTCCACCCATTTATGCCTTTCGTTACCGAAGAAATCTGGCAATCTCTTCCCCACAAAGAAACAGATATGCTCATGGTTGCGAAGTGGCCAAAAACTAGCGTTTAGCGTATAGGGTTTAGCGTTTAGTAAAACTAGCGATTTAAATTAACTGTTTAATTTTTCAGGAAAAAATAAGTCAGTTAACTGACTTATTTTTTAACAAGTAAAATCATTCTTAAGTTTATACACCGTCCTAATCCCTAAAACCTAATCCCTAAAACCTAATTTGCTATACTTACGTAATGGATTTTTCTGTAGTTGTATACGCTCTATTGGGTGGTATTGTTCCTGCAATTATATGGGTATGGTTTTGGCTCAAAGAAGACGCAAAGCACCCCGAGCCTAAGCAACTCATTGTTGCTGCTTTTCTAATCGGTATGGTTGCGGTTGCTGCGGTGATTCCACTCGAGAAAATGGCGACTGTATTTCTCTCTGGTACTGCTATGATTTTTGCCTGGGCAGCAATTGAAGAAGCAATGAAGTTTGCGCTTGGCTATTTTACTGTTCTTTCTCTCAAGGCAAACGACGAACCTATCGATCCTCTTATCTACATGATCACCATAGCCCTTGGGTTTGCTGCGGCAGAAAATGCACTTTTCTTAATTGACCCTATCGCCAACAGCGGTGTCGTAGAAAGTATACTCACTGGGAACTTTCGCTTCTTGGGGTCAACACTTTTACATGTACTCTCATCATCGGCAATCGGCCTTATGATGGGTCTTGCCTTCTACAAACGTGCTGCGGTAAAATTCTGGTATATTCTTGTTGGTCTTATCCTTGCTATTATTTTGCATGGAGCGTTTAACTTCTTTATACTTAAGAGTGGTGGTGGCGAACTAATGCGCATTTTTGCTTTCGTATGGGTAGGGTTAGTAATACTCCTGATTGCATTTGAGCACGTTAAGCGAGTTACTAAGCAAAATTAAACTATTACAATCGTATGCGAAAACCTTCATTCTTCGAAAAACTAACTGGCGCAATTGCACCTGATGATTACGACGACCTCTTTGAAAGTGACGACAAGGAACAGCAGTCTGAACAACCCTCAGCGTTGCACATAGAAGATACCGAAGGGCCGGCAACTATGCCCTCTTTAGATGAGCACCACTCTGACTGGAACAAAGAAGAGGAGGAAGATATACAAGAGGGTGAGCTCTCAGTAGATATTTACCAAACAACCGACAGTATCGTGGTAAAGGCACTCGTCGCCGGAGTAAATCCAAATAATATTGATATTTCTCTCACTCGCGACATGGTGACCATTCGTGGTAACCGCGAAGAAAATAACGAAGTCACTGTCGACAACTATTTTTATAAAGAACTCTATTGGGGTTCCTTTACTCGAACCATTCTTTTGCCAGAAGAAGTTGACGTTGACGCGGCCGAAGCAAGTACTAACCACGGAATACTTATTATACGATTACCAAAAATAAATAAGGAACGCAAAACTACTTTGAAAGTCAAAGCCCAGTAAATAAATTGGACAGAAAAATCCCGCAACTTACGTTGCTGGATTTTTCTGTCCGAGCGTTTAGGTATTAGCGTGTAGACACAAGAAATAGTATGAGATCGTATGGGGTAACCTATACCATTATCGGCTAAACGCTAATTCCTGTACGCTAAACGCTAATTTATTATTCTCCAATAAAACCACTACTTTGTTCTTTCCAAAGTTCATGATATACGCCAGTGGCATCCGCACTTAATTCTGCATGCGTGCCGTCTTCAATAATTTTTCCATTCTTAAAGACTAAAATCCTGTCCATGTCTTGCACGGTACTTAGTCTGTGTGCTATCACCAATGTTGTGCGTCCTTTCATAAGTTCCTTAAGAGCGTCTTGAATGTACCTCTCACTTATAGAATCAAGCGAGCTTGTAGCCTCGTCCAGAATGAGAATTGGAGCGTCCTTTAAAAGAGCTCGAGCAATCGCAACACGTTGACGCTCTCCTCCCGAGAGCTTTACTCCGCGCTCTCCCACTGGTGTATCGTACCCAAATTCTAATTGCGAAATAAATTCATGAGCATGTGCACGCTTAGCTGCACGTATTATCTCTTTATCAGTAGCGCCAGGTTTACCATATCCAATATTCTCGCGAAGTGAACGGTGAAAAAGTATTGGTTCTTGCGGAACATATGAAATAGAACCCCGCAAATCATCTTGCGATATTTTAGAAATATCCTGCCCGTCTATAACAATTGACCCCAAGTCAACATCAGCGAAGCGTAAAATTAATTTCGTAATAGTTGTTTTACCTGCTCCAGACGGACCAACCAATCCCACCCGTTGCCCTGCTGGAATATTTAATGACAAATTACTAAATACTTTTTTACTGCCAGCATATTTAAAAGTAACTTTATCAAACACTATATGTCCTTCTGAAATTTTCGAAGATTCTGAACTAGCTACATCAGCAACTGAAAGTGGTTCTTTAAAAATTTCAATCATCTCACGTGCGTCGTTTAGCGCTTGCACAATGCGTGATATTTGGCGCCCGAGGTTCCATGCAATATCTATAAGTTGGAAAAGATATATCTGAACCAATACAATTGTTCCTGCAGTAATTTCTCCTCGCACCCATAGTGCAATTGCCACTCCCATTGCGAAAACTTCGAATATCGCAACTGCTGCAGCTTGAAAAAGACGTTGCCAGTTATCCCAATGCCACGTCGCCCGTCGCTTTGTTTCCTGCTTTTGAGTAACTCCGGCAAACGTTTTCTTCTCACGCTGAAAACTGGCAAACATTTTAACAGTTAATATATTTGTTATAGTGTCCGCCAAAACACCGGTGGTTTCAGACTGAGCAGCAGCATGTTTAATATCTTTTGGTATTTTGCGTTTCAAAAACCACACTGTACCCATTACATACAATACGAGCCAACCCATAAAGACAAATGCAAGAACTGGAGCAACGAAAAGTAAAATGGTTACTGTCGCAATGAATGTAATTCCATTCATCCATATGCTAAAAATAAATGTATCGTACAATGTTTCAAACGAATCAACGTAGCGCTTTGCCTTTGCAACCAATGACCCTACAAAAGTATTAGAAAAGAATTCTTGTGAATGTCCTCCTATACGTGCAAATGTTTCGTCGGACACTTTTTTCAAAATATTGCTTTGTATGTAAGTGTGCGTAAAGTCAGCAACACGAAGTAATATATTATAGACAAGAAGTACTACCCCGATAAGAATAAGGGCTTCTGCTAAATTAGTAACGATCTCAGTAGTAGGCGCCGTAGTAGTTAAATCAATAATTCTTTTATACAAGAGGGGGGCAATTGAATTTGCAAGTACACCACCAATACCCCAAGCAATCATACTCAGGCCTATCAACCACTTATACTCCACAACATGTGGCCAATAGTATTTTAATATTTCTTTAAGAGTTATACGCATAATCTATCTCTCAGAATTTGTGTAGTTGGATGTAATCCGAGGCACACGAACCAAATGGAGTGGAGCTGTATCCGTGTATACAGCGACCGACATTTGGAGATGTGCAACGAAGGAGTACGCCAACTACACAAATTCTGACTCTATTTCTTCTTTTTCTTTCTCAATAGCATCACTCCATGCATCTATATTACCCGTTATCACTGCCTCCTTTTTCTGCAAATAATTAGCATAAAGTTTCTCTACCCACTTTGAATCTGTTTCCAATAGCTTAAGCACCGGTTTAAGCGCATCTTCTTTGGTTTGGGCAAATAACTCAGTAAAGTCGCGCTTTTCTTCGTGTGAAAGCCCTGATCCTTCAATTATTTCGTGAATTCTCTGAAAGGTGTTTCTGTCCATATAACACAGTCTTTCATAGCCCCATTCCCTTTGCAACTATACTGTTCGGGTTACACGTAAAAAGCGACCTTATTGGTCGCCTTTTACACCCATGCGCTAATGTAAAAAGGGAAAATCTAATTGACTCTCATCCAGCAATTTTCCCTATGAAAAGGGGAAAATTGGGATGTAAATTCAGCATAGTCGCTTACGCTCCTTGCTTCATTCAACAACCATCGATGTGATAGCTCGGAAAGCCTCGGCAACATCACCAGAGTTCTCTCCTAAAGCTAAATTTTCCATTTCTCGCGCCTTACTTCCATCTAATGACATACTGATCGTTGCTATGATAATTATTAAATTATCACCCTGCGTGTAAGTATAGCACGATGATGGAATAGACCAATCCACATTAATACCATTCCGTGGTCGATTGTGTAGACTCGGCGTCAGCTCACTAAATGTTGAATTTTAGAGGAACGCTTCGCGTGCGTTTCTATCTGTGGCGCAACTCACTAATTCGCTTTGCTCATAAGTGGTTCCTGCCCTGGCTCGCCTATTTTGTTCAAGGAAAGTCACAAAACATGGCTCCCCCGAGCACAGTAGCACGAAAGCAAAACAGTTTGCTTTCTAAACAAAATCTCCCATTTAATTGGGAGATTTTGTTTACTACTGTGCTCGGGGGCAGACTCGGCGTCAGCTCACTAAGTATTGTACTCCTTTCAGTCGCAAATACTAAGTGGCTCCTACCCGGACTCGCCGACAAGCACTACGATACGCTACGTCTTGTATACCGGCTCCGTCTTTCGAGTCTTTCCGCGTAGCCAAAACGTAAAAAACCCAACACTCTCGTGTTAAGGTTTTACGCTTTGTGCTCGGGGGCAGACTCGAACTGCCGACACCTGGTTCTTCAAACCAGTGCTCTAACCAACTGAGCTACCCGAGCAGTGCGGGATATCGTATCACATTATTATGACTCTTTCACTCCTATTTACTGACCCACCCCAGGAATTTTATTGAGTAAACCTTGCACTTGTTGTAGTGGTAAAGAATTGGTTGTGTTTTGTATTTGTGCTCCCGTTTGTTGAATTTGTGCGTATGTATCAAGAAGACTCCCCAATATTGGCTGGAAAATGGTGAAGAATAAAAACACGGGAACTCCCAGCACTACGGCGTAAAACAACAGTTTAAATATCGTTCCCCAAAACGCTGCGCGCTTCATGCTACGCAACATTTTATTGTTACTAAGGGCAATATTGTATGTCTTTCTTAAAAGTTTATCGTGATCCTCAGGCATGCAAATAAGTATAGCAAGGTCTTAAGAATTTGTGGGGTCAAGTTTCTAAATTCACTTCGCTCATTAAGAACTTCCTCCCCGGGCTCACCCGTTTTACTCAGGGAAAGTTCGTAAAACATGGCTCCGCCTCACAAAGCTAAAAAACAGTACGCAGGTACTGTTTTTCTTAACGCTTTGTGCCCTCGGTATGAGTCGAACATACATCTACCCCTTAGGAGGGGGCCGTTCTATCCATTGAACTACGAGGGCATGCAAAATACTTTAGCATAAAGCCATCCCATGGATGGCTTTGAACTTCAAAAATTACTTTAATTACAAACCGAGTTGTTCGCGAAGTTTACCTTCGTCAAAACCGATGGTCATTTCTTCTCCAACGAAGATAACCGGAACCCCCATTTGTCCACTGCGTTTTACCATCTCTTGAGCTTTTTCTTGATCAGCAGCAACATCGTATTCCGTGTATTCAACGTTGTTCTCTGCAAAAAACTCTTTCGCTTGCTTACAAAAGTGACATGTTGGCGTGCTATAAATTACTACTTTCTTTGTATTGTTATCTTCCATACTTTTATACTTTTACGTTACTCTGCTAACTAACTCAGATAGTATACCATTATTTAAATCCAAAGAATTCTACAATTTTCTCCCATACTGTTGGTTCTCTAAATTCTAAAACCTCTGCTGGTTCTGGCGCATCTACCAAAACTATAAGTTGCTCTCCTTCTCGACCGACGTCAAACTTTTGGCGAATTTCTTCTTCTAAACCACGTTGTGTCCCTAAGCGAGTTAATTCTTCCTGAAGTGCCTCTTCACGTTCGTATAATACAGTAAGTTCATTTTCTGCTAAGTCTCGATTATACTTTGCAAAACTTGCCTTTTTGTATACCGCCCATGTACCTTTTGCAAGCAGGACAAAAACCAACAGAAGTACAAGTAAGGCTATCTTGCCAAACACTATTTTCTTAAAAAGTAATTTGTCGCTTATGCGCAGCATATGGTACCATTGTACCATCATGAGTTTTTTGTTTGACGGCACAACCAGTAAGGCAATAAAATGGGTAGGGGGATTTTTTGCCGTACTTATTATAGTAAGTATGCTACTTCTCTATGCTCCTGGATTTTTTTCTGGCCTAGGAGGAAGTAGTAACTCGCTACCGCAATCAGCTCCAGTTTCTTAATACGAGCCTTTAGCCGCTAGACTGTAGCCATGAGCTCAATCGCATTACTCGGCGCGCATCACTTTCATAAAAACATCATGCGAAATGTGCACCTTTCCTCGTGCAAGTGCCTTTTTCTTTCCTTTCTTTTGTTTATCAAGAAGCTTGTTTTTCCTAGTCACATCTCCTCCGTAGAGTTTAGCAGTAACATCTTTACGCATTGCTGAAAGTTTTTCTCCAGCAATAATCTTTCCTTGGCTTTTTGCTTGAATTTTTAGCACAAATTGCTGTCGAGGAAGTAGGTCTTTTAATGTAGCTACCATCTCGCGCCCCTCCTCCTCAACACGTCGTTTGGAAACAATCCTACTAAACGCCGGCGCTAATTCTTCGGCTATCAAAATATCGAGGCGCGTAACATCTGCTTCTCGTCTTCCTATTTGTTTGTACGAAAGGGACGCAAACCCCGACGACACGTTCTTTAATTTATCAAAAAAGTTTCGCATCATTTCGCGCAATGGCATTTCGGCAAGTAACTTGGTTCGTCCGTCTGGCATTGTTTCGGTACCAGTTACGCTCGACTCGTGTTCATGCAAAAGTTGCATGATGCCTCCAAGATACTCAGCAGGAGCTAAAATACTTACCTGTGCCCACTCTTCTCGAATGAGTGTTGCTTCACCGTCGTTGGGAAAGCGTGTTGGTGTATACACTAAATCTACATCGCCGTTTTTTCGCGTAACTTCATATACCGTAGTTGGTAGGGTCACGATAAGCTCCAAGCTAAATTCTCTGCGCAGTCGCTCAGTAATAATTTCCATGTGGAGCATACCCAAAAACCCGCATCTAAACCCCCGCCCCATTACCCCTGATGCTTCTTCTTCATACGAAAGCGATGAATCCATTAACTGCAAGCGCTCTAGCGATTGTCGCAATAATGCTAAATCGTCCTGACTCTCAGGATACACGCTGGCCCAAATGACCGGTGCCGGAGACAAATAACCTTCGAGTGCTTGTACTCGCGCACGCGCATCTACTACCGTATCTCCCACACTTACGATTCCAGGCTTCTTTATTCCCGTTACAATGTAGCCAATTTCTCCTTTAGTAATAACTTCTCGTGGCTCCTCCGCTGGAGTAAAGACGCCAATTTCTAATGCACTAAATTGTTCGTTTGCCGCAACAAATTTGAGTTTTTCTCCTTTTCCTATTTCCCCATCAATAATACGTACAAACAAAATAATTCCTCGGTGATCTGAGTATTTAAAATCAAAAATCAAGGCACGTGCATCATCAATGTGCGATTGAGGAGCTGGTACAGTAGTTACAATATGGTTGAGTAATTCGGACACTCCTTCTCCAGTTTTCCCTGAGGTGGTTAAAATTTCACTGTCGTTTATTTTTAATAACAACGCTAGTTCAGTTGTAATATCATCTACTCGTGCCAAAGGCGAGTCAACTTTAGAAAGTACCGGGATAATTACCAAACCTTGTTCCCGTGCCATCGCAAGCACCGAAAGAGTTTGAGCTTGCACTCCTTGTGTTGCATCGACGAGTAACACCACACCTTCGACTGCCTTGAGCGCACGCGAAACTTCGTACGAAAAGTCGATGTGCCCAGGTGTATCAATTAGATTAAATACATACTCTTCCCCATCATGTTTCCAATTCATTCGTACCGGCTGCATTTTTATAGTAATACCCCGCTCGCGCTCTAAATCCATTTGGTCGAGCACCTGATCACGCATTTGTCGTTCAGGCACTGTGCCTGTTATTTCGAGCATTCTATCTGCCAGAGTACTCTTGCCATGATCAACGTGGGCTATAATACTAAAGTTTCTTATGTTTTTCATAGTTTTATTTATCTATCTGTACCACGTTCTACTCCTCCTGAAAATATAGGTACATACCGCCAAAACTTATTGTGAAATGCGGTGGATACCTCGTGTATTTCTTTGTTACCTAATATACGCAACAATAGCGCACCTGCAACTATTCCGACTACTCCAGCTGAAAAACCCAGGAGAAACACACCTATGAATGTATTAATAGACAAAATACCATCCAGGACTCGCAGGGTCTGTTGAGCAAAGAATCCTGCGACGACCGCAGCTGCAAAACTCTCGAAGAACGGTTTCTTGAGACGATCTTTCAGTGTTCCAAAATCTCTTTCATACCACGCAACGAACACCAATACATTTAATACTGAAAATAGTGCATACGAAAGTGGCAACATGAGCATGCTCGTTCCTTCGATACCCTCTACACGAAGTAGCGCTTCAATAAAGTAGCGCCACGTATCGTTGATAGCAATTAACTGTAAGAGCGCGTACGCTCCTAGTACAATACCAAGTGCTGTACCAATATTTATTATCAGTGGCTTGCGTGTTTCTCCAGCCGCGTAGTAACCACGTACGAATAGCAACGAAAGCGCTTGCGCTGTCAGAGAAATAATAAACAACGCTAACGCAGCTGCGGTAAGACGTGTATCAGCCCAACCAAACTCACCCGATCCCAATACAACTCGAACAATGTGTGCACGCAATACAATCACGAGTGACATAATCGGGAGCGACCAGAAAATAATGTGGCGCGAAGCGTTTATAATTTGCGCATTGAAGTATTCTTTCTTTCCCAGTGCAAAAAACTTGGCAAGTGTAGGAAACGCCGCAACTGAGTAACTCGCACCGATAATGGCAAGGGGCGCAGCTTGTAAGTTAAATGCTAGAGAAAATACAGAAACTGCCCCTGCTCCAAGCGACGCAGCTATAACAATGAGAATAAGTAACGCCACTTGGTTTGATGCAATCGAAATAGTCCGAGGAATAGAAATCGTTATTATTTCCCAAAGTTGCGCTCTGTTTAGCTTAAAACTTGTACGCGTGAGGTATCCAGTGCGTCGTACAAATGGAATTTGAATCCCCATATGGGTGAACGCACCGATGAGCACTCCATAGGCTATTCCTGTTAGTCCAAATATTGGATACAAAACGAGAATGCCAAAAATTATACCAAGATTATACAAAAGTGGCGCAAGTGCATATAGAAAATATCTTCCACTTACTTGAGTAACACTAGCTAGTATTCCAGAAATACCCAAAAATATTGGCTGAATAAGTAATATTCTACTTAGTTGTAAAAGATCCCCTCCTTCGTGGAGCAATGTAGGAAACAGAAAAGGTATGATATACGGCATCAAAACCCATAGCAAAAGTGTTGTTACAAGCATTACGATTGAAAGCCCCGCCAGTGCGTTTCCAATCATGTTATGACGATCAACCTCTGAATCTGACTGAGTAAGTAGTGGCACTAAAATAAAAACCGATACGAGAGATGCGATGGAGACGAACACTATGTCTGGAATGCGAAATGCCGCGTAATATATATCGAGTTGCTCCCCTGCTCCAAATGATGACGCTAGAAGTCTATCTCGAAAAAGCGCCAACAATGCCGAGAGAAGCGCGAAGAAACCTAGAAGATACGCCGCCTCGTGCAGGCCGCGTACTTCTCCTTCTATAAATCTAAAAATTCTCTGCATTGGCTGGTAAGCCTAGCACAACTTATTGTTCCTTTGAAACCGGAAGTTGTCCAAAATCAGATATCTTTGGTGCTGCCTCTCCAAGAGCCTCTACTGCAGATTCTCCTTCTGTAAGCGCAGTAACAACTTTCTGAACCACTACATTATCGGGATTGAGAGCTGCGATTCTTTCAAATGCTGCCAGAGCTGCCTGCGCGTTACCAGTTTGGTCGTATGCCAACCCTAAAAAGTAAAGTGCATTAGAATAGTTAGCATTGATTGCTACTGCGCGCTCAAGTACTGGGATGACTTTGTCAAAAGCATTGGTGCTGTACTGCAAAACACCTAATTGAAACAAGAGCCCTGCGTTAGTCGGTTGCAACAAAACTGCAGCCTCAGTAGATTCAATTGCCTTTCGTACGTCACTTTCTTGAATGGCTATCTGTGATAGTAAATAATATGCATCCGTATAATTACTTTTTAGTGCGAGAGATTGCTGTGCATATATCTTTGCTCCTTCAAAATCTTCTTGAGCAAGAACCAAACGCGCTAGACGCAAAGGTATTTCGGGATTTTTTTTGTTTCGCAATCCAGCTTCTTCGTATGCTTGCACTGCACTGTCACTCGCACCTTCAATTTGCAATGGTACAAGGCGTGCATACACATCTGCAAGTAAAAGCCAATTTTGATAATTACTTCGATCTACGAGTATTGCTTTTTGAGCAGCGTCAATGGTTTTAGTAAGAGCCGTTTGGAAAAGTTCTCGTTGCGCCTCAATATCGTCGCTTTGTGTATTAATTATTTCAGTTAATTCCACGAGGCCAATTTGAGTTTGTAATTGCCGTGTACGTACATCCTGACCAAAAAATGAAGCCCGCTCTGCTATGTATTCGGCTTTTGTTGTATCTCCATTGTTTAGCGCCACAATTGCACGTGACAACATACTACTGGCTACAACACGCTCAGTATTTACGATAAATGCGCCGAATGAAATGACGGCCACACACAATAAGGAACCTGTAAGAATAATGCCAGATGTGTAACTATTTTTTGCGTGTATTTCGCGCGTACGTACAACTCCTACAATGCGAGCAGCTGCAATAGTTATTCCTGTCAGTGCAAATGCATATGCGAGCATAACCGTTTGTGGCACATACATAATGGTAAGCACCCATAAATACATCGCGCCAGCAAAAGACGACGCTGCTATATACATATGTGCCGGCTGTACCATACGTCGCATAAGCATAGTAGCTCCCATGCGAACAAAGGATGCAAAGAAGAGTAGCCATAATATTCCGAGTACCAAACCTCCCGATACAAACGCTGTGGGTATCAACCCAACACCAAAATCAAAATCGGTATTCCAAAAATTTGTTTCATTGACCGCAACAGGCTTATAGTCTATCCATGCTTTTTTAAAAGAGTTTGGACCAATACCGAACAGCTTTTGCCCTTGAAACACTCCTGTACCGACTGTTACTGTACCTTCCCAAGAAGGACGTACGTCTACGTAGGCAATATTGAATGTTCCTGTAATCTTTTGTCCAATCCCAGTACCACCAACGATGAATATAATACTAATCACCAACACTAAGAAACTCGGCACGAGTTTTTTTATAGGTATGCGCGGTTTAAATTTCCCACTCTCACCATCATATGATGCATCAGAAAAAATATAAATTGCCAACATAAATGTAATCACTGCAAGAGTTGCCCATACTACGGTTAAATTCACCACCACTAGTAAAAATAACGCCACCGCTAGCACTGCGTAAAGTCCTCCTCTCGCTATTTTCTTATAAGAAAATAGCGCCAAACTTGAAAGTGCCATAATTACAGCTAACCCACTGAAAACTGCAAGGTCATTCCAACTACCTAAGAGTGTTACCGTGGGGTCGTTTGAAAATAGACTTGGTAATGTTGCATCTGCTCCAAATGTAATACGTATTATTTGGAAAATACCGAGCAGCAAAAACCCTAATAGCATAGACTTTTGCAAACGTAGTATGTGCCCTGGTTTCGTTGTGGTGAGTGCTACAACTGCTAAGAATCCCACAAAGCTAAGCATCGAGAGCAGCGTGTCTCTTTCAAAACCAAAGCCAATGAGTGAATGTAAGACATTGCTGGATAGAATAGAAGTTAAGAAGTAGCCCGCAACCAGTGCCAATGCAGCCCATAATACATGCGTGTTAGGCAAATCAACCCTGTGTTCGTTGAGTCGTGCAACTGACCATATAATTAGAGCGGAAAGTACTCCAAAAGAAAGGATGGTCGCCTTAACCATTGGTAGCGGCAGCCAAGAAGTTGGGAGGACAAAAAGAGGAAGCAAAAGTGTTACTGCAATAATAATACTTCGCGCAATTGCATCTAAGCGTGGCGAGAGTTTATTCGTGGATTCTGATACTTCTATTTCCGAATTCATAATATATATGTTAGTAAAATATAATAATAATGTACGTATTATTATATCAGTCACTGCCCTTTCTCGTATCCACAACAAAATACCCATAATATGAAAAAACCATCCCGTAAAGGATGGTTCTTCCATTTTTTAACTCGTGTCTATAAGCCGGATTCTGTAGGTCGCACCTCGCTACACTCGGTGCTTTAGGGATTAGGTGTTAGGGGTTAGCGTTTAGTAAACTAAACTCTATACCCTAGACGCTAAACCCTGTACCAAGTGCAATGAGGTACGACCCGATAGTCATTTATCTTGCAGTACTGTTACCAGCACTGTCTTTGCGGCACCCCTGACGCATCGCGCTGCGCACGATGCTCTAGTCGATAGACGTTAGACTTTAGTCATTGGTGTTTCCTAACGACTAGTGCCTAGTACCTAATGTCTAGAGCATCACATGCAATGTGATGCTCAGGTACGACCTTGCACGCGGGTAGGAATTTTGCCGTTTCACCCTTTATGTTTCCATAAAGATTCATCCCCAATGTAAACAAAGTGGATGTCTTTGCTTCTCAGCTCAGACGTCACTGCTCTCATCCCTAAGATTGCTCTCGACGGGCGTTACCCGCTACCCTTTTAACTTCACGAATGAAGTACGTGTCCGGACTTTCCTCACGGTCGCATCGCGCTGCGCACGATGCTCTAGTCGGTAGACGTTAGACTTTAGTCATTAGTGTTTCCTAACGACTAGTGCCTAGTACCTAATGTCTAGAGCATCACATGCAATGTGATGCGACCGCGCGACTACCCAACAC
>CAZPQI010000013.1:0-20014 GCA_964589005.1 uncultured Candidatus Saccharibacteria bacterium | reverse complement strand
TATTGTGCGTTTGACATGCGCCAGAGTGTAGCAGTTACGCCACATATATGCAAAACCACTCACGTGCATGAGTGGTTTTGCAACCTTTAACTTGTTAACTATAAGAGTAATTTATAGCGCACCTTCGATTGCTTGCAAATCGGCGTCAAGCTGAGCGTCGAACCCTGTTAGGTCAAAAGCGTCTAGGTCGCTTTCAATTGCTGTTGGTTCGTCATTTTGGTTGGCGATATCTTCGTTCACCGTAGTGTCGTAGATAGTGCTCTCGTCAAGTTGAGCTTGATTGTTGAGCGTCGATCCCCAGAAATAGAGCCCTGCGAAAACGAGTAAGATAACGATCACTACTATTCCTGTTATGGGTCCCTTGCCGGAAGGTTCCGGGGTTGGGACAGGAGCTTGCGGAGGTGCTTCTTGTGTCGCACTAGGTTGCGACACAGGCTGCTGTTCTGAACCCATTTGATTCGAACCCATCGAGGAGTTCGAATCTGGAGTAGTGTTGTTATTATTTTCTTCCATACGTTACTAGATTAGCAAATATACTACGCATTGTCGTCAGAGAGAGAATCTCCGTCATCATCTGAGTCGTTATTTGTGCGAATAAGTTTCTTAAGTTCTTTTAGAGTGTCTTTAAGTGCTGCGTGTGCGTCTTTTACTGCTGCTGCAGCTTCACGAGCTGCCGTTTTCATTTCCTCAAGAAATTCTCTTGGTGTGTCTGACGTAAGAGCTCTCTCAAATAGTGTACGAGCCTCTTCTAAAGTTGCTGATGCGTCTTGAATTGCATCCTCGGCATCTGCTGATGCTTGAGCAACTGCAGTAGTGTCGACACCGTTTGCTTCGAGTTCTGCTATTTTATTGTTGACACGAGTGAGGATGTCGGTAAACGTTTCGAGTGCATTACCAACGCGCTTAAGAACATTTTCGAGATTTCCTTTTATTCTTTTACCTGCATCAGTTTTTATTTCAACTCTAAAATCACGACGTTGTTCTTTAAGATCATCCCGTAAGTCTTTCGCACGTGCGCGAAATTCCTCACGTTTTGCCAAAGCTTCTTTGCGCATCTCTTCACGTCTTTCTTTCGCTTCTGCTAAAATTTCTTGTCGTTCTTCAGGAGTTTCTGCGGCATCAAGCTCAGCTTTTAACTCAGCACGATTCGCTTTTGCATCTTCTTTGAATGTGTCGCGGGACTTTTTTGCTTCGTCACGAAATTCTCGTCGTACTTCTATGTCTCGTTCACGAAATGAATCCCTTTTTTCTCGTAACTCACCACGAGATTCTTCTTTTCCTTCACGACGCTCGCGAAAATTACCGCGCACTTCCTTTTTGGCGTCCCTCACTTTTTGTTTCAAAATCTTAAAAGTAGCTGGACGTCCGTCTTCATCAGAAGGAGCGTCAAATGCTTCTTGCGCTGATACTGTTTGCGCACCTACAAGTACGAGTGCTACTGCAAGCATAAGTATAGTTGCAGCGACTGTTGTTAATTTGAGTATGTATGACATGTTTTCTTTTAGATAATAATTACGACTAGTAACGTATAGAAATAGACGACGAAAGTCACTCTTTCTTACTTCATGGTACCACTACTATCAAATAAGGTGAGTCTGGGGTGTGAATGGGGGATTAGAAGCTTGCACTTAAAGGTTAAATGCTATAATCTCGACATACTTATGACTGATTACAATAAATTATATACCCCAGGAGATTTGGACAATTTCATCATCAACACCGTTGTTGAAATCTCCAAGGGTTCAATACTAAAAATTGAATATAATCGCGAGAAATGCACATTTGAATTAGATCGTGTAGAGCCTGAGATCTTTGCTAAACCTTCAAACTACGGCTTTATTCCGGGAACACTTGACGATGACGGTGATGAACTTGATACACTAATTGTTTCTCCCGAGGCGATACCAACAGGAGTGGTTATAAAGGCGAAAGTGATTGGAGTATTGAACTTTGAAGATGATGGTGAACAAGATCATAAAGTTATTTGTGTTCCCGCTGACGATCGTGACAGCGACAATAAAATCCAAACTCTTGATGACTTAGGAGAACGATGGAAGCAAAAGATTGAATACCACTTTAGTACGTACAAAGACCTTAAATCGCCCGGAACAACAAAAGTATTAGGATACGGTGACGCGGATGCGGCTGTGAAGGTTATTGAAGAATGCATCGAACGCTATAATAACCAATAGAGGTTTCTAGTGTCTACGTAACTCAAAACAAAACCCTCCCCGTTAACGGGGAGGGTTTTGTTTTGAGAATATTTTTTTATTTCTTCTCTTCTTCTTTGGCTTCCTCTGTAGATTCGTCTTTTTGATCTTCAGTAACCGATTCATCCGTTTCAGTTTCTTCGACTTTTTCCTCAGGAACTTCTTCAGCCTTGTCCGCTGTTTTTTCCTCAATATTTTCTTCTACTTCTACTGTTTCTTCAGCAGTTTCTTCTGATTTCACTTCGTCTTCGGAAGCATCAACAACTTTTTCTTCAGCTTCCTCAACAACGTCGTCCGACATTGATTCTTCTGGAGCATCTTCAGCCTTTTCTTCGTCGGCATTGTCTTCGCCACCAGCTGATTTAATATCGATGCCCCATCCAGTTAGTTTTGCGGCAAGTCGAACATTTTGTCCACCGCGACCAATGGCAAGAGATTGTTGATTCTCAGTAACCTCAACTTCTGCGCGCTTATTTCCTTCTTCGTCCTCAACAATTTCTACGTTTAGAATCTCAGCAGGTGAGAGCGCACGTTCGATAAATTCTTGCGTATCTTCCACCCACTCTATAATGTCTATTTTTTCACCACCGAGTTCACTCGTTACTGTTGAAACTCGTACTCCGCGTTGTCCAACAAGAGATCCGACAGGGTCGATGTGGTCATCGTGCGTTACTACCGCAAGTTTAGAGCGTGAACCTGCTTCACGTGCGACTTCTTTAATTTCGATAGTTTTGTTTGCAAGTTCAGGAGATTCTAGCTCAAAGAGTTTTACCAGGAATAGAGGGTTAGAACGTGACAACTTCAAAAATGTACCGCGAGGGCTTTCATCCACTTTGTATAACAATGCCCGAATACGTTCTCCTTGTCGGTAACGCTCTCCCGGAATTTGCTCTTCGTACGGCAAGATACCCGTTGCACGTCCTAGATCGACATACAAGTTACCGCGCTCAAAGCGTTGTACGTGACCTGAAACAACTTCTCCTTCGCGTTCTCCAAATTCTTCTATAATAGAAATCTTTTCTGCTTCACGAATTTTTTGCATGATCACTTGCTTTGCAGTTTGTGCTGCAATTCGTCCAAAGGTTTCTTGAATTTCAAGAGGAAAATCTATCTCATCGTCGAGCTCTACTCCTTTTTTGATACGGCGCGCGTCCTCTATCATTATGTGGTGCTCGGGGTTAAACCGTGTTCGTTCGTCATCTTCAGTTTCTTCCTCTTCTTCCTGTCGAACCAATGTGTCGTCTACTACAATTTTAATTTGTTTGTATTCAACATCTCCAACATCCATGTTAAATACTGCACGCACGATTTGCCCACGCTTTCCGTATTCTTTTTTGTACGCTGCAGCGAGAGCAAGCTCGATTGCACTGATAACTTTTTCACGAGGAATACCTCGGTCTTCTTCGAGCTCGTCAAATACTGAGCCGATTACTTTTAAGTCAAATAATGCCATGTTTAATTTAGGGGTTAGGTTTTAGGGGTTAGACGTTAGTGAAAACGCATACTCCCAAAACGATGTGTAAACATTCTGGTAAAAAGAAAGGCCGACAAAAGCCGGACTATTCATAAACAGTATGTAAAAAGAGTATACGTGTATTGTGCGATAAGTCAAGATTTATGCGCCCCTCACGGCGCGTGTTACAATTTGGGAATCATGGTGGAAACTAAATCGTACGACGCTAATGTGTGCATCGATTGTCGCGAGCGACTCGAGGACTTACCTCAAAACATAGCACTCACCTCTGCCGAATTTACACTCCTTAACAGGCCGCAGAGAGCACTTTCTTTTTCTATTCCCGTGCGTATGGATGACGGTTCGGTGCGAGTGTTTAATGCGTACCGCGTGCAATACAACAATGCTCTTGGACCAACCAAGGGAGGTATTCGCTACCATCAAGATGTAGATTTTGAAGAAGTAAAAACTCTTGCGTTTTTAATGACACTTAAAACATCGCTTGCAGGAATTCCTTTTGGTGGAGCTAAGGGTGGTATTCAAGTTGACCCACGCGAATTAAGTTTTGGAGAACTTGAGCGACTCACGCGCGGATTTGTGCGAGCAGCACATACGTTTATCGGGCCGAGAATTGATATACCTGCACCTGACGTAAACACGAATGCACAAACAATGGCGTGGATTGTTGATGAGTACGCAAAAATTAGCGGCTTGTTCGAGCCAGGTGTGGTAACAGGCAAGCCACTCGAGCTCGGCGGTTCTTTAGGAAGAAAAGAAGCGACGTCTCTTGGTGGTGCATACGTACTTGACCAATACATAGAAGACAATAATTTGAAACGCGAAGAGCTTACCGTTGCTGTTCAAGGATTTGGAAACGTGGGGCGTAACATTGCCGAGATTCTCTCTGAGTTGGGTTACAAAGTAGTCGCCGTCAGTGACGTTTCTGGTGCGCGCTACGATAAGGGTGGGCTTCAAGTTAGTAGCCTATGTTCAGAAAAAGAAAAAGGGTGTGTACTTAAGGACGCTCCAGTAAAAGCAGAGCAGATAACAAACGAAGAATTATTGGAACTTGATGTTGATATTTTAATTCCTGCGGCGCTCTCGGATCAAATTACTGACACAAATGCGGCCAGTATAAAAGCAAAGATAATTCTCGAAATGGCGAATGCACCAGTGAGTAAAGAAGCTGATGCAATTCTTGCAAAAAATAATGTGATAGTAATTCCAGATATTCTCGCTAACTCAGGTGGGGTGATAGTTAGTTATTTTGAATGGGCACAAAACGCAGGAAATGATTATTGGAAACTCGAAATAGTAAACAACAAGCTTCGCGAAAAAATAATTGATGCATACACACGTGTTACTGAACGAGCAAAGCGCGAAGGGTCCGACCTGCGCACAGCAAGTTACGAAGTTGCTGTCGAGAGAATCCTAATCGCAGAACGTTTGCGCGGGAACTTGTAAGAGGGACTTTTTGCACAGTACGCGCAGCATCTTTAATGCGCGAACTTGGTATACTTATTAATATAACAGCGCCTGAGCGCTTGTGTGTGAGATATGTACATTAACGACGAACAGCTAGAAGAATTTTTGAGTGACTCTGGATTAGTGTCACAAAAGAAATTTAAGAGTGCAGTGAAAAAAGCACAAGATAAAGATCGTACGGTAAGCGAGGTGCTTGTTTCCGATGGTGAAATATCTGAGGACGACCTCCGTCGCTCACATGCGTACGTTCTCGGGATTCCTTTTGTAGATCTTGCCGATACAAAACCAGATTTGCACACACTGGCGATGATTCCAGAGCCCATTGCACGACGAAACAACATTGTGGCGTTTCGACAAGAGGGGTCTAATCTCGAAGTTGCCATGCTAGATACCGATGACCTAGCAGCGATTGATTTTGTTAAAAAGAAAACGCAATTACGTATATTGCCACGACTTACTGATGCTGCGTCGATTAAACATATGCTGCAGCAGTACCAAAAATCACTTCGCGATGAACTTGGTGATGTTATTGCACGGGAATCCCAGACACTTGAAAAGTTCGGCAAGCTACAACCAGAAAATGAACAAGATTTACGGAAACTTGCAGAAGGAGTCCCTGCTGTGCGCGTACTCGATTCACTACTGCGACACGCAATTGTGCAAAACGCATCAGATATACATCTCGAACCACAAGAAAATGCACTGCTCGTTCGATATCGCATTGATGGAATCTTACACGATGCTATGTCGCTTCCTAAAAATGCTACGGCTTCAGTAACTGCGCGCGTAAAAGTTCTGGCGAACTTACGACTCGACGAAAAAAGAATGCCACAAGACGGAAGATTTCGTATGGAGACAGACGGCGATCGCGTATCATTTCGTGTTTCGGTGCTACCTACGTACTATGGAGAGAAAACAGTGATGCGTCTTTTGCGCGAAGACGTTTCAGGGTTTACTTTAGAGTCACTAGGATTCCATGGCGTAGGGTTGGAGCGTGCGCATGAATCTACAACTAAAAAAACAGGACTCATTTTAGTCACCGGACCAACAGGTTCTGGAAAATCAACGACACTCTACACAATGCTCGATATTTTAAATACTCCCGATGTAAATATTTCTACCGTTGAAGACCCAATTGAATATCAAATGCAACGTATTAACCAAACGCAGGTACGGCCCGATATTGGGTTTACATTTGCGACAGGATTGCGCAGCTTGGTGCGACAAGATCCAGATATTTTGATGGTAGGAGAAATTCGCGACCGCGAAACGGCTTCGTTGGCGATTAACGCTGCGCTTACTGGGCACTTAGTGCTTTCAACACTACACACAAACTCAGCAGCAGGAGCGATTCCGCGACTTATTGATATGGGTATAGAACCGTTTCTACTCGCATCGACTTTGAAAGTTGTTATCGGTCAGCGTTTGGTGCGAACATTGTGTGCTGGTGCTAAGCAATACAAATTATCTACTTCTGAAATGCGAGGATTAGAAGAGCGCGCAGATCTTGCTGCGGTATTAAAGTCTTTAAAGGAAGATAAAATTGTTCCTGCAAAAACATTGTGGAAAAATGTAGAAATTTCACGCGAAACGCCAACAAAAGAATGCGAAACTGGGTACGAGGGGCGAAAGGGAATTCAAGAAGTTATGCCAGTGAGTGAAGCAACGCGACGCTTGATTCTAGAAGGTTCATCAACTGATACTATTGAAGAACAGGCAAGAAAAGAGGGGATGCTTACCATGCTTGAGGACGGAATATTTAAAAGCGTGGACGGAACTACAAGCATTGCCGAAGTGTTACGTGTCGTGAGCGAATAAATAGTATGAAATTGAATGAAACAACGAGCGTAAGCGACTATGTTGAATTTATGTCCCAATTCTCCCCTTTTCCCCTAGGGGAGAATTGCTGGACCAGTAAACTTTTGATGTTAGATACACTTTGTTGATATACTAATCTCATGAAATTCACCTATAAAGCAGAACGTGATGGGAAAACCTACTCAGGATCACTTGAAGCCAAGGATCGTTTTGAAGTGTATCGTCATGTGCGCGCCGAGGGAGGCTCGATAGTAACGGTAACTTCGGACGCAAAAAATATATTGAGTTTTTCGCACTG
This sequence comes from uncultured Candidatus Saccharibacteria bacterium, assembly GCA_964589005.1. Lineage (GTDB taxonomy): Bacteria > Patescibacteriota > Minisyncoccia > Phycocordibacterales > UBA2100 > UBA2100. Next base: position 12,750 of record CAZPQI010000013.1, on the reverse strand, counting down.
GAACGAAAAAATATCCTCAGTCAAAGAGCACGAAAAAATAGTTTTTGCATCTAACATTGCTGCGATGCTTGCTGCTGGATTAGCAATTTCTCGTGCGCTTTCTGTTGCCGAGCGGCAAACCAAGAGTCCGAAATTAAAGAGTGTCATTCTTTCGATTAGGAGTGATATAGAAAAAGGAGGAACGTTTCATGAATCACTTAATCGCTTTCCGCGTGTATTTTCGAAACTATTTGTTGCCATGGTTCGCGCTGGTGAAGAATCAGGAACCTTAGATACAGCGCTTAAGAGCGTCGCCAATCAGCTCGAGCAGTCGTACCAACTTAAGAAAAAAATTAAAGGGGCACTTATTTATCCGAGCATTATTTTGGTCGCAATCGCGGGCATTGGTTTTCTTATGATGACAGAGGTGGTGCCAACCTTAGCTTCTACTTTTGACGAGCTTGGTGCCGACTTACCAAAATCAACGCAAGCGATTATTAATATAAGTGATTTTTTAGTTAATTACACAGCATTGGTAGTGCTTGGCATAGTGGCATTTTTTGGAAGTGTGCACATGGTGTTGCGCACTATTTGGGGGCAGAGAGCGCGTGATAAATTTTTACTCGTTCTTCCAATGATAGGGGGGCTCGTGAAAGAAATTAACGCTGCGCGCACCGCTCGCACATTTGCATCATTACTCGCAGCGGGGGTAGATGTTATTACTGCACTACAAATTACTGGTGAAGTTGTGCAAAATCATTTTCATCGCGATGTGCTCAAAGCTGCCGAAGCGAAAGTGGAAAAAGGAGAGCAACTTTCCGTTGCTTTTATGGAAAATGACACGTTGTATCCACCTATGATGGGCGAGATGATTGCCGTCGGAGAAGAAACTGGCGCACTAGCCGATATGTTGACGAAGGTAGCAGATTTTTATGAAAGTGAAGTAGCTCAAAAAACAAAGAATATGTCGACTATTATTGAGCCGTTTTTGATGATTATAATTGGTGTTGCCGTTGGTTTCTTTGCGGTGGCGATGATTGGGCCTATCTACTCCCTATCCGACGCCTTCTAGTAAAAAGTTTCAAAGTTAGCGCATCTTTTTGTCGAACTACGAAAAAAGCCTGAGGTAGTATTACTCATACAACCTCAGGCTTTTTTCTTGCTCTCCGCAATCTGCATCTAACTTTGAAACTTTTCCAGAGCTTACGTCTCACAAGAAATTCTTTCTGCTACTAGAATCACATCCAAGTTTGCGATAATTCTAGGTGCTCGTTTTGCATCTCATTTAAAAATTTTCATACATGCGTAAGTAGGCAAAAGAAAAGAGTCACATACATTTAGTAGATGACTCTTTTAAAGAACTTTTGAAATTTGTAAAGACCGGTTAGTCAAAGTGTATAACGAGTTTGGATACTGCCTGGTGGTATGTGTAGCTTTCCACTTTGAATCCCGTATGTAACCCAACATGCTACCGGATATAGTATGGTTGTCCATTCGGGACGAGCACGGCTATTGTTCTTTGAACAGCTTGGTTCTGCTACAGAACGAACATATCTAGGAGGTTCCTCAACACTTGCATCTTCATAAATATCGGTATCAGTTGCTGGTATTGTCACCAATCGGAATGCACCATCTCGTTTTTTTGTGTACGCAAAAAAGACAGGAGTAGAGTGGATACTACCAAATCCCAAAACAAATAAACCGGATGTACTCATACTGGGACCTTGCAGTGAATATAGTGGGATTTCACGTAAAACTCTAGTAACGTTCTTCGAAACAACGTAGGGTTTTAACACGAGGTATTTTATCGTCATGTTAATTGGCGTGACGATAATGCCGGTAATCACTAACCGAACAAATAAGTCGAACCAATCAGAATACTGATCACGAGGTACTATTTTCAGCGACAAACCAAGCACAATCAGAAGAAGAGCGATATAGGCCATAGTTATTCTCCTTTTATTTAAATGAGCAGTTTATAGATGCCGATAGGCACGCTACATGAGTTTGCATGTTAATTTGATATAAAGAAAATGTCAACAATTATAGGCATTCGTTCTGCAACTAATTTTAAAATTTTCGCTCTTTTTTAATTTAAAAACAAACAAAAAGAAAACGCGCATCGAATTGATACTAGTTGTATCAAAACGATGCGCGCTTCGGAGGAACTGTTACTCGGCAATCAATGCCGCCGAGTTTGGCATTTTACAGAGACTTGCGCTTTTGTTTTCGGCGCAGAATTTTTGCACTTCTTCGGCGAGACCCGGGTTTTCGTCTGTAAGAACGGGAATTTTTGGCGCGACAATAAGTGGCGCCCAGATAGCCGGAACAAAAATAGGAGGTGCCGATTTTTCAAGTGAACGCTTCACCATGTTTTCTGCCGCTCTCATCATGGCAAGAGCCACATTCGTGGTACTGATGGTAAGTGCATCGTTAAATTTCTTTTCCATATTTCCTTGTGCCATTGCTGGCAAAGAAAAAGAAGAAACTGAAACGGCTACGAGAAGTGCTACAGAAGATATTTTTGTTGAAAAAGTCATTGGACTCTCCATCTCAAGGTGCAAATGACGTAGTGTCACTGCTTCAAACCTAAATATACATTACCATATAATGAGCCATTTGTCAAGATTTGGACAAACTTACAAACACACGGAAAGGGAGAGATGTGCGAGGCTGAGTTACAATACACCTAATGAATAGACGCGTTCTTTATACTCATGGTACCCGTGGGATAGGATTAATTGAAGTGGTGGTTGGTACAGCACTCCTTACGATAATTTTTGTGGGATTTTTCGGCGTGTTGCAACTGGGTACACGGCTGGCGACTGATAACAAGGCACGTACAGGAGCGCTTTCGCTCGCACTCGAGCGTATGGAATATATTCGCAGTCTGAGTTACGACACCATAGGCACTGTTGGTGGTGATCCTGTCGGAGCGTTGACGGTGAGTGAACCAGTAACTCTCAATGGGGTTAGCTACACGCGCCGTACGTATATTGTCTATGTTGATGATGCGAAGGATGGAATAGGTGGATCGGACACAAACGGTATTACCGATGACTATAAACGCGTGAAGGTAGAAGTGTCATGGGCAGGAAAAGTAGATACGAGAACTTCTTCTTTGGTAACCGATATAACTCCACTTGGCATTGAACAATAGTATGGAAAATAAACACGCAGAGAAAAAGGAAAGTAAGTGTCGTCTACACGCCTGTCTGCGTGCGACGCACAGGCAGGCTACGCGCTACACCCTAAACGCTGAGCGTAAAACCACGTTTGCGAGCAAGCGTGGTTTTACGCTCATAGAAACCCTCGTACTCTTAGCGGTATTTACTATTATTGTAATGGCGATAGTAAGTTCGCTACGTTTTGTGTACAAGGGTCAGCGTTTTGCATTTGAACAAGCTGATGCAACGCGCTCGGCGCGAACGGGAATTGAACGAGCAGTGCGAGATTTGCGAGAAACGTCGTATGCAGATGACGGGGCATATCCCATTGTTGCAATGGCAACAAGCAGCGTTACATTTTATAGTGATTTTGATAACGATAATAAAATCGAACGTATCCGTTACTTTCTTGATGGAACAGATTTTAAAAGAGGAATCGTAGAGTCAGCTGGCGACCCGCCAATGTACACAACGTCAACAGAGGTAGTGACGACAGTATCTGATAATGTAAGAAACACAGCAGTAGGAGTTCCATTATTTACTTTGTACGACAAAGCAGGGGCGGTAGTATCTGATTTTTCTGAGATTGATGAGCTTGCGTTCGTACTTGTGAGAATTGTCGTGAACTTGCATCCCGAACGAGCCCCTGACGACTTTGAACTTCGCAGTAGTGCGGCTTTGCGTAATATAAAATAAGTATGTACTTTCTACAACCTACAACCTACAACCTACAACCTATACCACGTTGCCTTAGGCAACGTGGTATCACCGTTATACTCGTCCTCGTATTTGCCGCAGTGTTCGGACTATCAGTCTCGGCGCTCATGAGTTTTATATTTAGCCAAGCAAAACTGGGTGCGAGCAAACAAGTGCGAGAACAAGCACTTGGCGTTGCCGAAGCAGGGCTCGATTATTACCACTGGTTTCTTGCTCATTTCCCAGGTGACTTACAGAACGGCACAGGTACAGCAGGACCATACGTACAGACGTATAGCGATCCTGAAACTGGTCAAATAGGTTCGTATAGTTTAGATGTGTCAGGTAATTTTGCATGCGGGCAACTACAATCAGTCGATGTAACTTCAACAGGTACGGTTGACGCCGATCCCCGTTTTAAGCGAACGGTATATGGGCGACGCGCAGCTCCTTCTGTTGCTGAATATGCATACATTATTGGTGCTGATGTGTGGGCGGGATCCGATAGAGATATTACAGGCCCGTATCACAGTAATGGCGGTATACGAATGGATGGAACAAATAATTCACTGGTAACCAGCGGTGTGGCAAGTTGGACATGCACCTCCAGCTTTGGATGCAGTCCTACTCAAACTCAAAGTGGTGTGTTCGGAGCAGGCAGTGGTAGCACACTGTGGCAGTATCCAGTTTCTACAATTAGTTTTACTGATATGGCGGCCAGTTTCTCTAATTTAAAAACGTACGCTCAAACCGATGGTATTTACTTGGCGCCGTATGGTGAAACAGAAATTGAAAGCGGTGGAGATGACGTAGCCGTCGATGGCTACCATCTTATCTTTAATAACGATGGCACAGTTGATATTTATCAAGTTACTGATACTGATGATGTACGGGGGTATCTTTCGGGTCTTGGGTGGAGAGATGACTATCACATTATTGACTCAGAAACATTTATTGAACGCCGCACGATTCCAGCATCTTGTTCAGTCATTTTTGTTGAGGATAAGGTTTGGATTGAAGGAACAGTAAAGGGTAAGGTAACTGTAGTTGCGGCCGACCTAGTAAACAGTGGTTACGACCCTGATGTAATTTTAGAAGATGATATTGACTATTCGACTCAAGACGGTAGTGATGGACTTACTGTGATTAGTGAGTTTGGTATTTATATACCACCGCAGTCGCCTGATGACCTTTCGTTGAAAGGAATCTTTGTAGCACAAGGTGACAGGTTTGGACGTGCGTATTACTCAGGAGATACTAAGTCGCAACTTACTATTCAAGGATCTATAGTATCTAACGGAAGGGTGGGTACAAAATGGACGTGTAGTGGTGGAGTGTATTGCTCAGGGTACAATAATCGAGACAACTCATTTGATAGGTTACAGACAACGAATCCGCCTCCGTTTACTCCGACTTCGACTACAACGCCCAGATATATTCTCTGGCGCGAACAGTAGAAACTCATCAAATCGGCGTACTTCTGTGTCGTGTTGCGAAAAATAACACTCATCATATTGCTAATATGACTCGCGACATTTTTCGCATCACTCCTTGAACTACATCCAATTTGATGAGTTTCAAGTGAGGTAGTTTTTTCATCACTCAGGTTTTCTAAACCTAATCCCTAAAACCTAACACCTAATTTTGATATACTATCCGTATGAAATCAGTTATTTGTAATTGGAAAATGAATCCGCAAACTTTCGCGGAAGCCAAACGTTTATTTGATGCCACCAAGAAACTTGCTACAAAAAATTCTAATGTTGAAGTGGTAGTTGTTCCCCCGGTAATTTTTTTGCGCGAACTGGCACACAATTATCGCGGTACACGAGTAGAGTTCGGAATTCAAAATATTTCCACCTACCCAGACGGCTCACACACCGGAGAAATTTCTGCAACACAAGCGCGCGATACTCGAGCTACGTACGTTATCATAGGACATGCCGAGCGCCGCGCACAAGGAGAAACAGATGCAGATGTGCACGACAAGGTAATAGAGAGTTTGAATAGCAAACTGGATCCCATTATTGCTGTTGGGGAAAGTGCACGTGACGCGCAAGGAGAATATATACGCGTAGTACGACAGCAAATCACAACTGCACTTTCTGAAGTACCTACAAATCGTTTTAAAAATATTACTATTGCTTACGAACCAATTTGGGCTATTGGTTCAGATACTGCACCTAACGGAAACGAGGTGCACCAGATGATGTTACTTGTCCGCAAGACACTCGCAGATGCATACGGAGACAAAGCAATGAAAGCAGTGCGAATTGTGTATGGGGGAGCAGTAAATGAAAGTAATGCAACTGAAATACTCTCCGTTCCTGACTTAGGTGGGGTACTTATCGGAAGAGCGGGTCTCGACCCAGCGAAGTTGGAAGTTATTTTACAAGCAGCACAGAACACATGAGATGTATTGATCAAAGAAATGATCTTGTAGGCAAAATAGTATTGGTGCGTGCAGGTCTTAATACGCCAATGCAAGACGGAGAGGTCGCTGACGATTTTCGTATTCATCGTGCGCTCCCCACGCTACGTTTTCTTCAAGAGCAGGGGGCAAAAACAATTATTATTGCGCATGTAGGGCGCGATGAAAGTGAATCACTGCTGCCTGTCGCTGATGTTCTCAATACGCTACTACCCGTTGGCTTCACGACACGCGAACAATTAGATATTTCTAAAATGGACGACGGCGACATGGTGTTGTTAGAAAATTTGCGACAAGATCCACGAGAGATTGCCAACGACGAAAGTTTTGCAAAGGAATTGGCATCACTCGCTGACATTTTTGTACAAGATGCATTTTCTGTGTGCCACCGTGAGCATGCAAGCATCGTCGGGATACCAAAACATATTGATAGTTATGCAGGATTTTTATTAGACGCAGAAGTTCAAGTGCTCTCAAGTGCACTTGAACCCAAACACCCCGCATTATTTGTGCTCGGTGGGGCAAAATTCGCGACGAAGGAGCCCTTGATTCGAAAGTTCATTGAAGTCTACGACACTGTTTTTGTTGGGGGCGCACTTCAAAATGAAATACTCGCTGCGAAAGGAAATGCGGTTGGCGCATCGGTGATAGAAGACGGTGTCATAGCTAAAGACATTTTGGAAAGTGAAAGTGTATACGAGGTAACAGATGTCGTGGTTGAACACGAAGACACTTTTTCATCTACTGTTGCGATTGACGACGTGCGCGACACTGATGTTATTGTCGATATAGGAAAAGAAACGATTGATGCGCTTATAGAAACTCTGCCTACATACAAAACAATCGTATGGAATGGTCCACTTGGCTGGTATGAAAAAGGATTCGACGCCGCGACTGTTCGGTTGGCACACGCAGCGGTGGAATGCGAAGCAGAAGTTATCGTTGGTGGTGGTGATACTGTGGCCGTAATTCAAAAAGAAGGACTCGAAGATGATTTTGATTTTGTTTCCACCGGCGGCGGCGCGATGTTAAAATTTTTGCAAGACGGCACACTCCCAGGGATTGAAGTGTTGCGCGATTAAGTGTATAACGTACTCAGGAAATAATTCTTGTTCAAAAGAAGGGAGATAGTCGTGGGAATTTCACTGCTAACGATACTTACCATTCGAAGTAATGATAGTGATATCAAGTGCGATGCTGTGCAACATGGCGAAACGAAAAAATGGGCCGGCGGGATTAGTTTGTGGAAGAATGGGCGTGTGCATTCGTTACTTATCGACGAAGATAAGGCGACACATGACACAGAAAAATGTGCAATCGAAAGAATGGAACGGGTCGTTCAAGATATTCGCGAAAAAACCATATAACTCGTCGACAACGTAGCACAGGAGTGTACTTTAAATGAAAGAGACAAAAAACGACACTAATCAAAGGTGTCGTTTTTATTTTACCAAGGCATTTTTGATTTTTTCAGCGACTTCTTCAGCCTCTCCTTCTTGGTAACTTTTGCTACCCCACATGGTGTAACCATCGTCTGAAAAACGTGGAATGATGTGAGCGTGAGTATGGAATACTACTTGGCCCGCAGCACTCTCATTGTTGAAAGTAATATTAATACCGTCGGCGGTAGTCGCTATTTTCACCGCGTGTGCAACGGTATGAATCTTTCGGGTAAGTTTTGAAAAATCTTCAGCGCTCATCTTGAGCGCGTTGGGAGAATGTTTTTTAGGAATAACAAGAGTATGTCCAGGGTTAACAGGACCACTGTCGAGAAAGGCATATGTATCTTCGTCCTCGTATACTTTATGTGAGGGGATATCGCCAGTAACTATTTTACAAAAAATACAATCTTCCATAAGGTAGAGTATAATCCAATCCAATGTCACTATCAAAGTCGGAAAAATACACACTTAGTGAAAAACCAAGCACCGCAGTTCGCCAGATTCTTAAAGAGTACCCAGAGTTTGTGCAAGACTTATTAGTTGCTCGAAATATAATGACAGTTGAAAGTGCGAAAGACTTTTTTAATCCTAACTACAACACTCACGTTCACGATCCGTTTCTTATGCGCGACATGGATACAGCGGTAGAGCGAATAATTGCCGCAATAGATGCTCAAGAACATATCGCCATTTATAGCGACTTTGATGCTGATGGTATCCCTGGCGGTGCACTGTTACACGATGTGTTTAAAAAAGTTGGACTGAAACGTTTCACTAATTACATTCCACATCGCGACACAGAAGGATACGGATTTCACAAAGAAGCAGTTGATGTTTTAGCAAAGAAAAAGGTGACACTTATAATTACTGTTGATGTAGGAACTGCCAATCCTGAAACAGTCGACCATGCAAATACGCTGGGTATTGATGTTATCGTCACCGACCATCACCTCACACAAGGTGTACTCCCTAATGCAGTCGCGGTAATAAATCCACAACGAGAAGATGAAACGTATCCTTTTAGACATTTATGTGGAACCGGTGTCGCCTTTAAGTTAGTACAAGCAATTTTAATTCGCGCACGAGAGCAAAAGAAAAAGTGGGTACAAGATATTCCTGAAGGTTGGGAAAAATGGCTTCTCGATTTAGTGGCAATAGCGACTGTTGCCGACATGATGCCACTTGTAGGCGAGAACAGAGCACTCGTACATTACGGGTTGCTTGTGTTGCGCAAATCGCGGCGACCAGGTATTGGAGCGCTGTGTCGTAAGGCAGGATTGCAGCAATCATTTTTGAGCGAAGGAGATATTGGTTTTACTATTGGGCCACGTTTGAACGCGGCATCGCGCATGGGTAGTCCCGAGGTCGGCCTAACACTACTTACTACGCAAGACGCCGGCACAGCAGCAGACGCCGCAAAAGAATTACATTCACTTAACAATAAACGAAAAGGGCAAGTAGCAAGTATTGTACGCGAGTTAAAGAAGCGTTTTGATGAAGACTCGAGTGGAAATGTACTGGTGGCAGGAAATCCAAATTGGAATCCAGCCTTAGTTGGGCTTGCCGCGAATTCTTTGGTTGATACGTATGGGAAAACAGTGTGCTTGTGGGGCAAGGAAGGTACTGGAGATATTAAAGGGTCGTGTCGAGGTAATGGAAGTGTAAATATTGTAGAAATGTTTAGCGCGACAGAAGGTGCGTTGGCAAAGTTTGGCGGGCACGAACATGCTGGCGGTTTTTCTGTTGAGCACGAAAAGATACACACACTGCATGAAGTATTGAATGTTGCCTATGCGGAAGTTTCTTCGAAAGTAGAGAAGTCGATTGTTAATGTTGATGCAACACTTTCGCATGGCGATGCTCAAAATGTGAACAGGACACTCGAAAGTTTTGCGCCGTTTGGAATTGAGAATCCAAAGCCCATTTTTTTGTGCCCTAATGTTATCGTACGTTCAGCGAAACAGTTTGGAAAAGAAGAATTACATTTCGAAATGCATATTGCAGAAAAAGATGCACCCAAAACGCTACGAGCAATTGCGTTTTTTAAGAATGCAGAATCTTTTAGTACACATCCAGCTTTAGACAAAGTAGTAGACGTACTCTGTACGTTAGAATTGTCGCGTTTCGCAGGGCGTGTAAATTTAGAATTACGGATTGTGGATATTGTGTAAGGGTAGTGTCACTTTGTAGGGTACTATTACGAATAACGAACTATGAATACTTTTTCAAAAACGGAAGCGTTTGTATCGGGATGGCATCGATTTAAAGAGCGTCCGTTTTTTCTTATCGGGCTTTTTATACTTACGACTATTATTTCGTCGATAACCGGATTTGTTGCTGACGAAATTAGCGCTGGAGGTGCGAGCGTTGTTATTAATATTTTGGATTTTGCAATTCAAATTATAATTAGTATGGGAATGACACTTGTGCTTTTGCGTGTGTACGACCGAGTGGAAACTGATTACGCAGATCTAATAGAGCCGATACATTTGTTTTGGAGATATGTAGTTATGTCTATTTTGGTAATCATCGTGGTGTTTCTTGGGCTCGTATTATTTATTGTTCCAGGGATTATTGCGGGGCTCGCATTAGCATTTACTACCTACCTCATCATCGACCGTAACCTTGGGCCTGTAGAAGCGATGCATGAGAGTATGCGCATTACACAAGGACATCGATGGAATTTGTTTATCTTTGGAATATCCATCCTCTTCTTTAATGTTTTAGGTGCACTATTTTTGGGAATCGGATTACTTATAACCATTCCAGTTTCAACACTTGCCACTGTACACGTATATCGATGGTTGCTCGACCCACCGGCTACACCAGAAGCAGAAGTTTCTACACTCGCGAAGACGCTCAGTGTGATCCTTTTGGCTGGAGCTATTGTAGTAGTAGTGCTAATTGCCGCAGGAATTGGTAAAAATCTTATAACCACACCAAGTGAGCTCGATGTGCAACGTAAAGCAGACTTAATCGAAATAAAATTAAGCGCTGCATTGTATGCAGATGTATACGGAGTGTTCCCAGAAACACTTTCCGATTTGGTTCCAGAATATCTTGAAAAAATCCCTACTGATCCTACAACAGGAGAAGCATATACGTATACCAACTACGCAGAAGGAGCCGATTACGAAGTATGTACTATTCTTGAAACACTCGAAGAATACGACGGTGTATATTGTGAATTCGGGCTTGACCTTGGCGCAAATAATAGTTTAGAGCTCGACGGATTTGGCACAAGCGAAGAACTTCTTATTGAAGAAGCTACGAGCGAGGAATAAACACTAGAGAGTTCACAAATTTGCTATACTGCCTCGCGATGACAACCATCGAAAAGATAATTATATACACCGATGGAGCTTCCCGTGGAAATCCAGGGTTATCTGCAGTTGGTGTCGTTATTTTTGATGGAGAAAAAGTACTTGCGGAGATTCGCACTTTTCTTGGCGAGCAAACTAATAATTGGGCAGAGTATGAAGCAGTAATTCAGGCATTAGAAAAAGCGCACGAACTAGGGTTGGTAAAACGAGATATAGAAATTCGTTTAGACTCTAAGTTAGTAGCCGAGCAACTCTCGGGGAATTGGAAAATAAAAAAGGAAACTTTGCAGGCACAATATGATAAAGCACAAAAAATTTTAAAAAAAGGTTTTGGAGAAGTGACGTACGTACACATACGCCGCGAAAAAAATACCTACGCTGATAGATTAGCAAACGAAGCGATTGATAATAGGTAAGTCGCCCAAAAGAAAAAGGCAGTGCTAAAGTGTAGGTATGCATCGCTACGTGGTATTTGCGATAAGTATGTTTGCAGTTGGAATTGCCGTGCGCTCGGTGGTGAGTTTAGGGAGTTGGTTCCTCGTACTCATTCTAATTTTAATAGTAGCTGTTGGGCTTCTCTACTTACAGTGTACGTATAAAAAAGTGTGTGTACTCGCACTAGTTACTCTAGTATTTTTTGGTTTGGGAGTGGTACGTATGAATATAGCAGTTCCATATATGGAACTGCCTGAAGTTAATGATAGTGAGGTAGTGCTTCAAGGAACTATTGTACGAGAGCCAGATATTCGTGACACGTATGTGAATTTAGTGTTAGAGGTTCCAGAATATTCCGAATTATTTTTAGTGCGCGCGGATGTGAGGGTGCAATTTAAGTATGCAGATGAAATTAAAGTAACTGGCGTTCTCGAGCCAGTTGAAAATTTTGCAGGGGAGGGTGGGCGTGTGTTCAACTATCGTGGATACCTCGCCAAAGATGCTATCTATCGCATCATGGCGTTTCCGGAAGTCGAAATAGTCAGGAGTTCGTCAACTCCTATTGGTGCTCTGTTACAACTCAAGCGTACCTACTTAGATTCCCTAAAACGAATGTTACAGGAACCATTCGCGGCTTTGGCGGGAGGTATAACTGTTGGCGAGAGACGTTCACTAGGCGAAAAGTTGACTGAAGATTTTCGTGCTACGGGATTGATACATATTATTGTTCTCTCTGGCTACAACATTGCGATTATAGTCATCGCAATTTCAGCGTTGCTTATGTTTTTACCACCAAAACCGCGCTACATCAGCGCCATTGTAGTCATAATTCTCTTTACGTTGTTGGTGGGAGCCTCGGCAACCGTGGTTCGCGCTGCGATAATGGGAAGCATTGGTGCAGTAGGTGCAATGACGGGGCGCAGTTACAGTGCGCTTCATGCACTTATGTTTGCTGCGTTAGCGATGTTGCTTTGGAATCCGTATTTGTTGGTATTTGATCCATCATTTCAGCTTAGCTTTGTAGCAACTCTTGGATTGATTTTTGGAGTACTGTTGCTAGTTCCACACCTCACGCTGATACCAGAAAAATTTAAATTGCGCGAGCTCACCGCAGCAACAATCTCGACACAAATTGCAGTGTATCCATTGTTGATGTATATGATGGGGGAAGTTTCGTTGGTGGCGCTCCCTGTAAACTTGTTGGTACTGCCGATTATTCCAATCGCGATGCTCTTTGTGTTTCTCACTGGTGTTTTAGGAACGATACATTTCATATT
>CAZPQI010000012.1:0-20489 GCA_964589005.1 uncultured Candidatus Saccharibacteria bacterium | reverse complement strand
TATATTTTTATAGATGAATATATGAACGACCTTTCATACAGCATACAACACTTTCTAAATGTTTGAGGCGCTATCAACACCTCCTACATAGACATTGTTTGGAGAAATATAACAGCGTACTGAGAACAGATGTTCATACATTTGCAAGCGTCTTTTTTCACATGTGGATTGCGAATCGCGTGAAATGGTAGCACCATTATAAGGCACCTAAAGAGGTGCTTACCAGCTAAGAAATATGATATGTGTGAAGGTTCAGACACATGCAAGTGCCACGAAGAAGGCGCTGCAAAAGAGGAGACTCCGGCTACTGATGCCGAGTAACAAAAGCCCCGCTAACGCGGGGCTTTTGTGCTATTCATGATAGAAAACCAGTGACCAGTGATTACTTCACATATGTACAACCTCCTGTATAGTGTGAATACATGTATGTCCGATCATCCTGTTACAACTCAATTACGCCTGATACGCTCTCAGGCTCACGTAACGCAAGAGCAGCTTGCAGAGGCAATTGGTGTCTCGCGGCAAACTATTATCTCGATAGAGCGCGGCAATTATACTCCTTCGGTGGCACTTGCCTTGCGCCTTGCAAAGTACTTTAAACTTCCCGTAGAAAAACTTTTTACCTATGAAAAATAGTATATTCACCGAAATAGGAATCGCAGCGCTTTTGATTGTTTTTGTAGGAATTCTTACGTACGCGAACAAAACCTGGATGCCAAGTATGGGTACGCTCACCATCCTTGCCATTATCGTTGTTGCTTTCGGAGCTTTTACCGTATTTGTATGGCACGAAGACCGCGGAGATGAGCGAGAGCAACTTATTCGCTTTGTAGCCTCACGCGCAGCGTTTCTCGCGACTGGGCTAGTTCTTCTCCTTGGTATTGTAACCGAGACACTTTTATACCAAGCGCCAAACCCGTGGCTAGGATTTGCTCTTATCGTGATGGTTAGCGCAAAAATCATCGCGCATGCGTACGGACACAAAAAATATTAGAGTAGTACAACTGTGATGTACAACTCTATTAATTTGATATAATTGAGCTACGTTTATTATAATAACTAATCAAAGCGCATGATTAATTCAAAAATCCAGCACTACGGACCATTTGTGGCCAGAATGCTTTTTGCACTACTTTTTCTTGTAAGTGCATTGGGGATGCTTACAAACCTAGGGGGAACTATAAATTATTTCTCTTCATTTGGTATTCCTCTGGCGGGAATAGTGCTCATTATCGTTCTTCTCGCTAAAATCGGAGGCTCCCTTATGGTTGCAACTGGCATTCACGCACGCGAAGGAGCATGGTTACTTATTGCCTTTACAGTTTTAACTATTTTAATCGCGCATACAGAAGCGGATCAACTTATTCAAGCATTGAAAAATCTCGCGATCATCGGTGGTCTCTTAATGATTGTCGTGCACGGTGAGGGTCCAATCTCGCTCGCAAAAAATTGTCCTTGTCCTCTGTGCAAAACTTCAGGTGGTACTCACAAAAAACCTGAGGTTAGCGCAGCGGGAGGTGTGTGCAACTGTGGAAATTGTGACGCATGCAAAGCTTCGCGAAAAAGTTCCCACGAAAACAGGCATAACTAAAGAGCAATCCAAATGTGGAAAAGGGCGTCAGTGACGCCCTTCTTTGCTATACTGATACGATAGATACCATCAGCGTAGTTCTTTGTCGCGACTCTCTAAATGTCGTTCGCAGTATAATCTCATACAGCTTCACTCCATTTAATTCGCGCACCACAAGAGTACTTCTTATTTACTAATTGCATTTCGTTACATAAGTAAATAAAGTCGCTCCTCGAACTACATCTAATGGTACCAATCGTAAAATATATAACTATGAATACAATGCCAAAAGATCAGGGAATGTGGAATGCTATTTTTGCAATACTTTTTTTTCTTATTTTCGGATTCTTGTTCTGGGGACTTACCGACGGCTTTGATCGTTTTGACTGGCTTTTCTTAATGGATACTATGGATATAGTTATTATATCTCTTGCAACTTTTCGAATGATACGCCTTACGAGTTTTGACAAAATGTTTGCTTTTATACGCAATTGGTTCTTAGACAAACAAGAGGACGGAACGTACAGAAAACCTCCAGGAGGCCCGCGCCGTACAGTTGCTGAGCTTGTGGAATGTCTGTGGTGCACTGGGTTGTGGGGAGCACTCTTCGTTATAGTTGTCTATTTTACAGCGGACATAGGTCGTTTCTTTGTGATTCTTTTGGCCGTAGCTGCTGTTGGAAGTTTCCTTCAATTACTTTCGCAAATGATTGGTAGAATAGGGAAATAAGTTTTGATTATTCACGGATAATTCTATTTCAGTGTTTTTAGGCACATCTATTTCCAAATTACAGCTGCATAGAGTAGAGCAAAATAATGCACACATTTGATCTTTTAACGTACCACTCATGAAAGGTAACCGTATTGATATAATTCTGGATATGGACAACACACTCTTGTCTATGGAGTGCCTTGATGCTGTTATAGAAACAGCGCTGAGCGCTCAATTACACCCAGACGCAATATCCATCGCTATGCGTGAGGTAGACTCTCAGATGGATAAAGGAATGGACGGACGCGCTCCACTGAGCAAAACAATTCCTATGCGACTAGAAGTTGCTAAGAAGCTAGGTGCACAGGTACGACAAGAGCATTTTGAAATTGTATCTCGTATTGTTCCCAATACACTTACACAAAGCATTGTTGCGGCACTACGCAGTCAGTGTGACGCATACAAAAAGAATCCCATCGCCATTTCAATAGTAAGTGGCGGACCGCAGATTTGTGTAAATGCGACAGTAAAAGAACTTTCTCGACAACTAGATGCAAAAAAGCAACCTTCTCTGACAATAACAGGAGTGGGGAGTAAACTTGTTCTTACCGCAGAAGGTACTTTAGATCAAGCAAAGTCAAAAATACAGGATTCAAAAGTTGAAACCGTAAAAAATATTGTGACCGACCCAAGTAGAGCTATCATGTTGGGAGACAGTTCCATGGACTTGGAAGTTTACGATAAAGGAGTTGTCGCATACTTTATTGCAGTAGGATTATGGGTACGAAGGCCTGCGCTTTTTGAACGAGTAGAAGATAAACCATATTTTATGAAAGTTGACGAGCGTGACGAACTTTCTTCTACTCTACGCGGTGCGCTTCAAGACTTTATGAACTAACGTGTGTCGCTTGATTTGTAAGCGCAAGTCAGTAGAGTTATAAACTATGCAAGCCGTACTCTTAGCAGCGGGAGAAGGAACTCGAATGCGTCCGCTAACGTATCATGTACCAAAACCTATGGCTCGTGCCGGCGGTAAGAATCTTATGGAGCACAACATAGCTCGTCTTCCGAAAGAGGTAGATGAGCTGATTATAGTAGTTGGCTACCTTGCCGAACAAATTATAAATCATTTTGGTGATGAGTACGAAGGCCGTAAGGTTACCTACGTACGGCAAAAAAAACTCAACGGAACCGCTCATGCTCTCTCGTTGTGTCAAAAACACATACGCGGTCGCTTTCTTGTTCTTATGGGAGACGACATGTACGGCGAGGATGACATCGAAAGTTGCCTCCAACACGACTGGGCATGGCTTGTAAAGAAAGTGCGTGGTAAATTCACTGGCGGACGTATCATTTACAATGACGTAGGTAATGTTACGGCTGTAAAAGAGGGTACGCACGATGTCACAGATGGCTTTGTAGGCACAAATTTATTTGTCCTAAAACCCGAATATTTTAATTATCCAATGGTATCGATACGAGGCAAAGAATTTGGGCTCCCGCAAACTGTTGCGCTCGCCACCAAAGACTTCCCTATAAAAATGATAGAAGCTCAGGGCTGGCAACAAATCACCGATATAAGTGATTTAAAACGTCTCGACACCTCTCTGCATAAAGGACATTAATTGGCTAAGTAAAGCCACAGTTTAGTGTTCAATGTCCTTAAGGATTGTTTCCAAAAACTCACCTATACATTTCTTGACATAGACTGTGGTTGCGCTCTATAATCACGTACCTTAAAGCTCTTTTGTACTTTTTCTTATATATTTTTTAGAAAATTACTTTTTAAATAAACAAAATGAGTGTGCTACACAATGTATTCGGACTACGTCTATCGGGAACCATTTTTTATGCTGTTTTCTTGGTTGTTGTTATAGGTATTTTTCCTCAGCTTGCATCCGCAAGTTCTTTTGCCCCTGGCATTCTACAACACCAAAAATGTGGCGGATTTTCCGTTGATATCTACTCGAATGGAACAGGGATGATGTTTAGTGCTACACCTCTTGAAACACGAAATATACAATTGAGTTATGTTGATCCTGATGCTGGCTGTGCAGTTGCGCAATGGCAGAGCTCGGCGCCTGCAGCAACACAGATTATTTTTTCTGAGCTTACCAACGAACCTATTTCCATTTCTCTCTCTGAAGAAAACTTCGGTTATACTTTTGCAACCCCACAAAATAACGCAGGTCGGGCAGATCACACCGCTATATTAGAAAATCTAGAACCAGGAAAAGTATACTCTTATCGAATCGTTACAAGACCTCATCCAACTGCATTACCGATAATCGGCGAACCTCGTGTTCTGATTGCAGGAACCGATGCTAACACTGTTGTTGTGAACACTCCACTCACTCCACCTAGTACACCTACACCATCGCAAATAGCTACACCCTCTGCTGTACAAACTCCATTATTCGATGCAGAAAAATTTCCCGTTGTACCATCTTCAACTCTTGATGCGGTTTCAGAAAAACCCGAAGGAGCTTCTGAAGACTCTGTATTAGAAACTCCAAGCGTCCCCTCAGCACTAACCGCAGTAGAAAGCGCTTTAGGCTCTTCGTCTAAAGAAAGTTCGCTCTTGAAGCGCTTTGTTTCTTTTGCGAAAAGATTGCTGCCAGCATTTGATTTTAAAGAATCAAACAGTCGTTTTAGCCTTAATTCCAGCATCGGCCTGTTTGAGTGCGATGCTTATATAGTACCTACACTACTCTTCCTAGGGCTCTTACTTTTATTGCAGCAATTGATACTTCCTGCACTCAAAATTGATTTAAAAAATCCGATACTTTATTGGGTAGTAGGGTCAATGGTGCTCACCGGTGTCTCCGCGGTGTTTATGTTTTACTACGTTTCTATTATAGGAATCGCACTATTTTTAGCGCTCCTTGCATGGTATCTAATTCAAAATACTCCCGAAGAAGGTGCCGGTGGTGGACAAATGAAATTGCTAAACGAAAAAAGTACGGCGACAGAAAAAACTACCAAAAATACTAAAGAAAGGGACTAGAAGTAGTGTGTACATTTATCCTCCACAACATACTTACTCCTCTAGAATTGCACGATGATTATGCTACAATGCGCGCGCCTGTGGCGTTCACAGGTAGGCAGATAGCCGCCTGAGCAATATTCAGTAACAGGTTATTTATGTGCATACGATATGGAACCAACTTTAGCAGACATACAGCCAATCGCTGAGACCATAGCTCAAACGGCAGAAGTAGCTTCGGGTTCAGGGATCCATATTGCCCTCGCTGCTGAACAACTGGGAGTGTTTTTTGGTATCCCCATAACAAACACGCTAATAACCAGCTGGGCTGTTATTTTAATTCTTTTTGTTATCGCCTTTTTTGTTGGACGGAGCATTAAAATGATCCCAGGGAGAGTGCAGACTCTTTTCGAAACAATGATTTCGTTTATTTTGGACTATATGACAGAAGTACTCGAGGATGCAAAGCTTGCTCGTAAATTGTTCCCACTTATAACAACTCTCTTCTTGTTTATTTTTGCTTCTAATATTTTAGAGTTTACCCCTGGCATAGGAAGTTTTGGTCTTATTGAGCACACTGCACTCGGAGAAGTCTTTACTCCAATCTTACGCAGTGTTAACACCGACCTGAATGTGACGTTGGCACTAGCTATTATAGCTTTTGTTACTATTGAAGTAGTGGGAGTTGCGACTTTGGGCTTTGTTAAGTATACGAAGAAATTTATTAACTTTAGCTCTCCTTTAGCCTTTTTGGTTGGTATTATCGAACTGTTCAGTGAAATTGCTCGATTGATTTCCTTCTCGTTCCGTCTTTTTGGAAACATTTTTGCGGGAGAAGTGCTCATTCTTGTAATCGTATCTTTCGTTCCATACTTTATACCTGTGCCGATGATGTTATTCGAAGTTTTTGTCGGCCTTATTCAAGCAGCTATTTTTGCATTACTCACTTTATTCTTTGTAAAAATGGCAATCACCGAACCACATTAGCCCTCAACAACTGAGGTCTGGTGCGGCTTTATGAAAGCTAAGAATTATTAATCACTAAAGTTTAAATATATGGAACTTGAAGTAGCAAAAACACTAGGTATGGCACTCGCCGTAGGACTCGGTGTAATTGGTCCCGGTATTGGAATTGGTTTAATCGTTGGTAAGGCACTGGAAGCTATTGGGAGAAACCCAGAAGCATCCGGAAAAATTACCGCAACTATGTTTATTGGTATTGCCTTTACTGAGGCTTTGGCAATTTTTGCATTAGTTATCGCATTTATCGTAAAGTTTGTTTAGTTTATGGAAGAGATTGCTAGTGTATTCGGACTAAATTGGAAACTGCTGATTATTCAAGCAGTTAACTTCGGAGTGCTTCTTTTGGTACTGCGATACTTCCTTTATAAACCCGTACTAAAAATGCTCGACGAACGTCGTGAGAAGGTGGAAAAAGGTGTAAAAGATGCAGAGGCAGCTGGTGTACGTATCCAAGAAATAGAAGGTGAGCGCGACGGAGTACTTACAGACGCCAGTAACAAAGCAGGTGAAATTCTTGAGACTTCAAAAACGAGAGCCCAAGAACAAGCTTCACAAATTGCCACTGATGCTAACGCGCGAGCTGAGACAATTCTCGAAAGTGCTAACTTACGAAGCGAAGAACTAAAAGAGCAAGCTCTTCGTGAAAGTAAGGCTGAAATTGGTAAAGCTGCAATTTTAGCGGCCGAGGTAATACTTCGAGATAAAAAGTAACACTATGCCTACCGAATACGCACAGGCTTTAGCCAACTCACTTACAAGCGTCCCTGAAAAGGCTGATGCTATGGATCGTGTAGACTCGATGGTTGCGACACTTACAAAAGTGGGTAAGTTAAAAGCTCTCCCTGCGATTCTTAAGGAATACGAGAGAATTGAATTTCGAAAAGCATCCGTGCAGCCTACACTCACCGTTGCTCGACAAAGTGACGGAGATGAAGCCCTAAAAGAATTGATGGGCACCCTTGGTGCAGTTCCAAAAAATATTACTGTCACTATTGAGGACAACCTTATTGGTGGTTGGCGTTACCTATCAGGGGACACATTAATAGACTCAAGTCACAAAGCAGCTTTATTGGAATTGTACAAGAAATTATTAAATAGTAGACACTAGAAATTAGTCGCTAGGTTGAAATGTTATTTTTTCCTAACGACTAATGTCTAATAACTAATTACTAAAACCATGGACACGTTAATTATTGAAAAAATCCAAAAGGAAATCGAAAAATTCGAACGTACTGGCTACACAGAGAAAGTGGGACGTGTAATTCGAGTAGGAGATGGAGTTGCAGAAATCGAAGGGCTTGAAAAAGCAATCATGAATGAAATGGTGCTCTTTGATGATGCTGACGACACTTCTCTTGAAGAGGCGATGGACAAGAGTGATACTTTGTACGGACTTGTTCTTAACCTTGAGGAAGACTCAGTAAAGATTGCAGTTTTGGGGGATGTTGCACGTGTCCAAGAAGGAATGCTCGTAAAAAGCACCGGGAGAGTGCTTTCGATACCAGTTGGTGATGAACTACTAGGGCGCGTTGTCAACACACTTGCGGAACCTATTGACGGGAAGGGCCCAATTAATGCAAAAACTTTTGCTCCAATTGAGCGTGAAGCGTACGGAGTTCTTGATAGAAAATCAGTAAGCACACCACTACACACTGGAATCAAAGCCATTGACTCGATGGTTCCAATTGGTCGCGGACAACGTGAGCTTATTATTGGCGATCGATTTACAGGGAAAACGACAATCGCGATCGATACAATTTTAAACCAAAAAAACGAACCGAAAGAAACTCGTCCTATTTGTATTTACGTTGCTGTTGGACAAAAAGAATCTAAAACTGCGCGCATCGTAGCTCAACTCGAGAGTGCTGGTGCAATGGAATATACAATAGTGGTTTCTTCTTCGGCTGCAGCACCAGCTGCACTACAATTCCTTGCACCATTTGCAGGGGCCACTATCGGGGAATATTTCATGGACAGTGGGCGTGATGCACTTGTAATTTACGACGACCTTTCAAAACAAGCTGTCGCATACCGTCAACTATCACTGCTTTTGCGACGACCGCCAGGGCGCGAAGCATATCCGGGAGATATTTTCTACCTTCACTCACGTTTACTCGAGCGAGCCGCAAAACTTAACGACGAACACGGAGGGGGCTCATTAACCGCACTTCCTATCATTGAAACGCAAGAAGGGGACGTGTCTGCGTACATTCCAACTAACGTAATTTCTATTACCGACGGGCAAATCTTTCTTGACTCTGCATTATTTAACCAGGGAATGCGCCCAGCGATAGACGTTGGAAACTCGGTGTCTCGTGTAGGTTCAGCCGCACAAACAAAAGCAATGAAAGCAGTGGGTGGTTCTATTCGAATCGAATTAGCACAATTCCGTGAACTCGAAGCATTCATGCAATTTGCACAAGACTTGGATGAAGCGACCAAAGCACGCATTGGTTCAGGGCGACGAATGACAGAACTTTTAAAACAACGCAATGGTGAGCCTCTATCTTTTGAAAAACAAGTTGTGTCTATTTACGCGGGTAGCAACGGACTTTTTACCAAGGTTCCAGTGAGCGAAGTTAACGCAGCCGAAGGAGAGTGGATTAACTACATCGACGGTCAACATAACGACATTCTTACTGAAATTCACAAAAGTGAAAAGCTAGAAGACGAAACTGCAAAAAAACTAGATACTGCAATGGAAAGTTTCAAAAAATCGAACTCTGAGTTATTTACTGAAGAAGAATAATAGAATGAAAACATGGCTGGACTTAAACAACTAAAACTAAAGAGACAATCGGTAAACAAAACTCGCCAAGTGACGAAGGCGATGGAAGCTGTCTCGGCAGTTAAGATGCGAAAAGCACAAGAGCGTGCACTTGGTGGGCGAGCATACGCTGCTGGAGCACTACGAATTTTGGGAAACCTCAGTAATTCAATGGATGTTCGTGGACACTTTATGCAAGAAGAGCGCACCAAAGGTAAGTACGGACTCATCGTGATTACGAGTGACAAAGGTTTGGCTGGATCACTAAATAGTGCAGTTCTTAAAAAAGTTACTGAATTTCTCGGTGACACAAAATATAAAGGTTCCGAGAAAACTTTTATTTGTATTGGCCGACGCGGACATGAGTTTATTCAGAACCGTGGTCTAGAGGTTGCGCACTACCAAGAAAACAAAAGTGACAGCACTGTTGAGTCGGAAATGAATGAGATAACCAAAAAAATGGTTGCTATGCACGAAGCCAACGAAACCAGAAGCTGGTACAGCGTATATACAAATTTTAAATCTACCTTTGAACAAAATGCAGTGATTCGTCGAATTTTGCCGCTTTCTCAAGGTGCGATGAACGAGGTTATTGAAACCATTATCCCAGATACAGGAAAGTACGCCGACACTGAACATGGACGAGAAAGCGCTAATGCGTATACTATTGAACCTTCGGCTGACTTGGTTCTTGACGCTATTATCCCGTCGCTTGTAAACATTATGGTGTATCACGCACTATTGGAAACAAAAGCTTCGGAGCATTCAGCGCGAATGGTGGCCATGAAAAATGCAACCGACAAGGCAACAGAGATGAGCGACGCTTTACTGCTTAAATTTAACAAAGCTCGGCAAGCAGTTATTACCAGTGAAGTGAGTGAAATTACCAGCGGTGTGGAGGCAATGAAATAATTATTAGACAGTAGGCATTAGACGTTAGTCGTTGGTTGAAAAAGATTTTACCTAACGACTAGCGACTAATCACTAATTACTAACCATATGAACACAGGAACAATAAAAGAAATAATCGGTCCCATCGTGGACGTGCACTTTGCTGAAAAAATTCCAGCTATTCACCATGCATTGGAAATAAAAAATGGAGACAAAAAGGTTGTACTCGAAGTTGCACAGCATCTCGGACTCGACCGCGTGCGCTGTATTTCAATGAACGAAACTGCCGAACTTAGCCGAGGCATGGAAGTTGTCGACACTGGCGACGCCATTACTGTTCCTGTTGGTCCTGAAAGTCTTGGGAGAATGTTTTCTGTGGTTGGTGATCCAATCGATGGAAAACCAGCCCCCAAAGGAAAACGTCGCGGTATTCATCAAGCACCGCCCATATTTGCAGAGCAACAAACAAAGGCCGAGGTTTTTGAAACTGGAATTAAAGCAATCGACCTTATGACCCCTTTCATCAAAGGAGGAAAAGTTGGACTCTTTGGTGGAGCAGGAGTTGGAAAAACAGTTCTTATACAAGAACTTATTCACAACGTTGCATCGGAACACGGCGGGCACTCGGTTTTCGCAGGAGTAGGTGAGCGAGTGCGAGAAGGAAACGACCTGTATTATGAAATGGAAGAATCGGGAGTACTTGACAAAACTGCACTGGTTTTTGGGCAAATGAATGAGGTACCGGGTGCGCGAGCTCGAGTAGCCCTCTCGGCGCTCACTATGGCTGAAGCGTTTCGTGATGAAGGTGGGAAAGACGTACTTTTCTTTATGGATAACGTATTCCGCTTTGTTCAGGCTGGTTCAGAAGTGTCATCACTTCTCGGGCGAGTGTCATCTGCTGTTGGTTACCAACCAACTCTCGCCGAAGAAATGGGACTCTTACAAGAGCGTATTACTTCAACTAAAGCGGGATCGATTACTTCGGTTCAAGCTGTATACGTACCCGCTGATGACCTTACCGACCCAGCGCCAGCAACAACTTTTGCTCACCTCGACTCTACCGTGGTACTGAGTCGAGCTCTCGCTCAACTTGCGATTTATCCGTCTATTGACCCACTTGAATCGAGTTCAACCGCTCTTGCACCGGAAATTGTTGGAGACGAACACTATCGCGTTGCTAACGAAACTAAAAAAGTATTACAACGATACAAAGACCTACAAGATATTATTGCCATTCTTGGTATTGAGGAACTTTCAGATGAAGACAAAACTCTTGTATACCGAGCGCGAAAAATTCAAAAGTTCTTGTCGCAACCGTTTAACGTAGCTGAAATATTTACTGGTAAATCAGGTCAGTACGTAACACTTGAAGAAACTATCCGTGGGTTTGGCGAGATTCTTAGCGGTGTGCACGACAACGTAGATGAGCAAGACTTCTATATGAAAGGTTCTATCGACGACGTTGTTAAAAGTTCTTAAATTAATTTTCTTCGTTGTTGTTTAATCGCGAAACGTCACTCACTGTGTTAATCACACACTTCACTCCATTTCGCTCAAACGCCTAGAATAAAAAGAATCTCAAAACTTTTAGAAAAATAAGGAAAAAATAATTATGTCCACGAAGCCATTCGAACTAAAAATAGTTACTGTTGCTGAAGCCCTCTTTGAAGGAGAAGCTCAAGAACTGCACTGCAAAGGTACTGCAGGTGACATGGTTGTATTAGCAAACCACGAACCGCTTATAACTCGAATCGAAAAAAGCACTCTTAAAGTGCGTACCGCTGATGGAGAAATGAAAGAATTCCCCATAGTAAGTGGAGTTTTAGAAGTTGCACACAACAAAGCAGTGGTATTATGCTCTAGTGATCTCTAAAGAATTTCAAAAGAATATTGAGGACTTTGAATGTGGTAAGTGTAGTGCAGATGTTAAAGGTGATGGGTACACAAACCACTGCCCGCAATGCCTTTGGAGCAAACATGTCGACGTTTTCCCTGGAGATCGTTCAGCAGAATGCAGAGGACTAATGGAACCTATTGAAGTAGTACAAGAGGGGTCCTCGTATATACTTATGCATAAGTGTACTAAATGTGCGTATATAAAGAAAAATAAACTGGCGAGAAATGACAATATGGAAAGCGTTGTTGTACTCGCGCAAAAAATTGCAGCCAAAAGCTAATTTGATAACACCTCATCCAAAACAGACAGTTAACTGTCTATTTTGGTAAATTGGTTTTGGTTCGTTATACTAATGCTACTACACTCATACGATGTCAGAAAAATCTAACGACTTAATTTATACAATACATAAAAATGTAGGGGAGACACCACTACAAGCAATTGAGCTCTCACGTGAAGACCTCGAATTAGCGAGTAGCGTTCCTATGGCATATGCGGGACGCCTAGACCCAATGGCGGAAGGTAAACTTCTAGTACTTACCGGAGAAAAATGCAAATCAATAAAGAAATTTTGCGGGCTCGACAAAGAATACAAAGTGTCGATAGTAATTGGCGTTTCGAGCGATTCTCATGATGTCCTAGGAATTTTAAGACGTCCGACGTCTGAAATTAAACCCACAAGAAAAGACACTTTCACTGAAGAATATTTGAGTACAGCCTTGAAAAATTTTAGTGGTCCATATAGTTGGCCATATCCCGTACTTTCTTCCAAGACAATCCAGGGGAAGCCTCTCTTTCAGTGGTTTCTTGAAGGAAGACTAGATGAAATTGAAATCCCTGAGTCAACAGGAGTTATTTATTCGCTGAAACTTATAAATATTTATACAATACAAGCCGACGAATTAAAGAAGCGCACCTTAGAAAAAATTCATTCACTTTCTATAGTAACTGATGCCAGCAAACGTCTTGGGCGGGATTTTCGCAGACATGAAATCTTGGACTCATGGAATACATGGTACAAAACTAGCGCACGAGAATTACAGGTAGTAGAAATTACCTGCGTCGCAAGTTCTGGAACCTACATGCGTACATTGGCAGACGAGCTTGGCGAAAAACTCGGCACGGGTGCACTTGCACTAGAAATTAATCGAACCAAAATAGGGAAGTACCAAAAGTTCGGACCTTGGGGTTTTTGGTTAAAAAAATATTAGTGTAACCTCACTAAAATAACCTACTGCCCTAGGAGGCTCCTAGGGCAGTAGGTTATAAAAACGGTTGAGATGCTATCTCAACCGTTTTGCAACTGCTACTTCAACTTTGAAATGAACTAAGAAGAAGGAACTGTCGTGAGCGACACTTTCTTATCCTCCCGGGCTTCCTTGAAAAATGGATTACGACCCTCACCTCCCTCAATGAGACGAAAGCGACATAACAAATCGAAAGCCGCTTCAAATTCCTTTAAAGCGACCTCCGGATTGTACCCTTTACCTCCAGCTTTATAGGCATTCTCGACGAGTGTAAGATTTTGTGCCTTTTTAGTCAGAGCATGCTTTGCTTTGCATTGTATTTCCGGCCATTCTAAAACACCATAAGGTTCATTGCCAAGCAAAGTAAGGAAGTCCGAATGGTCATCCCTAAACATCCTTCCTACTTTTTCGGAGTGCCTGTAACTCAGAAGTTTCCCCACAAGGTAAAAAGCATTCCAAATAGAGAACGTAGCAACTACTGCTAACGCAATCACAGTAAATATGAATGACAACAACTCCCATGAGAAGGAACCCTTAGTAGAGGAGTTCATAAAATACTGCAGCACCTCTACAAGAATTGCACCCAAGAAAAGTAATAGGAAAGCGCGGTACAAACTTCGCAGAATGTCTTTCTCGTCATTCAATCCAGAGAATACATTACCTCCATTGTGGACGCCCCATTCCTTGATGAGACGATTGTTAACATTTCCGTAGCCAGCTTCCTTAAGAATTTCCGTAGATGAAAAAGCCATTAATCTTCTCCTTTGTTCAATGGTTCAAATTTAGAGCTCTCGATCGTGAGAACCCTATTAGTATAATCTGCCAGAACTATACATTAGTTTTTTGCGTTGTCGATAGTTTCAAGTTTCAGAGTAGAATTTCCAAAATATAAAAACATCTTACCAGTTAATTTGTAGCGATTAATCGCTACAAAAGAAAGTCTTCTATCTATGGTTCTCAAATTTAGAAACGTAATTAGTATAGAAAGTATTTACAAAACCCACATTACCTAGTAGGGTCACTACAGCGCACATGAGTGCGACAACAAATGGAGAATCTGTATTATGGCTTTGCATGAAAATACATCGGGTATCCCACCCAGAACTAGTGGTGCTCCAACGCAATGTACGTTTACGGCAAAAGACGGAACAGTTGTCGTCATCGACGTAAATGCTTTCAATAATCCGATTGAGAACGTCAAGCTAATTCGAGCTGACGGCTCTGTCGAAAAACTCACATCATGAACTTTTTTCTATTCAGGAAAAGCTCTAGCGGACCGGTAACATCCTAGTTACCGGTTTTTTCTTATTCCATTTTCCCCGGCCAACGAGCGTAGATGCTTGGTAGTTTTAAAAATATAGCCAGGTAAGTATATAAAGAAAAAGCGACCGGAATAGAATTCCGACCGCTTCGCACATCTTTAGCTACTTATGCTTAAGCAACTTGTGCAATTTTGCGTCGCACCGTTTTCTTTTTGTGCGTGACCAATTTCGCTTCAAAGAAGGGTGTCCATCCGGCTGCCTTGTCAACAAGTCCGAAACGAAGAGCCAGAAGAAAAGCTACTCTGAATTCTTCTAACGCCTTTTCTGGGTTATTGCAAATTATTCCAGACCGAGAAATTTTTTCTTCCCTCTTCCTGGCATCAGCTTTTTTGATTAGAGCTTTTTTCGTCGCACTCTTTAAATTCAATTTAGTAACTCCGCTAAAGAACTTTCCGACATCATCGCCAAAGAAAAGCGTGCAAAGATCGAAATAATCCTTGCCAAATTTTCCCACTACTTCTGCGTATTCCTTACGTTCTTTGTGAACACGTAAAATATCTGGCACAAACATACAGAGAAGAAAAAAGGCAATAACCAAGCTTCCTATAAGAATTCCTGTTAAGGCAGGAAGCATGAACGAACCGAAATAGTAAGTGGTAGGGAAAAGACCCACAATTAGAGACGTTAACCACACACTTCTTGCGATGCCTCGTATGATCGTTTTCTCCAGATGCAGTGCCTCAAGAAGCGGATTGTCTCCACGGTAATTACTCCAATTCGTAATCAGGACATTCGGAATTTGCCCCCAGCCAGCTAGACGAACAATCTCTATTGTTGAAAAACCCATGAGTTTTCTCCTTGTCTTGAAATGTACATAATTCGGGCTTAAGACCCAAGATTCCGAGGGCTTCAGGCCCATATCAATACACCTTCAGGGCATACGATACGTTTCGGTCATCTTTTTCCTGCCAAGACGAACAGGTCTGCTATGATAATGCCACAACTATAAATGTGAGTCAACAAGACGCAAGAGTGATCATAAAAACATTGTTTTATGTATTAAACCGCTAAAACGCCCGGCGTTTTGGCGGTTTAACGTATTAGAGCCATTTCCTGAAATTGTATTATTCGTCCAGTTTACCAGGCCAACGAGCGTAGATACTTGGTACAAGAAGTAGGGTAATGATGGTTGCAAAGGCAAGTCCAAACATAAGTGCGTAGGCAAGTGGTACCCACAGTGCTGCTACGAAGAGAAGCGGAACCATACCTACGATTGTAGTTAACGCCGTTAGAAGCACAGGACGCAGTCGTGAAGCACTCGCGTTGACTACTATTTCACGTAGTGTTTTGGAAGCACCTTGGCGACGACGTTCTTTGTTTATCGCGTCTACAAGAATAATTGAGTTGTTAACCACAATTCCCGAAAGCGCAATGAATCCCATAATAGAAGGGAAGGAAAGCGGACTTCCGGTAATCATTAAACCAGCAAACACTCCAATGAGTGAAAACGGAACAATTGCGAGCACATACGTAGCGTAACGGAAAGAGTTAAATTGCAGAACCAGAATCGCAAACATACTTATAAGCCCAATAATAAGTGCTACAAACATATCTTTAAATGATTGATCAATGTCTTCGCTTTCCCCACCCAGAGAAACGGAAACACTTTCAGGAAGAGTAATCGTACTCAATCGCTTTTCAAATTCTGCTGAGATAATTACTGCATTTCCTCCCTCTGTTAAGCGACTTGAAACAGTAGTCGTCCGTTTGCCTGCCTCGTGAGAAATAGATGAGCGACTTGGCTTAACATCTACTGTTACAAATGTAGCAAGCGGTACTGACCCTTTAGGTGTGGCAATTTCAATTTGCGTTAGTGTATCTATAGTCGTCGCATTCGTTGCAAACGTGTCGGCACCATCTTGCTCGTCGAGAGCCAACCGTGCAACAATGTCGATATCGTCACCGAGTTGTTTGATTTCAGTTGTGTCTTCGCCAAATAGCGCGGCTCGTAAACTTCCCGCGATAGCACCAATGCTCGCACCTTGAGCTACAACTTCTGCACGGTTAATGGTAAGCACAAATTCGTTAGTATTATTCTTTGCACTTGATGTTATGTCGGTTGTTCCAGGAATTTCGCCCAAGATTTTTTCTACAACAAGAGCAGTCTCTTCTAAATCGCTAAGGCTATCCCCCGATAGAGTGATAGTTACAGGTGGTAGTGAAGGAGGGCCGTCGCTGAGTTGGTCAACGCGCACGATTGAAGTGTTAATCGTACCTAGTTTTTCACGTATCTCATCAATAATTTCGGTGGTCTCGCGTTTTCGTTTATCGTCCAACGTCACAAATATATTTGCAAAACGCGCGTTGCCTGATGTACCAGTACCGAACCCATTGTTGTTGAACGGGCTCGTGCGCCCCACAGTAGTGACAAACGAAGTCGCCTCTGGAATGGTATAAAGAACTTCTTCGGCTTTGCGTATTTCAAAATCTGTACGCTGTAAAATTGAACCTGTCGGTAATTCAGCTTCGACAAATATATAGTCGGAGTCGCTGTCTTCGAAGAAAACAACTCGTACCGCGCCAAGTGAGGGGAGTGCAAACGAAACCATGAGCAACACAATGAGAGTTACAAGAAGAGTGTTCTGAGATTCGCGGTTGGAAAGAAGTTCAGAAAGCATGCTTCGGTATTTTTCTTCGACACGAGCAACAAACGCATCGCGCTTGCGTCCAAAGTTGCTAATCCCTGTGGACCCTCGGTGTAGAAGTTTAGTTGCAAACAATGGAACAAAACCAAGCGCCACGAGTAAAGAAGCAAGTAGTACAAAAATAATGGTGAACGGAATACTTTTAATAAATTCCCCGGTGATTCCGGAAACCATCAAAAGTGGTGCAAACACAGCTACGGTTGTCATTGTTCCTGCCGTAAGTGGAATATGAAATTCTTTTACCACTTCGAGAGCAGTTCTCGACTTAACTTCTTCACGTTCTTTGCGAGATTCATCCCCCGTTCGTGCCTCTTGTGTGCGTAGGCGGCTGTTTATTCCCTCAACGATTACAATGGTTGAATCAACAATAATTCCAATCGAAAGGATCAGTGCAAATAAACTTACGAAGTTAAGTGTGTTGCCTGAATAATTGAGACCAATAAAAGCTGTGAGGAACGAAAGGGGAATAGAAATGGCAGCGATTAAAGCTTCGCGCCATCCCACGGCAAGTAAAAGAATAAGGGTGACGAGTGCGACTGTCATAATACCGCTTCGTGTAAGGGTGGTAAGGTCGTCTTGAAGCTGTTCGCCGTTATCAAAAGAAATGTAAATGTCCATGCCTTCGAGTAAGGCTCCAACTGCGGTGAGTTCATCAAAGCGTTGCTCTATCGCATCACTTACCTTTGTTATCTTTGCTCCTGAGCCCTTGAAAATCTCAAACGATACTGAGGATACCGACGGTTGATTATTCAAACTTGTGCGGCTAATCGTTGTGGGTTTGGCACGACCATCGACAACACGAGCTATATCACGTACGTATACTGGAGCTCCACCAACCGCGATAATCGGGATTCCTGCGACTTCTTGTGATGTTCGAATGTCACCAGAAAGACGCACAGGAAATTCAACATCACCAATCTGCACGTTACCTACGGGCAGAGCGATGTTGGCGCCAGTAATGGCGCGTGTGACATCAGTTATGGTGAGCCCATACTGAGCCAACG
The DNA here is from genome assembly GCA_964589005.1 of uncultured Candidatus Saccharibacteria bacterium. Lineage (GTDB taxonomy): Bacteria > Patescibacteriota > Minisyncoccia > Phycocordibacterales > UBA2100 > UBA2100. The sequence goes on along the minus strand of CAZPQI010000012.1, from coordinate 2,426 downwards.
AGCTTCTGTTTATAACGACGTTAACTTCGGGATCTTCAACACCACCGACTGTAACAGACGAAACTCCTCGAATATCTTCGAGCTCATCTGCGGCTGCCTCTCCAAGTCGATATAAAAGTTCCAAGGGGATATCGGCAGAGAGCGTTGCGGTAACAACAGGATCGCCACCAAAGTCTACTTCTATTACTCGTGGGTCTAACGCCTCGTCTGGTAAATCACCTTTTACATTGTCAATTTCGTCGCGAACACTACGTATCGATTTTGGGATGTCGGCACTGGCGTTAAACTCAACAGTAATACTAGAAATTCCTTCGCTCGAGTTAGAGGTAATCTTCCGAAGGTTGTCGAGATTATCTTTAAGAGGTTCTTCTAGAATATTTGTGACCAGCTTTTCCACGTCTTCAGGCGAGGCACCTGGCAAAACAGTTGATATAACCGCAAGTGGTACATCAACTTCAGGCGCCGACTCTTTTGGAATATCAATTATGGCGGAAATGCCTAAGAAACCAATCGTCAGTATTAAAATAGTCGCAAAACGACTGCGTTGTGTGAAGAAGCTCCAGAATTTAAACATACATGATTTAGGGGTTAGGTTTTAGGTGTTAGGGATTAGGCTTTTAAAATTCGACGTTTACGGAGCGACGACCACTATGTCTCCTTCGTTTAATCCACGGGCATCAAGAACAATGGCTGTCTCGCGTGTAATGCCGTTCACTATTTCTACTGATGCTTGAACAACCGCTCCAAGTTCAACTTGGTGTGCAACGAGTGTGCTATCGCTGGCATTAACGGTAAACACAAAGGCATCACTACCAACGAGTTTAAGGGCGGATATTGGTATTAGAATAGGTGTGGTTTCGCCTGGCTGGTTGGAAGACAAGTCAATTTCTTGCGTATCGATATTTAAAAACTCTACTGTTGTGCGTGACCCGTTCGTAAGGGAAGCGTCTTCACTTACAAGCGCTATACGTACTTCTACTTGTCGCTTCACAGGATCAACACCAAGTGCAATGCTTGTAATAACTCCTTCGTAATTTCTATCGACAAAAACACTTCCACCAACAGCGAGACGCTCGACTGCACTTGGAGAAACGAAAGCGAGAATTTCTAGTGAACCCTCGTTAGCAACAAGGCCAACATCTTGAAATGCTGATACAAAATCTCCAAGATCAATAGTTAGAATCGTAACCACACCTGTAACAGGAGCCCGTACACGTGTGTCTTCGAGTTGCGCAACAGCTTGGGCTAGAGCTGCTTTTGCAGAGTCGAGCTGCGCTTGAGCTACTTCAATGTCCTCAAGTTGTGCTCCCGTTACTCCCTGTGACTGATTCTCCTCGGCTACAGTAAGTGCACTTTGAGCACCATTAAGAGAACCACGAGCTGATGAAAATGTAGAAAGCGTTCCTAGTATATTTGAACGAGCGTTACTCACTGTAGTTTTATAGTTACTGAGTGCGGTGCTTGAAACAGAAGCTGATATAACACCTCCGTCTACAGCAGTAGCGAGATTATCTAGGAAATTTTTAATCTTTGTTAGTTCGCGCTCTACGGTGTTCAACTCTGTGCGTAGTGCGGGCGCATCAAGAAGGGCGACTCGCGTGGTTACAAGAACGTGTCGATCAATAGTGGCTTGCAAAATAAGGCGTGCATTTTCCGCCGTAAGCGCTTGTGAACTTTTCGTTGAGATAAATTTGAGTTTTGGATTTGCTCCGTCTGCATCACTGAACAAAGAATCAGCACCGCCAACTACAGCAGCGTCAGTCGTAGCGTATGCATTAAGTAATGTGTTCTTCGCTGCAATCTGTGCTTCCTCAAGTGCTTGAGTGGCTCCTACTGTGGTAGCAGATAACACCGCAAGTTGCTCGTCACGTGTGCCACCACGAACTTTATTAAAATTAGCCTGCGCTTGAGCAACTCCTGCTTGGGCTTGAGCAACACTTGCGCGCTCCGATGCGTTTTCTATAGTTGCAATAATTGTTCCTGCAGAAACTCGTTGTCCCACTGATTTAAAAACGCGGGTAATAACACCAGAGCGTTGTGCGCGAAGATCCCCCTGAGTTTGAGAGCGTACCTCACCCGTGGTTTCAAATACAGCCTCGAGTTGAGACACAAGACCAGCTGGAGCTGTCGACACTTCGCGAAATATGGCTTTAGCACTTTCATCAGTACCGTTTGAAAGAAGACCCTTTACGATACTAAAACCAAGAAACACGACTACTACAAGTAGGGCAGCACCAGTGCGTTTATTTAAATATCGCGCTACAAGTGCGCGAACACGTCGAAACATTGAAAGAATAAAATTCATAATTACTGTTTTTTATTAGTTGGTTGAGCCATCATTAATACCATTGATTAACATACATGTCAATATTTCGCAATGGTTCAATACCTTGGAATCACTTTAATGGTAATTTCAAGATATGGCA
>CAZPQI010000011.1:11706-20626 GCA_964589005.1 uncultured Candidatus Saccharibacteria bacterium | reverse complement strand
CGCCTTCGGCGCGGTCGTCTTCCATCCTTTTAGAACAAGAAGTTTCAATCTGCGGTGACATTATATCCTTTGCACGAACCTTTTTCGAGCGAAGCTCGGAATGATTGCAACGCGCGGAGCGCGTGGTGATTCTTTACTTCTACGTACGCATTCGGGTTCGTGGTAATGCTGACAATCCGCGCCTCGCGCTCCCTCTGGTCGCGAACCAAAACCAAAAATTTCCTTACCAATCCATTTAAACGGCGGGGGGTGCAGGGGGGAGCCGCAAAAAAATGAAAGGAAATTTTATGGTTTTGTTTTCGTCGCTTCATATCTACTTTGCAATATTGTATAAATCCGCTATTATTAAAGTATAAAGAATTCATACTTTATATTATAATCTATACACTAAATTATACAACACTTTTGATATGAAAATAGCAGATAACGTAAGAAAACTTAGGGCAGGTAAAGGGCTATCTCTAGAAAAAGTGGCTCGTCTTTCTGATTTATCACTTAATACGATTGTTAAGATAGAAAATGGAGTTAATAAAAATCCAACTATTGAAACCTTGCGAAAGGTCGCTAAGGCGTTGGATGTTTCCGTTGATGAGTTAATCAATTAAAAAATATGAAAGATGTAAATCAACAACCAAAGCCAAAAAAGAAAATGACCAAAGCTGATTGGATTGGAATGGTCGGCGGTCTTTTTATAGCAAGTATTATTTTTCAAATGGGTAGCTTTGGATTTGTTCCTGCTTTTTTGATTGCGGTGGTCTCATACTGGATTGTTAAAAAAATCGCACTTACTTTTACAAAAGAAAATGAAAATAAAATAACGGAAACGGAAGATATTCAAAAACAGGAGACAATTCAGAACGCAGAAACAAAACCAATGAACAATGATAACTCAAAGAAAAAATGGCCATGGATAGTTACCGGTGTTGTTGTTTTGCTAATTATCATTGGTGCATTTTCTTCTTCTGATGTTTCCGACAAAGATATTGACCTTGTCACAACAGACAAAAGTTCTGATTATTCCGAGCAGAGTGGAAATTTGTACAGAAATACCAAATATAATTTTAGAATTAAGTTTCCTGAAGGTTGGGAAATAAAACCAGGCGACGGACCAAATATTTTACAAAAAGCGGTAAGTGGCAACCACACACTTAGTATTGGTGTACGCGAAATTCCTGCGGAGTTTGGAGACAAAACGGCGACAATCAAAGATGTAATGACGCTTGCCGAGTTCAAAGATGTTCTGTTACAAGGTGTGCAAGAAAAGTTTCCAGGTGCAAAGTTGCTAGATTACGGAGAATCAAAATTGGATAATGAGCCAACATATTGGATAAAATACACCGCACCCTATACAGCACTTGACATTACGGTACAAGGAACACACATTCAATATCAACTATTAAATGAAAATATTTTCTACTTTATTAGTGCTGGATCAGCTTCTGACGAATTCTCTACCGCTGAACCAGACTTTATGAAATCAATCGCAACATTCGTTACAGAAAATTACTAAATTATGAATTTTTTAAGCAAATTTTTTCCACCAAAAGAAATCAAGGAAGCATTAGGAATGTTAGAAGAAGCCGAGAGCGAATTTTCAAGTAAAGATTTTAATTTGATCAAAGGACATGTTGAAAAAATAATGGAACTCATTAAGCAGAGTTATGCTTACAATAAATAATTATGAAAAAGAAAATTACAAATTATCAATACAAGTGGAAACTAGAAGAAGCGAAGATTAAAGATCTCGTTTTAGATATTAATAATGTTCGCCTTGGCACTGAATATAAATCACAGGATGAAGTTATCAACGATCTTTTTTTGAATGAAGAGGTAATGAGTATTTTGGAAAGTATTCACCAAATCGGATATTTCCCCGACGAACCTCCAGTAGTGGTAAAAGAAAAAGGTAAGCTTGTAGTTTTAGATGGAAACAGAAGAGTCGTTTCTTTAAAGGCAATGTTAAGTCCAGCTATTGCTCCTTCTAGATATATTTCTAAAATAGAAAAATTGATGACAGAATATCAGCCGATTGATGATATTTTTGTCCATGTTGCAACATCTCGTGATGAGGCAATGGAATATCTTGCAGCAAAACACACAAAAACAACTAGAAAACCTTGGAGTGCCCTAAGGCGAGCGTATTTCTATTATGCTCAGAAAGATCAAGGACAGCCAGTTGAGAAGCTTATTGAGCGATATAAGGGGGTTGATATCCCTTCGTATATAAAGATGTATGAAATGCATAATGTTGCTATATCTCTAAAAAACACTTCTCAAGAAACGAAAAGTAAAGTTTTAAATAAAAGAACGTTTCCAATATCTACGCTTGAAAGATTTTATTCTGATAAATATGTGCAAGAAAAACTTGGCATAGATTTTAATAAAATAACAGGAGAAGCAAAAGTTCCGTCTGGATCCGATTTTGACAAGGTTTATTCTAGAGTAATAACCGACATTGTTTCTAAGATAGCAACTTCCCGTAAAGAACTTTCAAAAGAAACCGATAGAAAAAAATATTTGGATTCTGTTACTACTGAAGTTCTTGGAAAAGCGACTGTTGGCAAAGAAAAGAAGAAATCGGCATCTGCATTCAAGCAACCCAAAAAAGATCCTAGTAAGCAAAAAAATCTTTTAGTTCCTAAAAAAATGGATAGCCCATTTGATAGTGCTGGAGTAGGGCGTGTATTATGGGAACTGCAGACAATAGACTATCTAAAATTTCCAAACGCCACCGCTGATCTATTAAGGACTTTTCTCGAAATAACTTTAAAGAAATACCTAGAAGAAACTGGAGCTCTTCCTACACCAAAAAGGAGTGGCGGTTTCATTTTTTTGGATGATGTACTTAAAAAGATTAAAAGTGATTTGCAGAAAGTCTCTAATCATAAGCTTGTGCAAGTAATAAGTGAGATACAAAAAAATAAATGGTATTTGGATAGCATAAATCATAATCCAGATGTTTTTGCGTTTGATTATAGAGTCAAAGAAGCGTGGGATTTAATGCATCCTCTTATAAAGCACGTGTTTGATGAATATAAAAAGGAAATTGACTCTAAAAAATAATTATGAAATTTTACTCACCCTTAAGATATCCTGGAGGCAAAAATAAACTATCAAAATTTATTGCTTCTATATGCAAAGAAAATAATATCGACGGACATTATGTTGAGCCGTATGCTGGTGGTGCTTCTGTTGCTATGCATTTGCTTTTCAACGGATATGTTAAGGAAATTACAATTAACGATTATGACAGGGCTATTTACGCATTTTGGCATTCTGTACTAAACGACACTGAAAGGTTATGTAGAAAAATTAGAAATACTGAAGTTTCAGTTAAAAGTTGGAGAAAACAAAAAAAAATACAAAAAAATAAGAGCACCGAAAAAGATTTATTGAAGCTCGGTTTTTCAACTTTTTTCTTGAATAGAACAAATTATTCCGGAATTATTGATGGTGGGATGATTGGTGGTATTTCACAGAATGGAGAATATAAAATTGATTGTCGTTTTAATAAAGAAGACTTGATTGACAGGATAAGATTTATTGCCATACATAGAAAACATATACATTTAGAGAATTTAGATGCATTAGATTTAATTAAGAAGATAAAAAAAGATAAGAATACTATTTTTTATTTTGACCCCCCTTATTACTTAAAAGGGCCCTCTCTTTACATGAATCATTATTGTCACCAAGATCACCAAAAAGTAAGTGAGAAAATAAAGAAAATAAAAAACACAAAATGGATAGTTTCTTATGACAATACGTCAGAAATAAAAAAAATGTATTCTCTGTGTCAGAAAAAAGAGTATGCTTTTTTTCATACAGCATACAAAGCAAGAATGGGTAAAGAAATATTATTTTTTAGTAAGAATCTTACTATTCCAAAAGTTGTATCACCAATTAAAATCTAAATGTTGGCACAATCTTTTTTTGAATTACCACACACTCGAACGAAGCCACTGAGCGAACACACGGAAGCGCCGTAGTAGCCACATGAACGAGCGATAGCTCGTTGAATGAGCTATACGGAGGCGATGAGGTGTGTGAGCAGACTATAAAGCCACCACAGACCCGGAGAGGAAGCGTCTCGTTCGGCGCAAGCTACGAAAGAAAGGGCGATATGTTGCATTTATACAATATTGCAAAGTAGATATGAAGCGACGAAAACAAAACCATAAAATTTCCTTTCATTTTTTTGCGGCTCCCCCCTGCACCCCCCGCCGTTTAAATGGATTGGTAAGGAAATTTTTGGTTTTGGTTCGCGACCAGAGGGAGCGCGAGGCGCGGATTGTCAGCATTACCACGAACCCGAATGCGTACGTAGAAGTAAAGAATCACCACGCGCTCCGCGCGTTGCAATCATTCCGAGCTTCGCTCGAAAAAGGTTCGTGCAAAGGATATAATGTCACCGCAAAAAACATAAACTCCTGATGCGAATAGCATTGGGATTTTTATGTTTTACGGAAGAGAAGGGATTCGAAAGACGGAGTCGGTATACAAGACGAGTCGCCCGATGGTGGCGAGTGCTTGTCGGCGAGTCCGGGTAGAAAGTACTTAGCGAGTTGAAACGCGACTAGCGTTTCAAAAGCTTAGTAACTTGACGCCGAATCTCGTCCTCTCCGCAAAAAGTAGTAAAGTACACGTTGACATAATATACCCCACAGGGGTATCATACAAACATGAAGGTAATGCGGTAACGGATGCACTCCTTATATAGTTAAATTATTAACTAGTAAATCGATCCATAATCATGACTTTAATTGGAAAGAGAATAACAGGAATCATTGTCGCAGTAGCACTGATAGTTCTTGGAGGTTTTTATTTTATGAACGGCATAAATGACTCCCGTGCGTCAAAGGTTGCTAGTGGTTTTGGTGCTGGGCAAAAAGTTACAGTGTACAAATCACCCGTTTGTGGGTGTTGTGTAGGGTATGCCGAGGAACTTGAGAAACAGGGCTTTGAAGTTGAAACTATTTCAACCGAAGATATGGGTGCAATAAAAGATAAATATGGTATCCCAGCAGATAAACAGAGTTGCCACACCATCGTAATGGGTGACTATTTTATTGAAGGCCATGTGCCAATGGTGGCAGTTGAGAAGTTGTTAAAAGAACAACCTGAAATAGCTGGTATCGGACTACCAAGAATGCCGTCTGGAACTCCGGGGATGCCAGGACCTAAGCGGGCCCCGTATGAAGTATATCAGTCAAAAGACGGTGAGTTCTCAGAATTCGTGACAATCTAGTTAATAAATTCTCAATATGCCTGAATCAACAAAAGATAATACACTACTGTTAGTTGGCCTCATTGCCAGTGTATTAATTGCAGTACTTATTTTGGGTATTGGTGGTTGGATGCCAGGGATGCAGCAAATGAATCACAGCGGACAAATGTCAGTAAATCAATACAACAAGGAAATCGTTGCTGAGAAGAACGAAGGAATTAGGAATCTGTTAGCAGAAGGAAGATATAAATGTTGCATGAAGGAGCCGTGCTTTAGATGTTTTTCGAAACCCGGAGCTCACGACAAGGAGTTGGTGTGCGATTGTATGATAGACATCTACAACGGCAAGCATCCATGCGGGGAGTGTATTGGCGAAATTCTTGAAGGCGAGGGAAATCCTCTTATGGCAGAATATTTTGCGACTGCGATAGCAGAAAAGCTGGGTGAACAACACCTCGCAATGTTGAAACAAATAATTTCAGAAAAATACGGGATACCAGCGGAGCAACAGATTTAAGAAAGATTGGCTAACGAATTCTACGACCGCGCACGAGTGCCCAAAGAATAATTAGTATCATCAACACTAAGGGTATGAACCAGAAACGTACGATAAGAGCAAGCAGTGAGAGCAAGACTCCTGTGGCTTTTTTCCAAATAGGAATACCGTCGGTTGATAGGATAGCTTTAGATTCTTGAAAGAATTTGTCTACCAGTGTCGTCTCCTGATTAGATTCTTCTTGTGCTTGAATTGAGGTGTTTGAACTACTTATTTCAGAATTTGTATCCGAACTTTCTGATTCCTCAAGAAACTCGTTTCTAAATTCCTCAATTTGCACAGCTGTTGCCTCTGCAATAGGTTCTATTTTATCTAAAATATCTTTACCCGTTTCTAAAACTTCTTCTGACGCTTGTGCAAGTGTTGACGACGCATTTGCAAAGTTAGGTTCAAACGCTTGTACTTCTGGGGTTTTATGAGAAACAGAAACAGAGGTTTCTGAAACTATAGTGTAGGCGACATTTTGATTTTCTACCGAAGTTATATACGCGCTAACATCGTAATCACCTCCGGGGAAAACGTAAGGAATAGAAACAGATAGCACGTTGTTACGAGGAACTGTAAAAGAAGCTGAGCCAACAATTTTTGTGTTCACTAGGAACGCGACACTGCCCGAAATTGTTTCGGTACTTTGGTTTTGTATTGCTGTAAAGATTCGAACTTCCTCACCGGCTTCAGGTGATGCAGTGGAAAACCACACGCCGTTTATTACTCCAGCGTTGAGGGCAGTTGGATGGGACGTAGCACTAGTAGATATGGGGAAAAGAAGGAAGATGAACAGAAGAGCAGGAATTATCGTAAGTAGTTTCATGTTATCTATCATACCATTGCTCAATTATCAAAAAACTCCATGCTAATATTCTCTAATTCTGCAGAATTAGAGAATGAAGATATTTTTGTATATCGAAACTAAAAACGTTTTATATACACGTGACAATACGGAGCACCGCCAGTTTTTTCGTAATATTTTTGATGGTATTCTTCCGCTGGATAAAATTTCTCAGCTGGTAGTACTTTGGTAGTCACCTTCATATCTTTACTTTCCAATTCATCGATAAGTTTTTCAGCAATTTCTTTTTGTTCTTCAGAATAATAGTACACAGCAGATGTATATTGGTGGCCAATGTCGGGCCCTTGTCCGTTTGCTTGTGAAAAATCGTGCGTTTCGAAAAAGAGTTTCGCAAGTGCTTCGTATGCGGTGATGTTCGGGTCAAACTCAATTTCAATAGCTTCACGATGTCCGGTATCGCCGCTACACACTTGTTCGTATGTGGGGTTTTCAATTTCACCGCCAGTGTAGCCAACTAGAGTACTAATGACTCCTGCGTGTTTGTCGAAGTGGTGTTGCACTCCCCAAAAACATCCCGATGCGAATAGTGCTTTTTCAGTTATCATTTTTTTGGCGCAAACGTTAACGAAACTGAGTTTACACAATGGCGCACATTTTTTTCGGTTTGTTTTTCTCCCTCGAACACATGCCCAAGATGCCCACCACAGTTAGAACAGGTTATTTCTACACGCCTGCCGTCTTCGTCTGCGTTGCGTGTCACGGCGCCCTCCATTTCGTCGTCAAAACTTGGCCATCCACAGCCAGATTCAAACTTACTGTGCGACTGATATAGTGCATTGCCACACTTTCGGCAGTGGTACGTTCCCTCATCAGCATTCTTGTACAGTTCTCCACTAAAGGCAGCTTCAGTGCCTTTTTGTTCGATGACTCGTTCTTCTTCAGATGTCAGGGGATGCGTTTTTGCCGTTTTCATCCCGTTAGAAATAGGACATGGCAATATAAGGATTTTCGCATACTATATTTTATTACAATTTATAATTTCGACTTTTATGTGAGCTATACCATACGAAGTCCGTGATTTCTAACGGGATTCATGCTACAAGTGTATCACATAGCTAATATATACATTATGAAAGAATCACTAAATTTATTTATTCAATTCGCTTCAACTACGCATCCGTACGTGCAAGCTTTGCTTGTGATAGGAGTGGCTCTAATTTCCGCTCTTATCATTTTGCCTTTTGTTGCGGGGTTCATAAAATTTCTTACACGCAAAACTGAAACAGAAATCGATGATAAATTAATTGCCGCACTACGTACTCCAGTGTTTTATATCGTACTGCTTATAGGTGTCGTTGTTGCGATACCGCTACTTGGGTTGTCAGAGGGTTCGTTAGGGGTTATCCAAAGTATCAACAAAACATTATTTGTCCTTGTCGTGTCTCAAGGAATTTTGAGAGTTATCAAAATCCTTCTTACTGGTGCAGTTGACTCGAATCGACTTAAGGCAATTAACGAGCAAACACTACCGCTTTTCAAGAATATTTTGTTAATGCTTGTTATCGCAGGATCTTTGTACGCATTATTTCTGGTGTGGGGAATAGATGTTACTGCATGGTTGGCAAGTGCAGGTATTCTTGGTATTGCTATCGGGTTTGCTGCAAAAGACACACTTGCGAATTTAATTTCAGGGGTATTTATTCTTGCCGATAAACCGTATTCAGTAGGCGATTATATAGTTCTGGGCTCAGGTACCGAGGGTATTGTAAGTGCGGTAGGATTGCGTAGTACTCGAATCATGACGTTCAATGACGAAGAGGTCATTATTCCTAATGGAATAATTGCAAATGATGCCCTCACCAACAAAACAACAGGGCCAGACACTGGCCGAGTGAAGTTATATGTCGGAGTTGCGTATGGTAGCGATCTTAAAAAAGCAGAAACAATTTTACTTAACTCAGCACGTGCACATAAGTTGGTAATTGAAGACCCTGAACCGTCAGTTAGTTTTCTAGATTTTGGCGATTCGTCACTTGATCTTAGATTGAGTTGTCGTGTTAAAGACCCACTTGATGTATTTGGTACGACAAGTGATTTACGCTACGACATCAATACTCGTTTTGCCGAAGAAAATATAGAAATTCCATTTCCACAGCGGGATGTACACATGAAAAATTAATATCATTGCGCTTCTATTGTGTGCTTGCTAGGCTGATAGTATATACCAGTGGATTTTAACGGAGTTAATAATATAAAAAACTTTCATGAAATGGATATCACTTATCATTGGAGCAGTAATTATTATTGGTGGAGTTTGGTTTTTACTAAAACCAACGAGTGCTGACAG
>CAZPQI010000011.1:0-11606 GCA_964589005.1 uncultured Candidatus Saccharibacteria bacterium | reverse complement strand
CAGTAATTATTATTGGTGGAGTTTGGTTTTTACTAAAACCAACGAGTGCTGACAGTCCTACAATAGGCGCCCCTGAAACTCAAGTCGAAAAAACTACAGAAAGGAAAGTTTTTGAAGACGGCACACTTGATTCAGGTGTGGTGGTAGATACGAAAAGCGTAATTGATAACGAACAACCAGCACAACAACCAAGTAGTGCGGAGCCTGTGGCAGAAGAGGAGCCGGTTGTTGCGGATCCCATTTTCCATGCGCTTGTTGAGTATACAAGTTCAGGGTTTAGTCCAAAGACAGTAACGATTAATAAAGGAGAAACAGTGCGTTTTACAGGTCAAACAAACGTATGGCCAGCAAGCGCGAACCATCCGACACATACACTCTATCCAGAAAAATCAGCAAACGATTGTCTTGGAACTTCGTTTGATGCATGTCGTGTGCTTAAAGCTGGAGAGTTTTGGGAGTTTACGTTTAATGAAGTTGGCACGTGGGGCTTTCATAATCACACACGCGCAAACGACACAGGCGTAGTTATTGTTAAATAAATATGAAAATTCTTATTACTTCAGACAGTCACGATAGATGGGACCATCTAGAAATGGCTGTTGAAAAAGGAAACGAAGAAGGTTGCGAAGTAATGTTTTTTGGTGGTGACTTCATTTCTCCACCAGGGCTTTCAGTTATCGAGAAATTCAAAGGAATGGTTCACTTTGTTTGGGGAAATAATGACGGTGAGAAGGTTGGACTTGCACTAAAAATGGAGAAACTCGATAATGTAACATTACATGGTGACGTTATGGATACAGAGATCGATGACTTAAAGTTTTACATGAATCACTATCCTGAAATAGTGCGTAATGCGGCAGAGACAGGAAAGTATGACATATGTGTATACGGACATGATCATAAGTACTACGAAGAGACGCTAGAAAACAGAACGATTCTACTAAATCCTGGAAAAATTCAAGAAGGTTACGGAACTGGGGACTCAACTTGTATGATTTTTGACACGGAAACAAAAGGAGTCACTAAAGTAGATTTGAAATAGAATATGCACGGCTCACGAACAGAAAAAATATTACGTTTTGGTTTAGCGCTCGCATTTATCTATCCAGCAATTTCCGCGTGGTTCAATCCGTTCGCGTGGATAGGATACTTTCCATCGTTCCTTCTAAATTTTGCAGGAAGTAACGATATACTTCTTTTGCACGCATTTGGAGTTACTGAAATCATAATTGGTTTGTGGTTAATTTTCGGGAAGAAAATATTTTGGCCAAGCGTTGTTGCGGGAGCGTATTTAGTTGGCATAGTTGTTTTGAACCTAAACCAGATGGACGTTATTTTCCGCGACATAAGTATTCTCGCTATCGCCATAGCGCTCGCGTGGTCAAACCGACCAATTGCGAGCATCTACACTTCAGAGGAATCAGATAGTGCACGACAGTAAGCATTGGGTCATGGTAGAGTGGGCGTTTTAATACCCTTCTCAATAATCCTTCCGCACAAATTTCTAAATAAAGCACAATACTTGCCTCGAACATTGAAACGATACGTGGTATCGTCTCAATGTTCTCGACGTCGTCTTGAACTTTATTTTCAAAATTTGTTATTGCGAAAGTATTAGTGAGAATGATATATGGAAAAAAGAATCGCGATGGTCCACTATGACGAGATTGCTTTGAAAGGAAACAACAGAAAAGTTTTCGAGCAATTTTTAGTAAAAAACATTGCACGTAAAATTAAATATGCACGGTTGCCTTTTACCGTTGCCAATCAGTGGGGAAGGATAGTCATTTCTTCAGCAGATGACAGTAATTGGAACCCCGATAACGATTCTTCTTTATGTACGATACTCTCGAATACTCCTGGGGTTTCGGTTTTTGGTATTGGCCTTTCTGTTGCAAAAGAAGAAAAAAATATGATACAAGCGGCGATTGATGTCGCCAAAGACAAAGAAGATACGTTTAAAACATTTCGTGTTACCACAACTCGACTCGACAAAAACTACCCATTAGTCTCTCAAGAAGTCGATGCGCTATTGGGAGAGGGTGTATGGGAATTTTTCAAAAAGAAAAAGGAAGTAAAGCTAAAGAATCCCGATTTAACTATTCGTGTTGAAATACACGAAAACGAGGTGTATGTATACGGAAAAGAGAATGGCCTTTCTGGATTACCCGTTGGATCCTCAGGACGTGCCGTCGCACTCCTCTCGGGAGGTTTCGACTCGCCAGTGGCAACGCACATGTGCGCAGTGCGTGGGGTCGAGCCTGTCTTGATGCACTTTCATGCGTATCCGCAAACTTCGCGCGCCGCAATAGAAAAAGTAGAAGATCTCGCTAAAGTACTACGCGAAGTGTGTGGGCCTATTACATTGGTGTTAGCACCACTGCTTGAGGCACAAAAAGAAATAGCACTTACGGCACCTGAGAAATTGCGCGTAATTTTATATCGGCGACTTATGATGAAAGTGGCACAAGTGTGGGGAGAAAAAAATAATGTGAAGGCAATTATTACTGGTGAAGCTATCGGGCAAGTTGCTTCGCAAACTCTAGAAAATATTAGTGCAGTTGAAGATGCAACGACGCTGCCGGTATTGCGACCGCTTGCAGGAATGAACAAACAAGAAATTATAAATCGCGCACGCACTATTGGAACCCATGATATTTCTGTGCTACCACACGACGATACTTGTACGGTGTTTATGCCCAAGCATCCAGAAACAAAAGCAAAACTAGAAAAAGTATTAGAAGCAGAAAAAAAGTATGATTCCGAAAAGTTAGTTACTCACATTTTAGAAAATCTTGAAGTACGTGATATATAGTTTGTAGTACAATCTAAGTATGAACGTGCTCATTGTAACTGCTCATCCGGCTACTGCGGGATTTACGCACAAAATCGCTGCGCGCTACGCACGCGAAAAAGAAGAACGAGGACACGAAGTTTTTGTGATGGATTTGTATAAGAAGAAGTATACGCAATCTTTTTTATGTTACGAAAATATAAAAAAAGATTGCAAGCCTAGTGCTGCTCACAAAATAATACAAGATAAAATAACGTGGGCAGACGAGATAGTGTTTGTGTTTCCTATATGGTGGTTTGGTCCACCCGCAATACTTAAGAATTTTCTTGATCAAAATTTCACTTCAGGATTTGCATATAAATACAACAAAAATGGGATTCGCAAGGAGCTTCTCGAAGGAAGAACAGCACGAATTTTTGCGACAGCAGATGGTCCCCGTATAGTGTATTTTTTGTTTGGTATTTCAGCAGCGATGCGTTGGCGAGTAGGTGTACTAGGATTTTGTGGAATAGAATTACAGTCGTTTGATATTTTCGCTGAGATGTTTAAACGGCAAGGCGAAAAAGAACGAGAGCGCATGCTTTCTCGTGTGGGTGAGCGAGCGCGTGCATTTGCATCAATGGAAAAACCTACGCTTAGAAAAAAACGAACAAGAAAGACAAGTACAACGCCTAAGAAAAAAAGTTAGCACAAAAAATACTCACGAGTATACTTAAGGCACAGGTAAGTATATATCTGCGCCATGGCTTTACTTAGATCAATAATAAAAATATTTGGAGGTGTATTTTTCGTAGCCGTTTTAATGAGTGGCGCCACTTTTTTGTATATCTTTTCTTTTTATTCAGAAGAAAATTCTGAACAATTCGATTGCGCAGTAGTTTTTGGAGCCGCTGTGTGGCCAGGAGGAACCGCTTCGGACGCTCTTAGCGACCGCATGCAAACCGCAGTTACCGTATACAATAAAGGACAAGTTTCGTGCCTGATACTTTCGGGTGCAGATTCTGCATACGGTAAGCATGAGGTAGATGTTATGTTGGATATTGCGTACGAAGGGGGCGTGGAGCTGGAGGATTTAGAATTAGACTACGACGGAATCAATACCAAAAAGACAATCGAAAATTTAACAACAGGGCGATCGTACCTTTTAATTTCGAATGATTTTCATTTGGCGCGCATCAGTTTGCTTGCAAAACAGGCTGGCATTGAAGAGTTTGCAGTCCAGCGGAGTCAGTATCAATTAGGGAGGTATTCTAATGAGTCTTTTTTCATTGCGCGTGAGTTAGTAGCATTTTGGTACTACGCATTAGGAGGATAGGAATTGATTACGTACAGTAGACAAGACATACTCCCAAGTGCATTATGTGTATACAATATTAGTGGTGTAATTCTAGAAAAGTATGTTTTTTGATGCAAATGTGTGGGCGGTATTGGCAGGAGGACTCTCGGCGGTGTTTGTAGGATTTATTTGGTATTCACCACTAGCGTTTGGTACCATGTGGATGTCACTAGCGGGACTCTCAGTTGAAGACATAGAAAGCGCGAAGAAAAAAATGCCGCTTATGGCTCTTGCGGGGTTCGCAGCTGCATCGGTATTAGCATGGGTGATGGCTCAGTTTGCTGTTATTTGGGGAGTATTCACATTAGGAAGCGCACTTGAGCTCGGGTTTTGGATATGGCTTGGGTTTATGGCACCAGTTCTCATTAGCTCTGTATTATGGGAACAAAAATCATTTAATTATTTTTTAGTTAACGCAGGATATTGGCTTGTTACGACCCTTATCATTTCTTCCATTGTTTCTCTTTGGATTTAAATATTTAATAGAAATAAGTACATTTCGCATCCCATAAAAATATCTAACCCTGACCAAGGTCCGACCTTGGTCAGGGTAGAGGCTAGAGGTTATTGATGGATTTGGGCGAGCGCAAGTAGCTTGGCTTGTTCTTCATTAGTTAGCTGTCGATATTTACCATTTTCAATATCAAGATGTAAATGCATCATGCGAATTCGTTTTAGATCTAATACTTGATACCCAAGCGCTGCACACATACGGCGAATTTGATGCTTCTTTCCTTCTGTAAGTGTAAGCGAAAAAGTTTCGTCGTTAAGTTTGACGGCTTTTGCTGATTTTGTAATGTAGCCTTCGATGTCTACACCTTTTTCTAATGTACGTATATCTGAAGCTTTTATAAACTTATCGACAGTAACTTCGTATTCACGTTCGTGTGAATATTTAGGGTTTAGTATAGCGTCTACAATACGTCCATCGTCAGTTAAGAGCATTAATCCCTCGGAGTCCTTATCAAGACGTCCAACAGGAGATACTGTAAATTTAATACCCGAAACATCTGCAACGCTTTGCTCATCACGTTGTGGGGAGTTACTTACAATGCCGCGTGGTTTGTTGTAAATAAAATAATGATATTCGCGGTTAGCTGCACTTCCCGCAACTTCAACGGCATCTCCTTCGTTTACTTTTTGACCAAGAACAGCAATAGTTCCGTTTATTTTTATTTTCTTCTGCTCAATAAGCCTATCTGCTTCTCGTCGAGAGCATAAGTTTTTAAGTAGCAAGTACCTATTTATTCGTATTGGGTATTCTATTTTGTCCATACTCACATTCTATACTGAATACGCTATACTAATAGCAATGTACGACGCTGACAAGCCAATGATGGTTGGACTGATACTACTCATTTCTACACTAATCGGACTTTTGGCTACGGGAGTTTTAGGTGGTTCTATTTTTCCTTATCAACCACCAGAGGGAATATACTTGAAGAAAATAGAAATTGCAGGCACCCCCATTCGTGTTGAGGTTGCTGACACAGAAGAGTTGCGTGTTAACGGTCTTTCTAATCGCACACGAATGCCAGAAAACCAAGGAATGCTGTTTGTTTTTGAAGAATCGGGTAAATATTCTATTTGGATGAAGAATATGAACTTCTCGCTTGATATATATTGGATTGACGGAAAGGGGGTCATCGTTGATAAGTGGGATAACGCACATCCAGATTCATATCCGCAAGTATATGAGCCAAGCGACGACGCATATTATATTCTTGAAGTAGTTGCTGGTTTTTCGGAGGTTTATAACATTGAGATTGGTGACCGTGTAACAGGACTTTAGTAAAAATTTGCACAGTAGGCGAATTTCGTTGTCGCACTTCACAAAATATTGTTCTCAGTATGCACGATACTGCTTACTCAATTTTGTTTGTTCTCCTCGAACTGCATCCAACTCTGTAAATCTTCGTTTTCATGGACAAATATTGCAATAATTTAGATATTTTCACTAATATTGTATAGACACTCGCAAAGTTTTGTATCCTCCTGTGCTATCCACAGGTTTTTTCATCAGCCGAAGGAGTCGCCGTTGTAGAATAGGGTAAGTGCTCAAAAGTTGAGACATTAACAACCGAATCTAAAAGTTTACAATGCGCATGACTACAAAATCTTCTAGTAAGAAGAAGGCGGGAGCAACTCGTTCCACTTCGACAAAAAGTAAGGTCAGTTCGACTTCTGAAAAAGGAAAGTACAATAAATTTGTACCAAAAGTTCGGAAGCGAAACGGAAAAATTGTCTCTTTCGATTTTACGAAGATTGAAAAGGCTATTCGCAAAGCAATGGCCGCGAGTGGTGAAGGGTCACCCGAGGAAGCCACGATGGTTGCGTATAAAGTCGTGAGCGACTTGGTGCGAACTGCGCGTAAGCACAAAGATTTTATTCCTAGTGTAGAAGGTACTCAAGATGAGGTGGAACGACAGCTGATTCTTTCCGATTACGTGAATACTGCGAAGAGTTACATCTTGTATCGAGCAGAACGCTCAAAGATGCGCTACGACGAAGGTATTCAAGTACCCGAACACGTGCGGAAACTCGTTGCAGAGAGTAAAAAATATTTCAAAAATAATCCACTAGGAGAATTTGTATACTTGCGAAGCTATGCACGTTGGATAAAAGAAGAAGGACGTCGCGAAACGTGGATTGAAACAGTCGATAGATACATCGGCTTTATGAAAGAAAATCTCGGGAAGAAATTGAGCAACGGTGAATACGCCGAAGTTCGCGAAGCAATTTTAAAACAAGAGATAATGCCAAGTATGCGCCTTATGCAGTTTGCAGGAGATGCAGCACGCCGTTGTAATGTGTGTGCATACAATTGCTCGTTCATTGCACCCACACAACTAACCGACTTTGCAGAAATAATGTATCTTTCGATGTGTGGTACTGGTGTGGGGTATTCGGTAGAGAGCCAAAACATTCAACAGCTTCCTCAAATTAAAAAGCAATCGGGCGAAAAACTAAAAACACACGTTATCCAAGATTCAAAGGAGGGATGGTGTGATGCGCTCACACTTGGCCTTAAAACATGGTACAGCGGTAAAGATATTGATTTTGATTTTTCAAAGTTACGTCCAGCGGGAGCACGACTTAAAACAATGGGAGGAAAAAGTTCAGGGCCCGACCCACTTCGCAACCTTCTTACTTTTTCGCGAGAGCGTATTCTTGCGCGTCAGGGTAGGCGACTACGGAACATCAATGCTCACGATATTATTTGCAAAATTGGCGAGTGTGTTGTCGCTGGTGGCGTACGTCGCAGCGCGATGATTAGCCTTTCAGATTTAGATGACGACGCAGTGCGCGACGCAAAGAAAGGGCAGTTTTATCTAACTGATCCACACCGTTCAATAGCAAACAACTCTGCTGTATACGAAGAACGACCAGACAACGAACAATTTATGGACGAATGGATTGCGTTAATGAAAAGCAAAGCAGGAGAGCGCGGTATTTTCAATCGCGGAAGTCTTATGGGTACATTGCCAGAGCGCCGTATTGAACTGTTAAAGAAGCGATACAAAAATGTAGACTGGGCAGGAGAAATTGGCAATTTAGGCACAAACCCATGTGGAGAAATTATTTTGCAAAGTAAACAATTCTGTAATCTTTCTGAAGTAATTTGTCGCAAAGGCGATAATGAAGAAACTCTTCTGCGAAAAGCACGGCTCGCTACAATTTTAGGGACGTACCAATCTTCGCTAAACAAATTTGGCTATCTTTCGGACACGTGGAGCGAAAATTGTGGAGCAGAGCGACTACTGGGTGTATCACTCACTGGTCAGTGGGATTGTGAAGAGGTGCGACAGCCAGCGACACTTAAGAAGCTTAAGGTTGAGGTAAACAAGACGAATAAAAAATATGCAAAGAAATTCGGAATTCCTCAGTCGAGTGCAACAACATGTGTAAAGCCATCGGGGACAGTATCGCAAACATTCGACTGTGCTTCGGGTATGCATCCACGCAACTCGGCGTACTACATTCGCCGTATTCGTATCTCAGTAACAGACTCACTCTTTAAAATGCTTAAAGACCAAGGAGTTCCGTATCATCCAGAAGTAGGGCAAACAATGGATAGTGCTAATACGTATGTATTTGAATTTCCAGTGAAGGCTCCAAAGGGGGCAATTCTAAAAGATGATATTTCTGCTATCGACCAGCTAGAACATTGGAAAGACGTAAAAGTTAATTACACAGAACACAACCCATCAGTAACAATTTCAATCAGTGAAGATGAATGGATAAAAGTTGCGAACTGGGTATATGAAAACTGGAATATAGCAGGAGGGCTTTCTTTCCTGCCAAGAAACGACCATGTGTATCAATTGGCACCGTACGAAGCAATCGATAAAGAAACCTACGAAAAGCTTTACAGAACTGTTGAAAATATTGATTACTCGAAGTTGATTACCTACGAGCAGAAAGATGAGACGGATGTTAAGCGGGAACTTGCCTGCGCCGGCGGTCTCTGCGAAATAGAAATCTAGAAAACAGCAGTTTTAACGCCTAACTTTGTTGTCACGAAAAATTGTCGCTCGCCCTATGCTCGATAGGTCTCGCGACAATTTTTCGTGACGCCTCGTTATCCATTTAAAACTGCCGTTTTCTTGCTGATCACTTATCTTATCTAAAACAAAATTCGCGTTTTTTAAGTAAGTATCATATAGTTCTTCGAATGGAAGATTGCATTTTTTGTAACATTGTCGACAAGAACGAGCCACATCACGAAATTTGGTGGCAAGACGACGCAAGTATTGCGTTTCTGGACGCTAATCCTTGTGTTAAAGGTCATACACTTCTGATTCCGCGCAAACATAGTGGTGATATTTTTGAAATGTCCGAAGAGAGTTACGTTAATTTAATGTTGGCCATAAAGAAAGTTGGAACAAGAATGAAAGAATTTTTTGATGTACCTAGAGTAGCGGTCATACTAGAGGGTATGCACGTTGATCATACACACGTACATTTGTATCCAATTAAAAATAAAGGAGATTTAGGCGTCTTTGCGGAATACGATTTAAAAGAAGGGGAGCTAGAAGAACTTGGTAAGGAGTTACGAAAATCTAAAGACTAGTAATTCGTGTGTCTATTGTATGAAGCTTATATACAAAATAAAATCAGAGTTACAAAATTTAAAATTATTTATAAATTCTTTGTTTTCTAGCCCAAAAGATAAAACTGAAAATGATGTTCCGTACGTTAGTCAATTCGCACACTCAGAATATTCTGAAAAAATTCTTAAGGATAATATAGATAAAATCAGAGACCCAAATTGGCAGAATACTGGAGCAGAGTCTCCCGAAGAATACGCAGAGTGGGTATTAACTATATGTGGCATGGCGTGTGCTTCTATGGTTCTTAGACATTTAAAAAAAAGTGATAAAGGAATAGTTTATCTTGCAAAAGAAGCAATGACTTATGGTGTGTACAAAAAAGAGAATGGTGAAATATCAGATATGAGATACAAGGAGTTTGCTAGTTGGATTAAGAAATACGGCATAAATGTAAAGGTGTATACGCGTCTCGGTATAAGGGGGTTGAGCCAGTTAATTTCAGATGGAAAGCTAGTAATAGTTTCTGTAAATCCAAATATTCGCGAATACGAAACTGCACACACGCATAAAAAAGGAGGACATCTTGTTCTTGTAACTGGATACGATACATCAGAAGATACCATAACTATACATAATCCATCTGGTTTTGTGAGCCTTAATACTCAAGAAGATCATAGAATTCCAGTGAAAAAATTTCTAAAATATTATGCAGGTAGAGGAATTGCACTGAGTAAGCTATAGTCGATGTATGGGAAAGAAAATTAGAGTAGGTATATTGTTTGGGGGAAAGTCGGCAGAGCACGAAGTCTCTTTACAGTCTGCAAAAAATGTAGTTGACGCTATAGATAAGAAGATTTTTGACGTGACTTTAATTGGAGTTACTAAAAAAGGGAAGTGGTTACTCAGCGACCAATCGGAGTTTCTTCTAAACAGTGGAGACCCTAAATTAATTAAACTAAACCAATCTTCAGATTCTGTGGCTCTTATTCCCCAAAGTGAAGGTGAGTTATCCAATTTGTCTAATTCTGAGATTTCCAATTCTGTGGATGTGGTATTTCCTATTTTACATGGTCCGTTTGGAGAAGATGGTACAGTGCAAGGGCTTTTAAAGTTGGCCAACATTCCTTTTGTTGGTGCTGATGTTCTTGGTTCTGCAGTTGGTATGGACAAAGATATTATGAAAAGACTCTTGCGCGATGCGGGAGTACCAATAGCAGATTTTTTCGTAGTGAATATAGGAGAAGAGTATTCATACGAAGATATTGTTAACAAACTTGGTAATCCACTTTTTATCAAACCTGCGAATATGGGTTCGTCGGTGGGCGTTAACAAAAGCACAAACGAAGAAGAATTTAAAAAAGCATTAAAGGATGCCTTTAAATATGATACAAAAGTTATTATTGAAGAGTTTATTGATGGACGGGAAATAGAATGTGCAGTGTTGGGTAACGAATATCCAGAAGCGTCGATTCCGGGTGAAGTAATAGTCCATGATGAGTTTTATTCATACGAAACGAAATATGTAGATGAAAATGGAGCGACTCTTCAGATTCCAGCCAAGTTATCCGAGAAAGAAGTAGAAGACGTGCAAAAACTGGCAGTGAAAGTATTTAAAACTCTCGCGTGTGAAGGATTAGCGCGTGTTGATTTCTTTCTAAAAAAAGACGGAAGCTTTGTTTTGAATGAAATAAATACAATGCCGGGGTTTACTTCAATAAGTATGTACCCTATGTTGTGGAAAGAAAGTGGAGTTCCATATATGGAACTAATAACAAGATTAATTAAGTTAGCGATAGAAAGATTTGAAAAGAAAAGCAAGTTGAAGACGGAGTATTAATTGTGAAGGAGTTAACTCTTGGATTAACTCCTTCACTAGTCTGGTACACTTACGCTATGGCAAGAAGAAAACTAGAAAACAGAAATATTCGAAAGCTTACTCGAACAGGAAGAGGGAAGAGTATTACAATTACAATTCCAATCGAAATTGTTCGTGAGTTAAAATGGCGTAACAAACAAAAAGTTGTCGTTATAAAGCGCGGTAAGGGAATTTTAATTACCGATTGGAAAAAGTAGGCAAAAGAAATGGCGTCATCGCCCTCATTGAAAATGAGTGCGATGACGCCAGGCATGTTTTATGCTGAGTTCCACCAGTTTTTACTATGTCATAACCTATACCTCACTTCATAGCTAGAGGCAGGAGTTTTGCCCACATAGTGCATTAATCGTGCTGCTGGCAGCCTGCGCTATATTCGAAACGCTACTGCACTGTAATATACACAAATATTGGACTCTTGTCAAGCCTTTCTAATTGATATATAATACCTGGGCTCGTGTTGGGTAGTCGCGCGGTCGCATCACATTGCATGTGATGCTCTAGACATTAGGCACTAGTCGTTAGGAAACACTAATGACTAAAGTCTAA
>CAZPQI010000010.1:7196-23037 GCA_964589005.1 uncultured Candidatus Saccharibacteria bacterium | reverse complement strand
GACGCCAATTCCGGCCCCCGCAACAAGTAACACAAAAACACCGCGCCAATTGGCGCGGTGTTTTTGTGTTAAGATGCATTTTGTATGGAAATTAAGCGCCCTTCGTCACATCAAGAAATGCCTTCAGGTGCCAAAAAAGTATTTTCTGGAGTGCTGTTCGACGTGTATCAATGGAAACAAGAAATGTTCGATGGAACTACAAGCATTTTCGAAAAAGTGAAACGTTTAGATACGGTGCAAGTAATTCCCATAACATCTGACCGTAAAATTATACTAACGGAACAAGAGCAACCTGGTATGGACGCTCCGTTCTTGTCTCTACCAGGTGGACGGATTGATCCAGGAGAGCATCCACTAGATGCTGCACGGCGTGAACTTAAGGAAGAGTCTGGGTATGAGTCAAATACATTTAAACTTTGGCGTTCAGAGCAACCTGGCGGGAAGGTGGACTGGGCTGTTTACACTTTCGTAGCCCACGAAGTTCAGTTGGTTAGCAGTCCAGAGCTTGATTCGGGAGAGAAAATACAATTACGAGAAGTTACTTTTGATGAGTTTCTTCGCGTCGTTTCTTTTGAGGACTTTCGTGACAAAGAAATTATAGCTCCGATTCTACGTGCACAACTACTACCGAATGGTATTCAAGAACTAAAGCACGATATATTAGGGCTATAATATTTTTCCACTATGCGAGTTATAGTGAATCACCGATATATGTTATTATATAACTAGTGGCTAAAGTTGTTGAAAAAGCAAAAGCACGAACTCTAAGACGAAAGGGTATTAGTATAAATAAAATAGCAACTCAATTAGGTGTATCTAAGGGTTCTGTGAGCTTGTGGTGTGACGATATTGTTCTAACAAGTGCTCAAAAGGAAGTGCTGGAGAAGTCTAGGTTGAAAGGTGGTTATGTAGGAAGAATGAAAGGGGCACGCATGAATAAAGAAAAGCGACTTAAGGTAATTATCGAACATAATATTTGGGCAGAAGACGAAATAGGAAAACTTACTAAGAGAGATTTGCTGATGCTTGGGATAGGACTGTACTGGGGTGAGGGTGTAAAAGGTGAGCGAGGGAGTCCTGCGTCTATGGTAAATTCAGATCCAGAAGTAATAAGGGTTTCAATTAAATGGTTTAAGGAAGTATTTGGAATTAAAACAAAGGATTTTCGTCCGTATATTTATATATCGGAAGTACACAGGCAGAGAGAAGAGAAAATAATGGACTATTGGGTATCTACACTTAAAATACCAAAAAAGCAGTTTTTACAAATTATATTTCTTAAAAGTCGTCCAAAGAAAAAATATGAGAATTACAATTCGTACTATGGTATATTAGCGTTGCGCATTCGACGCAGTTCTACATTGAAGTATAAAATACTAGGTCTAATTAATGCGTGCAAACAATAATGTCGGCGTAGCTCAGTTGGTTAGTAGCGCCGCACTCATAAAGCGGAGGTCGGAGGTTCAAATCCTCCCGTCGACACAAATATAACAAAAACTTGTACAGTTTCTGTACAAGTTTTTGTTATATAAGATGCATTCGAAGGATTTGAAAAGCGCAGTCGCGCGTGCCTAGGCACGAGTAAGCGGCCACCCCGATGAGTACTTCCTGCGCTACTAATTCACTTCGTTCAGAAGTACGCAGGGGCGAAGCTCGGGCTGCACCCCGTGGGCACTTCCTGTTCTACTAATTTGTTGCGACTCATAAGTAAACAGGGGCGAAGCCTTAGTAGAATTCAGCACGCAAATTATATTTAGTGACTGGAGCGAAATCCTCCCGTCGACACAAAACTTAGGTAAGTTTAGATAAAAACATACTCAACTTTTTACCACGAGATGTAAGTGAGTGCAGCACATAGTTGCCCTCGTATTCTTTTGATATAAGTCCCGCTAAGTACATTTTGCGCAGATGCTCTGAAGTTGTTTTATAACCAACTTCCAAACGCTCACTAATCATTGCCAAATCCAGTTCATCATTTTTCGCAAGAAGAAAAAGGATTGTGACACGATGCCTATTTGCAACTCCTTTTGCTACTATTTCAATTTTGTGTACACTCCTCATACATATATACTCTCATATTCTGCAGAATTAGAGAATGAAAGTTATGCACACTTGTGCACACCTTTGTGTTTACTTTGCGTGCAAAAAGTTTTTACACGGTATACTTTATTTAGGTCGAGCACATTACAACTCCTCAACCATACATACAAAAATTATGGCAACAAAAAAGAAAGCTGCAAAGCGAAAGCCCGCAAAGCGCAAAACAACAGCAAAGCGAAAGCCTGCTGCAAAAAAGCGAGTGGCCAAGCGAAAGCCTGCTGCAAAGAAACGTGTAGCAAAGCGAAAGCCAGCTAAGCGAAAAGTAGCAAAGCGAAAGCCTGCTGCAAAGAAAAAGAAGACGGTTAAGCGAAAAGCTGCAAAAAAGAAGACCACACGCCGTAAGCGTTAGGAAGTGTGCTCAAAACAAAAACGCTCCATTGTGGAGCGTTTTTGTTTATGTATTATATATGGTTATATGTATAACCTGTCATGTGATACAATATATGTATGGGCTACGTACTCCGCAAGGTGAATAAAGATTTTTTTAAGGCGTGGTCATCTGAAATGGCATATGTGTTGGGTTATTTCGCCGCTGATGGTGGAATGACTTACAATAATAGAGGGGCTTACTATTTGGAATTTAATAGTACTGATAAATACTTAATAGAATTAGTGCGTGCCTTACTCAACTCAAATCATAAAGTTGGTAGACGTATCGTAAAGAAAAGAACACATAAACTAGTGTATCGTTTACAGATAGGTAGCAAGGATATGTTCGAGGACTTGCTAAAGTTAGGTATGACACCTGCTAAAAGTAAGTCACTTTACTTCCCTAGGGTTCCGTCAAAATATTTGGCAGATTTTGTTCGTGGTTATTTTGACGGAGATGGATGTGTTTACTTTAGAGAACATTTTGCGAAGGATAGAAGAAAGATGCGTTGGGTATTTCAGTCTCGATTCACTTCTGGGTCAGAATCTTTTTTAAAAATTTTGCATACAACACTAAAGAAATATAAAGTTAAGGGTGGCTGTCTTTATGAAAAGGAACGTGGTTATGAATTAGTCTTGAGTCATCGTGATAGTATTGCTTTATATAGGCTCATGTATAATAATGCTCACGCTGGATTGCAGCTCAAACGTAAACGAAATGTGTTTGAGAAAGCAATTCAAATTTTATACCCCGTGAAGGAAGTAATAAAGTAATGGGGACGTAGCTCAGCCGGTGGAGCGTCCGCTTGTCACGCGGAAGGTCGCGGGTTCAAGTCCCGTCGTTCCCGCATAAAACACAGAGACCTAACGCGATTAGCGTTGGGTTTCTTGTGTTTTACCGGAAACTCTGGACTTGAAGAGAGCTTCTGGTATACAAGACGAGGAGGTACGACGAGGGCTTGTCAGAAGCGGCGGGGTCGCGTCGCTTAGTATGTTGGAGTGCGAAGCACGAACAAGATACTTAGCAGTGGCGACCAAGTCCCGTCGTTCGTTTTTTAATAAAAATTATTGCAGCGACTGTGTTATGGTTTATTTGGATGCGAATAAGTTTGTTCAGAATGGGCGGGGAAGTTAATGAGTGTTATGTTTCCGGTCCCACTAATCTCAAAGAATGTTCCCTCGGTTACGTAGATACTTTCATCTGTCTCCAGAACTTCCGTCATCCATATATCGTTTTCATGAAGTCGAATTGTAATTGCGCCTTTTGTTATTATGTAAAGCGCAGCGTGACCTTTATTGAGCAATGTTACTTTATTTGATTCTACCGGGTCACGAGCATTCTCCAATGTGAGATAAGCAATTGAAAAAGTGTCACTAAGTTTTTCAGGAAGATTAACTTTAAATCCATTCCCTTTATTTATTTCAGCTAGAACTGTCCTCCTGTCTCGTTGATAAGCCATTATTCAGATAGTATAGCATTGAGGACTTTGTAAGACTAGAAAAGTTCTAGCGGATTTTCACCACACTCTGATACGACTTTTATTTACCTTAGACGCTCAACAATGTCCTTTGCTGCGACCCACGCCGTGGTCCAACATAATTGTAGTGAATAGCCACCTGAGGGGCGATTAATATTTAGAATGTCACCGAGTAAGTATAGATTAGGAAGTTTTCGGGAAGCCATATTCGAAAAGTCGACTTCCTCCAGAGCAGCTCCTCCATCAGCAATAACCGCACGGTTAAATCCCATGGTTCCGGTTATGTTGAAACCAAGAGCTTGTGTAGTCTTCACTAAATCCTTACGTTCATCTTTAGTTATCGAATGTACACTTACTTCACCAAGTGCAGGGTTGGTAAGATGAATTACCGCATGTGCGAGTTTTTTTTGGAGTAATTCTGGAAGTACATTGCGCAGTTTCTTGTTTTTATTTTTATCAAAAAGTTTAACTAAGCGTTTATCTAGATCACCCTCGTTGGTGTCGGGGAATAAATTAACTGATGCGTGCACTGGCCCGCGCGCGAGAAGTTGGTTCACTTCGTACGATGAGTTAAGAATGAGAGGACCAGAAACTCCAAAGTGAGTAAAGAGTATTTTTCCTTTCTTCTTTAATTTAGTTTGACCTTGTTGGCTGAATGCAATTTCCATAAAAGAGCACGACACTCCCGAAAGTCGGTGTACCCATGATGCGTTAGTTTTAAGTGGCACAACATTGGGGTTTGCATCTGCTACCGAGTGACCAAGCACTCGCAGCATACGAAATCCATCACCAGTCGAACCTGTTTCAGGTGCGGCTGTACCACCAGTGGCAAGAACCACATACGTAGAGGTATATTTCGTTTTACCGCCGAGCGTGACGCCCGTTACCACCCCGTCTTTTTTGTCTATAGAGCGAACCTGCACGTTTGTTTGAATTTCTACGTTATTAGAAGTAAGGATGCGTTGTAAAGTCGCTACTACATCAGGTGCACTTTGCGACTTTGGGAAAGCCCTTTTTCGCTCCTCAGTTACCAACGGCAACCCATTTTTTTCGAAGAAATCGAATGTGTCTTTTGCGGAAAACTTTGAAAAAGGTGAATGAAGAAATTTACTTGATTCAGGAAAATGCGAAAGAAATTTTCGAACATCAAATTCTGCATTCGTAATATTACAACGCCCACCACCACTAATAGAGAGCTTTTTACCGAGTGATTTATTTTTTTCTAACAGAAGTACGCGCTTTCCGCTTTGCGCCACAATACCGGCACACATCATTCCTGATGCACCTCCGCCAATTACTATGACATCGTAGTCTGTATTTCTTTCCTGCATACTTAGAGAGCATATACTAATTTGACGTAATTGAAAGGTGTAGCGTACTGTTCACCAATTTTGTTTGCGCTCAAAAGCAAACCTTGTACTATAAAGGCGCAAGCTGAGGACAGCTTGGTAACACAAGCCGGGGTAGCTCAGTTGGTAGAGCACTTCCATGGTAAGGAAGGGGTCACGAGTTCGAATCTCGTCCCTGGCTCAAGATATATAATATGCCACCGTAGCTCAGTTGGTAGAGCACAGCTCTCGTAAAGCTGGGGTCAGGGGTTCAATTCCTCTCGGTGGCTCATGGAAAAATCAGAAGAAAGAATCAAAGAAATTGAAAACCTAATGAATGCGGTGGATTTTTGGAATGACGCGGCGAAAGCTCAAAATCTCATCAAGGAATTGCAAGAACTTAAAGACGTAAAAGAAGGATTGGGTAAATATGATAAAGGACCCGCCATCTTAAGTATTCTTTCAGGTGCAGGAGGCGACGATGCAGAAGATTTCTCATCTATGCTTTTTCAAATGTACCGGAAGTTTATTGAAAACAAGGGGTGGAAAGCAACAATTCTCGATGAAAATGTAAGTTCAGCGGGATATAGAAGTATATCAATTGAGGTTAAAGGTAAAGGCGCCTACGGTATACTAAAAAATGAATCAGGAGTACACCGCTTAGTACGCATTAGTCCATTTAACGCGCAAGGCAAAAGACAAACAAGTTTTTCTCTTGTTGAAGTGGTGCCACAGTTGCCAGAAATGGATGCTGTGGAACTTAGTGATGCTGATCTTGAAATAAATTTTGCGCGCTCTGGTGGCGCCGGCGGGCAAAATGTAAACAAAGTTGAAACGGCCGTGCGTATTACCCACAAGCCAACAGGAATAGCAGTGAAATGCACAGCTGAACGGAGCCAAGATAGGAATCGTGAAAAAGCTATGGAAATTTTGCTGGGAAAACTTTACAAAAAGAAAGAAGAAGATCGCAAAAAAGAAGAACAAGGCCTTTCTATCTCAGCCGACACAAAAATAGAATGGGGAAGTCAAATACGTTCGTACGTATTGCATCCATACAAAAAAATTAAAGACCACCGTACAGGTGTAGAAACGTCTAATGTTGACGCTGTACTTAACGGAGATTTATCCATATTTACAAAACAGTAATAATCTAGCAGTTAACTTGTAGGTTATTTTAAGTTATTTTAAATGGACAGATGATTTGAGCATACAAGTTCACGATGTATAATACTCTTTGTGGAAGCAAGTCGTCAGAAATAGAAAAAATCGCGAAGCGAATTTTTCTACAACCTACAACCTACAACCCACAACCTAACAAATGATTTACTTCGATAAAGTTACGAAATTTTACAATGGAGGTCCAGCCGCACTGGACGATGTAACACTAACCATCGAATCGGGGGAGTTTGTTTCTATTGTGGGACACTCAGGAGCTGGTAAAACTACACTCATCAAAATGATTTTTGCTGAAGAACTACCAAGCGAAGGAACGGTATTTTTTGAGTCAAACAATATTGCGAGCCTTGGAAAACACGATTTAAATAATTTGCGACGGAAAATTGGAACGGTATTTCAAGATTTTAGGTTGCTTCCAACCAAAACGGTGTACGAAAACATTGCGTTTGCTATGGAGGCGGCAGGAGCGCACGA
This sequence comes from uncultured Candidatus Saccharibacteria bacterium, assembly GCA_964589005.1. GTDB lineage: Bacteria > Patescibacteriota > Minisyncoccia > Phycocordibacterales > UBA2100 > UBA2100. The sequence goes on along the minus strand of CAZPQI010000010.1, from coordinate 16,112 downwards.
TGAAGATATTATTGCAGATGTGCCGCATGTACTCGATCTTGTGGATCTCTCTGAAAAAATGGATAGTTTTCCGCACGAGCTATCAGGTGGTGAGCAGCAGCGCGTTGCTATTGCACGCGCAATTGTAAACCAGCCAGATGTAGTAGTTGCAGATGAACCAACGGGAAACCTCGACCCAATTAGTACATACGAAATCGTCCAGATTTTGAAAAAGATTAACGATCTCGGAACAACGGTAATTTTAACCACACACAACAAAGGGGTTATTGATTCGTTAGGAAAACGAGTAATCACCATGGACGAAGGTCGTGTTGCGCGCGACGATGAAAGCGGGCACTACGTCTTGTAGTATAATGATATTTTTAAAATGGCATTTCTTACAAATATAAAAAGAATATCTCGATCAGGCTTCATAGGTTTTTTGCGTAATGGATTTGTATCAATTGCGACAGTTTTTGTTATGGCAATTATGCTATTTGTGATCGGTTCTATTATGATGGCAGGAGCCGCGCTTGATGCAACTCTTGTGCAATTGCAAAACAAAGTAGATATCAATGTATATTTTTTAACTGATGCGCCTGAGCAAGACATTCTTGCCTTGCGCGATTTAGTAGTAGAGTTGCCCGAAGTAGCTGAGGTTACGTATGTTACGCGCGAAGAAGCATTGAGTGATTTTAAGGAACGTCACAAAGACGATCAGCTCACGCTACAAGCCCTAGAGGAACTCGATGAAAATCCTCTAGGAGCTTCGCTTGCTGTACGCGCAAAAGAAACGAGCCAGTATGAAGGTATCGCGAACTTTCTTGATAATGAAACGGCAATAGGAGGGACTACACAGATTATAGAAAAAATAAACTACTTTCAAAACAAAGCAGCCATCGAAAAATTATCAGACATAATTAACGCCGCAGACAGACTTGGGTTTTTTGTAACTGTATTCTTAATATTTGCTTCTATACTTATTGTGTTTAATACAGTTCGGTTAGCCATTTATACATCGAAAGAAGAGATTGATGTGATGCAATTGGTGGGAGCGTCGGACTGGTATATTCAAGGACCGTTTGTTATTGAGGGTTCTTTATATGGTTTCTCAGCAGGATTATTTGCATTATTCGCATTATACCCAATTGCTGTGTGGCTTGGCCCAGCCTCGCAAGCATTTTTGGGATCATTTAACGTGCTCTCGTATTATGGAAACAACATAGGGTGGCTCTTCTTTGTATTGGTAGGTATGGGTGTAATTTTAGGCGGACTTTCTAGTTTCATAGCAGTTCGACGTTACTTACATGTGTAGTTACTTGCAATGCTTGAAGATTACAATAGACTCTTAACATTCAGCGCGCATGGCAAAAAAAGGACATAAATATATTTTCGTTATAGGAGGAGTAATGTCGGGAGTCGGCAAGGGTATTGCGACGGCCTCAATTGGTAAATTGCTTCAAGCTCAGGGGTATAAAGTTAATTTAATGAAAGTTGATCCGTATCTTAATGTAGATGCGGGAACAATGAATCCTACTGAGCACGGAGAATGTTTTGTGTTGCGAAGTGGCTTAGAAACGGATCAAGACATGGGTAACTACGAGCGATTTTTAAATAGAAGTTTGCCAGATGAGAACTATATGACTAGCGGTATGGTGTATCGTGATGTAATTGAGCGAGAGCGAAATCTTGGCTACGAAGGCAAATTTGTCGAAGCCATTCCACATGTTAGAGACGAGATTCGAAGTAGATACGAAAAGGCAGCAGACGTTAACGGATCGGAAATAAGTGTTATAGAAATTGGTGGTACGATTGGCGATTTCCAAAATGCACTATTTATGGATGCTGCACGTGTGATGCATATGGATCATTCTGACGATGTTGTATTTATACTTGTGTCGTATTTGCCAGTGCCCGGAACTATAGGGGAAATGAAAACTAGACCTACACAAAATGCCATTCGACAATTAAATTCATACGGTATTCAACCCGATTTTATTATTGGTCGCTCACCAGAGCCACTTGACGGTAGGCGTAAGGAGAAAATTGCAAGATCTTGCGCAATCAAGCCAAGCCACGTTATTTCTGCCCCAGATATCGATAGCATTTACGACGTACCTTTGAATTTTGAAAAAGACAACCTGTCGGGCCTTATTCTCTCTGAGCTGAAGCTCAAAAAGAAAAAGACAAAGAATACAATGAAAGAATGGGCAGCGTTTGCAAAAAAAGTGCACAGTCCAACAAAAGAGGTGAACATTGCAGTGATTGGAAAATATTTTAACACCGGTGACTTTGTATTATCTGATGCGTATATTTCTGTCATTGAAGCTATCAAATTTTCAGCCTACAGCCTTGGAGCGAAGCCAAAACTTACGTGGATTTCTTCGGGAGATTTTGAATCTGGTAAAAGAAAAGTTTCTGAGCTTAAAAAGTTTGACGGGGTTATTATTCCTGGAGGATTTGGGACAACAGGCATAGAAGGAAAAATTAAAGCATTAAAATACATACGAGAAAATAAGATTCCGTATCTCGGGCTTTGCTACGGTATGCAGTTGGCAATTGTAGAATACGCACGTAACGTACTAGGGTTGAAAGATGCGACGACGCGAGAAATGAGCAAAAGTGGTAAGCATCTTGTTATAGACATTATGGAAGATCAAAAAGAAAAAATGCGTAACAACAATTATGGTGGCACAATGCGCTTAGGTGTGTACCCGGCAGATTTGAAAAAGGGAACCATTGCCCAGAGCGCATACGGGGCTAGTAAGGTAGAGGAGCGCCATCGTCATCGTTACGAAGTAAATCCTCAATACATTGAACAATTAGAAGATGCAGGACTCGTATTTTCTGGAGTGTCGCCAGACAAGAAGCTTATGGAAATTGTTGAACTGTCGAAAAAAGAACATCCATTTTTTCTTGGAACACAATTTCACCCTGAACTTCAAGCGCGACCATTAGCGCCACACCCGTTGTTCACTGCGTTTGCAAAAGCGTGTTTGAAAAAATAGATACTCTCTACTATGGCGAAGAATACAGTTAATGCATTTTGGGCGTGGTACGAGCGCAACTATACTTTAAACATAAGTATTGCCTTAGGGCTTTTTTTGTTGCAGATGGTGCATCTTTTTTGGCTTGGTGGTGAGGTGGTAGCCATACGCTCTCTCGGAGCACCATTGTTTGAATTCAGCGGTATTTGGGAAACACTTATAGTTTTTGTAGATTTCACTGAAATTCCTGCGATTTTCACTATGACTCTTGTATATATTGACGCGTGGCGCCGAGGCGCAAAGTGGAATGCAATTATTATGCTTACGTTACTGCATTCGCAATGGCTCCATATTTTTTGGATAACAGATGAATTTGTTGTAGAAATTTTCAGTGCCCAAGGAAGTACAATACTCGCTCCTTGGGCTGCGTGGGTGGCCATTCTTATCGATTATCTCGAAGTGCCTGTTATTTTTGATACGCTACTAAAAGTATGGCGGTCTTTAAAAAATAAAAAAGGAGTGGAAGGTATAAAAGACGCACTCGACGAAAGTACGTAGGTATAAATAACACTCGTTATTTTTTTATCGGTGTCGATGAGTATAATTTAGTATGAAATAATCATCTCGACGGGGTTGTGGTCTGAGTGCTCAAACTGTAAATCGAAGGTTTTTATGTTCTCTACTTGTATTTCGGGTGAGCAAATAAATCCATCTATTGTAGCTGTTGTCGACTTTCCGTTTGTGTAGGGGCGATTACCGGCTCGAACTGTGGGTACATCATGGGTGAAGTGAGTAGTCCAACCGTGTGGTAATAAATGTGTGGGAAAGTCGTGTATCTGGCTATGGTATTGGTTTTCATCTTCGCCTACGAAATTATATTTACCCGAGTTCATATTCCAGTCTGCGCCTATAACCACCGCATAGCCATGTTTCGAGAGTTTTTTTACGTATTCCATGAGCTCTAGAAATTGGGAGATACGCATAGCACCATATGTATCAAAAGATGAAAGATGCGTATTTACAAGCGCCAATGCTTTCTTTCCTTTGACTTTTACCGTCGAGGTAAGTGCAAAATCTAAACGAGGGAATATTCTGTAGTATCGTTCACTGTTTTTAAATAATTTTGTGTGACGCCTGTCTATGGTGAGTGGTTTTTTTACATACGTACCCATGCCGTGTTCGTTTCGTAAAAAATCAAAATATAGTGGAAGAGAAAAGTTAGAAACCGAAGAGCGTGAGTGCTCGGGGAGTGCATTGTGTATTGCACGACGAATATTGTGCCATCTGTTTAGGATACTGCCACTCGAGAGTTCTTGTAGTAAATATACGTCAGCCTGGGAATCAGTGAGTGTATTTTGTATACCAATAATGTTTCGACAAATATCTCCACCACTTGATGGTATTAAATGCCTGCCTCCTTCGAAAGAAACTTCGGCGTTTGCGCCCATAGCACCGAAGCCAAGGTTCCATGTGAGGATCTTTAATTGTGTCACTAGAGAAGAATAACAGAGAAGAAGCACAGAGCAATGTGCTTGCACCATGTGGATTTTCTTTCACCAAGGGTTAATATGGAGTATATGAAAATCATTTTCATTACTGGAATTAGTAGAGGTATCGGAAAGGCTCTGGCTCAAAAGTTTTTGGACGAAGGGTACAGGGTACTGGGCACATCTCTTGATGGCGAACTAGATTATTCGCATGAAAATCTAACAGTCTTAAGATTAGATATTACCAATCAGGAAGAAATTTCAGATGTCGCTAACTTTTTGGAAAAAGAAAGTATTGATATAGACTTGCTAATAAACAACGCAGGAGTATTACTTGATAAAGAAGAGGACGATAGCGTTGATATACAAAGAATGCGCGACACTTTTGAAGTTAATCTATTTGGAACAATAAATTTCACTCAACATATGCTTCCTTTTATTAAGCAAGGAGGAAAAATATTTAACATAGCTTCTAGCGCAGGGCAATTTAATAGAGAAGTAACAAGTACTCGATACCCAGGATATAAGATTTCAAAGACAGCGCTAAATATGTTTACGGTTACGCTGGCCAAGCGATTGGCGAAAGAAAATATAACAGTTTCTTCGGTGCATCCCGGGTGGGTTAAGACTGAGATGGGAGGAAATGATGCAGAGATAACCCCCGAAGAATCGGCACAGTATATTTACGATTTTAGTCAGAAGGATACTGAATCTGGAAAATTTTGGTTTAAAGGTGAGCGGATGGAGTGGTAACTATACCTCTTTATGAAAAGCGTGTAATATACAAAGCGCACCGTTTTTTAGGTGCGTTTGTGTATTGTCGGATCATCTAATGGTAGGATTCTGGTTTCTGGTACCAGCCATCTTGGTTCGAGTCCAAGTCCGACAGCAAATAACAAAAGACCTTAGTGTGTAACACCGGGGTCTTTTGTTATTCTGTAGAGATTGCACGAGAAAGGCGCAGGTCGTGAGTCCCCACCTGAAGCGAAGTGTAAGGAAGGGGCGACCGAGCCCGGGTAGGAAGTACTTAGCGAGCGCACGAGCTTAGTAACTTGACGCCGAGTCCAAGTCCGACAGCAAAAAACACCATAGGAGTACATTTGCCCGTATTTACAGATTAACGCTTTGTTGTGAGGTTTGGTGCTCAAACTTTGATATACTACAGTGGCGATTACTACGTCTTTATGATGTCAGAGCTAAATAAGATAAAAGATAACCACTCCTCTACTCGGCTACTGGGTATTATCGGGGCAATACTTCATGTGCTTATTATGATAGCAATTATTGCTGCAACCGGTATTTTTACTCTCGGTTTTTTTGCATTTTCACACGATGCAAGACTCGTATACGCACTTCCTATTTTATTTTTTGGAGCAGCTCCTGCATTAGTAAGTTCGATTCTGGTTTGGGAAGTGTTGTACAAATCTAGGAATGGTAAACATATATCTCTTCTAACGAAAATACTAGTCTCCTTGCCTTATCCGCTTACTCTCATTTTTGCTCTTTATATTTTTTAAAACATCAGGAAGTAAAACATAGGTAATGAATTCAGGAAGAATCATCTAAGTAGGTTATTGTGTAGATTTTTGATGTTTTCGATTTCGTCCAAGTCCGACAGCATCGTATGTTTGCTATACTTCACTAGTGAAAATTCTTTACACAATTGCCGCGCTCGTCGTGGTCGCTATTATTGCAGTGGGTGTCGCCTCGTTCGGCGGTGACAAATCTGTGAGTGAAATACTCTCTCAACCAAAAGCGTTGCAACAAGATGAGTACGTGGACAATACGGAAGATATTGTAGGGGAGTTGCCTAAGGAGATTCCCGTACAAAAAAACATCCCCGATAAAGCTGCGAAAAAACAAGAACCAAAAGGGAAAACTGACACTGGAGTTAAGTCTACGTATAGAAATACCGAAATCGATAAACAATCATTCGTGTCAAAGGAGATGGGGGTGAGTTTTAATTACCCAAATCTGTGGAAAGCAGAATATAAAAAAGTACCGAATGGAACAGAGAGAATCATTCTTACGTCACCTGATTATAAATCAGAACCCGAGAAAGATCCCAAAGGAGAAATTATAATTATTAGGTTCGATTCATCATGGGTTGCTGGTCCTGAATCCGAAAATACGACTGCCCAGGAATATGTAAATATAAAAATGGATTATTACACTAAGAATCCGCTTACGAAAGGCGTTATTCAGCAAACTTCGTTTAAAAATCAGGTGTCGTTTTTTAAGCGAACTCTCACTGCGCCGGGTGTAGGATCTGCATGGACCGTGTACGGGGGGAAGGAATTTTCGGTAATGTATATTTACCCCGAATGGACCCCTGTACAGGAGATTCGTTTCAACATAGTCATATCAAATCTTACGTTTTTTGCACCAGCAGTTTCAAGTACACGATAAATCTCAATTGTAATTAATTAGAATAGCGATTCGAATATTTTTAAGTTCTGTCAATATTTAGAAACCAAGTATTTTTTGGTACAATTGGCTTATGAAAAAAATCTTAACTGGAGCAATAATTTTATTTTTAGTAGGTGGCGGAGTATATTTTTTACTTACATATGGAAACTCTTCTGAGTCAGAACAGGACACAGAAACAGAAATAACGACCGAAATAACCGCAGATACTCCTGATGAACAAATATACGAAGTTATAGGAACTTCAGTTGAGGGGCGAGATATTCAAGCGTATCGATTTGGTGACGGAGCGAAAAAATTAGTATACGTTGGAGCGATGCACGGAGGATACGAGTGGAACTCGGCTCTTTTGAGTTACACGCTAATTGATTATCTTAAAGAGAATTTTGGGAAGATACCAAAAGATATAAGTGTAATAGTAATTCCTGTTGCAAACCCTGATGGTTTGGCAAAAGTAGTCGGCACGTCGGAGCGTTTCAAAGTTGATGATGCACCTAAATTTGATTACGCCGATGAGCTTGAGATTAGCGACCCAGTAGTTGCTGGTCGTTTTAACGCAAACGGCGTGGATTTAAACCGAAACTTTGCGTGTAAATGGCAAAGTGAAGCTCTGTGGAGAGATAATGTTGTAGGTGCGGGAGACACAGTGTTCTCGGAACCAGAATCGATTGCACTACGAGATTTTTTCTTAAAAGAACAACCCGAAGCAGCGGTGTTTTATCATAGTGCAAGCAAAGGTGTATATGCGTCTTTATGCGAGGGCGACCCACTACCGAGCACTATTGCACTCCTAGACTCTTACAGTGAAGCGTCAGGGTATCCGCGTTACGAAGAGTACCCATACTACGAGGTTACTGGAGATATAGCTGACTGGCTTTCAACCGAGGGCATGGCGGCAGTAATAGTTGAACTAGAAACTCATGAAGTGATTGAATGGGAGAAAAACTTAGCGGGAATTAAGGCGATGTTCGATTTATATTCGGATATTAAGTAGTTCACGTACATGGAAATACTACTTTATATCGTTGGTGGCTACATTTTAGTTAATTGGGTTGGTTTGCGTTTGATAGTTCCACATCTTGGATTTAGAAAATCTAAATTACCTAAAGAAATTCCGGTTGAGCTACAAGATAAAATTGCGCAGTTAAATTCATCGGCAAAAGATGATAGTGAATTTTTAAAACTTGCGTACGATTATATAACTACCAAATATACTGGCGGACATGCAGAAACTATTACTATGTTTTGGAGAGCTTTTGGAGATACGTTTGGAAAATCTCCTGGATTCCTACCATGTAACGCGCAAAATTATATATTGCGGACTATGTTAGTAAGAAGTGGAAGATTCAAAGACTCTGATGTTCAGGTTAAAGTTGCCTTGTTTACAAAATTTATACATCAATATTTACTAGTGAAAGTTGGTGATACTTTTATAGTTGTGGATCCATGGGCAAACTTTATGGGAATACCATTGGGCAAAACAGTTTCTTTATTTCATAAGCCGATTTAGAAGCATGTATTTTGTTTACATATTGAAATGCACTGACAAAAGTTTATACACTGGCATTACCACCGACGTTGCACGTAGATTTGATGAGCATAAGGAAGGGAAAGGGGGAAACTATACGCGTTCGCATAGAGTGAGCGAGGTTGTATATACTGAAAAATGTAAAAACAGAAGTGTGGCACAAGTTCGTGAGGCACAGATTAAAAAAATGAGTAGGAGTAGGAAGTTACAACTTATTCGTACATGAAGTCTAAGTATAAAATAAAAGAAAAAGTATGGCTGTATCCAGGCGAAGCTGGTTCGTGGTATTTCATAACGTTAGATAAAAAAGTATCAAAGGAAATAAAGGTTCTTAGGTATAAAAACAACGGGCCTGGAACCTTTGCTGGCTCCTCGGCTCGGAAATGTGAAAGCTGCTCGCTTTCTCGTTTCTCTCGCTCTACGTCGCCAATAAAGGAAACATATGGAAAAGTGCACCGAGGCTTTGGCTCGATACGAGTGACGGTAACAGTGGGCGACACGACATGGA
>CAZPQI010000010.1:0-7096 GCA_964589005.1 uncultured Candidatus Saccharibacteria bacterium | reverse complement strand
CACCGAGGCTTTGGCTCGATACGAGTGACGGTAACAGTGGGCGACACGACATGGAAAACGTCTGTCTTTCCAAACAAGGACGGAACGTACGGCTTACCTATTAAAGCGAGCGTACGTCAAAAGGAAGGAATCTTAAGGGACGACGTTATCGAAGTGCAGCTCGTGTTTGAATAGCGAGAATATATGAAGCTTTGCTATACTTAAAATATGAAGTATGCAACATCCCAAGATATGTTTTTGCTACTTACGGTGGCAGTTTTTGCGGGAATTTTGAATTTTACGTGGGAATGGGCGCACATGGGTTTGTATGGAGAGCACGCGGTAGAAACCGTCGGAGTTTTTGTAATGAGTATATGGGCAACTGCGGGTGATGTGATGTATGTTATCGGCGCCGTGCTGCTCGCTTCACTTTTTAAGAAAAATGTTACATGGATACGAACGCCGAATATTTTTGATGTAATCGGACTCGCAGGCATAGGGATTGGAATTGCGCTGTTTGTTGAGTATAAAGCGCTGACATTCCAAACATGGTCGTACCTTGAGGCGATGCCAATCATTCCCTGGCTTGAAGTAGGTTTATCACCAATTGTTCAGATGACGACCCTGTTACCTCTTTCAGTAGTACTGACTGCTTTATTTTGGAAACATATACACAAACAAAAAAGTGAACCGGAAGTTTGATACACTGTATATATGGAACAAGAACTACAAGCTAAGCTAGAAGTACAAGATGCAAAATTAAACGCCATTTACACCTCAGTAGAGAAAACACGGAAATATTTCTTGGTTGTTATGTGGGTTACCGTTATCGCAGTGGTATTACCACTGATAGGGTTGGTGTTCGCGATTCCAAAATTTATAAATACATACACTACGACGCTTGAGGGTCTTTTGTAAAGAAAAGACCTTGTTGTAAAGCTAGTTTTACTTAAAAGGTTGTGGCACTTGTGCTTTGCGACGATTTGCATAATATTCAGGCAGGCACTTTGATTTTAGTGTCATACATCTAACTCAGAATAGAAGGAGAGAGAAGTGAACAAACACTGGAGTCTTTGCTACGGTGAAAATCGTAGACAAGGAAATGCAAACTTACTCGTACCTAAGGGTTCGGAACCTGTTCCTTTTGCGGTGGTCAACCTAAACCAAATCAGTGGGACAGAACCGAGTTTCATTAACGTGACTGATATCGACCGCCTGTTCGGAACTGCGACCAGAATCGGTTCAGGTTTCAAGGTGAATTTTGGCATAGTCCCCTTGATTGCTATTGCTGTAAAGCATGGAAATGCCTGCGGTGCGGCGATTGGAGATGACTCAAACGAAGTCTTACAGGAGCTAGTTGAGGGAGATCCTGATGCTATCTCTGGGGGAATTGTCCTTGTAAATTTCAAGCTGAAAAAAGAAGGGACGTCCATTCTTCGGAAACACATGATGGCAAAAAACAGTAAGCGCATCCTTGACGGTGTCGTGGCGCCAGCATTCACGAGTGCCGCAGTCAACGATTTAATTCGCACAAATGGAAGATGTCGGCTATTCGTGGACGAAGATCTAAAGAATGAGGGTCTTGGTGAGGCCAGTATCGATGCATCCGAGCGCTATCGTCAAGTCCGCGGAGGAATGCTCGTTCAGGATGGGGACCCGTTTGTTCTCAAACTTCCCGAGAGTTGGCAGATTTCGCTTAGCCTCCAACAGAGTAGAGATATCGTTCTGGGATGGGCTATCGGTAGCACGAGCAACAGCAATACCATTGTGCTAACTAAGAACAGTATGCTCATTGGAGCTGGCACGGGGCAGCGATCGCGTGTTATGGCGTGCAAGCTTGCATTACTGTATGCCGATACATATGGGCATGAAATCGAAGGAGCTATAGCTTACAGCGACAGTTTCTTTCCATTTCCTGATGGGCCAGAGGCTCTCGCTCGAGCGGGTGTTTCTGTCATTTTCGCAACTAGTGGCTCTATCCGCGATGAGGAGATTGCGATTGCTTGCGAAAAAGCCCATGTTATTTTACTGACTCTTCCAGACTCGGAAACTCGGGGGTTCTTCGGGCACTAAGCTGTGGACTTCGTAGTCACACAGTAAGCAAACCATCGCATAACGGTTAAGATGTTAAAACCTCTTAACCGTTATGCGAGGTTTTTACTTTATTTGATACAATCAAATGCATATGAGTGCAACAGAAGAATTTAAAGAGTACGTGTTGGAATTACTCGAGCCACTTAATGGCCTTACAACTGCGCGAATGTTTGGAGGGGTATTACTGAAAGTAGACGGACAACAGCTAGGAGTGTTATTTTCCAACACAGTGTATTTCAAAGTGAAAGATTCAAAGTTGCAAGAGCGTTACAAAAGCGAAGGGTCAAAACAATTTACTTATGCACGCAAAGACAAAAAAGACCCCGTGGTCATAAAAAACTGGTGGTCGGTTCCTGAGTATGCGATGGACAACAGTGAAGAAATGGTTCGCCTTGCCGAAGAAGTTTTAGGACAGAAAAGTTAATGTCCGTCGAGCTTAAAATACTGCACAGAACATAGTAATATGAATGACTTATGAAAAGTTGGCTGGTAAAGATTTTACTTATCGCAGTAGCAGCGTATGTTGCGATTGTTTTTCTACAATCAGATGAAACTATTGAAATTTCAGTTGGTTCTTCACAACAGAGTGGTTCAGCAATTATTATACCCAACCAAGGAGGTAGTTTAGAAGGACACACACCACGCGGTTTTGCAGGAACAGGCACGGGGCTTTTTGTCGGCGACAATCTAAACCCTGGCTTTCCAGACGGCGATGGCGTGCAGATGTTTTTAGCATTCGATATATCAGGAATTTCAGGAAACGAAACGTCCTCAGCGTTTCTCCGCGCACGTAATGCGACAGTAAAAGGTACACCTTTTACCGATTTAGGAAATCTAGTAGTTGAGCGTATTTCGTACGATACATTTTCCAAAGAACTTTGGAATCGTGATGCGCAGGGAGTTGCGTGTATTTTAGCCAGTTCTCAACAAGATATGTATGAATGCGATGTGTCCTCGGTTGTTAGTGACGCGATGGCTACAGGACAGCAGTATGTGCAATTCAGGGTGCGTTTTGATGTGGCGGGAGACAGCGATGGAGTACAAGACATGATATTTTTCTATAAAACTTCTCCAGAGAATTCTAACAAAAATGAGTCTGGGATATTCGAATTGGAGGTCAAAACTAAAGGTAGTGAAAATAAAGTATTCCAAGCTGAGGGAGCAAGCAGTATCCGAGTTCCAGTAATCGCACATCTTGTTAAAGATAGTGGAGCAGTAAGTACTACGAGAAATCGTGCGGAGCTCGAACTGCTTCTTGCGAATTCTAAAGAAATTTGGAGACAGGCTGGAATAATTCTTGATGTTTCGATACAAGAAACTGTACTCCCTAAGAACGTGGCGACTGCTGTTGCCGTGGGAAATTTTGAAGCACTATATGCAACACTTTCGCCACAAGATAACGCGTTCAATATTTTTTATGTGCACGACCTGCTTGGCCCAAACGGAATCGCGTTTTCTCCAAGCGTTGGTCTTGTGGCTGACATAACGACTGTCGACGACTTTAGAGCTACGGCACACGAAATAGGGCATCTGTTAGGACTTAGTCATACACTGCAAAGCGAATCACGACTTATGTTTCCCGGGGCAAACGGTCGGAATCTTTCTGATGAGGAAATCAAGAAAGTTCGGTCGCAGTAGGCGAAGATGGGAATGATAGGGTAAAATTAATAATATGAAAAAAATTACATGTTATGACTGTGAAGAAGTTTTTGAAAGCGAAACTTCAAAAGGAATTCTTGATCAAATGTATCCGCATTATATGGAGAAGCATACTGCAATTATTTCTGGAGCAAACGAGAAAGAAAAAAAAGCGTGGATGGAGAAGTTCAACAAAGATTGGGAAATGGCACCCAAAGAGTAGATGTTCTTGTTGAGTAGGTAGCACTAAAACTCGCGCGTATATGCGCGAGTTTTAGTGCCTGAGTGTGTCGACAGAACCGCAGTAATGTTGTAAAATCTCGTCTTATGTCACGTAGTGCAGGATTGATAACATTTAAAGATGTCACCTATGGACACGAGGAAAATAAGCCTATTTTAATCGAGGCTAGTTTTTCTGTGCGTCACGGAGCCAAACTTACGCTTATGGGTCAAAATGGCGCCGGTAAGAGCACTCTTTTTGGATTGGTTACTGGAGAATATGAACCAAATGAAGGAAGTATTAACATAATGCCACGCACTAGCATTGCAACTTCGAGGCAGGTTATTTCACGAGAGGAGCTTTCTCTTACGATGCGAGAGTTTTTTGAGAAATGTTTTACAGAAAAAACATACAATATTGATCCTAAAATCGATGCAGTTCTAGAAGTGGTAAATCTCGTTCCCAAAAAAGCATCTATAGCAAAAGATTTTAAAGATAGGAAAATTGAAAGTTTTTCTGGAGGACAACAGGCACGTTTGCTTTTAGCTTCGGCATTGATACAAAATCCGGATGTGCTTTTGCTTGATGAGCCTACTAACAACCTTGATACCGAAGGGATTGAACATCTTACCGATTTTCTTAAAGAGTATAAGAAAACAGTTATTGTTATTTCTCACGACTCAGAATTTTTAAATGCTTTCACGCAAGGGGTGTTGTATCTTAGTGTGCAAACGAGAAAAGTGGAGTTGTTCAACGGTGACTACCATGATGTTGTAAAAGAAATTACAGCTCAGGTAGAAAAAGAAAAACGGAAGAATGCACAGTTGGAAAAAGAAATTTTGGCGAATAAAGAAAAGGCAAACTTTTTTGCTCACAAAGGTGGGCAGATGCGTATGGTTGCAAAGCGCATGCGCGACAAAGTAGCAGAGCACGAAGAAAATAAAGTTGAGGTTCGGCGTGAAGATAAGACCATTCGCCGGTTTACTATTCCTGTGCAGGAAGATATTCCTATTGATGTTCTTACACTGACTTCGTACAAAGTTATTCGCGACCACGAACCAAAAGATGTTACGTGCGATTTAGTTTTAAAACGCGGAAAGCATTTGCAAATTATTGGACCAAACGGGATTGGTAAAACTACACTATTAGAATCTTTGGCTTCTGGGCATGCCGATGGCGAACAAATAGCTAGTGGGGTTAAGATTGGATATTATCGCCAAGATTTCTCTAACTTAGATTTTGACCAAGCAGTAAGCGAGTGCTTACTTGATGCTATGAAGAAAAAGATTGAGCAAGACATGCGAGCAACTGCAGCAGGCTTCTTACTTACGCAAGAGGTTATTCACACAAAAATTGCGAATTTATCAGAAGGACAGAAAGGACTCGTGGCACTAGCACGACTCGTGCTGATGCAACCTGGACTATTAATATTCGACGAACCTACAAACCACATTAATTTTCGTCACATTCCCGTAATCGCTAAAGCGCTCGATGAATATAAAGGAACGATGATTCTTGTTTCGCACGTCCCTGAGTTTGTTTCTCAAATTCGCATCGATGAAGTCTTGGATTTAGACAAAAAGAAAAAGTAGTTAGTAAAAACACCAAGGTTTTACCTTGGTGTTTTTACTAATTAACGAACGTTTTTTTGTTGTACAAATGTAAGTGCTTTTCCTTTTAAAGCAGCGCGACCAGTGCGCCCGATGCGGTGTACATAGTCTTCAAAAGTACCCGGTAGATCGTAGTTAATAACGTGTGTTACGCCGTCAACGTGAATACCACGAGCGGCGACATCGGTTGCTACTAATACGCGCGCGTTACCACTTTTAAATTTCTTAAGCGATTGCTGACGTTGCGAGTGACTTTTATTCCCATGGATTGATTCGGCGGAGACACCTCCTTTTGAAAGTTGCTCAGCTAACTTTTTCACGCTGTGTTTCATAGCGCCAAAAATAATAATTCGTTTGAATTCTGGGTCATCAAGTAGATCGGTAAGAGTTTCAAATTTTACACTCTCGTTGTCAAAACGAACAACATCTTGCTCGATACTATTAGTTATATCTTTCTTTTTAACGGAAACAGTTACGGGGTCTTTCAAAAAATCTTTAACCAAACCGCTTGTTCGTGCGTCAAATGTTGCTGAGAAGAAATGCGTTTCGCGATTCTTAGGAGTTGCAGCAACAATTGTTTTAATATCACCAATAAAACCCATATCAAGCATGCGATCGGCTTCGTCGAGTACAACGGTAGTTGTATTTTGGGCTGGAAGATGGTGGTTGCGAATTAGGTCAAGGACACGCCCCGGTGTTCCAATTATAAAATGGTTAAGACGTTTGAGTGCGCGAATCTGCGGGCGAATATTTACGCCACCAACACACGTGACAGAAAAAATTCTGAAACCGCGTGAGAGTTTTTTTAACTCTTCTTCAATCTGAATCGCAAGTTCACGAGTAGGAGTGAGTATTAATGTCTGTCGATTGTGATCTTTGAGAGTTTTTTCGATAAGAGGGATAAGAAACGCTGCAGTTTTACCAGTTCCTGTTTCTGCGAGTCCGATGACATCACGCCCCTTTAGAATTTCAGGAATAATTTTGTCTTGAATTGGAGTTGGAGTAGTGATGCCCATTTCGGCGATTGTCTTCGCAAGTTTTGAATTTATTTCAAAAGTGTTAAATGTATTTTTTGGTACATACACTTCTTCTTTCACATCCACTGGATTTGTATTTATAAAGCGAGACGGGTCAAATGTTGGCATTTTGCGCGGTGAGCGACCAGAGTTTCGGCCATGACTTCTCCCACGAGAAAAAGTTCGCGAAGAATTTCGGCTTGATACCGAGCCAGAGCGTCGGTTGCTAGTATGGAATTTTCTACCTGTCTGCGTGCGACCACGCACAGGCAGGCGACTTGCAGTTGCAGAATTAGAAGATGTACGTCGGCGAGAAGAAACAGAGCCTTCTCGACTACGTCGATTAGAAGTATTCATCTATATATTTAATTAATTAAAACCACAAGCTGTGGTTTTGGAGAAACGATAATCGCTTCAGGGCTGTGCAGGTAATAAATTCAAACGGATTTTTCTGGAAATCAGACGTCTGCAGCAGATGAGCCCTACACGAGTTTCATATGCGTAAGCTAATGTAGCACATATTAGCGTATTAGTCAATG
>CAZPQI010000009.1:0-25861 GCA_964589005.1 uncultured Candidatus Saccharibacteria bacterium | reverse complement strand
CAAACAAGCAAAAACACCTAAACCGCCAAAACGCCCTGCGTTTTGGCGGTTTAGGCGAATGTTCTAGAGATACAGTAATGGTATTTACACAAAAACTCGCTTTCCTGTCGGTCAGCGAGTTGTAGTTATAGCTAGATGCACCTAATCATGTACAAAAATCAATGTCTGCACATCTTCTGCTGTCTACACTGATATCAAAGTGTATGTCGACAACGCCTCCCAGGTCAATACCCATTAGAGTTTCGATGCACCTAACTATGTACTAGATTAATGGGATTTTAGAAAATGTCAATAATTAATTACTCACCATCTTTATCTTTCTGAGACACTTCAGCTAACTCATCAAGAATAGAGTCAATTCCCCCTCCTAAAACTTTTTCTATTCCAGACCACGACTGTTTTAAACGATGATCGGTAATTCTGTCTTGCGGAAAATTGTACGTACGAATTTTTTCCGATCTGTCTGCTGTGCCGATTTGTGAAGAGCGCGCATCCGAGCGTTTACGAGCTGCTTCTTCGTCTTGCATCTCTTGTAAACGTGACGCCAAAATCGAGTATGCTTTCTCACGGTTCTTTTGTTGTGAGCGCTCAGCAGTACAACGAACGGTGACTCCAGTAGGAGTATGGGTGAGCCTTACTGCTGTTTCCACTTTGTTTACATTTTGCCCACCTGCACCACCTGAGCGCGAAAATTCAATTTCTAAATCATCAGGTTTAATTTCAATAGTTGTGTGCTTATACACAGGAAGAATAGCGACACTCGCAGTCGACGTGTGAATACGACCCTGTTTTTCTGTTGCAGGAATTCGTTGCACGCGATGTACTCCAGTTTCAAATCGTAATGTTTTATAACAACCCATTCCTTTTATTTCGATTGAAACTTCTTTGTACCCACCCATGGTTGCACGAGATTCACTTAGAATTTGTGTTTGCCACCCTTGCACCTCCGCGTATTTTGTATACATGCTAGCGAGCTCTTCGGCAAAAAGCGCGGCTTCTTCTCCACCTGCACCTGCGCGCACCTCAAGCACCGCCTCGTTTGGAAATTTTTGTTCCTCGATATCTTCCTTTACTATCTTTTCTATCTGTTCAATGATCTGCTTTTTTGCTTCATTGATTTTCTTAACATCCTCTATCGCAAGCTCTTTCAGTTCAACGTCTTTTGTTCCCATATCGTGAGCCTCAACCGCTTCGGCTTCAAGTCGGTCGTATTCCTGTATCAAATAACCTACGCGATTGTCGTTCGCATACTCTTTTAATATCTCTGGTCTGTTTTCATCAGTTGTCATGTTTCCAGCATTATAGCTACGTTACCCTTATTGTACATGTTGTACATGCAAAAAAGCTGCCAAAACTAAATGGATAACGAGAAGCGCAAGAGAAAATAATAGAGCCGTGTGAACACACGGTGATTGCAATTTTCTAAAGCGCGCCAAAGTTAGACTTTAGTTTTGGCAGCTTTTTGGCGCTGCTTGAACTTTTCGACTCTACCTGCAGTGTCGATAGTAGTCTTCACACCTGTGTAGAATGGGTGTGATGCACTTGAAATTTCAACTTTATATAGTGGATACTCTTTTCCTTTGTAGGTTCCTTTTTCTTCCGTCACTACTGTGGAATGCAGAAGAAACTCTTCGCCTGATGTATTATCGACAAAGATTACCTCTCTATAATTATCTGGATGAATATCCTTTTTCATATCGCGCCACTGTAACATTTTTGTGAAAACTGGCAAGGATTTCCGTATCGTGGTACGCTCGCGCTAGACAAAAACGGGTTAAAAAAGGAAGGAACACCAAATGAAAAAAATTTCCATCGCTGAGTTCTCTGAGCTAGCAGATTCACTTAAATGGGGCTATATCTCATGGAGTCCCAAAACTATGATGAACGAATCTCACACTCTAACAAGTGTAGAAGTCTTAAATGTCTGGAATCTTTCCGATAACTACATGCTTTACTGCATTGCTCAATACAACGTAGGTGATGTAAAAAGTGGCATCTATCGAGACGAAATATTTCCCCTCTTATTTCCAATAGAAAAAATCTTCACAAACGCTATTGGAAGATTTTGGATTCAACTAGCCGGGTATGAAAGCGAAAAATTTTTGGAACTGATCCCATCATCTGAAAAGTGGAAAGCCTAATTACTTATATAGCACCTTAAAAACGCGTCACTCAAACGCGTTTTTATTTTATCTCTCCAAAACAGCTATCAAATCTTCAAATTCATCTACTAAGCGCATCACGCTGTTCCCATAAAATGAGTACGAAGGTTTGTTGGCATTTCCCCACCCAGCAAAATATCGCAATGCTGCCAAACGCTCGGCAGACCTTGTTCCTTTATCTGCTCCATTATCGGCCATAAGCAGTGCTGTCCCTGTAATTGCATGCTCTGGTTCCCATGGATTCGCAACACTGACACCAACAATAGATGCAATTTTTTTCTCATACGATTGCCACGTGCTTGGAATAAACTGCGAAGGCCCCATAGCACCTCCCCATCCACCAATATTTCCACCAATAGGGCACGAAAGTGGAGTAATTCTATGGTCGAGTCCAAGTTTGGCAGTAATTTTTTTGAAAATACTTTGGTCGTCGCGCCATGAACACGGTGAATCTGCACCCCTACATGACTTACCATTCGCAACATAGTTCGAATAATGCAACGGCCCTGGCATAATGCGATCCCATGCTTTTTCAGGCGGATCTCCTGG
This sequence comes from uncultured Candidatus Saccharibacteria bacterium, assembly GCA_964589005.1. GTDB lineage: Bacteria > Patescibacteriota > Minisyncoccia > Phycocordibacterales > UBA2100 > UBA2100. The sequence goes on along the minus strand of CAZPQI010000009.1, from coordinate 23,150 downwards.
TCGGTTACACGAACCAACATTCTCGCCAAGTTCAGACTCCTGTTTCAAAATTGCGAGAATTAGCGCAGGACGTACGCCAACAGAAGCACCAGCTTTCTTTGCAAAATCGTATGCGTCTCCAAAAGGAATCGCTGCAGTTCCACGAAGCGCAAAAAGCGTTGAACGAATTTCAGCAGCGCTCTTTTCTTTGTCTTTAATAAGCTTTTGATACACTTTTTCCTGCCCTTTTGTCACTGTAAGAATTTCGTCCTTTTCATCTTTTCTGTTTTCTACTTGCCTTTTTTCCAGTACCTGTAGTTGTCGCAATTCCTGCTCTTCAATTTTTTCTTCTTGCAATTCTGTCTTTTGCGACTCAATAGAACTGCGAGTGTATGCAATAAGCTCGAATGAATTTGAAAGAGAAACTTTTACGACTTCAAACGAATCTATATCTAAGAAAATGTCTGAAAGATCGTCACTACCTAAAATCATCTCTACAAAAGAAAGTTCATCTATTTCATTTGTTTTTCTAATTAGTTTGGAAAGAGACGCTTTCTCTCGTGCTATTTTCTCATCAAGGGCACGAACTGCTTGTGCTCTATCTTTAACATCGCTAGCAATTTGAGAAATAGTTAGATTTCTTTGACGAATAGCTAACTGTGCCTGATTAATTTGCCCATCCAGTAATGAAACATCTCGTTCTAGAGAGCGACGTTCGCCACTTTTACTATCAAGAAGTACTTGCTGTATCTTTATTTCATTTTCAATAACCGATAATTCGGCTTCGAGTTTTGCGCGCCGTTGTGCGTCGGTTTCAGCGTACACTACCGAAACTGACACCACGCTTACGAGCGCAATACAAAGCCAAAAAAATGTAACGAAACGAATGGACATACGTTAATAGTAGTCACTAGTATAACCCAGTGCACACTTTAATACAGATACCTTATACGCACCTCGCTCAAGACTGCGACCACATCCGTAGGGAGGCATAACGTAAAAGACGCCTTTACAGACGTCTCCTTACGTATATTTGAATATATTTCAAACCTTTTATTCCTCCTTGGTTTCTTCTGGTGCTGCTGACTCGTCTCCGTCTTCATCCTTGCTCTCGCCTTCAATTTCAATATCACTAATGTCACGCTCCTCTTCTTCAACTTTTTCTTCTTGAGCCTGAGTAACTGCAGCTACATTTTCGGTCACCTCATTTATAGGGGCAATGGTTTCAGGTAGTTTTAAATCTGCAATAGTAATATTGCTGTCTAACTCAGTAAGAAGTGTTACGTCAACTTCAATTGATTTAGGAATATCACGTGGTCGGACTTCGACTTCGATTTCGTGCATAACCTTCACGATAATACCGCCAATTTTTTCAACTGGTGCTTCTCCAACATATTCCAAAGGAACAGTTACGGTAAGCAACTTACCTCGTTCAATACAATAAAAATCAACATGAATGGGAATGTTGGTAACGGGGTGCCAATCAACCGAGTGAATCAAAACTTCTTTATCTTCTCCGATACCTTTAAGGTCAACAATCGTTGAACCACCAGCCTCTTCCCACACACGCGTAAATTCTCGCTCGTTTAGTGTAACGAGGGTGTTTTCTTCCTTGGGACCATAAAAGACTGCCGGAATTTTCCCCTCTTCACGAAGTGTTCCTACCGCCTCTTTTTTGTCGCGTGTTTGTACGTTAAGCTCTGTCATGTGCGCAGCACTATACCAAACCGCGCTTTAAATGCAACAGATTGGTTATGCAGTACACCCAAAAAGCTTGTTTGCTTGTGCTCGCGTTGCTCCTCCCCAATATCCAGTAGGGTTTAGTAGCCCAACAGGCGTAAGTATTTCGTCGGCATATTTAGACTGAAACGCAAACACGGCAGCGAATGTGAGTGTCCCAAAGTATTCGGTTTCTTGCCCTGCTGACCCAACGCCAGAAGATGCTATTTGTGTTTCAGGAAATGTATTGAGAAATTTTTGTATCTCTACTATTTCAGCATTTTGAGAACCGAGATTAAAATCCGTTGTAAACACAGGACATTCATTATTTTTTGTGCCTGCAGCAGTTACTGTATCTTGAGGAAATTGGTTCGTCACACTCGTATCTTCAAAGGCAAAATTTATAATCTCAGAATATACGTTAGGCGGGGCACTTGTAGTTGACTGCTGCTGGGTATTGTATGACGCGCTGGTACTAGGAGAGTCGAGAGTCCGTAAATAATACAAAATATTACTCAAGCGCGTTTGTGCACTTTGTAAACTACTGACGGAATCAGCTGTATCGTATGTTATATCGCCAATAGTCACACTCGCAGTATCAGGATTAGTACCATCTAAATATTCGAACTGTGCGAACGCAATATCGCTATGCCATATAACGAATGTACTCAAAATAATTGTAGCTACAAATACTGTACGAAACATTAAATAAATTGTAGCACGAGATGTGTGAATGAAGGTTTTACATCATCCCTGGCATTCCGCCACTTATATGTATCGTAAATTAACACCTCAATCGTGCACACTTAAAAATCTGTAGATATGTTAATTTATGTACAACGGTTGACAAAATATCGTTATCATTGTTATATAAACTCAATTGTTAAACTGCAAACTTGAAAGGAGGCCTATGATGGGCAAGGAAACTAGTATAACAATTGAGCACCTTGAAAATGCTTATACGGTTAGTGGTATCGAGATTAGCGATCTTGCGAACGCGTGTGGTGTTGAACTGCCGTCCAATTACCTTGATGTATATTTCAATGAAATCTTGCGTAAAGCTGAAACAATCGACGAGGTTCAAAAAGCGTATAGAAATACTCCTAAGAACAGCGACGTGGAGGAAGCTGCGCTCGTAAAGTGGCATAAGTTCTCTGCTACTGCGTTGTGTGATGCAACCACGTTCGACGAAGTTCTAGAAGTGTACGACCAAACTCTTCGTAACAGCGACATGGAAGCAGCTACGCTCGTAAAAGGGTTATCCCTTGCAACTACGATCAATGAGATTCGATGGTTGTGTGATAAAACTTCGAAAAATAGCAACATAAAGAAAGATGTTCTCAAGAAAGATGTTCTCGTAAAGTGGCTTTCATTTGCAACAACGTTCAAAGAAGTCCAGGAAGTGTATGACCAGACTCCTTTAGACAGCAAAATGAAGCAAGTTGCGTTCAAAAAGTTGTTGTCGCTTGCGACCACGTTCGACAATATTTTAAAGGTGTATAAAGAGACTCCTAAGAACAGCGAGTACAGGAAAGCTGTGACCGTAAAGTGGCATAAGCTCTCTGCTACTGCGTTGTGTGATGCCACCACGCTCGACGAAGTTCGAGAGGTGTATGCAGAAACTCAGCATAACAGCGATGTAGAAGCAGACGTGTTCGTAAAATGGTTGTCACTTGCAACCACACTCAATGAGGTTCAAGACGTACATGCGGAAACTTCTGAGAACAGCTCCGAGAACAACGAGTCTCTCAAGAAGTGGTTGTCGCTTGCCACCACATTCGACGATGTTCTAGAGGTGCACGACCAAATTCATCGTAATAGCGACAGCGATGTACTATCAGCCGTGCTCGCAAAATGGCTTTCGCTTGCGACCACACCTGACGAGGTTCACACGGTGTATGCAGAAACTCCTGAGAACATCGCAGTAAAGAAAACTGCGTTCAAAAAATGGTGTAAGCTCTCTGCTGTCGCGTTGCATAGTGCCACCACGCTCGACGATGTTCTAGAGGTGTATAAGGAAACTCCTGAGGACAGCGACGAGAGAACCGCGACCCTCACGAAGATTGTCACTATGGTCAATAACTTATAGTTGGCTACGACCTGCAACTTTCTAAAAGGCCCGCACGCGTTTTACACGTGGCGGGCCTTTCTTTTTTAAAACTTTTACTAAAATTACATCATCCCTGGCATTCCGCCGCCCATACCCCCCATACCTCCACCCATTGGAGCTTCATCTTTTTCGTCAGGGTCATCTGCTACTGCTGCTTCAGTGGTAAGTAGTACCGCGGCGGCTGAAGCTGCATTTTCAATCGCGCTGCGCGTTACTTTAACAGGGTCAATTATTCCTTCTTCAAACATATCTACAATGCGCGCCTCACTGTCTTCACTTGCTGCATCAAATCCAAAGTGCGCACCTTTTTTAAGTACGTCACGCAAAATCACAGATGCATCTTCTCGTCCTGCATTTTCTACAATTTGTGTAAGTGGAGCACGCAGTGCACTAATCAATATTCGATATCCAACTGAGAACTCATTCTGTTCTTGTGCATGTTTACTCTTAGAAAGTTTTTCTGAAACCTTTAGAAGAGCTGCCCCTCCACCGACAACAATACCTTCTTCAATCGCTGCTTTAGTTGCGTTTACTGCGTCTTCTATTTTATCTTTAAGATATTTCATTTCGGTTTCAGTTGCTGCTCCAACGCGAATTACCGCTACTCCACCAGTAAGTTTTGCAATACGCTCTTCCAGCTTCTCAGTATCAAACTTAGAATCACTGTTTTTTACCTGAGAGCGCAGTTGTTGCACACGGGCTTCAACATCTTTTTTCTTTCCCTTACCACCAACGATAACGGTCGTGTCTTTGGTGGCTACTATGCGATTAGCGTTTCCGAGCATGGCCAACTCAGTTTCTTCGAGTTTACGCCCCAGTTCTTCTGATACTACTTCCGCACCAAGAACAATGGCTATGTCACCAAGCATTTCACTTTTTCGGTCGCCATATCCCGGAGCCTTAACGGCAAGTACATTAAATGCGCCACGCAATTTGTTTACCACAAATGTGCCTAGAGCCTCTCCTTCAACATCATCGGCAATAATTACCAAATCCTTTTTCCCCGATTGAGCTAACTTTTCAAGTAGTGGGAGAATTTCTTGTACACTAGATATTTTTTTATCGGTAACCAATACGGCAGCGTCTTTCATCTCTGCCTCCATGCGCTCGCTGTTAGTGACCATGTACGGCGAAACATATCCTTTATCAAATTCAAGACCACCAACAATTTCAGATTCAATGCCGAACGACTGTGATTCTTCTACTGTCACCACACCGTCTTTACCAACCTTACTAATAGTATCTGCGATTTCTTTTCCGAGTTCTTTCGATTCCGCTGAGATACTTGCGATATTGTGAATTTCGTCCTTCCCCTTAACGTCTCGTGCCATTTTTCGCAATTCTACAACTGCATCATTCGTTGCAGCTTCAATACCACGGCGCACGACCGTAGCATTTGCTCCCATAGCAGTACGTTTAAAACCCTCTTCTAAAATAGCACTGGTTAAAACCATGGCTGTTGTAGTTCCATCTCCTGCTTTTTCGTTTGTTTTTCCAGCAACTTCCTTTACAATCTCCGCACCCATATTTTCGAATTTGTCGGAGAGTGAAATTTCTTTAGCTATTGATACTCCGTCATTAGTGATTGTAGGCCCTCCAAATCCCTTGTCGAGCGCAACATTCTTTCCTCGTGGACCAAGCGTAATACGCACAGCGTCTGTTACCGTGTCAGACCCTTTCTTTAGGGCCGCGCGAACTTCGTGATTAAAAATAACTTTTTTTGCCATATTTACTTAATTACTGCGATTAAATCTTTAGACTGTATAACGTAATATTCTTTTCCTCCTGATTTTGCTATCTCATACGAATATCCAAATAAAACTGTGTCTCCTACTTTTATATTTTTTATCTCTTCGAGAGTACCTACTGCAATAACTTTTCCGATATTCTCCTTTTCTTGTGCTGATTCTGGAATAATTATTCCAGACGGAGTTTTCTCATCTGCAGTTATGGGCTCAACCAATACCCTGTCACCAAGTGGTGTAATTTTTTTTGTAGCCATATCAACGTAGTATTAGTTTCTAAATGTGTACGCTATTGTACAAAAACTTGTGGATACCTGCAAATCAATAAAAAAGTATGCCATACAACTCTGCACACACTTTTGTTATTGCCATTTTTTACTATCCTGTTATACTCGACCCCAACATGGAAGCATTAAGCGGTTTTTTACCGTATATCCAAATAGCGCTCTCCATCCTCTTGATCGTGACCATTCTGTTACAACAGACGGGTTCAGGTCTTGGTGGAGCATTCGGAGCAGACAACTTCAGTTCGGGTTTTCACACGCGTCGTGGTTTTGAAAAAACTCTTTTTCGCGTAACCATCGTACTTGGTGTGCTTTTTGCACTTACTGCAATCGTGAGTCTATTTGTAGCGTAGGTTATAACATCCATCGCTGTAAGCTTCTAAATTTAGTGTACTTCAAAATAATATGATACTTCGCTATGTGCTCTTGCACGTATTGCGCAAAAAATAACTAACGTAATGAAATACCACACAAAATCTACTTCATATCTAACGCGTGAATATCGCATACCTCAAGTTGGCATGGTGCAGCGTGTTATAGATACCCTGTCGCCAATTGAACGAGTGGTGTTTTGGTTTATTGTTGCAGGACTTATTTTGAGTACATTCGTATTGTTTACCCAAGTAAATCAGGAAACTACGACGGAAATACCCGTTAACGGCGGCGTAGTACGCGAGGGCGTTATTGGTGCACCGCGTTTCATAAATCCCCTTCTCGCTCTCTCGGATACCGATCGCGATCTTACAAAGCTTATTTACGCGGGCCTTATGCGCCCTGGTCCATCAGGAATTCTTATCCCTGATGTAGCAAAACGGTACTCTATTTCTGATGATGGAACAGAATATACGTTTGTACTTCGCGACGACGCACGTTTTCAAGATGGAATACCTCTTACCGCTGATGACATAATTTTTACTATAGAAATGGCACAAGATCCCGCCATTAAGAGCCCTCGGCGTGCCGATTGGGACGGAGTACGAGTTGAAAAAATAAACGACCGCGAAGTTAAGTTTATATTACAACGCCCATATGCTCCATTTCTTGAGAACACGACGATGGGAATCTTGCCACGACATATTTGGCTAAATGTATCGCCACAAGAATTCGCATTTAGTAATTTTAATACACAGCCGATAGGCTCAGGACCCTTTGTGTTGAAAAACATCGACTACAATGGATCGGGTATTCCTTCTCTCTACGATTTACGTGCGTACTCCAACTATACTTTAGGGCGGCCATTTATAAATAAACTACTCGTTTATTTCTATGCCAACGAAGAAGATTTACTTAGGGCATACTCATCCGGTACCATCACCAGTTTAAGCGCCGTATCATCATCTGCGCTCAATGATGTGTTAACCGAAGATTCCGAATTACTGCGCATTGCGTTCCCTCGTATTTTTGCTATTTTCTTCAACCAAAATAAAAACCGTTTGTTTGCCGATAAAGATGTTCGTATTGCACTCGAAATTCTCATAGACAAGGAGCAAATAGTGCGAGAGGTACTCAATGGATATGGAACCGTTATCGACTCTCCACTTCCACCTGAAACAGTACGTGGACAAAACGTATATCAACCAGATGGGAGAAGTTCACTCGAACGCCAGGAAGAAGCGACTGCCCTCTTAGAAAAAGCCGGGTGGGAGTTTGATACAGAACTTCAACGATGGAGTGACGGCGAGCAACTTCTCACTTTTTCTCTTGCCACTGCAAATACTCCCGAACTAAGACGAGCCGCTCAAATAGCAGCTACAGCATGGACAGAAGCAGGTATTCCTGTGAAAGTCGACGTATTCGAAACAGGAGACCTTAATCAAAATATCATTCGACCGCGTGATTACGAAGCGCTTCTTTTTGGGGAAGTAGTAGGGCGTGGGCTCGATCTATTCGCCTTTTGGCATTCTTCTCAAAAAGATGATCCTGGTCTTAATATTGCTTTGTATACAAACACAGATGTAGATGACCTACTCGCGAAGGCACGAACAATCTCAGATAAAGAAGAGCGAGATAAAATATATTTACAATTCGAAGAAGAAATGCGCAATGATGAACCTGCAATTTTCTTATACGCGCCCGATTTTCTCTATGTAGTACCGAAGAAACTTTTGGGTGAAGACATCGATCTTGTTACTACTCCGAGCGAAAGATTCTCTGGAGTATATCTTTGGCACACACAAACAGAACGTGTGTGGAATTTCTTTAAATAATCAAATTTACTAGCTTTACTAACAATAACCATACATGGAAAAAAATCATACTCATTCACGCCATAAAACAGCGCGCCCAACTAACGAGAAGACTACCTCGCAGGGTTCTTCATCGTTTAGAAAAAGACGACCTTCTCGAGTAGGGAGTCAACAACAACCCAAGCATCAATCGGCTACGACTGCAAAGAATAGCGGTAAAAAGACCCGCACAAATGCGAAATCTCGCAAACGTCGCGGACCTCCGCAGCCGCGTCCTCATGCTCGCAAAAAAGATGACATCATTCCTCGTTTACGAGATGATGTTATTAGAATCATTCCGCTCGGCGGAGTGGAAGAAATTGGCCGCAACATGACCGCCATTGAATTCAACGACGACATTATTGTTGTTGATTGTGGCTTCATGTTTCAAGAAGACGACACTCCTGGTGTCGACTACATTCTTCCTAACACTAAATATTTAGAAGACCGAAAAGAAAAGATAAAAGGAATTGTTATCACACATGGTCACCTCGACCACATCGGTGGCATCCCTTATATTATCGATCGTATCGGAAATCCACCAATTTACACGCGACGGCTTACTGGTGTGATGATTAAAAAGCGACAAGAAGAATTTCCTCACTTACCAAACTTAGATATCCGCGAAGTAGAATCGACAGAGACTATTCAACTTGGAGCATTAAAGTTACGTTTCTACGCCGTAACACACACTATTCCAGATTCAATGGGAGTTATTATTAAAACTCCATTTGGAGGTGTCGCAATCACGGGAGATATCAAACTCAACCACGACGGCACCGGTATTGTAAACAAGGAAGAAGAGGAGTCGTTTAAGGTTTTCAAAGAAGAAAAAATACTGTGTCTACTAATGGATTCCACAAATACAGGTCGTCCAGGATGGTCTATTCCTGAACACAAAGTATTTACTGCGTTTGAAAAAATAATCAAGGATGCAAAACATCGCTTAATTATCGGCACCTTTGCTTCACAACTCGATCGTGTAATGAAGATTATCGATATCGCAGAGCGAAATGGTAAAAAAATTGTGCTCGAAGGGCGAAGCATGAAGGGAAACTTAGCAATCGCTGAGGAGATTGGATTATTGAAGGCTAAAAAAGGAACCATTATTTCTTCACAAGAAATGGCGGACTTCCCCGAAAGTAAAATTGTTATCTTGGCAACTGGCGCACAGGGTGACACCTACGCTGCTCTTATGCGAATGGGTGACAAGACGCACCGGCAAGTAAAGTTAACTCCGAAAGATACCGTAGTACTTTCATCTTCAGTTATCCCCGGAAACGAAAACGCAGTACAGTCGCTGAAAGATAAAATTGCTCGCCAAGGAGTTCACATAATGACCTACGAAACCAGTGACGTGCACGCTTCAGGACATGGTAATGCAGAGGAAGCAAAATGGATTCACCGACAAATAAAACCAAAATATTTCATTCCACAGCACGGATTCCATTACATGCTTCGTGTCCATTCAGACCTAATGAAAGAATCCTGCGGACTGAAGTCAGAGGATATTGTTATTCCTGACAACGGAAGCATTATTGAAATTAGCGACGCGGGTAAAAAATTCGCTAACACCGGAGTCAAAGCTCCAAGGACTACCCGAATTGTAGAAGGTTTAATCGTACGGGACATCCAAGAAGCTGTTATTAAAGACCGCCAAGCATTAGCGCAAGACGGAATCTTTGTAGTTGTTATCACCGTGAATCTTCGTACAGGAAAGTTGCGTAAATCTCCAGACATTATTTCCCGTGGATTTATTTATCTACGAGAATCACAAGAACTATTAGGGCAGTCACGTCTAATCATTAAAAAAACTGTTGAAGACAAGTTTAAAAATTCCCGCAAGGTAGATATCGATGCGGTCAAAGAAGATGTCGTTGACGTCGTGGCAAAATTTCTTCTCCAAGAAACCCACAAAAACCCTATCGTTATTCCTGTTATAGTTGGAGTGTAAAAGTAGCTATCAGCTTATAGCTACTAGCTGGTAGCCAAACGACTACGAAAAACAAATGAAAAAAACACCGCCGAACTGCCAAGGCAGTTCGGCGGTGTTTTTTCGTCGCAAGAACGGTAAACTCTTCCCTCGAGTACGGTATAATTCTCCCCATGGTTATTGTTCATGGTAAACGACGACGCTCCCGAGCGTTAGCATCACAATCTCGCTACGCGCTTTATGCACTTAACTTTGTTTTCTCGCTCCACTTGGCGTTCGTAGCATACTACATGGCGACATTTCTACTCGCCCTTGGCTTCCCTGAACAATTTATCGGTATGTTATACGCAGCTGGTTCAATGCTTGCGCTTGGAGCCATAGCAATAGCACCTCGCCTTTTACAACGTTATGGGAATTACACAAACATACTCGTACTAGGACTATTAGAGTTACTCGTATTCTTGGGATTTGCGTTCATTCAAAATCTCACATTAGTGATAATTCTTTTCCTTATATCTTTTGTCATTCCAATCCTTATTGCATTTTCTCTCGATATTTTCCTAGAAGGAAATACTAAGAGTGAATCGGACACCAGTGGTATACGAGGAATCTTTCTTACCTTCGCGAATGTTGCGTGGATCGGCGCGCCACTACTTGGAGGATTTATCGTCGCGGGAGGTAATTACAAGTGGCTTTTTATCCTGTCCACACTTATATTTGTACCGTTTATTTTTCTCGCAGCATCGCAACTTGAGCATTTCCGCGATCCAAAATATATACAGTTAAATATTGCAAAATTTATAATCACACTAAAAAATAACAAAAATCTGCAAAACATTTTTGCTGCTCAATTTTTATTGCGTTTCTTTTTCAGCATGATGGTTATTTATTTACCATTATACGTTTTTGGAACGCTCGGCATGTCTCTTTTTGAACTAGGAATAATGATTTCCGTCGCTACACTCGCGTATGTACTTATAGAAATACCTTTAGGGAAACTCGAAGATTCTTTATGGGGCGAGAAAGAAGTACTCGTACTTGGTTTTGTGCTTGTTGCACTTACCACAGGCGCCCTCTCATTTATCGTCAGCACTTCCGTCGTTGTATGGGCTGCACTACTATTTGCAACACGAATAGGCGCCGCGATGATTGAAGTCTCCAGTGAGGGTTATTTTTTCAAACATGTTGATGCTGCAGATTCCGACGACGTAAGTGCGTTTCGCATGCTCTACCCTCTTGCCTATATCGTAAGCCCACTATTTGGTACGCTCATTCTTTTTTTCATTCCCCTCAAATTTATTTTCCTTATAACCGCGTTCGTTATGCTTCTTGGAGTATTGTTTGCATCTAATCTTCAGGATTCTAAATAGAAATCTCAAACTTTTCTGCGGAACTGTCTACATTTAGAGTTCATAAATTACATCTTTGCGCTCCACCACCACTCGCCAGTCATTGAGTTTGGCATGTCGATATAAATTTGTATTCGGATTAAAACAAATTGGTGTATCAACGAGTTCCAAAAAAGAAATATCACTTTCTGTGTCCCCAACACCAATTGAATTTTCAAATGTGAGATTTTCTTTTTCTACCGCGCGTTTAATTATGTACGCTTTGTTAAGAATTAAGTGTTTATCGGTCACTTCACCCGTCAATCTATCTTCAGGACCAATCTCATATATCATCCCATATGTTTTATCGAATCCCAGATTTGGACAGAATTGGTCAAGAATAGTTTTTGGTGAATGAGATATAGCAAGGAGAAAATATCCATCCTTTTTTAATTCTTTTATAAGGTCGCGAGTGTAGCGGTAGGTGTGCTTGCCTTCATTTTCAATAACACGCTTCGAAACTTCAGCAAAGTCCGAATAGTGTATTCCTTTAATGTGTTTGTAAAACGCTTCCACCATAGCTCCAATATACTCCGCATAACCACCTTCCCGATTAAGCCATTTTTTATGTGCTCCTTGGTATATCTTCTCTACGCTTTTTGGTAACATCCCTTCTTCTACCATCAACTCAACAAGTTCGATAAGTAAACTAGAGCGGAAAATAGTTCCGTCTACATCAAACACCGCTACGCTTCTTTGTTTTACCATGCATCAATGGTATCACAACGTGTATGCTTGACCGACACGTAAGATTCATGTACAAAGTACTACACACTGGCAAAAGGAGAAATGTCATGGATTTAGAAAACGAAACGTACGAATCCGAGCTAAGAGCTCGAATCGACCACGTTGAGAAGAGCGACCGACGAGGTGCACTTCCCGATTTGGCTTACGAAGCCCTGAACAGGGACATCTGCGAACAGCATGGGGAAATTCTCCAAGCATTCCAAAACGCAGAAAATCGAATCGGAGTCAAGCTGTCAACGATTTTATGTCGGCAACTCGAAAAAAAATTTGACGGGATCCCCACTCTTGTCTAATCACCACTCGACCTATTTTACTTTTGGCCATCTGTTAACAGCAGATGGCCATTTTTTTAATACATACTATTCCACACAACAATCAATGATGGACATCTGATGTCCATCATTTACAATTAAGGCAATGGAGTATTTCCACTTGCTTAATCGAGGTGTCGATAAACGTGACATTGTAACTGACGACTTCGATAGATTCCGATTTATCCATTCTCTATTTATATTCAACGATAAAAACTACGTTGACCCAAATCACGGGAGGTCGGGATATACGCTACCAACAAATGAAAGAGATACACTCGTGCATATACATGCCTACTGTCTTATGCCAAATCATTACCACATGCTCGTGTCCCCAGTTGACGATGATATGGCAAACATATCTTTGTTTATGAAAAAACTAAATATGGGATATACGAAATACTTTAATGAGCGACACGGGCGCAGTGGATATTTATGGCAAGGTGTATATAAAAAAATACATATTGAAAAGGACGCTCACTTTATGTACATTCCTTACTACATTCATTTAAACCCTCTTGATCTATGTATAGCAGAATGGAGAAGCGGTACGGTGAAAGATACTAGTAGAGCTCTCACCTATTTGCAAGAGTATAAATGGAGTAGCCATCGAGATTACCTTGGGAATAAAAACTTTGAATCAGTAATCAGAAAATCAGAAATAAAAGACATGCTTGGAAGCAAAAAGTCGTACGAAAATGAAATCCGTAATATAATCTCCAATTCAAATTTTATAAGTCAAAGCGATACTCTTGAATGATGGACATCTGATGTCCATCATTTTGATTTTGGCCAGGAGAATGCTGCAGTGGGGTAAATTTTTGTTAAAGGGTGTTCTTCGCAATCGTGTTTGCGTGCAGGGCATATATAACGGCCATACAATACAAATCCATTGTTTACGTACCTCCAATCTTTTTTTGGAATGAGATTTTCTAAATCTTTTGAGATTTTGAATAAGTCGGTGTTATCAGTTAAATCAAAACGTAGTGCGAAGCGTCGAACATGCGTATCGGTCGCAATGCCGTCCCATATTTTGTGCACCTCTCCCAATACCACATTTGCCGTTTTGTACGCCACGCCAGGAAGTTCTATCATCTCGTCAATAGTTTTTGGTATCTCTCCACCAAATCTTTCCTCCACAAGTTTCGCAGCGTTAATAATGCTCTTCGCTTTGTTTCTAAAAAGCGGAATTGTAGAAATTTCTTTTTGAAACATTTCCAGTTTTGCTTTCGAAAAATCTTTCGGAGTTTTATATTTCTTAAAAATTATGTCAGTAGCCTCGTTCACTTTCTTGTCTGTACATTGTGCGCTCATAATAACCGCCACCACAAACTGAAATGGAGTTTTGTACGTAAGTTCACTTTTTGGTTTTGGATAGAGTTTTTTAAGAACTCTCGTAAGTGCCAATGCCCTTTCCTTACGCTCCAGTATCTTTTTTAAAACTCGCATCAATACAGCCTATACGATGCCTAGGAAATGTAAAACGAAGAAAATTAACATGGCTGCGGTAGCTACTAATATAGCAACGATCGAAATATATATTGATTTAATAACCGATTCATTACGAGCAAATATATTTGCGCGTAATTTATACACAAACACGAACATTACAATCGAAAGAGCCCCTTTGCCTAACCAATGGTGTGTAAATACAGCTTTAAGTGTGTCTTTAAGTGGACTCCACATTTCTCCAACAATCGTGAGCACAGCTATAAGAATAGCGACTGCAGCAGTTGCCTCTGCCGCTGCTTTTACATCTCGTAACTTTATATTTGTCATATCAATTATCTTTATGAATTACGCACTTGAGCGCAGTTCTAGGCGCGAGTAAAAAATGGAAAGAGACATATTAACAATATGGAGACTGACATTTTTTGCGAAGTAACAACGAAATGTGCCAAGTGCGTAATTCATAATTATCTAGCAGCTCCAGAAACTACTATTCCAGAAAGAGCTACAAACAGGCTTAGTATTACTAAAGTAGCTGCAAACATCGTGACCGCTAATTTCAAACGTGAATCCGGATTCTCCCTCAACACATACAGTGCTAACACTAACGTTATTGCCATAAAAGGAAGCATAAGAAATACATGTTCTTTTCCTTCCATAAAGATGGTGTGTGCCCATGAGTAATCACCTGCCTTGATTATAGGTTTTACGGACTTGCCGTAATACGACACATAGTAATATGCGGACGTTGCCCAAGAAACAAAGAATAGGAATGCAGACCACGACGCCAAGCCAATAGCCCAACCCCACGCAGGAGTTTTTCGTAGAAGTTGCATTAAAACAAGGTGTGCTAGTCCAATTGCAGCTATACCAAGAATTATGTGAGCTACGAGAGCGAAAGTGAGTAGTGGAGTCATATTACTTGTGTTTAATCATACGCTTGTGGATGTTCGCCAAAATTAGGAATGAAACTCCTACGGTAACAGCGTAAATGGCAAGTATCGTGAAATATGAGTACGAAATTTCATGCATAGATCCGATTATTAAAGCTGCGTACCATGATGTTATTGAAATTGCACTTCCCCATAAAATAGGAATAGCTCGAAGTTGTAGCAACATCGCATTGAAACCAAGGAAGCCAATTATCGTCATCTTCGCCCACAATTTTGGTTCAAACAACTCCGCTTCCATACCGTTGAGCCGGAAGTACGCCAATATTCCAAAACCTGAAACAAGAGTTATAAAAAATCCCAAACGCATAGTAGAATACACCCCATGCATAAGATACGACTCGTCTTTACTTATCGTCCCATCACGAAGAGCGCGGAGTATGTTGATTTCTGCAAACGTCGCCCCACCAACGCCAAGTACAGCCCCAATGAGATGTGAGATGATTAGTATCTGAAACCAATCCATATCATTAGTATAGCAGTATATTCATCTACACCACTAACGTATATTCGCACTTCTCAGAAGTTCAGAAAAGTATTGTTGACAAATCGGCACATATATGGCACAAATATCTAGTCTGAACATGAGTTGAGACACGTTCTTTTACAAAGGAAACCACAAAATGAGAAAAGACAGTACTACTCAACAAACTTTCCATGGCGCCATCGCAGATGCGTTAAGTTCAACTGAACATTCATCATGTACAATTGATCGAAAACTCCCAGATAGTGCAGTAGCGGTTGGCACCCTCACTCCTGGACTACAGCAGATCTTTTTTCTACTCGAAGAAAAAACTAAAGACCTTCAGGAAAAACAAAGGGTTGCTGCTGAAGCCAAACGTCAAGCCACGAACGCAGAAGAAGAGCGAGAAGCATTAAAAACCGTTCTTTTCGCTGGAATGCGCTCGACGTTCATCAATGAAATTCCACCTGTTGTTGGAAAAGTTGGAATTGCTCCTAACTGGGTTGTTTTTTACGAAACACCAGAAGCCATGAAAGCAAACATGGGCATGCATGAAATGCTGAGCAGTCTTTTTAACGACGATTAAACGATAACTTTAGTTGTCACCAAACCGCTTTTACAACCGTACGTCCTTTTAGGACGTACGGTTTTGTTTTCCTATTACAACTTCTCAACTCGAACCCCAATAAGGCGAATTGCTTTATCTTTGGGGTTTTCTTTTTTTTCAAAAAATGGCAGAAGAAGTTTTATTGCTTTAAGTTCCAAGTCTTTCGCTGTGCGTATTGGTTGCGCGAGCGTTAGCGAGCGCGTTCTGGTGACAAAATCTTCAAAACGCACGGTAAGCACTACTGTACGAAACTCTTTAAAACCCTGCCCTTTAACTTCACTGAGTATCACTTTTATTTGCCCGCGTATAACGTCAACTACTTCTTTCATGTCGTGTGTGTCCGTGGCGAAGGTGTGGTGTTTACCGATGGATTTTCGTTTTGTTTTTTCGGGTTCAACTGGGCGCTCATCAATCCCTCGCACCTTCTCCCACATTGAAAACCCGTGCTTTCCAAATTTATTTTGAAATTCTTCCCACGAATACCTTTGTGCATCGCCGATTGTCTTCACACCAAGTTTTTTAAATGTTTCTTCCGACACTTTTCCAACTCCTGGAATTGCACGAATAGAAAGTGGTTTTAAAAACTTCTCCGTATCCTTAGAAACTACTATCGTAAGCCCATCTGGTTTCTCAAAGTCTGAGCAAATTTTTGCAATCATTTTATTTTCACCTATACCAATGGAACAGGTAAGTCCTGTTACCTTTTTAATTTTCTTTTTGAGGTTCCGTGCAAAAATTTCTGCTTTTTTGAACGTTTTACAAAAACTTAAATCTAAGTACGCTTCATCCACGCTTGTTTGCACCATGCGGGGAACGAGTGAGTCAACAATTTTAAATACTTCGTGCGAGGCTTTGCCGTAGCGTGCAAAGCCTGATGTAATAAACACACAACGTGGTCCGCCTTCTTTGCGAGAAGCTTCACAAAATTTCCACGCTTGTTGTATTGGAAGCGCTGAATGAATACCTAATTTTCGTGCTTGATAATTTGCAGTCGAAACCACGCCACGCCCTTTTCCTTCTTGCGGATCTGAGCCGACAATAACCGGTAATCCTTTTAAATACGGCTTATCGCGCTCTTCAACCGACGCAAAAAACGCATCCATGTCTATGTGTCCTATAATGCGCTCGCTCATGCGAGCATACTATCATGAGTCAGATTTTGACGACTTACTGAAAAGCTCAATGACTTCGTATGCGCCTGCAGGAATATTCATTATTTGTTCGACGGCACGCATATATCTCGCCAAAGTTTCATTCTTTGTACGAAGATGTTGGAGATCTAATTCCCCTTTATCTTTTTCAACCAGCTCTTTAGCAGATTCAATTTCTCTTTGAAAAGAATCAACGAATTTGTGTAGAGGATCCTGCTCAACAAAAGAGTGCTCAGAAGACTTTGCAATGCCCTGATAAAGGGGCGCTAGCGCGGTAAGTAGCTCGTTTGCTAGAGGCAACTTATTAGACAAGGCATACTGTTCGTCAAATGCATCGGGTGCAGGAAATTTTTCAACACTGCGTTCTATCATACTACTCCATTCTTTTCTTCGGCAGTCTTCTCCTCTATTTCTTTAATTTTTTCTGTTTCCTTTTCCACACGTTTGTTTTCCTTTTTTATGGTGCTCTCGGCAATGAAACTTTTTTGATGTACATCCATAAGAGAGAACGTGACCATGCCTGCAAATACAATACCTGCGACATTTATAAGAAACATTAATGCTGAACCTGCTATGACAGATGGACTAAACATTACAATACCTACACCGAAAACGGCAAGCGGTGGAATGAGCGCCACAGCGACTGCAACTCCTGGGAGTGTAGATGAAAGATTCGGACGAACAGTCGTATACGCTACGGCAAAACCAGAAATGACCGCCACTATAAAAAATAATAATGAAGGTTCGGTGCGCGCAAGAATAACTTCGTTAATACCTCCGTTTAAATTTCCCACAGAAAATAGAAACGCCCCGACAATTGCTGCCCCTACTGCGAATGCTATTGAATATCCGATGGTTGAAAATGATCGTGCAATCAGTGGATGATGCGACATCGAAACTCCTAATGCCAACCCCATAACAGGCGCAAGCAATGGTGCCAAAAGCATTGCGCCGATAACAATTGTCTCGCTCCCCGCAAGCAAGCCAAATGTGACCATTAAGACTGATAACGTAAGCATTAAAAAATAATCAAAATCGGGAGTCGATTGTTCAATAAGTTCTCGAACGGCACGCGTTTTTTGTTTCTCGTCTATTGCTTGGAACCGTGAAATAAATGACATGTTATAAGTATAACCTTGGACATCCTCCTGTACATAGCTTCTTTCCACAACAACTTCTATATTGAAAGATTGATTTTTAGAATATTAAACCCATAATGAGTCATATGTCGTACGCATTCATCGCCGCATTTGTAATTATGCTCGCATCCCTTAGTGGTGCTATTTTTGTTTGGGGCAAAACAGGAGATTGGCTTCAGAAAAATCTTCGCTATTTAGTTACTTTCTCAGCAGGTGTTTTCGTACTAATTTCGTACGGTTTATTTACTGAATCTATTGAACTCGGTGGTGCTACTGTGCTTGTAGCACTTTCTTCTATTTCGGGAGCTATCTTTTTGGAAGTTGCAGGTCGCTTAATTCCAAATTCACATCACCACCATGGCGAACACACACACAACCACTCACGTACCGATGCGCGTAGGCTTCTTATGGGAGACGCAATTCACAACACAATCGACGGCGTACTACTCGTCCCTGCATTTGTAATCGATATTACATTCGGAATCGTAATTACGCTGGCGATATTTTTACATGAAGCTGTGCAAGGAACTTCTGAATTCTTTGTTATGAAAGAAGCAGGATACTCTACTTCTAAAACTCTCGGTATACTTTTTGCTATTTCCTCTACTATTTTATTGGGAGTCTTGGTAGGTACCCTCGCTTCAGATTCTACGTTCCTCCTCCCCTACCTTATCGCATTCGCCGCAGGAGCATTCTTATATGTAGTATTTCGCGATTTATTACCGAGCACGTTTCGTTCAGTTATGTATAGCAAAAATGCAGGAGCGCACCTCGTAGCTGGCATACTTGGCATTTTAGTGGTGTTTAGTATTAGCATTATTGCACCAGAACCTAGCGTCGATTCTTCTGTTGGAAAAATCCCAATACAAGAAGGTCTTTAAGTGCAACTATAATCTGCTATTTCATTCATATTCACCTTCTTTCTTTTGTTCCGTTGTAAGTTCTCTCTCAAGATTCTCAATGCGTTGTGTGCTTTCTTTGTTTTCCTTTTTCTGTTTTCCAAGTAACGAATGCTTACGAAACCACGACGGCGCAACGCGTAACACGCCAAATGCAAACCCAACAAGAAATGTAACGAAGATTACAAGCGCCGCCGAAACCGATATGTTCCAAAAAAACACATTAAGAGTTATCGCTGTCGAATTAGAAACAGCAAACCATATAATCGCAAAAAGAATTATCCCACTGAGAATTGTTCGCATCATACACACTAAGAATATAACAATTTATTAAAGAAGGAAGCCGCATCTCCACACTAACTAATCGACAAGGTTGTTTAGTCTTTTTCTGGTTCTACTGAAGACCTTTTACGAAAGAAAATGTAGTACAGTACCGCCAGGAACATGAAAAGTCCCAATGATACTGTAAAAATCTGGAAGGCCATAGAGGATACTGACGCGTACGCAAATAGAAAGGCAAAAAATGATATGCCAATTACAGTAGACCAGAAAAATGGCCAATAATTCATTGAGCTAAATATCCCAAGTGCGTAACTTAAAACATCCACAGGAAGAGTTATGCGTAGCAATACAACAAACCAAAATACGTGATGTGTGGGTATCGACTCTTCAATTGCTCTCATTCTTTTCACAGCAGAAAACTTCGCTACCCATTGCAAGCCGTATCGCCTTGCAAGAAAAAAGGCAATCATTGAACCTATCGTCCACCCTAGTATGCTGTAAACAGCGGCGGCAAACGGACCCCATCCATTGGCAGCGACAGGCAGTAAAAAAGCCATACTCACCGGAGCAAAAACCACGGATATTACAATCAAGGCTATGTAAGAAACAACGCCCGCTATTCCAGATAACTGAATCAAGCTCTGCAATGAATCACTATACCTTTGAGTAATTTGCATCAAAGCTACAAACGCAACTATGGTAACGAGCCCTACAACCACATAATACACATACTTTCGGTGGTACATACATCTCACTATAGCAAAGTAAAGATATCTAGATATACCTACACGTCGGACCAAATGGCGAGTTCGTTTCCTGCTGGATCTTTAAAATGAAATCTTCTACCGCCAGGAAAACTAAAAATCTGCTTTACAACGACACCCCCATTGTCTTCCACAATTTTCAACGATTCTTCTAGAGTTTCTGAGTATAGGATAACAAGAGGGCCTGCTTCTTTTGGAGAGCCTTTAAAAAATCCCCCATCCAGGTTTCCACCATTAAACGCAGTATATTCGGATCCGTAGTCAGTAAACTTCCATCCAAAAGCTTTGTTGTAAAACTTTTTTACCGCAGCCAAATCATCGGCCGCAAATTCAACGTAATTAATTTTGTGATGCTTGTTCATAATATATAAGGTTGTGCAACAAGTGCAGTAGCTATAACTTCTGTACCAAGACTTTCGTAAACGCCACTAAAGTAATCAGCACCGTTAGCATACAAATATTGTAAACCATCATCACCGTAATCGCGAGAATACATAATAAATATTGCACTCCTACCTATTCTGGTAAGTTTTCTTTGAGATAACGTTGAGCGTTTCCAAAAGCAACTTGGCTAATTTGCCCTTCACTCAATCCATGATTCACTAATTCAGCCCATAGATTGCCGATGTCCGACGTAGACCTCAAATTAATTGGTGTACCACTTATCATTCCACCAAAATCACTGCCAATTGCGATTGCGTCATTTCCCAAAAGATCAATAGCCTTTTTAACATGATTAGCTATATCCTTAACAGAAAAAGATTCGCTGGTTCCCATAGAGCTTTTAGGAAAAAATATACCAACTACGCCATCACGTTGCACAACTTCTAGCAATTGCTCGTCTGTGAAATTGCGATTACTCGGCACTAGTGAAGTTAGACCTCCATGACTTATAAACGACGGCCTTTTAAGTACCTCCATACAATCCCAGAACATTTTTTGATTGGCATGAGAGAGGTCAATTAAAATATTTTTCTCCTCACACCAAGCTATAAATTCTCGTCCTAGTTTTGTTAATCCTAGAGTAGAATTAGTACCGCCACCAAGCGGATTATCGTCATTCCATACGAGACCCACTGATCGCAAACCTTTATCATGCCATCGTTCAAGCAGTTTCAAATCTCCTGAAAAATGTGGGAACCCCTCAATATGAAAAACTATTCCATGTTTATTTTCAGTAGAGAAAATTTCGTCTACGTCACTTGTGTTTTTTATAATTTTCCATTGCGAACTCTTGCTACATTGCTCTTCATAAAATGAGAAATCACGCTCCATTACTTCTTCAAGATTTTCTTCTGGTAACGTAAATCCAGTTGCAAACACCACTTTTGTGTTTACTTTTTCTAATTGCGAAAAGTCAGTTTGTTTTTGTAATATTGGGAGAGAACCTGCCCCCGCTATATCTTGGTGTAAATCAATAAAATTCATATGTAATATAGTTAAACAGTAAAAGAAAGGAAAGTCACCACTTAGAAAAATCTAAGTGGTGACTTCTGCTATGCTCGTACAATAGACTGTATCGTATCCAAATGCTTCGCACATGTGGACATTGACCACTCTCTTGTTATCTCTGGAATTACAACTTTCTCTCCAGTAGAGAAACAGTCGTGCTGAGTGAAGTAATTTTGCTTTTCTGTCTCAGAAAAAATATCAGAAGCACCGCTCAAGCATGAGAGAATAACTCTATTATCTGGATTTTCATTTACCAGTTCTTCACAAAGCTGCTTGCACGCTGTCGACTGCTGATTTCTCGTCGCAAAACCAAATGAAGCAAACGGTATCAAATTAATGGTGATATCCTCTTGCAAAAAACCAAGACGTCCTCGTATATGATCGTACATATTAGAGATTACTTTCATCTCACTTGCGAGATACCTCACCATATCCGGACCCGATAAATGATAGATTTCGGGCTCTACTCCCATCTGTGATTGAAAAATCACATCCAGAAGTATGGCAACGCGATTATGTATAAGCCAACCGCTTTTTTTATTAGTGATCGGAAATACATCCTGTTCATATACCAACCATTCATATTTGCTAGGTAAATCCGTCTTTTTAACTTGGGTTACTACTCCCCCTGAATTTACTCGTCTCCACCATACATAACGAGGAGCTAGTTTAGTAATCTCTTCTAACACCTTCATGGTTATCTCGGAGTTTTTTGCTAGATATTCCGAGTGCGTTACTATATCTGCACCAGGATACAGCGAGCGAATAGTATTCACGTGCACTTGCGATAAAGATGTTCCAATTGCATGAGAACTACCATTTGCACACTGGGTTACACTCGCATGTGTTGTTAGCTTATTCGCATGATCACAAATGACGTAAGCTTGCCCTCCATGGATAAGTAAATGTGGGTGAGCATTTTTATCGCGTACTCCAATTGTATGGTCGACACATAATATAGATACATTTAGTGTCGGTAAAACTAAACGAGCTGGAGTCCAATTTCCAACATGTGGAGTTACCTTTACATAATGATTACGTGTGAGATGCTCAATTTGAGTGATTGAAAAATCATCTCTGATGCAGAGTTTGCAAGGCATATTTTTCCCCTTTCTAAGGATTGTAAAAGAACAAAATAAACAGGGGCCTTCAGAGGCCCCTAAGTGTTCTCGAATACAATTGCCATCAAAGAATACACAGTGACCACCGAAAAGTGGATGACATGCGATGATACCAACGTGACACACGCTCTGTATTTGTGTTGAATTGTATGATTTTGATAGACATGTAATGTAAATTAGAAATTAAAAACCCACCTGTTACGAAGGCGGTTTATGCTCTGTTATTTTTTAAGTAGTTGTAAATAAATAGCACTATACACGCCCTCTGTGTGAGGTCATCCAATAACGACGAGTATGTGTATAAATATTCATGTCTCTTTACTATACCAATACAATTTTAACGTGCAAGCACTTCACCAAATACTCTACATCTTGCATAGTAATCTAAACCCTCAAGTGCACCAATGAACATACCCGCAGTGGTACGATGGT
>CAZPQI010000008.1:28589-33996 GCA_964589005.1 uncultured Candidatus Saccharibacteria bacterium | reverse complement strand
ACCATCGTACCACTGCGGGTATGTTCATTGGTGCACTTGAGGGTTTAGATTACTAAGTCACTCTATGTTCGCCTTTATCAAATAGGTGATGAGTTTTGCTTTCTAAGCCAATTGCTATAAGCTATAAGCTATATGCTTATACTAGATATAGAAGCATCGGGCACAGAATATGATGAGCACTCGATTGTTAGTTTGGGCGCTTTGGATTTAAACAATCCTGAGAATCGTTTTTACGAGGAGTGTCGTATTTGGGATGGTGCGGGGATTATGGACGGAGCTCTGGAAGTAAATGGTTTTACTCGGGAGGAAATTGTTGATCCTACAAAACAAACAGAAGCAGAACTTATCCAGAAGTTTATTGATTGGGCGGAGCCTCTTGAAGACAGAACATTTGGTGGACAAAATATTTCATTTGACCGTGACTATGTAAAAGCAGCAAGTGAGCGAGCTGGATTGAATTATACTTTTGCGTATCGAACCATTGATAGCCACTCGCTTGCATGGATGCACATGATTAAGAGGGGAGAGAAGCCACCTGTTGATGTTGAGCACAAACGCAGTGCACTTAATCTCGATGCAGTGTTGAATTATTGTGGTATTCCAGAGGAACCACAGCCGCATAATGCGCTTACAGGAGCGTTGAGCCACGCAGAAGTTATTTCACGGTTATTGTACGACAAAAAACTATTGCCTGAATTTGATGAATTTGCTATTCCATGGAAATAAAAGACAAAAAACGTTATAATACACGCATATAAGCGCGTAAGACTATATATTATGGGAATACTAACAATAATAGCTTTGGCGATTGGTATCGCAGTTGCAGTTTTAAGACAGGTAAATCAGTACGAAAAAGGGCTGATGTTTACTATGGGTAGATTTACTGGATTACGAGAACCAGGGTGGAGACTTGTTATTCCGGTGTTTCAAAAATTAAGAAGAGTAGACATGCGAGTAAAAGCAGTAGATGTTCCTCAACAACAGGCGATCACAAAGGATAATATCTCTATTGGAGTAAATGCAGTTATCTACTATAAAGTAGATAATGCAGAAAATGCGATTTTGAAAGTGGAAGACTTTTTCTTCGCAGTGAGTCAACTTGCTCAAACTACTATGCGTAATGCAGTTGGTGAAGTTGAACTTGATGAGCTGCTTTCAGAACGAGAAAAGATTTCGGAAAGAATCCGCTCCGTAGTGGATGTTGCGAGTGATGAATGGGGAATTAAGGTTCAAAACGTTGAACTTAAGGACATAATTATTCCTGAAAATATGGAACGAACTATTGCCAAGCAAGCTGAAGCAGAGCGTGAAAAACGAGCGGTCATCATTAAGGCTGAAGGCGAAGTTATTTCAGCAGACAACATGGCAAAGGCGGCTGCTATTCTTAGTACTGCTCCTGGCGCGCTTCACTTACGTACACTGCAATCATTGAACGATTTATCATCAGATCAAAGTAACACAGTTGTGTTTGCTCTTCCTTTAGAAATTTTACGCGCGTTCGAGAAATTCGGAAAAGGGAATTAAGCAGCGTTTCTGTATGGTTGAGTTTATGAAGGATTTTGTATTTGGTTCAACCAAATATCCTTGCGCACTATTCAAACCCAAGGTTTTTAACGGTTACTTTGGAGACGAAGAACATCATAAAGTTCAATACGACTTTTACTTGCATTTGATGGGACTTGGTTTTAAGAGAACCCTTTTTCAGTTGGTTTTTCCTGGCCAAACAGCAGGAATTATAAAAAGAGTACCAACACGTAAAGATGGAGTTAATGAGTACCATATTCGCTTTTACGAAGATGGAACAATTGATTGCGAATTAGAAGTTACGAGATGGAGTACTAAGCATTGGTCTGGAACTCGACATAGAGACAAGGACGGGAAGGATTTGTTGGTAAACATTTTGGAGTTTGAATTAGTAGAAGTACCGCAAAACCAAAAAGATGCCATTAGTAAGTTATTTGGCTACAAACCTTACACAACAGAATGTATTCGAAACTAGAGTAAATCAAAAATCCCACGACCTTGGTCGCGGGTTTTTTGTATTGAGTGTAATCTGCAAGTCGCAGACACGTGCTCTTTGTTAGCCACACACTCAACGTGGTACATACACACAGTACCAGAAGTAGTATAGCACTAACTTTCACAAACTCTGCTCTACGAATACGATGTGTCATTGATAGAGCGGGGGACATAAAGTAAACATAATCGAAAAAATGTTTACGCAGAAAAATAGTAGTTAGAATGTAAACGCAATATGCTAATACGTGCGCAAGGGAGGATGAAAGGGTAGTAGCTTTTTAAACCTGAATCCATAGGCCTTATAAAGAGAACAGAATATAATGTATATAGGGTCGCACAATATACCTTTTGCGACATATAAACAAAGTGGATTTGTTTATATGGCGCAAAAGGTAACGCGTTTGTGAGACGGAGCTTTGCGTGTCGTCGCACGAACGCTCTTTGCGACGTATCTCTATAGTTTGTAATCTTTTAACATTTCTAACTTTTTTCATTTTTTAACCATTTTTTTGATTTACGTATATAGCCAGTATTTAGCTTACGAAACTTTTGTGACACCCTGAGTGACATTCAACATCACCTAAAGCAAAAATAAGTACTGCACCCTGCTCTACCCTACGCTTCTACCCTATAAATATTGTGCGACATTTAGCTCTTGTGAACATCGCTATGTGAACTAGAGATAAAGAAGTGCCCTCGTTGTGCGCGACCAGTTTTTCTTAATACGTAGTGTTTAGAAATAACGGAAGTACTCTCCGTGGTGACGTTAGCTACTTACGAACATATGTATGCGAGTCTAGTAGACTTTAGTAAACAAGAAGTACTTTTGTGGTGACAGTAGAGTTTTTTAATACCCTATTCGAGATAATCAAGTGGGTTAAGATAGCCTTCCCAAGCTGACACAGGGATTTTTGCATCGGCACAGTTGGTGCGAGACTTTACATCCCCAAGACGAACGACGCTTACAGCATCACTAGCGTACACAGTGAGGTGTAAGTGTGGACCAGTTGAAAATCCAGTATTGCCCGAGTATGCAAGAACGCCGCCAGTGCTAACTGCATCTCCTGGGGAAACGGCTATGTCTGAAAGGTGGGCATATAGTGTTGTGAGTCCGTTGACGTGCTCTACAAGCACCCATTTTCCATACGAGAAGCATCCAGGGAAAGCATCAGTGTTCCCTGTCGCTTTAACGTTGCCTGCAAGAACAGCTTTGACCGGAGTTCCAATTGGCGTTCCCATGTCCATACCGTTATGACCACTTCCGTTGTATGCACCTGACTTTGCAAATTTCGTGTTTCCAAAATATTGCGTGATGCGCACTTTTGAGAGGGGCCAAACAAATACTCCCTTTCCCGCTGGTGGGATACTTGAAGGATCAAGTATGTATTGTAATTGTGTTTCAAGTCCACGTAGCTGATCTTCAAATTCTTTTTGTGCCTTCTTTTTTTCATCAAGAAGTTCTTGGTATGTTGATTCGCGGTTTTTAGTTTCTTTAAGAAGGCTATTTTTCGCTCTTCGATTGAGATCGAGTGATCGTTGCTGGGTCGAGAGTTCAGTTTTGTAGTCAACCAAAGCTCCTTGCTCAACTTCTTTTTTTACTCGAGCAGTCTCAAGCTCCTCTTTTTGTAGAGACAAAATATCTACTTCATTTCGTATGACTACTTGAAATTGTTGCACGGTGTCTAAGTCTCTCCAAATATTTGATAAGTCTTTAGTACTTAAGAGAATCTCTACAAACGAATCTGATTCACGTTCGTTAATTCTACGAATAGTCTCTGCAAGTGCACTTTGATTTTGCCCGATAAGGTTTTCTTTATTGCCTATATCAGTCACAATTTCGCTAAGTGTCGCGCTAGTATTATTAATCTGTCGCTGCGCAAGCGATATGCTCGCATTTACTTTATTTCTGGATACGTCTAACTCATATACTGCTCCTTGCAGAGTTTGTTTTTTACGTCCGATTTCAGTGAGTTGTACTTCGTACTTCTTAATTTCAGTTTCGATGTCGGCGATCTCACTTTGTTGAGTATTAATTTGTTCTTGTACATCTTCTGCAGTTTGTGCATTACCGAAAAGAGGTACGACAAATAGTGCAACAAGAATTCCAAATCCAAAAACTTTAAGACCATTCATACATCTATTGTAGCAACTCTATTGCAGTAGTAAGACGCACCAGTGTTTCTTCCTTACCAAGGATAGCTGCGACAGTAAATGGATCGGGAGATTTTTTTGCTCCAGTAAGAGCAAATCGCATAGGCCAAAGTACTTCACCTTTTCCATTTTCTTCAGCATAGGGCCATATCGCGTCTTTCAAGTTTTCGGGTGACCATTCTTGAATTTCCGAGAGTGTTGTTTGGATATGGGTAAGGTGAGACGCGATAGTTTCAGAGGAGGTTTCTTTCCATAAAAGTTCTTGCATGTCATACGTAGGAGTTTCAGTAAGCCAATCAAATTCTCCGTCCTCGAGCATAGTTACCACTTCAGAAAATTTATGAATGCGCTCACGTATTACTGTTTTTACAAGTAAGGAGAAATTTGGGTGGTCGATAATTTTTTGTCCGCCGTGGTGTTTACTCAGAAAATCCTTAACATATGCTTCGTATTCTTCGGTTTTCAATAACATAAGATGATGCTTGTTTATTGAATCAAATTTCTCGTACGAAAAAGTCGCGGGAGAATTATTTACTCGTTCAAGTGAGAACTCGGCAACGAGCTCGTCTTTGGTAAAGAATTCCCTATCATCGCCAGGATTCCACCCAAGTAGTGCAAGGTAGTTTATGATTCCTGCTGGAATATAGCCTAGGCTTGAAAATTCTTGATATGTCACTGCTCCGTGGCGTTTCCCCAATTTCTTTTTATCACTCCCTATAATCAAAGGTAAATGAGCGTATGTAGGGCGAGTACCTCCAAGAGCTTCTATAAGAAGTATTTGTCGGGGTGTTGAAGTAATGTGGTCTTCGCCGCGTATTACATGCGTAATACCCATTTCTAAGTCATCCACTACAACGGTTAGATGGTAAAGCGGGCTTTCCAGTGAACGAGCGATGATAAAATCTCCAAAGTCGGTTGTGTCAATAGTAATTTCTCCTCTAATTAAGTCTGTAAAAGTTATTTCTTTATTTGGATTACGAAATCTTATAACGTTACCCCCCTGCTCCCCCTCTGATTCTTCTGCAACATACGCGGTATCGTTTTCAATAAGCGCATTAAGAGACTGAATATATTTTTCGGTTCTCTCTGATTGTCGAAATGGTCCTGTGTCGAAATCTAAGCCAAGTGCGTCTAGAGCGTCGAGTGCGATTTGTTCGTGTTCCCTACTACTGCGATCAGTATCGGTGTCTTCAAAACGCATAACAATCTCCCCTCCATTCTTGCGCGTAAAGAGGTA
>CAZPQI010000008.1:20766-28489 GCA_964589005.1 uncultured Candidatus Saccharibacteria bacterium | reverse complement strand
TGTCATCGATTCCTGTATTTCAGGGCTCTCCATAATTCTACTTATTTCAGCGAGAAGAATATTTTTAGTGAGGTTTTTTTGCTTCATTACTGTTGCGGCACCGTCGCGAGCGTAGGCAAAAGCATTTTTGGTTTGATCGTGCGAAATTTCTTCAGGAAGCGGAATTGCAATAGACGGAATACCCCATGCCGCTATTTCGAATATGTTACCTGCTCCTGCTCGAGATACAACGATAGAAGCAATTCCAGAGGACATACGGAGTGCGAGAGTATTTAGAAAACCAAATGAACGATATCTATCCTTGTTGGGGTGATCTTTTAATATGACACTAGAAATATTTCGTACGTTATCGATATTATCCTTCCCTGTTTGATGTATTACTTGGTATTTTGTAAGTAGCTCTGGTAGTGCATCCAATATTACTGAGTTTATAGCTTGGGCACCTTGGGAACCTCCCAAAACGAGAATGGTTGGTACTTCTTCGTTTAAGTTTAAATATGAATGAGCACCCTCGCGAACTGGACGAAATAGTACGCGGCGAATTGGGTTCCCCACCAGTGCAAATTTTTCTTTTTTTATCCCCTTAAAATATTGTGTCACACCTGGAAAGGACACGGCAATTGCTTTCGCCCATTTTGCTGTGACGATATTTGCTAGTCCTGGGTGTGCATCTGACTCATGAATTATTACAGGAATGTTGAGTAGTCGTGCCGCAACGGTTGTTGGAAAACTAGCGTACCCTCCTTTACTGAATACTACGTCTGGATACAAAAAGAAAAGATGAAATGTTGCTTGGATAACGCCGAAGACAGTTTTAATTAAGTCAAAAGCGTTACGTATTGAGAAATAGCGACGCACTTTTCCTGCACTACTTGGTTTCCATGTTATGTCTTGTTCGTAAAGAGCTTCGCGATCGAGTACGCTTGGGCCGATGTAAAATAATTCAGGTGCGAGGAGTTTGTCTTCTTCAACAATGCGATGAATTTCTTCTGCCACCGAAATAATTGGATAGAAGTGCCCGCCTGTTCCACCTCCTGTAAAAACGATTTTCATACCCCTAGTATAACCGCAGAAAGCTTTGTGTTAAAGGACTCACTTCGCATATTTAGAGATGTTTAAGATGACTCCCATGCTCGCGAGGGTAACTAAAATTGCCGTTCCTCCATGGCTTATAAACGGTAATGGAAGCCCGGTAAGCGGTATGACGCCAAGCATAGAAGCTATGTTGATAATTGCTTGTGAGACAATAAGAAGCGTGAGTCCTATAACCACAATTCCCCCAAAATAATCTGGAGCTCGAACGGCAATCCAAAAAGAACGAACCATAAGAGCAAGAAACAAAACCAGAATCGATAATGAACCCACAAATCCAAATTCTTCCGATGCAACTGCAAACACTGAGTCCCCCGTTGGTTCGGGTAAGTAGCCAAATTTTTGCACACTTTGCCCAAATCCTCGGCCAACAATTCCTCCCGACCCTACGGCAATAAGCGATTGTTTTATTTGATACCCAGCTCCGAGTTGATCGGCGGCAGGATTTATAAAAGTGGTGATGCGATCAAGGACGTATGGACGAACAGCAATTAGCGCGCCTAATGCCAGTACGGCTATAAGTAATAAGATGCCGATGTCTCGCCACCGTGCCCCTGCAACGAAAAACATACCTGTTGCGGCTGCACCGATTACAACTAATGTACTGGTGTCAGGCTGAAGTAGTAAGATAACAGAAGGAACGCTGAGAATTAATATGAATGCGACGAGACCAGTTTTAAATGTGTCTAGGTGCGCTCGCATATTCGCTAAATAGGTAGCGAGATATAAAATTGTACCCAGTTTCAATATTTCTGCAGGTTGAATTGAAAGTGGCCCTATTGAAATCCATCTCGTTGCACCACCTGCAGAAAATCCAATTCCTGGTACGAATACAAGTAGTGTGAGCACTGCGGAGAATATAAAAATGTACAATGAATACTGCTTAAGAAATCTATAATGGATACGGCTAATCAAAAATAAGGCGAGTGTCCCAAGTCCTATACCAAGAAATAGTTGGCTTATTATTAAAGAAGAAAAATTAAGTTTTTCGCGAGCTAACAAACCTAGCGATGCCGATGAAAAAAGGAAAAAACCAACAAGCACAAGCAAGCCTGTAATGATTAGCAGGGGCCGGTCTATTTTGTTTCCTACGCCACGCATATCGTTTATCCAACAAGCGAAAGGAGTACCCCGAATACCGCAAAAACAGCGCCAAGAATCCAGTATCGCATCGCGACTTTAGTTCCAGGCCAGCCGATGGCTTCAAAGTGATGGTGAAGTGGTGCGATTCTAAATATCTTCCTTTTGAACACTCGTTTTGAAAATTCTTGCATAATGGTACTGGCGACAGTTGCCACAAGTAGAAAACCTATTAGCGGCAATAAAGCAATTCCTATGCCATCGCCAAGTGTGTCGGTCATAAAGGCTATGGTTGCTAGCGTCAATGTTAGAGCCATAGTTCCTGTTTCTGTCATAAAGAATCGCGCCGGAGGAACGTTAAACCACAAGAATGCAAGTGTAGCTCCCACAAGCATCGCAGAAAATGCAGCGAGGTCGATTTGGTTTTGAGTAAAGGCGATGGCAACATACGCAGCAAATATCATAGCGAATACTCCGCCAGCAAGCCCGTCGATGCCGTCGATGGTTCCACTCGCGTACAGCGCAAGGGATATAATTACAAAAAATGGAATGACGAGCCAACCTATTTCTAATGGAGTTGAAAACGGTATGCCGATACTGGTAATTTCGAGTTTCTCGTAGAACCACCAACCAACAAATAACGACATTGCTACCACTACGGCGAGTCGGTATTTTATAGAAAGGCCAAATCCACCGCGATAAATATCTAGGATATCACTCGCCAATCCCACTACGGCACCAATAGCAAGAGCAAGTAGCGGTATCCATGTTTGGGCGCGACTCAGAAAATCTAACTTTATAGTTTCGGTAGTTGGAATTATCAGTGAAATGCCCCATATACCAAGTATAGTAATAGCAGCACTTCCCCATATTACGATACCGCCCATGCGAGGTACCTCGCGCTCACGGTCCTTGTGGAGTTTGTTAAATTCAACAGCCTCGCTCCCCTCCAGAGTTTGCTTCCCTGGCTTTTTTTTCCAGGCACGGTGCAAGTACAGGTACCGTGTAAGAATTGGAGTAAAAGCTATCCCAACTCCAAAGGCGACGACTGCGGGAGTGATTATTTTTATTGCGTTTCCTAAATCCATACTATTTATTGTTGAGTCAGTTTCCCTAAAATTGAACGAGCCAACGTTACGATATCTACGAATCGCTCTTCAGTGGTTGAACCTAAGATCACTAATACGAACGGATGCCCTGGTTCTGATTCAGTTACAACTACTAAATTACCTCCCGCTAAATCAGTGAACCCTGTTTTTCCAAAAACCAACCCCGGTAAGTTTCCCAAAGCTTTATTAGTATTTTTTGCTTCGTATTCTGTCCCTTCAAGATTAGTGAAGGTGTATTCGTCTATGGCTGTAGCTGCGAATATCTCGGGAGCAGTCGCATATGCGTATGCAAAAAGAGTGCTCATGTTTTGAGCTGATCCGTTCGTACCACTAAAAAGTGTACTGCTGTCGAGCCCAGTTTCGTTAACAAAATAAGTTTGCGTCAAATTCAAAGCCTGCGCCTGTGCGTTTAGTAAGGAAGTAATATTGGAACCCGTCGTGCTCGCTATTGCCTCCCCGAGTGCAACAGCTCCGTCGTTTGATGAGGTCATTAACGTAAAGTCCAAAAGGTCTTGCACACGCCATTGTTCGCCATCAGTGAATCCCGACTCCCCTTCGGTAGCAATTGCGCTAGATGAAATAGTTATAACCGAATCCATTGGAAGGTGTTCATACGCGAGTAATGCTAACGCTATTTTTGTTAGCGATGCCAATGGTAATTGTACTTGCGCATTTTTACTATACAAACTTTTATTTTGCGAGATGTCAAAAATTTGCGCAGATTTAGCGGTAACAAGTATTGAGCTCGTATCGTACTCACGTACAGCAATGGCAGAGGCAGCTGAAGCTTGTTGCGCACTTGCAGATGCCTGGGTTGATGAAGAATTAAGTGCACCAAAAGTAAAACCGGTCACTCCAAAGAATGAAAGTATGGCGATGTATTTTAGAATGTTCATTTGGCTATTCATCTTGCGTATTTGATTCTTGATGGGCGCTGAGTGCTGTTGCTAGTGTTTCGTACTCAGGTAATTGCTCTCCGCTAGTTATACCGACATATGCAAAAAGCTCTGGAGTGGCTGTATACACCCAAGCTCTAGCGTCGTGTTGATCCCTTTTTCTCTCCAGAAGCCCGCGAAGCACCAACTGTCGTAGTGTACCACTTGAGTTAACTCCTCGTATATAGTCAATGACTGCGCGAGAAGCAGCTTCTTTATAAAGCACAATGGTTATTATTTCAAGTCCTGCAGTACCGATGTCTTTCTCGTCGTTTTTTTTCTGTAACTCTGCTACGTACTCTGCGTATTTCGCTGCACTTCGAAGTGAAATAGACGTTTCGGTAACGATAAGGTCAAGACCAGTATCTGCAACCATCTGCGATAGTTCGACTATATTTTGGATAAGCTCGTCCTGAGAAATTTGCATTAGTGATACAAGCTCACTTTTTTTCATTTCTCCTCCGTTTGCGTAAAGAATCGCCTGTAATGTATTTGCAGTGTTATCCATAATGAGGCGTTTCTATTTCTTCGTTGTGTACGGTTATGTCGTCAAAATTTTCATTTTGTTGAGCTTTCAGTGTGCCGCGCTTAACTAATTCGAGTAATGCCAAAAAACTGACGATGGCCTCGATGCGGTTGGCTCCCGCTGTGACACTTGAAAACGAATCCTTGAATACTGATCGCATTCTTTGCGTGAGTGATTCGATAACATCTTCAAGTTTAATTTCTTTGTCGATGCGCGCCGTGGGTGGCTTCGTAAAAACTGGTAAAGCGTCAATCATTCTTTCCACAGTGGCTTTGATATTGCGCGTAGTGATGTCTTTGGCGGGCGCAAAAACTACTTTTTGTATCGGTAAATGTTTTGGAAGAAAAGAATTTTTTGCCCACGTTGCCCTCAGTAACTTAGTTCCCTGTCGTACATGCGCATATAATTCTAATCGTTCGTGTAAATCACGAATGTCTTCTTCTTCATCGGTAGTGAGTTCTATTGTTGGAAGAAGCGAACGAGACTTAATAAGAAGAAGCGTCGCGGCGATAACAACAAACTGTGCAGTTTCAGAAAGAGGAACTCGCTCTTTGTCTTTAATATAGTTAATGTAGTCGTCCGACACTCCGGCGAGCGAAACATCGCTGACGTTCATTTTGCGTTGCTCAACGAGATCTAATAAAAGTCCCAGAGGTCCTCGAAAACCGTTCATTTCTAGCGTAAATTCTCCTGCAGTCATTGTTCAATTATACAATGTATGCACGGATTTGGGATACGTATGTCTATAATAGAATTCTATAAATGAAATTTGACATAGGGTGGATAAGGTGTTAACGTATTTAGCAGTTGGAAAGGAGAACATAATGAAATTATTTATAAGGATATCTCTGCCACTCATTTTTGCGTTAGTGTCTTCGGCTTTTGTAACGGTGGAGTTTTCCACAAACATTGGCATTGCCGTCTGGTTTGGATTGTCCGCTCTAATATTGGCAATCGCAGATCAATAATTAACAAAATTTCACGTCATCACTCGATAATGACGTGAAATTTTTTATATGGGAAGAAAACACCTAAATCAACAAAACGCTTAGCGTTTTGTTGATTTAGGTGTTTTTTTCTAATCTAAGAGAAACTGACCGTTGTCGTATATTACGACGGTTTTTCCATTCTTTAAATGCGCGGTTACTTTTCTTTTTGTAGTAGAGATTATATCTGTATGTACCGAGGAATCATTGAATCCCAGCTTTTTCGACTGTTTCTTTGTGAGCGTAGATAGGTTACCAGTATAAGCATCTTGAAAGGCCCAGCCCAGAGCAATGTGCGTATTTCCTTGCGACCCCCCAATGTTTTCGTCATAGAGAGTTTCTGCCATGGGCTTTGTAATTCTAGAAAATCGTTTGTCAGTTAAAGAAAACTCCCCTACCTTGTCGGCACCTTTGGTAGCTATCATTTGTTTAAGGAGTTTTTCACCACGCCGAGCTTTGCTTTTTACAACCTTCCCTTTTTCAAACCACAATTCAATTCCGTCTAAAATATTTCCGTACCTATACAATGGTTGATTGAAACGAATCCAGCCCTCAGTTCCCCGCCAATCTGGTGACGTGAATATTTCAAAACTCGGAATATTGGCACCTCGCCCTGAGAGCCATTTTCGTTTCTCCCCGGGAGTTATCCAAAGGTCAACATCTTTTCCTTCAATATGGAACTTTTCGGTCTGTTCAGTAATTTTAGAAAGTTTTTTTCGGTGATTTTCTAATCCCTCTCCAATTTCTCTCCATTTTTTTACAGGATTTTTATTGTCTAAGAAGCACGCCTTAATTATTTGATTCCAATATTCTTTTTCGCTCATGCCAACTTGTGTTGCCATAGCTGGGGTTCCATACAAACATAGCGTCCAACTAAATTTACCTTTGTTTTCTTTTTCGCTGCGCCAATCTAAGAACTGCTTCATCGCGAGACCGCGCGCCATAATTTTTTTAGGATCAACACCTTTGAGGGCTTCTTTGTTTGTATCAGCGATGAGGTAAATAGAATGATCCATCGTATCAATAAGACCTCTCATATATTTAGTTGGAAAAAATTTCAGTTGATGGCCATCTGCTTTTAGGTAGAAGTCACGTGAGGGGTTGTAGTTTTCGTCATCATCGGGAATATAATTAGAAAGCACATGCGCGCCAGCATCGTGGAGGGCATTTTGTACGGCTAAGAATAAGGGTTTGGTGACTTCTCCTCCAGAGAGCCGTACCACTTCGCCTTTTTTCACACCCTTCCCGCTGTTAAGTGCAAAATTCACGAGTATGTCTGCGTATCTATCGAGAATTAATTTCGATGGTGTATACGGTTTCTTACTCATTGGATTCATTTTCTTCTCCTGTGCTTAGGCGTGTGTCAATGCGGTTAATGTCGCGTGGAAACGGCACAGCCTCTTTTACGTTGCTGATTTCAAGCATACGGGCAGTCATACGTTCGAGGCCAGTCGACGAGCCTCCATGCGGAGGAACTCCATATTTGTGCATTTGTAAATAGAATGCAAACTTTTCTGGATCCATACCGCGTTCTTTGATTGTTTCGACCATTTGATCGTAATCGTGGAAACGCTGTGAACCACTGTTGATTTCAAGTCCTCTAAACAAAAGATCAAAACTATAACTACGCTCTGGATTGTTTGGGTCAGGATATGTGTAGAAAGCACGTTTTGCTGTGGGAAATTCTGTTATAAATATAAAGTCACTCCCCTTTTCTTTTTTAGCCCACTCACAAATTTGGCGTTCGTGTTCAGGTTCTAAGTCGGGTTCGCCAATTGCGTTCGCTCCAAATTCTTTTTCCAAAATTTCCTGGGCTTCGAGTAACGTTAAAACAGGAAATCCTTTTTCTGGTAAAAGAGGTGGTGTAGTTTCAAATCTTTCAAATACATCCACATGCTTTTCTTTGACTACTTTACACACGTGACGTATCACAGTTTCAAGCATGTCCATAACATCATGGTGGTCTTCTATAAATGACATTTCGAAATCCATTTG
>CAZPQI010000008.1:0-20666 GCA_964589005.1 uncultured Candidatus Saccharibacteria bacterium | reverse complement strand
GCATGTCCATAACATCATGGTGGTCTTCTATAAATGACATTTCGAAATCCATTTGCGTTACTTCCGAGAGATGTCGTGTAGTTGCCGATTTCTCTGCTCTAAAAATTTTTGCAATAGTAAAGGCACGCTCGTACACACTTGTCATGATTTCTTTGTAGAGTTGCGGGCTAGTGGCTAGGAACGCAGTCTTATCGTGGAAATATTCAACTTTAAATACTTCAGAACCACCTTCAGCATCCCCACCGACTAAAGCTGGAGCCTGGAATTCAACAAAATCGTTTTGTATCAGCGCTTCTCGGTATGTTTGTACTATGGTTGCAGCGACTTTAAAAATATCTCTGGCACGTTGTGTGCGTAGTGTAAGCGGTCGATAATCCAAAAGAGTATCCAAATTCAAATCAGCGTCCATGTCGAATGGTAGCTCCTCTGCTTGGGAGAGTATTGCGATATCTTCTATTAAAAGTTCTATGTCACCATTTTGTTCATTCTTCACCATTTTCTCTGGGCGCTCGTTTACTGTTCCTTGGATGCTTACCACCCACTGTTGGTGTAGTTCTTGCGCAGTTTCGAATGCGTTAACACCACCTGCCTGTCCGGCAGGCAGGTCTTTTACCACCGCCTGCACAGTGCCACTTCGATCACGTAATACAAGAAACATAAGCTTCCCGTGGTCACGACGAACCTCTACCCATCCGTCGATGTGTACTTTTTCTCCTTTTTTGTCTGCAAGTTCTGAAATTAGTGTTCGTTCCATATTATTTATTTAGTTCTAGATATCCCCTTAATGCCTGTAATGGTTCTCTATAAATTGACGTTCTCTCGTACTCCTCTTCAGTTAATTCGGCTCGCGTTCTATCTTGACCATCTTGAACAAAAATCGCGTCCCATCCAAATCCATTGCTTCCCTTAGGCTCCGAAGTTATTTTTCCGTTGGTTGTGGCAATAAAAGCCTCAAAAATATCACCGTTACAATAGCCTACTCCAATTTCTACTACAGCTTTTCTTGTGCTCCCTAAGTCAGCTAGACGACACAACCCATCCAATCCTAGTTCCTCAAACCATCGTATGAATGGGCCTGGAAGTCCATTGAGATCTGAAAAAATCAAGGAAGTGTCTTGAACGATTAAAGGGTTTTGTACTTTTCTATATGCTTCACGTGCTTTGGCTTCGAGTACTTCGCGAAGATTCAGTGATTGGATCTCATCAATATCTATAGCTTGTTGAACAACCGGAAGTCCTAACTCTCGTTCTATTATTGCTATTTTGTTCACGTTACCGGTAACTACTGTGAGAGGTTTTTTTGACATGTTATATGTTATAGCGTAACTCCGATACGTTTTCGTACCTCCTCCATCTTTTTTTCGGCACGTTCGCGTGCCTGTTCCGCTCCGTGAGCGAGAATGTTTCGTACATCGTCGTCGCTGATGTTTGCTCGCTTCTCGCGCATGGGCGCTACAACAGATTCGATATCTCTTACTAGTATTTTCTTTAATTCGCCATATTTTCCACGGTTATCGTTATATATATTTTCCAAATCACTTTCGCTTCTAAATAAAGAATGAATTGCGTAGACATTTTCTGGGCGGTCTCCGTCGGAGTCGGTTACTATTCCCATTACTGCTTTCTGTATTTCATCGCGAGTACCAAACAATGGAATAGTATTGTGGTAGCTTTTACTCATTTTATTACCGTCGGTTCCTGGAATAATACCCACGCCTTTAATAATATGTTCTTTTGGAGTTACAAACGTTTCTCCAAACGCATTATTAAATTTGCTCGAAGCTTCGCGTGCGTATTCAATATGTTGGCGCTGGTCTTCTCCTACGGGTACCACCTGAGTATCGTACAAAAGAATATCGGCAGCCATAAGCATTGGGTAACTAAATAATCCAGCGTTTGCTTCTAACCCCTTTGCCACTTTGTCTTTATACGAGTGCCCTTGCATTAAAAATGGAACAGTAACAAGACACTGAAATATCCAAGAGAGCTCGGTGTGTTGCGAAATGTCTGATTGTTTGAACAGAATTACTTTTTCAGGATCGACTCCTGCAGCAACATAATCTTTCACTATATTTAGTATGTTTTCGCGCAATACTTTTGGATCACGAATAGTTGTAAGGGCATGATAATCAACAACCATTAAGTGAGAGTCGTATTTTTCGTACATATCTACAAACGGTTTTAATGCACCAAAATAGTTTCCTATATGTAGGGTGCCAGATGGTTG
Source organism: uncultured Candidatus Saccharibacteria bacterium (assembly GCA_964589005.1). GTDB lineage: Bacteria > Patescibacteriota > Minisyncoccia > Phycocordibacterales > UBA2100 > UBA2100. Next base: position 18,439 of record CAZPQI010000008.1, on the reverse strand, counting down.
TAGTCCTGTAAGTAGTCGTTGCTTCTGTGCCATGATATTTGGCATGGTAACAGTAATTAGGAGCCTTGAAAAGCGCTATTTTGATGATTTTTCTACAATAGATTCTTTTGCGGAGGATGTAATAGGGAGTTCGACAATAAAGGTTGATCCTTCTCCCTTACCTTTTGATTCTACCCACACCTTGCCTTTGTGAGCCTCAACCATTTGACGTGCGACGTAGAGGCCGAGACCGGTTCCATTTACATTCACGCTCGATGCGCCGCTCGCGCGTACAAACTTCTCAAATAAACCACTGATTTCTTTTTGGCTAAGACCGATTCCGCTATCAGATACTTCAGTTCGGACTACTTGTTTTTTAGTGTCAACTGTTGTGCGGATTTTCACCCAGCCTTTTTCTGTGTATTTAATTGCGTTGTCGATAAGGTTGAAAAATATATGGCTTAACTTACCGTAGTCTGCACTTACAAAACATTTCCCCTTGCATTCATCAGTAAATGAAAGTTCTAGTTTCCGCTTTTTTGCTAGAGGGACAAGTTCTTCTTGGATGTTTGCTACCAGCGAGTTAAGTTCGAAATTTTTCATTTCGTACTGCATACTTCCCTGTTCAATTCGGGAAACATTAAGAAAGTCGTTAATGGTTTGTGCAAGAAGACCACTTGAGGCAAGTACTTTTTTAATAACCTCTTGAGTTCGAGCGGGCACTTTTCCGTACGAGCCATCAATAATTAACGATAGATGTCCGCGAATTCCAGCGAGAGGTCCACGAAGTTGATGTGTCGCAATGGATAAGAATTCTGATTTTTGTTGATCGAGTTCTTGGAGACGCGTGTTTGCTATTTTTAATTCTTGTGTAAGCAGCTCAAGTTTTTCTCTCGTTTTTACACCACGGTATACATTTATAAGAAGTAAATAACTAGAAAAAGCAACGGCTATAAAAAACAGTAGTTGCAAAATAAGATCATTCAGCGAGGTAGTCAAAAATATTTGTACGAAAACTCCAGTAACGGTAAAGAGTACGAGTAGTTCTGTAGCAACTGTTCTGAACGTAAATAATTTGTATCGCACTATCGAGTAGCCCACAATTGGGGAGAAAACGATAACACCAAAATTTCCGTACGGCAATATTGGAATACTAAACCATAGGAAAAAATTTATCGCACCTCCCGTAAATCCTATGACTGAACCAATTAAAATAGATAGGAGTTTGCCGCGCTCTACTTTTTCTGTGACAGTCAGTAACATTCGCCCTACCCGCCCAATGACGAGGACTAGGGGTAGTATGTACGCTATTATAAGTTGATATACGTACAATGGCCCAGCATCTGGCCAGAGTGGAAACAGTAATTTTTCTCGCAGAGGCCCTATGAGTAAATCTGGTTGTATTGCTACAATGGCAACAAAACCAAGAATAACAGCGTATGTAACTCCTAAAACTATGCTCCAAAATAGACCCGAGGCTTTTGTTGTTATAATTGTCCAGTGTGTGAAGAAAAGAACCGAAAAAAGAGATCCCACAGTTAGCAACTGAACCCAAAAAAGAGCTTGCGAAGCAGAGCTTGTTTTTGTCAACCAAAACCAGTACGCAACACCCCACATACCCACCGACAGACACATTAAAAAGAAGAGCCTGTTACCGAGCTTTCTTGAATCTTTGAGAATAACTAAACCCCCGAAAATTAAAGCCACTATGCCCGCGGTGAGAGCTAAGAGTGCGAAGAAATTTAAATCCATACTACCTAGGATACAACATTACGAGCACTTGTTACAGAGTGTACTTTAAGAGGTTCGCGGAATATTACGATGTTACCCTTTGGGAAACCAGCGTTTTGAAGGAGTGTTAGTAACTCTTCGGGGCTTTTGTATATCATTTTCCACCTTAAGAAATTCGTTAAAAACGGGCGTTCGCTATTGTCGGCAACGTTTGCACACACAAACAAACCGTTGTCCGATAGTAGTGACCGGACACTTACGAATGTTTCCTCAGACTTTTTGGCGTCGAAATAATCAAGAAGTCCTACCATTTCAATAATATCTACTCTTTCTTTCGAGTGTATCTTGCTTTTGAGGTAATTTCCTACGGTGTCTGTTATCCAAAACATAGAAATATTAGAGTGTGGGAAAAGTTTTAATTCTTCCGCGAGTTTTTTGCTGTATTCAGTTGCTTTTGGGTTTTTGTCGAGAAAGTGCACCACCATTTTTCTGTCACGGTATTTTTCTACGGAATTCGCGATAGCTTCGAGCACTGCCCGCGCAGAACCAGATGCGATACTGAGTATCGTTACTATCTCTTTTTTGGCTAACTGCGTTGCTAATTCGTTTTGTATCTCTCTACGTACAATTTTTAACCTGTTACGAACCGCTAACGGATTATCGAGCCCAAACCAAACCCAGAGAGCTATTTTTTCTAGAAAATTTCTAGATGGGAGCGTAGCTCCATTTTGATATAAAATCTCGAGAGCCGTATGTTGTGTTTTGTGCGTCACGACTTTCGCTGCTGCTCTGTGCGTTTTTACTGCGTACGGTAGAAAAAAAGTCGGTAAATGGTTTAAGAGCGGAACCAAAAAGAAGTTAAATATTTTTCTCCCCACGCTCTGTATTTCAAAACGCATACTCGGGTCGTGGTCAATTAAAATATTTTTGAAATCGGACATGCGGGAGAACTATGTATTAACTAAATAACTCGTTAATTTTTTGAGCAAATTCTTTTGGATTAAAAAAGAGTTCGTCGTGGTTACCGCGTAATTCGTGTGTGGGACACAGCGACCCAGCGTATTGATACATTTTTTCAGGAGGAAATATGCGATCGCTGTTAGTATAAATTATCGCGACATCTAATCCTTGGTCTCGAGATTTTTTTACAAGCGGTACTATATTAGATTTTGAAACACCGTACGCATCTCGAGCTAATTGTATTGGATTTCGCCATGCGTACTGCCACACTTCTTCGAAGTAGCGTTTTCCTAAGTAAATATCGAGGTTTAGTACGTACTTGAGTTGGGCGAAAAAAGACTTCAGGTACTGCAGTATTATAGACACTAGATTTGACGTGATAATTCCAGCGGGTGCCACAAGTATTATGTTCTTGATACGGTTTGGATGAGCTTTTGCAGCGAGCATCGCCGCAACAGCACCTTGTGAGTGTGCCACTATATATGTTCGCGACTCAGCATTTTTAACTTTTAGAAACTCCACGACAGCGCATGCTCGTGCTTGTTCTGTTATTGGAAACGTGCTGTCAACTCCACATTCTTTTGTAGCCACGGGGGTGTTTAGGTTTGCGTAGTCTATTACAAAAACTTGGTATCCGAACTTCGCCAACTCTTCCGCTAGTCCTATTGAAACTTTTGCGGGTTCACACCAGCCAGGAATTATAAGTATTTTCATTAAGGTATCGCCACCGCTCGTTTCTTTCGGGCTTATAATGTATAAATTGATTTCTCCGCCCGGAACAGGTAAAACTTCAATTTTGTATTTTTCCATGAAAAGCAACTTTTAGTTTTACCAATTGTAACATATATATCAATTCGATTTTCCGAACATCAATAGCCGTGCTGCATTCTGGTAGCGATCAGGTACAGGATCTGATTGGTTTATTATATTTTTAGCTTGCACGGGAGCTCCGTAGATGATTGTTGCGCGCCGTTTTCTGGTCATAAACTCAGACATGTTCATGTTTGAGACACCACTGATGTGCACAGACACTATGAATGCATTTGTTTTTTCGCTTAAATAACTTACACCGCCGTGCATTTTACGGACACCCTGACTGTCGACTATTTTTCCTTCGGGGAAAATACAGACGCTTTTACCGTGCTGTAGTAAAAGTTCGTGGTACGGCATGGATTTCGTATAGTCTCGTTGTCCGGCGATGTACTGATGTGCACCCCACGAAGAAAAAAAAGTGGGGAAACTGTATAGATAACTGCGCCATCCGAACCCTTGCGTAGTTGTATATTTTTTTCTATTACGTGTAACGTAGAACATAGGAAACAATTTAGAGAATGGAAGAACTCCGGAAAGTACCATAACGGCGTCTAGTTCGTGTGTATGAGTGACTGCAAATATAATACCCACATTGTTTTTTTTAGCAGCAGCTTCTAAGTTTTCTTTTCCTTCTACTTTTAGTCTCACAAAAAAATGTAACGCGAGACGCCCCAAAGGCCATGCGATGCTTTGTAGTACGAAAGGCATTATAAAATGCATTCGAGTAATCTTTGTTGAGTCCGAATTTTCTGTTAGCACTGTGTCTATCATAGTTTTGTATTAGAGCACAAAAAGTGCCATTAGAGAAAGAGTCATGACCCAAAAGAAAGACGAGGGAGATTCAAAGAATCCGTCAAATGTTGCTCCAAAATCATAGAGATGCTCGATAGGCACTACGTGATACGAAAAAGATATACCGAGAACAGTAAGCGCTACAGCAGTAATGGCAATATGAATAGGTCGTCTGCTACCGTGCATTGATCCGACACTGCGTCGCAAGATCAACATAAGTAGTATTAAAAATAAAAATAGAGTTACAAACGGAGTCCACGGTTCAAAAGTTGCTGGTAGTAGAGATTGTACTTGGTCATTGTACGGAAAGATGTTGTATAGGAAACCCGCAATAGGAAGCGATATAAGAAGAGAAATAAGAAGCCCCGTGCCCCGAAGAGCCGCATATATAGTAAAAATCGTAATGAGTAGCACGATGATTGCCACGTCGGTAGCAAAAGCTGAGTTCAATAGTTCTGCAAACATGCCCACATTCTATCAAGCTCTCGCCGGTGCGTAGTGTATCTTATCCACTCGCTGTGACGAAAACTTATACTCCTTCTTTTTTGAGTTCCTCAACAAGGTTTTTAACATTCTTCGATAATTTCTTTGGTAAATCTATGTGTATACCAACGAGTAAGTCACCACGAGATCCACTTCCATAAGGAATTCCTTTTCCTTTTATTCGCAGTACCTCCCCGTGTGTTATACCTACGGGGATTTTTAAATCTATGTTTTTCTCAAGTGTTGGTACAGTGTAAGAGCCACCCAAAAGCGCATCGGTAAGTTTAATGTTTAAACTCATACGTAAGTCGTGACCGTTTCGTACAAATTCTTTATGCGGCTTTACATGGATTTTTATATATAAATCCCCTGCTCGTCCATTTTTCAGGGCCTCGCCACGTTCAGGTAGTCGAATCATTTCTCCGTTATCAATTCCTGCTGGAATAGTGAGTTTTATTTCTTCTTGAGTTTTTAGAACTCCTTCGCCGTCGCAATTTTTACAAAGAGTTTTTGGAATTTTGCCAGCACCATGACATTCGTGACATTCTCGCTCATTAGTAAAGGTGCCCAAAATAGATCGGCGAGTTTCTCGTACCGAACCGTTGCCATTGCAAGTGGCGCACGTCTTCATATCAGTTATATCTTTTGCGCCGGTTCCCTCGCACGTAGCACAATAACTAACTTTATTTAGCAGAACTTTTCGTTCCAATCCAAAAGCTGCTTCTTCGAATGAAAGTTCAAGGTCCATCGAAATATCGCGTCCACGTTTAGCACGTTGTGCGCGACCACCAAATACATCACCAAATATATCTCCCAAGTCGAATTCTACTCCTCCTTGCTGGAACTGAGAGAAGTCGAATCCACCAAACCCACCTTGACCCCCTTGAGGCCCGCCGTTTCCCCCAGCGAACGTACGGCCATACGTATCGTATTCCGCACGTTTCTTTTTGTCTCCAAGTATTGAGTACGCTTCGCTTGCTTCTTTGAACTTGGCTTCGTTACCGCTTTTTTTATCTGGATGATATTTTTGCGCCAATGTGCGAAACGCTTTTTTAATTTCTGTATCAGTAGAGCCTTTCTTGACTCCAAGAATTTCATAGTAATCTTTCATGTTCGGGCATTATACACGCACTTTAATGTTTGAAAAGAGAAATAGCGCAGACTTGATCTAAGTCTGCGCTATTTTATTGTCGCTGAAATGAACATTCCCGTTACTCATCAAGGATAAGCTGCATCCAGTGCAGCTGAGCGAAGCTTGTTCCATGCTTCCTCGTCGTCTGCTCTTTCTTTTGCTGTTTTATCATAGACGATTGTAGAGATAATCTTCGATCTTGCGCATACATAGCAGTAGGCAACTCTTATCTCTGTAACGCTCCAGATAGTACTTGGTAGGTTTTCAAACTTTTCAATTCGGACATGTGTACCAGTACCAACCCAGGGCTTATTACAATGGTGACATTGCTGTTCAGGTTTATACTTCTGATAGAGAAGTTTCCCCGTCCCGTCAATAATTATTAGTAATGACGGCCACCATAGAAATAGGCCAATACCCAACTCAAGATCGTCAATAGCGACGATGCCTTGCATGAGTTGTACGAAAAGTATGATTGATGTTGGGATGGAAATAAGAATCGTCCATGAGGCAACAATACCTATATAAGGTATTACATACGGATCAAACCACTGTTTCTGGATGGATTTACGCGTTCTCCACACATTTCTCAAGATGTTCCAAAGCATTTCGGTACCTCCGTTGCTTTAGTAGTTTAAACTAGAATAAGTATAGCAGAGACTGTGATTGATTCTATTCTTTCGTTTCTTTTTTTGTGTCGTCATTCGTATCGTCAAACTCTGCGTCGCGCGTGGTTTCTTCTTTCGTATCTTCGGTTGTCTTTTTTTCTGCGTCAGCTTTTTCACTTTCTTTAGCTTCCTTTGCGAGTGTTTCTCCAATGACGCTCATGGCGCCACTAAGAGCCTCACCAGCCGATGTAATTACTGCTACATCGTCACTTTCCCTTGCTTTCTTTAGATCCTCAATTTTTTCGGTGATATTTTTTACCACGTCCTCACCCACTTTTTCACCGTGCTCTTTTACAGCTTTCTCGGCTGCGTATACGATTTGTTCCGACGTATTTTTTACCTCAATGAGTTCCCGTTTCTTTTTGTCGTCTTCGGCATGTGTCTCAGCATCGGCTTTCATTTTTTCTACCTCTTCGTCTGAGAGTCCTGAACTCCCTTCTATGCTAATAGATTGTTCCTTGTTTGTTCCTTTGTCGATTGCTTTAACCTTTAGAATTCCGTTTGCATCGATATCAAACGAAACTTCAATCTGAGGAACTCCGCGAGGAGATGGAGCAATGTCGGTAAGTACAAAGCGACCTAGTGTTTTGTTGTCGGCAACCATTTCTCTTTCTCCTTGGCTTACAACAATCTCAACAGATGGTTGATTTTCTGCGGCTGTCGAAAAAATTTGTGATTTACTTGTTGGAATAGTTGTATTTCTTTCAATTAGTTTTGTAGCAATACCTCCCATTGTTTCGATACCAAGCGAAAGCGGTATAACATCGAGAAGTAGCACATCTTTAACATCTCCTTGCAAAATTCCAGCTTGTAGCGCGGCGCCGAGCGCAACAACTTCGTCGGGGTTAATAGATTTGTTCGGTTCTTTGCCAAATAGTTCTTTTACTTTCTCTACGATAAGAGGCATACGCGTTTGACCACCCACGAGAATAACTTCGTCGATATCGCTAATACTAAAAGAGCTGGCATCAATTGCGCGTTTGGTAATCTCAAGAGCTTTCTTTACGTATTCGTCTGCGAGAGACTCAAGAGTCGCACGCGTTAATTTCAAAAGGAGGTGTCGAGGACCCGATTCGTCTGATGTAATGAATGGAATGTTAATCTCACTTTCAGTTGCCGTTGAGAGTTCTATTTTTGCCTTCTCTGCTGCCTCATCGAGTCGCTGAAGTGCCAGTGGGTCTTTGCTTACGTCAATACCAGATTCTTTTTTAAATTCGTCTACAATCCATGTAATAATTTGCTGATCAATGTCTCGGCCTCCCATGTGCGAATCGCCATCAGTTGATTTTACTTCAATGACATCGTCGGCAACTTCAAGTACTGACACATCAAACGTACCACCTCCGAAGTCGAATACTACGATTTGTTCGTCTTTCTTCTTATTAAAACCATAGGCAAGAGCTGCCGCTGTTGGCTCGTTGATGATGCGTTTTACATCAAGACCTGCGATTTTTCCGGCATTTTTAGTTGCCTTGCGTTGTGCATCATCAAAATATGCTGGAACGGTAATAATCGCTTCAGTAATTTTTTCACCCAACTTTTCTTCAGCATCGTTCTTAAGTTTTTGTAAAATCATTGCCGAAACCTCTTCGGGACGATAGTCTTTTCCTGAAAGTGTTATGGTCACTCCTTTGTCGGATCCTTCTTTAAGTTCGTACGGTACAATATTTTTATCTTTTTGTACGGATGCATCGGTAAATTTGTGCCCGATGAATCGTTTAACACCTAAAATAGTATTTTGGGGGTTGGTTACGGCTTGGCGCTTTGCCAATACTCCAACCATTCTTTCTCCTGATTTAGAAATACCCACTGTGGAAGGAGTTGTGCGAGCACCTTCAGCGTTTTCGATAATTGTGGGTTCACCACCTTCGATAACTGCCATTGCGGAGTTTGTTGTTCCAAGATCTATTCCTAATATTTTAGACATAATATATTTTTGTTAGTTATTTTTAAAATAATTTTGTGCTCCAGTTTTTCTTTTAATCACCACGCTCTTTTTTTAGTGCTATATCTCGTAAATACGCGGAAACATATTCGTACCCAGCTTCAGTGGCGTTATCTTCTATCTCCTCTTTTTCCCTTTGCGATACACGAAACCGTAATACTTCGTTCTGTGCCTCACTGTCAGATTCTAAGCTTTGCTGTCCAATAATTTTTGGAAGCTCAGACAAGATTCTCGGTATTTCATCATTCGGGAAGCGCGCTTCAATGTTGGCACTGCGACAAATAAGAGTAGTAACCGAGCGTGCAGGGCGTAGTGTGTATCCGTGCCGTCTGTTACCAATTATAATATAATGTTTTCTAATCGACATTGTAGCTACATTGTAGCTACATTGTAGCTCCCCTGCAATATTGACAGAGCTTGAGACCTGTATCATTTACTTAATTGTATACAACTACTTGTGCCGCTCGCAGTACTGCATCTCCCATTTTGTATCCTCGACGCTCAATTTTTGCAATCGTCTCACTCTTTCCTCCTTCGATATGTGCGATAGCTTCGTGTTTGTGTATATCAAAAATTTCACCAACTTTTCCGAAACTTGTTATACCAGAATCTTGTAAACTTTTTAGCAATTGTGAATGTACGTGTTCTATACCAGTTCGCCAATTTTTATCTATGGAATCCCAAGATTCCCCTTGTAAGGCTATATCGAAACTATCAAGTGCAGGTAAAAGATTGTGCACAAAGTCGCTCACAGCCCGTTTTTGAGCGTTTTTAAGCGCCTCAGTCTGCTGTTTACTAGCGTTGATTGTATCTGCTTTGAGACGTTGCCAGCCGTCGAGGTATTCTTTCTTTTCTTTTTCACATGCCCTTAACTTTGCACGAAGCTTCTTTACTAACGCAGCACCTTTGTCCTCGTCATAAATTATTTCTTCAGTTATTTCCTCGTTTTTCTTCTCTTCGTTAATATCCATACGCGCAGATTATATACTATGAATCAAAAAAGCAACACATGGTAGGTATTCAAAAAAAGATTGTTGGCAGAATTAAACAGCTTGTTTGTCGAGGCGCTTCTCAATAATTGCAATTCGCTCCATCATGGAATCTATTTCTTTGGCGTAACCAGTGACATGTTCTAGATTATCCAGTCGTTGTTTTATATCTGTAAGTTCTGATCGTATTGCGTATTGCACGGACTTCCTGTTCAAGTGTATCAAATCGAGCATCCATAGCGTCAAACCTAGCATCAACAGAGTCAAATCCTTTCTTCATAATAATCGCCAACTTTTCTATATCCATTGAGTACATACTAACATACGAACTGTGTTGCATAGAAGTGCCTGATTAGGTGCACGATATTACTGTTAAGTTAATATCATTACCAACCCTGTCCTAAGAGGCTCTTAGGATATTATATTTTTGTATTCGTAAGTGTATCGGTTAACCGAGACACTTACGAGATAGTAAACATGAAGGTCACGTAGACCGAAAATATAAAAAATATAAAATACTGGTACAGATTAATTTCTGTACCAGTATTGAATGAGCTCAAATGAGCCACTAATTTTTTTGTTCGCCTCTGTTTTTCCAAACTGCAATTCCCGCTGCTATCATAATTAGCAGATAGAAAGCATAGTCTAGGAAATCTGCAACAAAGGCAAATGCAACAACTATGCCAACCCATCCTGCTTGGGAGTACGCAAACCAGAGTAGAAATATTAGAGTAAACGCAATTGGAAGAACAATACTTGGGGCTGCTTTTCGCATGCCAACCATTTGTGCTTCTTCCCAAAACAAGAAACTGGATAACCATGTATAAATTGCCAGAATAAAAGGAATTGTCTGTGTCCCATCTGTGTCTGCGTAAATGTCAGCAAGAAGCAAGATGTGGGGTGTAAAGAGTACAATCATCAAACATTTGAGTGCCAAAAGGCGAAAGGTATAACATTGAGCTACCTCCAAAGATCAAGTTTAAACTATGTCTATTATACCGTGTACTTAATAAAACAAAACAGCGCGCCCATAAGCGCATTTTTTAATGAGTCGTTTATAAATTTAGTCACTCAAGAGTCTAAAAGTAGCGACCAAACACAAGGTTTGCAAGAGTGATGCAGTTACAAGGAGGGTTAGCAAAATGAGCCAAGGTGTACTAGATGGTACATCTTGGCTCATTTTGTGCGATCTGACACAGTAAGTGCGTTGCTCTTGTAAACCGACTATCGTTTAGACCATTGTGGTGCTCTACGCGCGCTACGAAGTCCAAATTTCTTTCGCTCCTTAACTCGAGGGTCGCGTTTCAAAAATCCGGCTGCCTTGAGTTCTCCTCTACGTTCTAAATTATCTTTAACGAGTGCTCGTGCAATGCCAAGTCTAATTGCTTCGGCTTGAGAAGGAATACCTCCTCCCATTACTTTCGCACTTACGGTAAATGTGGCTCCCTCGATAAGAGAAAGAGCATCTTGCATTACTTTTTGTAATTGTGCTGTTGGAAAATATTCATCACCCTTTTTTTCGTTCACTGTGTATGAAATTTTAGTTGCAGGAGTAAGACGAACACGTGCGGTTGCTCGCTTTCTTCGTCCTACTGCTTCAATGTATGTGTCGCTTTTTGCCATATTACTTAATTATTAGGTTTTTCATGCGTGCGGTACGCAATCGGTTGTTAGGAAGCATGTTATACACCGCAACCTTAAGTGCCTCAGATACACCTTTCTTCGCTATAAGTTCTTCAAGAGAGTATTCTCTGCGGCCTCCAGGAAATCCAGAATAACGATCGTACACCTTTGTCTCCTTTTTTTTATTGGAAATATCAAGTGCATCAACGTTTTCTACAATAACGTTTACTGGGGCGACTGTATTTCTTGCGAAATCAGTACGGTCCTTTCCGAGAATTACATGTGCAATTGAAGAAGCAAAACGTCCGAGTTTTTCTCCGGTTGCATCAATAGTATGTTGGTGTTTTTCTGTCATGTTATTTTACAAACTCAATTACCGCTTTATCACGCATGACATCGTGAAATGTACCGAGTTTACTAATTCGTGTGTAGCCACCGGGACGCTCTTTGTAACGCGGCGCTATCACTTCATGCAATTTTTTAGAAGTGTCGTCATCGTTTCCCAAGCGTGATGCAATAATTCTTCGTGATGCAAGAGTGTCTTTTTTTGCGAGTGTTATTAACTTCTCAACTTGGGGGCGAAGTTCTCGTGCTTTTGCAATAGTCGTTTCGATACTTTCATGAAGTACAAGGTTGCGCACCAAACCACGTAAAAGGGCTGTACGCACTTTTCGTACTCGTCCAAATTTTCGTTGTTTCTTGTGGTGCTTCATAGCGTCAAATACATTACCACAATTTAGGTTCTAAGTGTAATTCCTAGGTTAGAGAGAGAACGTTTAATTTCTTGCAGTCCTTTTTGCCCCAAGCCTTCGATTGCAAGAATGTCTTCCTCGTGTTTTCGGGCGAGCCCGCCAACGGTGCGAATTCCAGACTCATCAAGAGAATCTTCTACGCGTTGAGAGAGTCCCAGTTCAGTGATTCGAGTTTTGAAGGCCTCTTTGTCGGCCTCTTTTTTTGTCTCCTTACTCGTTTCAGGTGTCTCTGGTTCACTTTCTGAAGATTCTTTTACTTCCTCGATTTGTGGTTCAACTTCTTCTTGGAAGCCGATAACAGCTTTAAGTTGGTGAATCATGATGGCGATGGAATCCTCGAGTGCTTCGCGAGGAGAAAGCGTCCCGTCTGTTTCAATAAAAATTCGCAATCGGTTAAAGTCGGTTCTATCTCCGACACGCATGTTTTCTACTTCGTAATTTACGCGACGAATTGGAGAGAAAATTGCATCTAGTGCGATAGCGCCAATATTGACTCGTTCTTTTTGCAGCGCTTCTTTGGCAACATAACCAAGCCCACGCTCTACACCTAGTTCAACGTCAAATTCTGTTTTTCCTGAAACCTCTGCAATATGTTGTTCTGGATTAAGAATTTCAACCTGACTCGGTACTTGTATATCTGCAGCTGTAACAGATTTTGGTCCCTTTACTTTGATTTTCAAAATCTGTGGCTCGTCGTCGTGCATCTTAATGCGTACTTTTTTGAGATTAAGCAGAAGCATAATAGTGTCTTCAGAAATCCCCTCCATTGTGGAAAATTCGTGTGACACACCGTCAATTTTTACGTGTGTAATAGCAGCACCAGGAAGTGATGAAAGAATGATGCGACGTAATGAGTTTCCTAGAGTGTGTCCGTAGCCTGGGTATAGACCGTCGATTTCATACGTTCCGGTGAATTCTTTTTCAGAAATAACACGTGGCTTTGATGGGACTGTTACTTGGTGATCTGACATACAAATGGTATTAAAAAATTAATAATTTAAATAATATATTCCAACGTTTAACGGCTGTAAAACTCAAATACAGCAGGTAAATCGAAAAAAGTATCAGTTGCGACGTACTCAGGGGTCGTCTTTATCTTTGCGGTAAGTTTTTTTGCCTCAGTAGCCAACCAGTTTGGTGCAGTATGAGCAGAAATGGTATCCATGTTTCCAGTAAAAAGAAATTTGTCTTTACTTCCTTCTCGTGCGCCAATAGCGTCTCCTTTCTTCACCACGTGAGAAGGAACAGTCATTTTCTTTCCATTGACGGTTATGTGCCCATGGCTAACCATTTGTCGAGCGGCGCGACGTGTTGGCGCAAAACCAGAGCGATACACTGCGTTATCGAGACGTGTTTCTAAATTTTGAAATAATACGGTAGCTGGATCTTTTGTGCTAACCGCAGTTGCAACATACTTACGCAGTTGCTTTTCGGTTATACCGTACATAAAGCGTACTTTTTGTTTTTCCAAAAGTTGCCGACCGTAGTCACTTAGGTTTCGGCGGCGTTTAAATGTTTTTTTGACACGTGCTTCAGAGAGCGCAAACTTTTGTGTCTGGCATTTTTCATACACGCCGCTACCAAGGCGTTTACAAACTTTATATTTTGGTTTACTTAACATAATAGTGAATTGTTTTTATAGACTCCGTTATACGCGTCGTGCGCGACGTTGACGAGGGCCATTAAAAGGAACTGGTGTTCTATCAGAAATGCTAGAAATATCTATACCCTTTCCAGCAAAAGCGCGCAGTGCAGATTCACGACCGGCTCCGACTCCCTTAATAATTGCAGCGACCGATTTAATTCCCATAAGTGCTGCCTTGTCTGCAATAAGTTCACCAACTTTTGCAGCTGCAAACGGAGTACCTTTTTTAGCCCCTGCAAATCCTAATGCTCCAGAAGATGACCATGTTACGGCGTTACCTGTGGTGTCAGCAAGCAAAACTTTTGTATTATTATACGTTGCGTGCACATACAAAACAGCAGTTTGCATTTTCTTTTTTGGTGCTCGACTCAGGGCGCGTGAGCGCAATCCTTTGTTGACTGTTCCACCAGACTTTTTAACGATGCGTTTCTTACCCATATTATTTTTTATCTACGCTACGGCGGCCGCTCGTCATCGTCTTTCGTACATTACCTCGAACGGTACGCGAATTTGATTGTGTTTGTTGTCCTCGAACGGGGAGGTTACGTGAATGTCGCTCACCACGGTAACTCTTGATGTCTTTCAGGCGTTTTATATTTCCGTTTACTTCTCGACGAAGTTCACCTTCGATGCGTTTTTTTGTGATGATTTTACTTATAGTTCCTTCTTCTTCACTGTTTAGGTCAGTAGGTTTCTTTCCTGGGTCAACTTTTGCCTCAGCAAGAATCTGATGTGCGCTTATACGTCCAACACCATAGACTTCGGTTAGTCCGATTTCTAATCGTTTTTTATCAGGAATTGTAATACCAGCTATACGCATAATGTAATATATTTAAATTAACTCTATTAACCTTGGCGCTGTTTATGTCGCGGGTTGCTGCAAATAACAAATAGCCGTCCGCGACGGCGTACACTTTTGCATTCTTTGCATAATGTTTTAACGGAACTTTTAACCTTCATATATACAATTAAAAATTAGAGCACGCAGTATTATACGCGTCGTACGATTCTTCCTCTCCCGCCGTAAGGATCTACTTTTACGAGAACAGTGTCTCCGAGTAAAACCTTAATTCGATGCAAACGCATCTTTCCTGCAAGATAGGAAATTACTTCGCCACCTTCCTTCAGTTCAATACGAAAAAGCGCATTAGGAAGCGCCTCTGTGACAACACCTTCTACAGTGTCGTTATTATCGGATCGTTCTTCACTCACAGTGCGGGGCAATCGTACCAGAGTAGTATCCAATTTACAAGCCCTATACGCATATTTATTTCTTAGAAATTATCTCTGTAGAAATACGTCCCGTTTCAGATGGGAACTCGCTTTTCCAAAATGGACGAATAGTTGCTTGTGCACTTTTTATTCCAGGATACGCACTCATTACTGTGTTTAGCGCGCCGCTATATTTTCCAACTAAGTCTTGCTTTAGGGCTTCTGTATCAACCTCCCACGTAAGAGTTGTTTGACCCTCGAGTGTAAATTGAATGAGTGCATCGTTGGCAATATCAACACCACTCTTGTTTATTATATTCATAACCAAAGTTTCTGGAGAATCTATACGAATAAGGCCGCTTTCAGGATTTGCAACAGCGGCTTCCGCTAATATGCGTGCAAGATCATTTTTATTGAATGTAACTGCGTATATACGCGCCATTTCGCGAACAGTAGCTGTATCACCCTCGGCGTAGGTCACTTCGGGTGATTCGAATGTTGTAAATATTCCTCCCTCAAATAATTCAACTGAATCAGAAGATTGTGCACGAATGGATGCAGAAACTTCTGAACGTAACTGCTCGCGTAATGTGGTGCGCGCAGCATTGAGTACGTCTTCGTTTACAATCGCACGCTCCCCCACAAAACCGCCAATCATAGGCGTTTTTAGCTCCGCATAAAATGTATCGAAACGAGGATCACCCTTTAATCCAGGTATAGTAAATCGTGTTCCAAGAGCAGATATATTTTTCTCCTCTCCCGCTGCGTCGGCGTACACGGTAACTTCTATCGTTCCTGGAGTTCCGTCGTCGTTTTTACCGGGCACCGTAAAAGAATTACGCACTCTATAAATTTCCCCGTTTGGAGCTTCGAAGCGCGTATTCTTAATGAGTCGCTGAGTTGCTGAACTGTGTGTATTGTATACGACGATACGCCCCGATGCTTTTTGTTGCACGGTTTCTTTTCCTGTTGCAGCGATGGTATCGGTTGCTTCAATTGTATGCGACAAAACTTTGTAACCTAGTTCGCTATCTTGTGCCTCTTGGTATGCAGTAAGTACAGAGCCAGACGACAGGGTGATGCTTTCCTGTTGTGGTTCTATAGAAATTGTCGTCTTGCCTATAAATACAAAACCGACAGTAGCTAAGGCAACTAGTAAGAATCCTATGGCAATTACCCAAATTCCGATTCGTCCCATCGGAGAGCGTACTCCGTCAAGATTATTATTTCTCCGCAAGTTACTTAGAGGGTTTTTGATCTTTCGTCTTTCCGCGCGTTTTGCTCGACGATTTTGACGTTCAGGTGTAGACAGCGGCGTAACCTTACGAATTGAATGCTCGGTAGAATTCGAATCATCATCAGATTCTTGCGGTGGTGTTATATCATCAAAAATGGCTCGTCCCATATCACATTAGTATAGCAAGAAAAAAATAAAAATACGCTTTTTTGGTGCTTATTTATCCACAAAAAGAATTGCGAGCGAAAGCATAGAATCGCGCTTAACGGATTTTGCGAACGAAAAAGCTTTCGATGCTTTGTCTATAGAAAGCAGTTGAACTTCAAGCGGTTGGCCAGTAACGGTAAATTGACCAAAGTCTAACTTTTCGATTACCCTCTTAAACCATGAGCAGTGATTTTTTTCTACAGACACGAATGTTTTACTCGGCATTTTATATATCTTACTTAGTTTGGTACAAGCGTCTCCAAAAGTTCGAGTCCATTCCTTTTCGGTATTTTGTAGTGCAGCTTCAATTTTTCGACACTGATCTGGTGTGCACGTGTCGTTGAGATACATGGTGAGTGCAGAAATTGCCTTTTGCCGTTCGTCGGGATCTTTTGATATTGCTGTAAGTAGATATTCGGTACCAAAATCTGCCCAGGCGCTTCCAGCTACTGTATCGTCGCGCACGATACTTACAGATGTGTATTTTTCGCCAACATCAATAATAGTGTACGCATCGCTACCTTCGAACAATTCGCGTAGTTGTGTAGCGGCGTATAGAAATGCGTCGATATGGACCTTATGATTAGGAACTACATCCGAAAAAGCCTTTGTAATTGCCTTGTGAATGACTTTAGACATACTGCTTCTTAAAATAGTCACTGCAATGTTCTGTGCATTCTTTTTGTATGGCTGTGTCGTAGCGTACCCGTTAAGCTCGATTCGTGTAATGTGCTGGTCAAATTGTATGCGGTCTTTTATCCTTTTTTCTGGCAGATGCTTTTCTACAAATTGATGTAGAAGTTCACGTGTAATAGATGTTTCTTCGGGAAGCATATTTTCTGCACGTTGCGCTTGTGAGTCGGTCCAGGGCGTATGTACGATTGCATATACGCTGTATGAGCCTGTGAGATTTAAACGACCGAGTTCCTCGAGCGCTTCTTTTCCCGCCTTTTTTATTGCCGCAGCAACATATTTACCAAGAGCTGCTGCACCTTGATCGTCACCGTAGGCTATAAGTACTCGATGAGTGAATAGGACTTCTATTGGTTTGTTCTTTCTGGATTTTGCTATTGCAACACCAACAGTGGCACTTCCAACGTCAAATACAATCCTAAGAGAAGGTGCAGAATTTTTCGGAATCCATGAAAGAGCATTCATATGTAGAGTATACCCAGCACTAACTTTGCTGTCGAACGAAGTTCATGTGCATGCTGTGCACAACAGCAAAGTTAGTGCTGGGTATAGCAAATTAGGTTTTAGGTTTTAGAGGTTAGGTTGATAGTGAGTTTAAAAAATCCCCCCGGCGAACTTGTGCGTCGGGGGGGGGTACTGCAAGCTTCCACGAAGCGGACTCTTTATCTTCATGTTATGCAGCTATTACTACGGAGTTTTCATTTGGTCCATTGGGCCAGTCTCCATAAATGAGTCTTTGTGCAGCAATAAGAACACGAATTCCTGATGCTAAAACATGACTGTTGGGTTTCTCAGAAAATTTATAGACAGTTTCACCAGAGGTACTTATCTTTCTATGAAGAGAATTGATTTCATTAAAGAAATGAATTCTGGAAATCAATCTTGCATTTTTTTCTAAGTCCCCCCAAAAGATGTATTTTGAAGGATCATCTCCATCAGGAGCACCAGCTAATTTAGCTAATACATTTGTAATTTCAGTTATCTGATTTTCAGAAAACTGAGTAAAATATCCTTGCACCACAGGAGTAAGGCACATTAAGTCACCATTAACATTCAACATTTGAACCTCCTTTTGTGACTATACTCTTTATAACAAATATTACTCCAAAATGCCACGAATACGACGAATACCTGCTGACGATGCTTTTTCTTTTGCAATTCTAAAAGTTCCTTGTATTTCGTTTGTATTTGTAACGTGTGGACCTCCACAAAATTCAATAGAGAATGCATTGTCTAGCTCACCAACCGAATACACATTAACCATGTCAGGATATTTTTGCCCGAACTCTTGTTCTGCGCCTAATTTCTCAGCTTCCTCTTTAGGAAGAGTCGTTTTTATCACCGGCACCCCTTCTTGCATTTTTTCATTTACGATTTTCTCTATTTCTGCTTTTTGTTCGTCAGTAAGTTTTTCGTCGTGAGAAAAATCGATGCGTAGGCGCTCGCCAGTAATGTTACTTCCCCGCTGTTTAACATGGTCACCTAATACAATTTGCAGTGCTTTCAGTAATAGGTGGTGCGTGGTGTGCAATTGAGTTGTAGCGTCGCTGTTATCAGCTAGTCCACCTTTAAATTTTT
>CAZPQI010000007.1:0-34301 GCA_964589005.1 uncultured Candidatus Saccharibacteria bacterium | reverse complement strand
ATGCCATATCTTGAAATTACCATTAAAGTGATTCCAAGGTATTGAACCATTGCGGTTTGTTGACTAGACACAATAAATATGTTACTATAAATACTGGACTGCAATAGTATATTGCAGAGTAAACGTCAAATTAGTATGGAGTATTGACGATGTTGTTTGTAAAAAGAGTAAAAGTTTTGTTGGTTGTTGGAGCGATTGTTCTGAATATTTTTGGAGCACTTGGTAACGCGCAAGCGAGCGAGAAAGTCTCGGCTCAAGGATACGAGAGGGACTTACTTGCGCAGCTCATTTATTTTGAAGCTCGCAACCAACCCATGAACGGGCAACTCGAAGTTGCTCGCGTGGTTATCGTTCGGGTTAAGGATAAGCGCTGGCCGAACACTCTCGAGGGAGTGATTTTGCAAGGAGAAGAAAAACTTAATCGGTGTCAATTTTCCTATCTGTGCGATGGGAAACAGAAAGTTGTCACCAACGAGGATGCGTGGACACGGGCGCAATTTATTGCCTCGCTTGCATATAGCAAATATATGCAAAGCGAAGAAGACGCTGGGTGTGTGCACTCGTATCGCGCAACCTACGCGACGAACGTCGCGTACTTTAAAACCCTGAAAAGAAAAAGAAAAATAGGAGATCATATTTTTTACTGTGATAAGGCCAAGTAGCTTTATCAAAAAATATTAAGACCGGAGCAACATCACGTTGCTTCGGTCTTTTACTTTGCCTAAATAGTAAGCTATGCTCGCTCTATGAAAGATACGGAAAACGCCGAGAAAGGAATTCTATATATTGTTGCAACACCAATAGGAAATTTGGAAGATATTACCTTGCGAGCACTTCGAATCTTAAAAGAAGCGGATGTCATTTTTGCAGAAGATACACGGGTTACAAAAAAGCTACTTTCTCACTACGAAATACACACTACTGTTTATCGGTTGGACAGTAATGTGGAAATGAAAAAAGCAGATACCGTTTTAGATTATTTGGAACAAGGAAAAGACTGTGCATTAGTGTCTGATGCTGGAACTCCTAATGTGTCTGATCCAGGGGGAAGGTTAGTCGAGGTTGTTCGCGAAGCAGGGTTTGAAGTTGTCGCCATCCCTGGAGCGAGTGCCTTAACAGCCGCACTTTCGATTTCTGGAATGCGTTCGAGCGAATTTTTATTTCTACTTTTCCCGCCACATAAAAAAGGACGTAAAACATTTTTTGAAAAAGTCGCCGAAGAAAAACGTACTGTTGTCTTTTACGAATCGTCACATCGAATACTTAAAGCTCTTGAGTCGCTTGGAAACCAAGAGATAGTAATTGCGAGGGAGTTAACGAAAATATACGAAGAAGTTTTAAAAGGAACCGCAAACGAGGTTTTACAGATACTTTTAGAGAATCCAAAGAAGCAAAAAGGGGAATTTGTGGTGATAGTTGCAGAGAAATAGATCTTGTTTGCCACATTTGCGCCACAGGCAGACATGCTATACTGGTGCACAATGAAGCACACGAAAACGATAATCGCACTGGGAATAGTGGTGGCACTCCTGCCATTTTTAGGTTTTCCGAGCTCATGGAAGACTGTTATCCTTGCCTTTTTAGGACTCACAATCGCAACTCTTTCGTTTCGATTGCTGTCTTTTAGCAGTAGAGAAAACGCTAGCGCCAGCACTTCGGTGGAAGATTCTAACCAGCAGCAAAACAGTTCAGTTCAGATTTCAGAGATTACGGTAGCACATGAATAAAGGATTTTCAGCGATTACAATATTTATAAGCATTACATTCGTTGTAGTCATTATGATTGCAGCGTTTTTCTTTGTAACTTTTGCGTCAGATAAAGGAGTGAGTACTTACTCGCGAGAGAAGACAGAAGATGCGATTAAAGAATTAGGACCACCACCAGTTGTGCACGCTTCAAAACCTACCGCGGTACGTGCAATCTACATGAGTCAGTGTGCGGCATCTAGCCAAGTATTTCGCGACGAGTTAATAGATGTAGCGCAAACTACAGAAGTTAACTCCATAATTATTGATATTAAAGACTATACGGGCACAGTGAGCTTTCCACGGAAAGATGGAGTTGAAGACTTGGGAGGCGGGGGATGCACAGTTTCGGACATGAAGGAATTTATTAAGGATTTACATGACAGACAAATATACGTGATAGGACGCATAACCGTGTTTCAAGATCCATTATATGCTAAAGCGTATCCTAGGCTTGCCGTGCAGAGCAAGAGCAAAGGAGTGCCTTGGAAAGATTACAAAGGGCTTTCGTTTATCGATGTGGGAGCAAAACCGTTTTGGGATTACATAGTAGATTTGTCGAGCGAGTCGCATGAGCTTGGTTTTGATGAACTTAATTACGACTACGTACGGTTTCCTTCGGACGGTCCCATGAGCGACGTACAATTTAATTATTCAGACTACACTAATCGAGCCGTTGAGCTGGAAAATTTCTTTCGATTTCTTTCTTTGAAAGTTAAAAAGGCCGATAGTGGCGGGCACATACCAGTACTCTCGGCTGATTTATTTGGCATGACGACAACTAACTCCGACGACCTAACCATTGGCCAGGTGTTAGAGAGGGCGACTCCATATTTTGATTACATCGCCCCGATGGTGTATCCGTCTCATTATCCGCGCGGTTTTAATGGGTATGCAAACCCGAACGACAACGTGTACGGCGTGGTGAAATACTCTATGGATAGGGCAGTGGAGCGGGTAATGGCTACTACAACTAATATATCTGCGATTGCATATAATCGCATAGGCACAAGTACGCCGGCGATATACAGGAAGCCTTCTCGTGACCCCAATGTGTTGCGGCCATGGCTTCAGGATTTTGATTACGGCGGCGACTATGGACCTGTGGAAGTGCGAGCGCAAATTCAAGCAGCGTATGATGCAGGTTTGAATAGTTGGATGCTTTGGGCGCCGTCAAATTACTACACACGTGGCGCGCTTGAGTCTAATATATAATGATGCAGTCGCTCGCGACTTAGAGCTTGTATATGTAGTATATTTTTAGATTGAAACAATGGAGGAAATGATGAAAAAAGATATACGCGATGGGTATGACATTGAGAGAGAAATAATTGAAGCAGGTAAAGATTTTTCGTCTATCGAACGTTTCGTTGTTATGCACAGATGGTCGTTGCTATTCGTTGCAGTAGTTTTGATCTTGATTTTGTTCTGGATTTCGAAGTGGTAAGGTGCGTGCAGACTTAAACTAACCCCCGCCGACATAGAGTCAGTGGGGGTTAATGCTACATACCTGCATAAGACAAATTGCGATATACTTGTCTGATGAACTCTGAATACGAATACGACCCAGCTAGAATTGTATATTTTGCTGCAACTGATGCGCGGAATAACCAAGTGCCGTTTGGTATTCGGGCAGAAGACCGCATGCGACACATGTATGTTATTGGTAAAACAGGAATGGGAAAGTCGACGCTACTTGAAAACCTTGCTATCCAAGACATTCAAAACGGTGAGGGAATCTGCTTCATAGACCCGCATGGTGAAACTGCCGAAAAACTTTTAGAGTATGTACCCGAATCGCGTATTAAAGATGTGGTGTATTTTGCGCCATTTGATGTAGAAAATCCCGTCGGATTTAATGTCATGGAGGACGTTGGATACGACAAGCGTCACTTGGTTGTAGCGGGGCTTATGAGTTCGTTTAAGCGTATTTGGGTGGACATGTGGTCTGCGAGAATGGAATATATTTTGCAAAATGTTTTGCTGGCGTTGCTCGAATATCCAGATACGACCCTTATTGATATTAATCGAATGTTGATTAACAAAGAATTTCGTAAGAAAGTAGTTGAGTACGTTACCGATCCAATAGTTAAGCGTTTCTGGGTGGAGGAGTTTGCAGGATACGGAGATCGCTATACGCAAGAAGCCACTCCGGCGATTCAAAACAAGGTGGGACAGTTTGCTTCCAACCCATTAGTGCGCAATATTATTGCACAACCAAAGTCTACATTTGATATCCGTGAAATCATGGACACGCGGAAGATTTTTATTGTGAACCTTTCAAAAGGACGTATGGGAGAGCAAAATGCTGACCTACTGGGAAGCATGCTCACCACAAAAATATATCTTTCTGCGATGAGTCGTGCCGAAGAAACGGCGGAAGGTTTGAACAAACTACCGCCTTTCTATTTGTATGTTGATGAATTTCAATCTGTTGTAAATGATTCATTTGCTAACATTCTTTCGGAAGCACGAAAATATAAGCTGTCGCTTACTATTGCGCACCAATATATAGAACAAGTAGATGAGGAAATCCAGGCAGCGGTTTTTGGAAACGTAGGAACCACGATTACATTTCGAGTTGGTCCTTTTGATGCAGAGAAACTTAAGACTATATTCGAACCAACATTTTATGCCGAAGATATTGTTAATCTCGGGTTCGCTCAAATTTACCTCTCTCTAATGATTGACGGGATAGGATCAAAGCCATTTTCAGCCACAACACTACCTTCGGTGGATAGCCCACCAAAAAGTTTTGTGGAAGAGATTATTGAACGCTCACGCAAAACGTATGGGCGCTCACGTGCTAGTGTAGAAGACATTATACGAAAGCAAGACGAGAAACTGCCACCAGGCGGCTTTGAAAAACCAGCAAGTAAATGGCCAAAGAAAAAGAAAGCATCTGCAACTCAAGCTCCAATTACAAGTGGAAATAAAGACGTAGCAAAATCACAGCAAAGCGAAGGAAATACTACTACACCTAAGCAAGAGGTAAAAAAAGACACTGCATTCAGTCCTAAAACAGGAGGGGTTACAGAAAAAAAATCGTTTACACCGAAACAAGATAGTAATCAAGAAAAGAAAGTAGAAACTAAAAAGGAGCAACCTAAAAAAGAAGTGAATGATCGCAGTGACTTACGTAGTGCACTAGCAGCTATCGTACGACCTGCAGATACGAACAAAAAAAATGAGAAAGATCATAGAAGGGTAGTGCAACCTGCAAGACAAGTAGAAAAAGTTCAGCACGAAGTTTCACCTAGGCGTTTTGAAGAAAAAAGAAAACTCAATGGTACAAAAATATCTACATCTAATGTTGATTCGCATAAACAAGAGGCTAGAAATAACACAAAGGAGGTTCCTAAAGAGGTGCTCGACAAGTTGCTAAAAGTTGAAGAATAAAATGAGATGGCTTGGACTTATAGCGATTCTGCTGTACGTCCCATCTTTTGTAAGTGCACAGGTTTTAATTACAGAAATAATGTACGCTCCTGAGGGAGCGGATGCTAAGCGCGAATGGGTGGAGGTGTGTAACACGGGCGCAAATTTGCAGGATATTCAGAATTGGAAATTCTTTGAAAATGATGTAAATCATGGGTTAACATTAATTTCAGGCACAGGGGAGTTATCGTCAGGAGACTGCGCCGTGATAGCAGACAACACAGATGCTTTTTTAACAGATTATGTTTCTTTTTCGGGTAATCTTTTCGATAGTGCATTCAGTTTAAAAAATACAGGAGAAACAATTGCACTAAAAAACGAAAATGATGAAATAGTTGATACCGTTACCTACTCAGACTCGGATGGTGCAAAAGATGACGGGCTTTCACTCCATCGCAGTGGTAATAACTTAACAGCAGAAACACCTTCGCCTGGAAGCGAAGAGGGAATTGGCGGAGGCATTCAAGATGATAATTCAGATTCATCCCAAGGCCAATCGTCAGGTGGTTCGGGAAGTGGTCAAACGACAAATACAACGATATATTCATATGAGTCAGTGACTATTGAGCCACCACAAGATGTATACATACGAGTTCCTGAAAAAGTGATCACAACATCTGGTGCATTTACGAAGTTCACACTTGAAAGTTACGACGCAATCGGACAAGTGGTCGTAGACGGAAATGTGCGCTGGTCTTTCGGAGACGGAGCAGAAGCGACCGGACGCGATGTCGGTCACAATTTTTTATATGAAGGAACGTACATAGTTACTGTGGAGCTTACTAAGGGTACGCTTACTGATTCAAAACAAATAACAGTGACAGTGCTTCCTTTGGAAGCTGAGATATATGTCGCCGATGATGGTGAGTGGGTATCAATTGTGAATACAAGTGCGAATGAACTTAATTTGTCGAGATGGCGCCTTATTTCTTCTGGGCAGTATTTTAATATTCCTGAGAACACTATAATACAAGCAAATAGTGAAGTTCGATTTGCAACCGATGTAACCAAACTCACTTTTTTGAAAGCAAACGCGGTGGCTACTCTGTTGTATCCTAGTGGAAAAATTGCTCGTGGAAGTACACTGGCATCGCAACAAATAATAGTTACGGAAGAAGATGTTGTTCAAGTAGATCAAGCAGAAGAAATTGTCGAAGAGCAAACAGTCGCCGTTCAAGAAACTGTAAATAAATCATTACCAATTATCGGGCACGAGGTACCAAAAAAAATCGAGGCCACCAACCCGGTACCAGTAATAGAAGTTACGGAAATTAAAAAGCTTGCGACGGGTACCGCTGAAATTGCTGAAACTCAAGTAGCATCTGTTGTCCTTGGTGTTTCGAAAACGGATTCGGGTTCAAGTGCGTATTGGTATTTTGGGTTGGCAATGTTGCTATTACTCGCCATTGTTGGAATACTTCTTGGGCGACCTCGTGCATTGGTGGTGGATGGTTTTGAAGTAACTGAAACAAAAGAATGAGTCTAGTGAAAAAAATATGAAAATACTTTACGTAATAACAAAAGCAAATTTTGGTGGGGCACAAAGGTATGTGCTCGACCTTTCTTCTTATTTTGTCTCGCAGGGGCACGATGTGCTTGTAGTGCATGGGGAGAACGAATTTAATGGAGAAAGCACTTTTATTAACAAAATGGACGAACGAAGCATATCTCATACAGAAATTTCAGGGCTAAAAAGAAATATTGGTTTGCTGGCTGAAGTTAAAATATTTTTTCATCTTATTTCTTTGTTTAGAAAAGAAAGGCTAGATATAGTGCATCTAAATAGCTCAAAAATAGGTGTACTTGGTGGTTTGGCAGCACGCCTTGCTCGTGTACCAAAAATTGTATACACGGCACATGGGCTTCCTCATAATGAACCGCGAGCATTGTGGCAAAGAATTTTAATACAGTGGTTAACTTGGTTAACTTTTGTTTTGGCGCATAAAGTTATCTTGGTTTCAGATAGAGAATTAAAGGAGGTAGAAAACTGGTGGGGAGTTAGAAATAAGATTACTAGGATTTATAATGGCATAGAAGAAATTGAGTTTACGTCGCGCGCGCTTGCGCGCGCGACGCTTTCAGAACGTGCAGGTATAGACTTAGAAAACAAAATAGTTATTGGCAGTGTAGCAGAGCTAACAAAAAACAAAGGGCTTGTTGATTTTCTCTCAATACTTAAAAAACTCAAAGAACAACATCCGAACTTTGTATATCTACATTTTGGTACCGGTGAGCTCGCAGAAAAGCTCAAGCAAGAAACAGTGAGGTTCAACCTCACTGCTAATGTTTTTTGGCTGGGCTTTGATAAAGACGCACGTAGCTTAATAAAAGCATTTGATATTTTTACACTTCCGTCACTAAAAGAAGGGTTGCCGTACGTACTACTTGAAGCAGGAAACGCAGAAATTGCCGTAGTCGCAAGTAATGTAGGTGGAATCCCAGAAATAATTGTTCACGAACAAACGGGATTGACGTTTTCACCTGCAAACGAAGAGGAAGCACTTTCGGCACTCTCTAAGTTAATTTCAGACGAAAATTTGCGCATGCAGTATGGAAACGCACTAAGCATGCATGTGCGAAAAACTTTCTCGCTCGAGTCTATGTTGCAGCAAACATTAGAAGTGTATAGTGTTGATCATGACAATACCTAAAGTAATTCATTATGTTTGGGTTGGACCAAAACCTCTAACTCCTCTGGCTAAAAAATGTATTGAAAGTTGGAAGGAATATCTTCCAGAATATGAATTAAAACTTTGGAATGAAGGAAATAGCCCGATGGACCATCCCTATGTTAAAGCTATGTACGCAAATAAAAAATGGGCATTTGTTGCTGACTACATACGTTTTTGGGCTTTAGAGCGAGAAGGAGGTATTTATCTTGATACAGACACCGAAGTATTAAAATCTTTTAATTCGCTTCTTCAACATGATGTGTTTTTTGGAAAAACCAAAGATGGTTACACTGCAGCTGGGGTAATTGGGGCTCAGCCACAAAGCAAATGTATCGGGGACATCCTCGAAGAATATAATTCCATTAAAGATTATTCTAAAGTACGAACATCTCCGCAAATTGTGACGGACGTCCTTTCTAAGAAGTCTTGCGAAGAGGTGAAAGTTTACGATTATCAATACTTTAATCCCTGTGACGACGGAGAAAAATGTACTCAAGAAAAGTTAAAGGTAGCCTATACAAATAACCACTGGGCAGAATCGTGGGTATCTTTTGCAAGGTTACGCAAAGCACTTCGTAGACTTGGAGTTTTTACAACTATAAAGGCTATACGAAATATATTCAGAGTCGTTAGATGAACACAAAATACAAATAGGTTGTGTGCTCTCTATTACTAACCTATACTCCTAGATAGGATCTTTAACAACTAGGAGTACGTAAGATGAAACGTATTTGTTTAATAATACCCCCATCCGTGTTCCTATTGGATCAGCGGGTTTTTATGCCTTTGGGTATACTTCGAATTGCTGCAGTGCTTGAAAAAGCTGGATGGTATGTAGAAGTGCTCAATCTAGCTGGAATTGAAAATTTTGAAGAGGCAGTGAGTGATCACGTAGCAAATTCCCAAGCATCAATTTTTGGCATCACTGCTACTACATCTGAAATACCTGCAACAATTAAAATCGCAGCAGCTATTAAGCGTGTGCAGTTCAAGGCTCGCATAATTTTAGGTGGTCCGCATACAACACTTGCGTGTGCGGCGGTTAAGCGAGAACAAGAAGCTGGGAAATACAACGGTCGTGCGCACAAAGCTCTTGATCACTTGTTACCTATCTTTGATGTTATTGTTGCTGGCGACGGAGAAGAAGCTATCTTTATTGCCTGCGAAGACAACCCTCCACATATTATCGATGCGGACGGACGGAAGTCTGGGTTGTTTCTTACAAATGCCACACTAGAAGCCCTACCTTTTCCAGCTCGACACTTGGTGGATGTTGCTAGCTATAAATATACAATAGACGGTGTTCCAGCCCTGTCGGTTATAGCTCAACTTGGATGTCCATTTAATTGTGGGTTTTGTGCTGGAAGGCATTCGCCTATGTTACGGCATACACGTACCAGAAGCAGTGATAGTGTTGTTGCTGAAATTGTGGAAGTTTATAAAACGTACGGACACAAAGGTTTTATGTTCTACGATGATGAACTTAACGTGAATCCAAAGATTGTGGAACTAATGGATAAGATCCATCATGCACAACTACAACTAGGTACAGAGTGGCGATTGCGTGGTTTTTTAAAGGCTGAGCTTTTTACAGAAGCTCAGGCGAAAGCAATGTATCGTGCAGGATTTCGTTGGATTCTTGTGGGGTTCGAGTCGGGTTCTCCGCAAATATTAGAGAATATACAAAAACGTGCAACACGTGAAGATAACACGCGTTGCATACAGCTTGCCCGTGAAAATGGTCTCAAGGTTAAAGCCTTAATGTCGATTGGTCACCCTGGCGAGTCGTCAGCAACAACCCAAGAGACACTCGATTGGCTACGTGCTACTAAACCTGACGACTTTGACGTGACTATCATTACGCCGTATCCAGGTTCTCCATACTATGACGACGCAACACTTGTTGCTGGTGCGGACAATACTTGGGCGTATGTATGTAAAAACGGAGATACGCTTTACATGAATGATGTTAACTACTTAGAAGACGCTGATTACTACAAGGGAGATCCTGACGATGGCTACGTGTCACATGTTTGGACTCAATTTTTGTCGGCAACAGATCTCGTGCAAAAGCGTGATATGTTGGAGCGTGTACTAAGGAAGGAGTTAGGAATTCCGTTTAATCCCAGTGCTTCCGCAGTGTTGTATGAGCATTCAATGGGACAGTCACAATTACCTCCTTACATCTTGCAGGAATCTGCAGATTAATAACTTAGCCCCCTCATTTACTGAGTGGGGCTAATTTTTTATTTTGTTGCCTACTATTAGTAAAAAATGTATATTGCAAGGTGCATGGGCAAAACAAAAACTATTCTTGTGACGGGTGGGGCTGGTTTTATTGGCTCACACCTATGTGCACGACTGCATGAACTTGGTCATAATGTTATTTCTCTTGACGATTACTCGACTGGCTCAGAAAAAAATCATCATAGAGGTGTAGATTATCGACGAGGTTCAACGAAGGATATAGAGAAATTTATTTCAGAAAAGACAGATGTTATTTACCACCTTGGCGAATATCCAAGAGTAGAACAAAGTTTTATTGATATAGAAGTCGTTCTCAAAAGTAATGTTGTGGGTACCAAAAGTGTTATTGAGTTTGCACGAAAACAGAAAAGTAAACTTGTCTACGCTGGTTCGTCTACAAAGTTTGCAGACGCTGGCATAGGAAGAGATAAAAGCCCGTATGCTTGGACAAAAGCAGTTAATTCAGAGCTGGTTCGTAACTATGGTGAGTGGTTTGGACTCAGCTATGCAATAACGTATTTTTATAACGTATATGGTCCTCGAGAGCGCGGAAATAGGAAAACAGGAACAGTCATAGGTATTTTTAAAGAGCAATATGAAAAAAAGGAATCTCTTACAGTCCGATCACCAGGTACCCAAAGTCGTAATTTCACCCATGTGGAAGATATAGTCGAGGGTTTAATTTTGGTTGGAGACAGGGGAGATGGAGATGAGTATGGTTTAGGACACTCGGATTCGTACTCGATTATAGAAGTTGCCAATATGTTCGATAGCTCTATAAAAATGCTTCCAAATAGGGCGGGTAACAGAATGAATTCTTCTGCGGATGTACGTAGAACAGAGCTTGAATTAGGATGGAAAACAAAAAATAGTTTACCCGATTACATCAAGAGCATTCTAGAGATGTGTGATTAATGGAATTTTTTATGGAAGGTAGAAAACAAGTTGCATTTAATGAGAGAGCGCACGATAAAATAGCGCAACGATATGAGAAGTTACATACAGAGATATTTAATGATACAGAACAGAGACGTCTAATTGACGCGCTCACCGAGGCGCAGGGTAGTATTCGAAGTAATCCTCCGCACAAGGTACTGGACATAGGATGTGGGAGTGGAAACTTAACCAAATATCTTTTGTCTTTGGGTTTTGAGGTAACGGCAGCGGATGTGAGTACTGTTTTTTTGGGCCAAATAAACGAAAAATTTCCAGATGTGCATACCTATGAGTTAAACGGGGCTGATCTAAAAGAGTTGTTAGACAACTCATTTGATATGGTTGCGACGTATTCTGTACTGCATCATATTCCAGATTATTTGAGCATGGTTACTGAGATGTGTCGTGTACTTAAATCTGGAGGAATATTGTATATTGATCACGAAAAGAATGAATCTTTTTGGAATGAGGACGAGCAGTTATTTGCTTTTTATAAAGTGCAGGCGCCACACCTTTTGAAAAGAAAGATACTCAGATTACTTTCTCCTGCATTTTATATAAACCGACTAAGGAGAATACGGAATCCACGATATCAAGCTGAAGGGGATATTCATGTGTTTCCTGACGACCATATAGAGTGGGATACAATTAAGGAAGTTTGTGAACAAAATGATGTGCACGCGATAATTGAAAGTGACTATCTTTTGTATGACAGTAAGTACGACGAAGATATATATAATCAGTTCCAATTAAAAACTAACGACACGAAGGCGATAATCTTCAGGAAATCATGAGTTCACCAACCGTAAGTGTAATTATCACAACATATAATCGTGCATCGCTTCTATGTCGTGCGATCGAAAGTGTGCTTGCTCAAACTTTTCAGGATTTTGAATTGATTATATCTGATGATTCATCTACAGATGAAACGGAGCAAATCGTTAAGGAATTCCAAAAAAATGAAAAAAGAATCAAATACATACGAACAGAATCAAACTCGGGGGGGGCGGCAGTACCTAAGAATATGGCGTTGCAGGAAGCTAAAGGAAAGTATATAGCAACTCTAGACTCGGACGACAAGTGGCTTTCTAAAAAGTTGGAGATTCAAGTGCAAGCCTTCTTGGAGTCTAAGAATCCGAAATTAGGATTTATTTCCTGTGACTATTTCCTTATGGTTGATAAAGATAAAGTTAGAGTATCCATTCCTGTACATGCAGATGTACTACTTAATATTTTGGGTAGTGATTATATGGGCACAGGCAGTTGCTTAATATACAAAAGGGAAGTATTTGATACCGTGGGTGGTTTTGACGAAAAAATGAAAAGTAGCCAAGATTGGGAAATGAGAATACGTTTAGCTCAGCACTACGATTTTCTTATTGTACACGAACCTTTAGTTGAGTATTTTGTGCATGGAGAAAATATAAGTATCCATACTCCCGTAGAGGGGCGCAGACGCGCTATTGATTATATAGTTTCCAAACACAAAAAGTTATATGAGGCTTATCCAAAAGCGGCGGCACTTCAAAAAAGGTACACAGGAACGTGGCTAGCTATGACTACAAGTTCAAGGCAAGCAACTAAGGAATTTTTGGCATCAATACGCAAAAATCCGTTTGCACCCATGACATACTTTTTACTCTTTGTTAGTTTATTTGGAAGAAGGTTATATATACTTGCAAATCGCGTCAAGAATTACTTTTAGATTGCTTTAGGCTTTCTACTATGCTCGTCACCGCTTTAGGGTGGTCACCTTCGAATTTATTTTGTACGTATTTAGTAGTCATTGGTTTCTTCCTGTCTCCAACGTTGTATCCAGCGTCAGTTCTGGAAGTATCGAATGGTCGGAATTTATAGTGCATGTATGAACCTAATGAGACTTTTTTAACGTTTGCGTCTTTTCCGTATACCTTAGGTCTTGGATATTGCTCGCTAACTACGTCTCGTGTAGGAACAATCATGGTGTTTTTCTTTAATCGGTAGGGCAGATTGTTGTAGTTCCGCTTTTCATATTCGGTAGTGTAATGTTCGAAGTTTTCAAAAAAAGTTTGCTCTGTGGCAGTCAGTAGTTCAGTTTCAGAATCAGGGTCATTTATTTCTTCTTTCATTCTTTCAATCACTGCATCTGGATAGAATTGGTCGCTATCGCTATGCATTATCCAGTCACCAGGCTTGTTGTATTGAATTGAGCGCAACATTTGTGTAAACGTTGCCGCTTGGTTTATACGGTAAAGGTTTGTACGGCTATAGTACAGCGCCATTGCGATTCGTAGTGGCCAATTCCACCAATTAATTACTTTGCCAAACAAAAACCATAGCCCCTGCATTCTTGATAGGCGCAGAGCAGAAATCATGCTCGCGTGGGGTCTTTCTTTGACCCATTTTTCTATAATTTCTCTAGTTCCATCGGTGGAATTATTTTCATATTTCGTATCAAAACATCCATCACAAATAAGTACCTCGCGAGGGTTTATAGCATCAATTTGCGCTAGTGATGCCTCAATCCAATCTTTCTCGTTCCAGTATGTTGCGAGTATTGTAATGTTAGTTTTTTTCATGCGTACTAAAAAAGCTTGTATAATCTATATGCGATTTTATATAACCAAGAATTATGTGGAACATTCTCGATGAATGCTTTCTTAAAAGTTGGTACGCACATCTTTTGGTAAGCAAGATAGTTACTGTATGCAGGTTCAACAAGTGGTGTTTCCGAATTAAAAAATACTCCAAGGGTAGAAGCATAACTTGCTATAAGTTTCCCTTTGCGTGTATAAGGTGCTTCGTCCGTATCGCGAAGAACTTCCCAACAATCTTTATCTAAATACTGGAATGTATCAACATAATCCTTGTCGTCACTGAAGAAATTATCAGTAAAGATTTCCTGGCAGATATTTCTGTGCCAAGTGTTTTTATGTAGGTCATGTATTGCCACGGCTTTAACTCGAGGATCTTTTAATAGGAAAGCACCAAGCTGGATAGCTTTGTCACCCTTAGGACCATCAATAAAGACTACACAGTCTTCTTCTATCTGTGTATCAATCAACTTACATGAATCGCCGTAAATGAGATTTAGATTATTGTATTTCGATAAATATGATTCACTGTATTTAGCGTCTTCAGACTCTTGATCAAAATCAATGCTTGTAATATTAACTGAGGAATCCTTTTGGAAGAATTTTGCCATCAGATTTGTTGAGTATCCGCGAGCTCGACCACTTTCTATTATGTGTGGAACATTAAAATATTTGGCTATACTTATAAGCAAGAGGGCTTCACTACTGAATATTCCACGTTTTTGGTACATTTCCCCAGATGAAACTTCAACGAAATCCTCTATATTTTGGTTACAGGTTTTTATTATTTCCGATTTTTTCATAATGATCGCTATTCCTGTTTACTATAAAAGAATTACCAACAATACCGAATTTGTGATATTCCTGAAAAGTAATTTGTGGATGTGCTTCGAGGAATTCACTAAGTGCACGCTGTTCTCCTTTTTGGGGGTCGGAGTGATAACAATACCAGTCATCAAAAACGACCACAGTACCATTATGTAGAAGGGGCTCAATAAACTGCAATGCAGAACTTGCTGACTCATAGAGGTCGCAATCAATCCAAATAACTGAGCCTTTTATTTTTTCATCTACTAGTTGATTTTGAAATTCGGTGCTTAAAGTGTCAACGAACCAGCCAGTATGCATTTGTATTTTCGATAACGGTACTTTATTTTTCTTGAGGGTATCGGTGAATGACTTTTCCGACCAACTTTCCTCACCAGCTTTGAATCTTTCGAATTCGCTATCTACTGATCCTAGTTCTGGGAAACCTTCAAAAGAGTCGAACGCATAGTACGTTTGTATGGCAGTTTTGTATTTCTTTGAAAGATGATACGCAGCCGAGAACGTAAGACCGCGCGCTACACCGAATTCGAAATACTCACCAGAGACTTTTTCATTTTTTACATATTGCATTGCCTTTTGCAGCATTTCTAGTCGGTGTGGTGTAACGACCATGAACTTACCGGTTTTAACGTAAACTATACAATAGTGAATGAAGTTCTTTATTTTTTTCATCATAATCTAGTCTTTATAAAGCTAATTCTTTAACTATTTTTTTAAAAATGCCTGTTTTGAAACGCCCACTTTTAAAATGTAGTACCTTAACTTTTCCTATGTGCTGTTGGGTATTAAATTCTTCAATCCAACTAAAGTTGTATACATCACAAGGCAAGATCTTTATGTTCACTCTATTTCCAGCTAACGTTACTTGGTTAATTGTATTTGTATTTTCAAAAATATCCTTTTGTTTTTTGCGCAACATGCGAACTATAGAAGTTTGATTACAGATTGTTTCTCTAGTTTCATCTATCTCCATATGCCAAGCTTTAATAAAAGAGGCATTTTTGTCGTCATTGCCAAAGAAAAAAAGTACACCCCCGTTGAGTACGGCACAATCGTTGTGGGCGTAAGAAAATTCGTGTTTCCTTCGCACAGTTAATCCTATACCGAAAGATCCATCCAAAAGTTCATCAACAGAGTCAATTAAGAATGCGTCCGCATCTATAAAAATAAATTGTCCAGGTACGTTCTTTTGGAAATTTTCTATACACAGAAAGTTGTTGTACAATTTCATTTCAAATTTTTGCGCATCTAGTATGTTATCTAAGCTCTTATTGGTAGTTTGATTTCGCAAAATATTTATTACCGCATCTCTTAATATAGTTAGCGACTTCAAGAACTGGAAACGAATACTTCTCTCTGTGTGAATGTCAACAAAAAGTAGTTTCCATTCTATTAATTTAATGTTACCGACAAGCTCCAAAGCTTTTTTACTGCGATCAGTAAGTCCCCAATCGTATATGTAAAATGTAGAGTTTGGATAGAATTTCTTAACTTGCTTCACTGAAATCAGAAGTGTTTCAAAATATTGCTCGTTTGCTACTGTCATGAAGGAAAAATTCATATTTTTTGTATGTGTATAATTATACCCTACCAGCTGATATGATAACTTGGAAGCATACCATTCTAAATTCATGATTACACTTTTCACTAGCTATAATGCTTTACTAGAACCACTTGTTGAACATACGGCAAGCAGTCATGCTACATTTGCATTCCACAATGATCGGCGTCCTAAGTTAGGCATCGGCCTAGTACGAATACGTTCAGTATCCTATTCAACATTTGGAATAGAAAAGGTCTTTTTTTCGTTTGGAAGCGAGACAGCGATACCAGCATATATCAAACGCTTTTACCAGATCGTTTCTGAAATTAATCCAAATAAAATAGTAGTATTAGATTTTCATAAGCTTTTATTCGTGCAGTGTGTTTTATATAAGAAGAGAAATCCTTCATGCAAATTGTATTTATACAGTGAGACTAAATCGTGGCCAACGAATCTTGTAACGAAATTTGGTATGAAAGTTTTCTTTTGGTATTTGAAACGCAACATCGGTTTAGTTGAGAAAATTCTTGTCTATACACGGCAGGGAGAAGATTTTTTTAGAAAAAATTTGCCAGAAGCACACGTAGTCTTGTGTCCTGCGCCAGTTGACACAAAACTTTTTTATCCTGATCCCAATAAAGAATTTCTGAAAGATGGAGTACTGAGAATATTAATGAATGCACGGTTTGTTAAATACAAACGACATGATGACCTTTTACAGGTGCTCCATACACTAAAAAATAAGAATGTTACGTTTGAGCTTTCGCTAGTAGGGAGAGGTGGACACATGGAAGAAAAAATAAAGCAAAAAGTTAAGGAACTTGGTTTGTCTGAGCAAGTTACCTTTTTACCCGCTGTTTCGATTGAGAAAATGCGCGACTATTATATAACACATGACTTGTTGATTTTACCGAGTGCTAGCGAAGCCATCGGCATGGCGGTACCAGAGGCCATGGCGTGTGGTATTCCAACGATTACTAGTGATACCGTAGGGTCTAATGTGTATGTACAAGAAGGAGAAACCGGTTTGATATTTAAGACTGGAGATGTTGAAGACCTGGCATGCAAGATAGAAAGCATGGATGACCCAAGCAAGCTTTCTGAATTTGGAAAGGCGAGTGAACGAGTAATCGCAGAAAGGTTTTCTATTGAACAAATGGGAGCACATTTTAGTAAGGCACTTGATATATTATGACTCAAGCCAGTGCTTGTGTTCGTCACTCGTTAACCACTCGACAGTTTGTTTGAGGCCATCTTCAAAATCCATAGGTGGCTTCCAACCATGGTCAGCCATTTTTTCACCCGACAAAGCGTACCGGAGATCATGCCCAGGACGACTAGAATGGAAATCAGTAAGTTCATAGATTGCATCACTCCCTAGGAACGATGCTATTAGATTAACCATCTCTTCATTGTCTACTTCTTTTTCTCCAGTAATATGAAAGTCCTCTCCAACAATTTTCTCGCCAGCTTCAATCTTTTTTACTAGATGCAAGTATCCATCTGCAACGTTACGGGCGTGAATATAAAAGCGGGACCCAGCCTTAGTCTTGTCAGAGTTAGCGTGGACTTGAATCTTTTCCTCAGAAAGTATTTTGTTTATAACAAGAGGAATAAATTTTTCTGGATGTTGACGTCCTCCAAAAATATTCATGCTTCGCGTAATAATCGCTGGTAAGCCATAGGTGCTTCGATATGCTTTAACGAGCATTTCTCCTCCAGACTTAGTAGATGCGTATGGATTAGTTGGATTATGTCGGTCGTCCTCTTTGTATGAGATTCCTACTGGCGCTGGGCCAAATACTTCATCAGTTCCAAAGTAGAAAAAACATTTTAAGTTCTTTGCATTTTTTGCAAAATTAAGCATATGCATAGTTCCTACTACATTTGATGTTACAAATGGCTCGGGGTCCGTAATAGAATTATCAACATGGCTTTCTGCCCCAATATGGAAAATATAATCTACATCTCCTATTTCTTTTGCTATGCCTTCCGATATAGGTTTAGTGAAGTCTGTAGTGAGAGTTAGTACACGCTTATCGTCAAAAGCATCAATATCTCTTAATCGATCAACACCATTTGAAGAATAGGAAAGTTTATCAAACACTACAATTGTTGCGTCTGTATTTTTTAGGAAATGTTCAACAAAATGGTGTCCAACAAAGCCAGCCCCACCAGTAATAAGTATTTTCATAAGTTTTTCTCTATGTAATCTAGTAAATAACTATTTTATTAAATAAACTAAAAAACTCTTTAGTGCACAGTATACGTAATGAGAGACTTAATGACTATGGTATAGTTTCATCAAATTTTTATGACCAGCATTGGACTATGGAAAAACAGAGTGTACAAGTTTAGGGACTATCCTCCTGCCATTATCCCATTTTTAAAAAAGTATTTTTACTATAATTTTGTATGCGACTCGTATTTGAAATTTTACGACAACTTTACTTTTTTAGATCCGGCTCAAACGATTAGCAATATTATAGAGCATGACAAGTCTATTGTAAGGTTTGGTGATGAGGCGATTGATATGGTTCATGGTATTGGATTATACTATGACGACTGGCATCAAAAATATGACGCTAAACTCGCTGAGCGATATAAAGAAGTTCTGAACTCCCGACATCCGCGTCTATTGGTAGCATTCAATCCTCAATTTTTTTTAAAAACCAAAAAGGAGTTGGTGAATGTGGGAATGCCGTATCATTTTTGGACTAACTCTAAGGTATTTTTGAAAGACTATTTACACAAAGATTTAGTATACGGGACAGCTTTGTGTTTTCAGCCAAGATTTAATCCAAACATCAATTTTGAACAACTACACAAATATTTTAGAAATAAAAATATTATTATTGTAACTAGCAATACTAAGCGTTTTAGAGAAATACATTTAGGAAAAACAACTGACTTTATAGACTGTCCTAGATGCGATGTTTGGTTACATTATGATGAAATCTACAAACAAACACTTAGGTTAGTAGAGGATAATAAGTATAAAAAGAAGGACGTATTGTTTCTTGTGTCTCTGGCTTGTACGGCAAAAGTCATGACTTACGACTTAACTTTAGAGGGGTATCAGGCGTGGGATACTGGACAATTCTTTGACCTCGCTTTTAGAGAAATTAGCAAAATGTCTTCATAATTTTTATTTAGTGCTCAGTCATAAAAAAGTACAACGATAGAAATAGACTAAAAGTTAGCTTTGCTAGTATTGCGTATATAACACCGTATACTCCGAATAAAGGTATTAGTACTAAATATAGTGACAAAAGTACGATGGGTTCGGCTATGCTTACTGTGGTTATTACTTTAGTATTTTTGTGAGCATAGAATCTTTGCATGAGTAAAGAGGTTGGCAAAAATAACATGGTAAGTGCAAAGAGTTGAGAGTATGGTATGGCCTCTAGATATTGTGGGAAGAGTATTTCGAAAATAAAGGGAGCAGCTAGTATATACACAATGGTTACCACGACCATAAGCAGTGCAAATAGTAATATTTTACGTGGCAGTGTACTTTTAAGTTCTGCGCTGGTTTTGGAAATCATTTTAGGAAAGGCCAAATTGTTTACATGTGAAAAAACGCTTGTTATTTCTTGGGGGAGGGCAACTGCAAATAAGTACGCTGCAAGTTGTGCTGGTCCAACGAAGTGGAATAGAAGTATTTTGTCTAGATATTGCACACCCATGCGTAGAGCGTTGAGTAATGATAAATGCTTTCCGTACTCGACGTCTTCTGGGCTTATTTCTTTATTTGGTGGATAGATGTTAAGTACAGTTTTAAATAGCGCTCCATTAGAAAGAGTCGAAGTTGCAAAAAACGCAAAGACGAGTATAAAAATATTGTCAGTTAACAGCATGGTTCCACCGACCGCTACTACAATCATTACTCGCTGTAGTGCCCGGTATAGTGATTGTCTTTTAAAGTCACGTTTACCTTGTAAGTAGTATTGGTAATCAGCAAAAGTCTCATATAGTGGAACAAACAACGCGACTATTAAAAATAGAAGAACTAACTCCGTGTTGTCATTTACAAAGTAGTATCCTGCAACTGCTAGGGCAGAAAGTATTCCGAGTGATCCCCATTGTAGTTTTTTTCGTATCATAGAAAATACAGTTCCGGTTTTCCCACTAGAAACAGAACGTGCAAGAGCGATGCTCATACCAGGAAGTGCAGCAAGTGAGAGTATCGCAACTACCGACAATACGAATCGGTACTCACCATAAACTTCTTTAGGCAGAAGGTTGGCGAACATCCAAACTAAGAGTAGTGAGGCTAAAAAAGTAAGTCCTTGACCAAGAAGCAGCCAAGATCCTCCACTAAAAAGGTATACCATGTCTGTTTTTGTATATTTTTCACTCCAGCGTAAAAATGCAATTAGTCGTTCTTGGATCTTTGCGAATTCTGACATGTTCCGATTCTAGCATGAGAGGGGTGCGTTGCGACTAAATAAGTCGCTGTTATAATCACTTTCGATGACTCTGGAGAAAATATTACGCTTTACTGTACTTACAGGATTATTTGCGATTCCATTTGTTGTACTAATAGTTTTCGAATCACTCCTTTTTCCATTTGTAAGTGGAAAGAACTTCGCATTCAGAATTCTAATTGAGATTATTTTTAGTGTTTGGGTCTTGCTCGCACTACTTAATGCAAGGTATCGGCCTAGATGGACCCCACTGCTTATTTCTGTTGTTATCTTTATAGGAATTGTTGCTCTTGCAGATGTATTTGGAGAGAACTTTTTTAAGAGTTTTTGGAGCAACTTTGAAA
Source organism: uncultured Candidatus Saccharibacteria bacterium (assembly GCA_964589005.1). Taxonomy (GTDB): domain Bacteria; phylum Patescibacteriota; class Minisyncoccia; order Phycocordibacterales; family UBA2100; genus UBA2100. The sequence goes on along the minus strand of CAZPQI010000007.1, from coordinate 13,544 downwards.
GAATGGAAGGGCTTATAACGCTACTACATTTATTTGCATATTTAATTATGGCGGTTTCTGTTCTTGCTCGAGAAGATTTGTGGATTTGGTTTTGGAGAGTTTCACTCGGGGTCAGTTTCGTAGTGTCAATACACACTATTTTTCAATCCTTTTCCACAGATGCAACACGTTTGTTTTCCACATTAGGCAATCCAATATATTTAGCAGTGTACATGCTATTTCATATTTTTATTGCCGCCATACTAGCTGCTCAAGACAAAGCTACGCGATCAGAACGTATTGTTTACATGGTATTAATCGCTTTGCAAATATGGGTACTCTATTTAACTGCAACGCGAGGTGCCACTCTTGGACTGATTGGTGGGATGTTTCTCGCAACGTGTGGGATTTTATTTTCGTATCGCCACGAAAAACGTAGTCGTATTATCGCACTCACAGGAGTAATGGTACTAATTGTATTAGTTGGGTCTTTCGCTTTGGCGAGAAATTCGGATTTTGTTCAGGATAGCCCAGTACTTAAAAGATTCTCTAATCTTTCACTTTCAGATCAAACAATATTTGCACGCACTGTTTTGTGGGGTATGGCATGGGAAGGGGTTAAAGAAAAACCGCTCTTAGGGTGGGGGCAAGGAAACTTTAACTTAGTATTCGCTAAGTATTACGACCCAAGGATGTATTCTAATGAACAATGGTTTGATAGAACACACAATATTGTATTTGACTGGCTCGTCGCTGCGGGGATACTAGGTTTACTTGCGTACATTTCTATTTTTCTTGCACTACTGTGGGTGATCTACAAAACGGAAAATTTCAATATTGTACAAAAGTGGCTGCTTGTTGGTTTGTTGGCAGCTTATAGTTTCAGCAACTTAACAGTATTTGATACCTTAACGAGTTATATACTATTTTTCTCCATACTTGCTTGGGTGTACGTTGCCGCATCTGATGTAAGTATTGAATGCAAAGAGGATAAAAAACACCCAAGGGAAATTTCTGAGAAAATGGCTCTGATGATTGGAGTGCCCACAATGTTTGTATTTTCAGTTCTTCTTGTCTGGTCCATTAACGCGACTCCCATATATGTTGGAAGAGGAGTTATTTTTGCTTTGCAAGACGCTGGCTATGCTCAAATACATGCAGGCAATGGTTCCTTTAAAAAGGCAAGCGAGTTTGCGGACAAGAGCCTTAAGACATTTCAAACGTTAGAAACCAAGGATGCTTACGGTAAACAAGCAATGCGAGAATTATGGGCAACGACCGCAGGGAGATTCGCAAGGGAGGAGTGGCTGTCATCGGAGGCTAAGCAAGAATGGTATTTAGCTTCACGCAGTGCACTTGAAGCACAGCAATCTTTAGCGCCTGATGATCCACGGTTTCCTTTTTTCCTAGGAGACTTGCACGGATGGTTTGGAAATAATGAAGCTTCGTGGGGCTCTATGCTTCGCGCAAACGAACTTACTCCAAATAAGCAGACCATTTTACTTCAACTGGGCGCGAAAGCCGCGAACGCGAATAATTTCGAAGTGGCAGAATCTTTTGCAAAAAAAGCTTTTGAATCAGAGAGGACATATACGAATGCACGTATATTGTATGCTTTTATACTGATTCGATCTGATAGGGACGACGAAGCATTGGTTCTTTTGGAAGAGGAACCTTCTGCGGCCTTAAACTCTCGTATACTCGCTGCATATGTGCAGAAAGGAGACCATGAGGGAGCTCTATCAATGTGGGAGTTGGGAATTCCAGGGAATGAAAACGATGCAAGCAAATTATTTTCTTTGGCGCTAGTTTACGTTCAAAAAAGTGATAAAGAAAGGGTGAGGGCAGAAGTATCGCGAATAGTTACAATGTATCCAGGTGCGCAGAAGGCAGGAGAGAGCGTGCTCGAAAAACTAAAATAGAGTAAATGAAAATTACCTAAATTGATTTACGTAGAATTAATGCTATACTCTTTCGCGAGTGTCACATCTACGAGTTGTGTGCAACTTTGTTTACTTACGACCGAAAGGGAGTTAGCAAACAAGAAGTACTCTTGTGGTGCAACTTTGTTTTATTTATAAAACAAGAAGTGCCCTAGTGGTATGGCTTATGAAAATCTTACAAAAAATCCCGCTTCGGCGGGATTTTTTGTTTCCGCATAACACAGGTGGTGGTATACTAAATAATGAGTCGCAGGTACTGTGGAGGGCGGCGGCACTCATAAAGATTTTCATTTTGGAGCTAGCACCCGTCTTCCACAGTGGTTGTGACTAAGTATCTTGGATATTGTATTGTTTTTTGATTTGCGTTTTACATGATTACCATCCAATGTCCGAAGGCTCCCTTCGGACATTGGATGACTAATTTTAAATTTTAACCTCGTCACGCCTCACGTGCCTTTGACTGAAGGTAATTAGTGCGCGGTATCAAAGTGATGTACAATCAAAATGTATGGATAAAAATACTAAAGATATTTTGGAAAGCCTCGACTTTATCAAGGAAAATATGGCTACTAAGGGTGAGCTTTCAGATCTTCGCTCTGAAATGGAAACAGGATTTCGAGAACTGCGTGCAGAAAATCTTGCAATTATTCAAAAGCTCGATGCGCTCTCAGAAACTGTAAACGGTATGAAAGGCTACGCTAAAGAAATCGATGAATTACGTAATCGGGTAAACGCAGTAGAATTAAAGTTACAAAAAGCCTTGGGGTGAGTGAAGTCCAGTATTAATAATATAACAGGTTCAAAACCCGTGCTTTAGATGGGCATTTTTGCTAATATGCTCCAATATTCCAACATGTTTGAAAAATTTAAAAAATTATTTGGAGACGAAAACGCGGCGGCACTTAAAAAAACCGTGAGTGTGGTTGCACGGGTTAATGAGTTGGAACCGGAGTACGAAAAACTTAGTGACGAAGATATGCGTGCGAAGACTGTTGAGTTTAAAGAACGAATCAAAAAAGGAGAAACACTCGACCAATTGATGCCAGAAGCTTTTGCCGCAGTTAGGGAAGCATCAAAGCGTACGCTTGGGCAACGTCACTACGACGTTCAGATTATTGGAGGTGCCGTGCTACACAATGGTGATATTGCCGAGATGCGCACTGGTGAAGGAAAGACTCTTGTTGCAACACTCCCAGTCTATCTTAACGCTCTTTCTGGAAAAGGAGCACATGTAGTAACAGTAAACGACTATCTATCACGTCGTGATGCTGTTTGGATGGGACAAATTTACGCATTTTTGGGGATGAGCGTAGGAATAATTAACCATGAGGCTTCGTATTTGTATGATGCTACAGAGCAAGGAAGCGAAGTCGATGAAGAGCGTGACGAACACGGAGGATCAAAGATAGAGGATGAACTCGTTTCCATTTGTACTCGCCAAGAAGCATATTCAGCTGACATAACATATGGAACGAATAGTGAATACGGTTTCGATTATCTAAGAGATAATATTTCGTACACCAAGGAAGAATTGCGACAACGCACTCCATATCAAGGGGGGTATGCATTTGCAATAGTAGATGAGATTGACTCTATTTTAATTGACGAAGCTCGTACGCCTTTAATTATTTCTGCGCCAGCGTCAGATGCAGGAAAAATGTACGGGCAGTTTTCTCAAATTGCAAAAACACTTATACTTGATACCGATTTTACAGTCGACGAAAAACTTAAGGCGATTCAACTTACTGATGAGGGAATCACTAAAGCCGAAAAAATATTAGGCTTAGACAATATATATACGGATAAAGGAATTAAATATGTACACCATTTAGAAACTGCCGTGCGTGCCAAGGCTTTATTTCACCTAGACAAAGATTATGTGGTTCAAGAGGGTGAGATAATAATAGTGGATGAGTTTACAGGGCGCATGCAACCAGGGCGTCGCTGGAGCGAAGGGCTACACCAAGCGATGGAAGCAAAAGAAGGGGTTGAGGTACAGCAAGAGTCGCGAACATTTGCTTCTATAACGTACCAAAATTATTTTAGAAATTACGACAAACTCTCAGGAATGACAGGTACTGCAGTCACGAGTTCAGAAGAATTTTATAAAGTATATGGGCTTAACACAGTAGAGATACCTACTAATGTTGACATTCAGCGAATAGATCACGATGACTTCATATTCCAGACAGAGCAGGGAAAATTTAAAGCCATTGCTCGCCGGGTTACTGAGATAAACAAAAAAGGTCAGCCTCTTCTAATTGGTACTGCATCGGTAGAAAAAAACGAATTATTAAGCGCGTATCTATCACAAGAAGGAATCGCACATGAGGCACTGAATGCTAAAAACCATGAGAGAGAGGGAAGTATCATTGCCAATGCTGGGCATAAAGGAGCTGTTACTTTGGCTACAAACATGGCTGGACGAGGGGTAGACATTAAGCTTGGTGGTGAGACTGCGACCAAAGAAGAGCAAGAAGAAATACGTGAAGTAGGAGGTTTGTTTGTTCTTGGAACCGAACGACACGAAGCGCGACGTATCGACAACCAGCTTCGAGGACGCTCAGGCCGTCAAGGAGATCCAGGAGAAACACAATTTTTTGTTTCGTTGGAAGACGACCTTATGCGAGTTTTCGCGAGCGATTCTATAAAAAGCATGATGGGAAAATTTGGTATAGCTGAAGACGAGCCAATCCAACAAAAAATGATTACGCGTTCACTTGAGACTGCACAAAAGAAAATCGAAGGTTTCCACTTTGACTCACGCAAGCAAGTTCTTGCGTACGATGATGTACTCAACTTACAGCGTAAATCTTTATACGGACGCCGTAATACTATTTTGTTAGGAAGCAACGACGCGGTTGAGGCCGAGTTGATGACGCTCATTGGCGGTGACGAAAATGCATTGCAAAGTGCTACGGATAAAAAGAGTGAAATAGGAGAGGAAGCTTTTTATGCTTCTTTACGGCGAGTACTTTTACAAACTATTGATATGCTTTGGGTAGAACACCTCGAGACGATGGATTATTTACGCAGTAGTGTAAACCTTCGTGCATACGGACAGCGTGATCCGTTGGTTGAATATAAAAGAGAGGGATTGCGTTTGTATAGTGATCTTGAGCTTTCATACCAAGAAAATGTAGTACGACTGTTACCGCAATTATCAGGAGATATGTTTAGCAAGCCAGAAAGTTCTGAAATGAAAGAAGTTCATGAAAGCGCACAAATTCTTGGAAAGAAGGATGGAAATGCAAAAGCTCACGCAGCAGCACGAACCGAATCAAATAAAATAGGACGTAATGATCCATGTCCTTGTGGGTCAGGAGAAAAATACAAAAAATGTGGGCTCATTAATTCAAAGGAACATATACGTCGAACTCAATCGGGAACAGAAGTAGTGAAACAAACAAAAGTCGGTGGATAAGGCTTCGATACTATTTGATATGAAATATATCACCGATGAACAGGAAAAGAGGCAGGCCGAGAATTTCATAGAGAAAGCAAAAGAAGAAGCGCATAAAGCCACATGCGACCGTGCTAAGTGTGGAGCCATCATAGTTTCAAGTACAGGAGATATATTAAGTAGGGGATTCAACTCTCCACCTGGCGAATCAGAAGAGGAGCGACGTTGTTCGTTGGATAAGCGTTCATACGATTTTAAGGTCACTGACAAAACGTGCTGTATGCACGCAGAGCAGCGGGCAATTATCAGTGCGCTCAGAACGCATCCAAATAAACTAAACGGAGCCAAGCTCTACTTTGCACGTTTTAGAAGTGACGGTACACAACAGCTCAACGGAGATATGGACGCAAAGCATCAACTCTACTGCACCTTGTGCACAAAACTTATGTACGATGTTGGTATCGCTGAGTTTATTCTTCCTCACGTTAAAGGAATTGGGGTGTATACAAGGGATGAATTTTTAAAGAGATCATATGACTACAGTCCGTATAGTGATGGGGGTAATGCATAGAAGGTAACTTCATAATTTTCTAAACGCTAAACGCTAAACGCTAAACGCTAAACGCTAACCCATGTGGTATACTCCAAATCATGAGTGTATCAATACCTGTTGTTCTTGGAACAGGGCGACTTGAGCGCCAATCAGAGAAGGTGGCACATTTCGCTCACGACACTATTTCCACAATAGAAGGGGTTATTTCCGAGTTAATTGATGTACGTGACTATTTGGAGTCACCCTTTACAGTTCCCGCATGGGTTGAGAACAAAAATGCCTCTAGATGGCGTAAAATAGCCCAGGAAGCATCGGGATTCGTGTTTGTAGTGCCAGAGTATAACAGAAGTTTTCCGGGGGAATTTAAGCTCCTTTTCGACTCTGCTTTCAAAGAATATAACGAAAAACCGGCTATTTTAATTGGAGTTTCTTCTGGGCAGTATGGTGGGGTTCGTGCCATTCAAAGTGTTCTTCCCGTGTTGCATACCGCTGGTATAAATGTCCTCGGTTCAGTTGTCGCCACAGCGAATGTTAAGGAAACTTTTAAGGGAGAAGATACAAAGCCTGATGAAAAGTATGTTCAGTTTGTTGAAGACGCACTCAATACTCTTGTTACCACAATAACGTAATATAAATATGTTGATTCGATTTTCACTCGTCGTTCTTGCACTGCTAGCTTCAGCTCAGTGGATACCTGGAATTGAAGTGGGGAGTTTCTACATAGCTTTAATTGTTGCAATACTTTTAGGTTTGGCAAGTATAACTATTCGTCCACTTCTCACACTACTCACGTTACCAATTCATTTACTGACCTTTGGACTCTCTGCATTCCTAATAAATGCTGGGATTTTTTGGTTCCTAGCGACTTTCATAGATGGATTTACTGTTTCTGGATTTTTACCAGCCATATTAGGTTCACTGGTAGTCGCTCTGGCGGGCGTAATAGCATCTCTCTTTGACTAACAAATGTCGCTCACGTACACAAAAGATGCTTTACTTTGTAAATTGCTGTCGTATTATAAAGCGATATGAAGAAACACAGATGGATGAACGATGACACTGACGAATTGATGCTCGCATTACTTGAGTTAAAAAATTTGGCAGAGGCACGTGCCTTTTTTGGTGATTTATTTACCGAAAAGGAAATAAAGGAAACGGCGAATCGTTGGAAGGTAGCAAAAATGCTGGATTTTGGAGTAGGATATAGGAAAATTGAAAGAGTTACTGGGGTTAGTTCTGCAACTATTTCACGTATTAGGAAGAAAATGGAGGAGGGGCTAGGTGGGTACCGCTTGATGATGAGTAAAATCAAGTGAACTTAAAAACGCAGTAGTTTGCGAAAGTTTGAATCAGTGGAAAAGTTAATTATTCAGTAAGATAAAGCGCTTTTTATGAATTTTGTTGATGAAATAAAGTTAGAATGTGTTGCCGGAAATGGAGGAAATGGAGTTGTCCGTTGGCACAATAGTAGAAATAATCCAAAAGGAGGACCTGCCGGAGGTGACGGAGGTCGAGGAGGTGATGTTCGTATACGAGCCGTTCGTGATATTTCTCGACTAGGTAAGTATAGGGGCAACACACTCTTCGAAGCAGGGCATGGAGAAGGCGGAGGTAAAAGTAGTTTGCATGGAGCCGACGGAAAAGATGTTGTAATCGATTTACCCATCGGCTCAATTGTTCGATTACTAAAAAAGAGTACCGATGCTCGATTGCACAAAAAGGATAACGAGTTCGAATTACTAACCGAGGGTGAAGAGTTCGTTGTACTCAAAGGTGGTGTTGGGGGTCTTGGCAACGAACATTTTAAAGGGTCAAAAAACGTAAGCCCAAAGGAATCGACTGAGGGTCGGTCTGGGGAACGAGATGTGTTGCAAATTGAATTAAGGATAATTGCTGACCTTGGTTTAGTTGGCTATCCAAATGCTGGAAAGACCTCACTACTTAACGCTTTGACCAATGCTAAAGGTAAAGTTGGTAATTACGAGTTTACAACACTGGATCCAAACCTGGGTGAGCTATTTGGGTATATCATCGCTGATATACCAGGAATCATAGAGGGTGCCTCGGAAGGGCGAGGTTTGGGCCATAAGTTTCTGAGGCACATAAGTCGCACAAAAACCCTTATATTCTGTATCTCGGTTGAGCAGGATGACCCTAAACTTGCATTTACAACTCTGATGGACGAGTTGGTGAAATTTGACTATGCACTGCAAGATGTACCATTTGTTATTGCGCTGACCAAAACCGACCTAGTTGACTCTGATACAGTTAATGCTGCTAAGGCAAGCCTAGAGTCTATTTCTGAGCGCGTATACCCCGTATCTATCTATGATGAGGAGTCACTGAAGTCTTTTGCCGATTCATCCCTCTCTTTTTTACGTTCGTTGCAATCGTAGTATTAGCTTTTTTTGGGAAACCGTTTTACCATACACGCATGTACGAGACAACCATTGGTTTGGAAATTCATGCTGAGCTTCGAACAAAGACGAAGATGTTTTGTAATTCCAAAAATGATTCGGATGAAAAAACCCCCAACGTAAATATTTGCCCTGTGTGCATGGCACATCCCGGAGTTCTTCCAACTATAAACAAGGAGGCGGTGAAGCAAGTTCTTCGAGTGGGACTCTCCGTTGATGCTGACCTCGCTGATTATTCTGAATTTGATCGGAAGAATTATTTTTATCCAGATATACCAAAGGCGTATCAGCTTAGCCAGTATGAATTTCCTTTGGTGTCCGGAGGAGTTCTACAAGATGTTGAGATTACTCGCATTCACCTTGAAGAGGATACAGCTCGGTCTTCGCATACAAGTGAATCTGATCATAGTTTAGTAGACTTTAATCGAGCTGGAGTGCCACTTATGGAGCTGGTAACGGAGCCAGTGATTCACACCTCCGCACAGGCTGTAGCGTTTGCGAAGGAATTGCAATTGCTTTTGCGTACCCTTGGTGTGTCGCACGCAAATATGGAAAAAGGGGAAATGCGCGTTGAGGCTAACATTTCTATCTCTAAGAATAAGGATATTTTAGGAACTAAGGTAGAAGTAAAAAACTTAAACTCGTTTAAGTCAGTGGAGCGCGCCATTGAATTTGAAATAGAGCGGCAAAAATCTATTCTTGAAAGGGGGGACAAGGTAGTACAAGAGACTCGGGGATGGGATGAAAGCAAGGAAGTTACATTTAGTCAGAGAGTGAAAGAAGAAGCTGCCGACTACAGGTACTTTCCAGAACCAGATCTTCCTAAATTAAAGATATCGCAGGTGAGTGAATTCGCCGATGAAGTATTACGTGAATCATTGCCTGAGCTACCTTCGCAAAAACGCGAACGTTTGCGTATTGCATACCAACTACCACAAGAAGTGATTGAAATGTATGTGTCTGACCAAAAGTTAGGTACCTTTTTTTCGGAAGTAGCGACGATACTTACAGATGCATCTGAAGGTCAAAAGAAGATTTTACTGGCCTCAAACTATATTGCAAACAATCTGACGGCTTTGAATGTAAAAGTAGGCTCCCATGCATCCGAACAGGTTTCTGTTAAAGAGTTTGTTGAAATGATTACATTAGTTTATGAAGGAGATATCTCATCGAATGCTGCGGTGGAGGTTCTTGGAGCTTTATTGACTGGAACGCAATCTACAGCTGATATTGTAAAGGAGAAGGGTTTGTTACAGCAAAATGATGAAGGGGCACTTCTGGATATTGTCCTACAAGTACTGAATGAGAACAAAGGTGCAGTAGATGAATACAAAAAAGGTAAAGAGCAGTCTCTGCAATTTCTTGTTGGGCAAGGAATGAAGGTGAGCAAGGGTTCAGCGAATCCAGCTAAGCTAAAAGAACTTATACTGGGAAAGCTCGGATAGGCGAGTTGTGATGTGCACATAAATATAGCCTTATCGGGTACCAACACGAGATAAATCCTGCTACAATAGAGCGATGAGTGATGTTGTTATAGACAGGCAAAAGCTGGTTTCGACTACTCGTGCATCCGAGCTTAGTGGGTATTCCAAAGATTACATTGGACAGTTGTGTCGTGAAGAAAAATTGCTTTGCCGTCGTATGTCTGGGCATTGGTATGTCAGTGAGAGCAGTGTACGTGAGTATAAAGATGCAACGACTACTGCAGAAGTTAGTGAAGACAGAAAAGTCGGAGTAAAATTGGAAGAAGAGGGTAATTTAGATGCTGGGGCAAGTACTATACGAGAAGACACCTTTGAGCGAAGCGGGGTAGAGTATATTTCAACTCTTAGAGCTGCTGAGTTAACTGGATATGCACAAGATTATATTGGTCAATTGGCTAGAAACGGCGAAATAGCTGCGCAAAAAAACGGAAGACGTTGGTTTGTAGACAGAGTTAGTCTCTTGGAACATAAAAAACATAATGATAATTTACTTGCATCTGTCCAAGCTAAGGCCAGTGGAGCTTATGAAAATACTGCAACAAACGCTACGCCTGTGCCGTCCGCTACTATGGATACAGCAGGAGTGCCCGTGGAAGTGGGAATACATACTAGCGCATCTCCGAAAGATTTGAGTTTCAATGTCCGGTATGTTTCTGAGACTGATAAAGAACTGGTGCCGAAACTTAAATCAAGAAATAGAATCAAAGAGTCATATGCGTCTGGTGATATACACGAAATTCCAACTGGGCAAAGGGAAAATATCTTGGATTTAGCGAAGGAAAATTCATCACGTGTATTGAGCTCAAAAGAGCCTTTATATGATAGATCTCGGCTGGGTGGTGATCCAAATATACACGTGAAAAAAGAGGCACCCAGTGACTCTTCATCTACGCAGAAAAGTCATTCCAGGATCTCGATTCTATATGTCGGTGTTACACTGGTGGTGCTCATTCTAGCTCTAAGTATGTACCTTTTCGGTGGATTTGAGTGGATACTTAATCTCGTATCTACGACTCCAGGATTGGTAAATTTCTTACAAGCATTGAGTGATTCTTATGGTGACATTTTACCAGGAGCCGAGTTCAGCTACATCGCTAAATAATACTTTTATACACAGGCGACACGTAGGTCGCCTAGAAAGGTAGTAAACTAAAGCTACATCGCGTTTACAACAGTCCCACACGATTGTGAGTAAGCATCTAATTTTCAAAAATAAAAAATACTTACCAACTTCAACTGCAGCGAAATCTGTTGGGTATTCACATGACTATTTATCTCGATTATGTCGTAGTGGAAAATTAGAATGTCGTAGGGTTGGACGTCTTTGGTATATACAAGAGAGTTCACTCGAATCTCTTACACGAAAAAGCGAGCATACAGTGCACTCGGTTATAAAAAAAATAAGTACCGTCAGTAGGAAAGTATCACAGGAAACTAAGGAAAAAGCTGATCCACCTACAAGTATTCGAGATAAAACAGGAGGCGTTAATAAAGTATTTGAAGAAGAGTATCGAGAAAGCAATAAGCAAAATTTATATAAAATTAAAGATAGTGGAGTGAGGTCACCGTTGGCGCATCCGGCTATAAGTTTGAAGATGGTTAGTGAGGGAGAGAGTATGGATTTTCTTCCGCCTCAAGGATCTTCGGTGATTTCAACTCGAGATGTTTCAGTTGAAGTTCCTGGCATTGCGAATAGAAATTTTCAGCGTGAAGGAAAGAGAAAACCTTTTCGTTCAGTGGTAGTCGGTCTTATGGTAATTCTTGTTTCTATTGGTGGGTATGCTATCGCAAGTTCGAGTACATCTTCTATAGATGCCCGTATTAAAGCGACTGGTGAAACAGTAAAGGTCGGAGTGGCTTACTCGATGGAACAATTGATGAAAGAAGACTATGTAGCACTGAATGAGGAATCACCTTTTGTAGCCTCAGCAGAAAGTGGTTTTAGGAGCTTCCTGTCTGGAATGGCTAAAAATATTACTGGGCGGACGATTAGTTACAGTAGAGGTGCTGTCGATTTAGTAGCTAACACTTTAGGTACTATGAATCGAGAATCACTGTTAGCTCAGGTTCCAAATTTGTATACACCAATCGCATATCCTGACGGCTCGGTTGGATCGGCTGACGAAACCGAAAGGGGTGTTGGGAGCGATATAGTTTCTATACAAGCGAACACACAGGTTCCGCGAATTTTTGAACAGACTATTGTAAACCAACCCGTAATCGAAAGAGTAATTGAGAAGTACTTCACCGTGATTGAATCAGGCGTAACCCTCACCCAACTCCAAGAAACAGAGAACGAACTACGAAAGGAAATAGCCCGTGTCTCAATTGCAAACGCAGGTCAAACAATTAACAACTTCAAGAATATTGCTCTTACTCAACGTATCGATAAACTGAATGGAGTAGACATAAGCAATGCAACATTCGCAGGAGGAACCATCTCCAACTCGAGTGCTACACTCACCTCACTCACAGTCTCTGGTTCACTAGGAATCCCCAACTCAACCTCGCTCCCTACAACCTGTACCACCGGAGATATCTACCAAGACACCGACGCAACCTCAGGACAACAAATCTACTCGTGTGAAAGTACTGATACCTGGGTGCTGCAAGGCGGTAGTAGTAGTGGTTTGTCAGCAGCAGACATCGACACCTCTGCAGAGTTACTTGCGATACTTACCGACGAAACCGGAACTGGTAACGCAGTCTTCTCCGCGAGTCCAACACTCACCGGAACACTCGGAGCAGCAAGTGCTACCTTCTCTGGCACTATCGCCGTCACCGCAACCTCAACCCTCGCAACCACTACCATCACCGCACTCACCATCAACTCCGAAACCATCACCGACTTCTCTGGAACAGGCATCACCGTCACTGGCAACGCCCTCACCACCACGCTCGGTACTTCAGTTGACCTCACCAGCGAAATCACCGGCACACTCCCGGTAGCTAACGGAGGTACCGGAATCACTTCACTCGGCTCAGGCATTGCCACCTGGTGGGGAACTCCAACCAGTGCAAATCTTGCTGCTGCACTGACGAATGAAACGGGAAGTGGCTCAGCTGTCTTCGCCACTTCTCCAACCCTCGTCACCCCAGTTCTCGGAGTTGCAACCGCAACCAGTATCGACTTCGGAGCAACCACACTCTTAGCATCACGTTCTCTCACCATAGACACTGGAGGAGTCTTCGACATTAACCTCGGTACCGCAGCAGGCGATGACTTCACTATCGACACTTCAGCTTTCGTTGTTGAAGGAGATACGGGGAGGGTTGGTATTGGGACGGCGAGTCCATCTACGAAACTACACATTAGTGGAGGAGACGTAACTGTCGACGGCTCTTCGTCACCAGAATTAATATTGAAATCAAGCAGTGCAAACAATACTACGGTTCATTTACGCACTGATGGTAGTAATTCTTATATTAACAATATGGATAATTTTGTAAGCAATGGTTCTACAGGAAACGGTTTATTCATTATTACAGGACAAACTGGTCTTGCTTTCCGATATGGAAGTACAGGGTCATCAGGCACAGATGCCTTACGCATCGACTCCGCCGGCGACGTCGGCATCGGAGTCACCGACCCTGATATACGCTTGGAAGTCTTCGAAACAGTCGCCGCAGCACAACTCAAACTCTCGTACGACGCCACACGCTACACACAGTTCCAAACAAACTCAGTAGGAGATTTAATCATCGACGCTCAAGGAGGAGATGTCTTCTTAAACGACGAGAACCTCTTCGTCTGTACAGGAGGCT
>CAZPQI010000006.1:14049-34869 GCA_964589005.1 uncultured Candidatus Saccharibacteria bacterium | reverse complement strand
CAGAAAGTAATCTCAATGGGCACACTCCTAGCTGGGCAAAACCTGTTATGGAATCAAGCTCGGAAGATGGCGTACTCAGTGACGGTAGTGTTTCTGTAAATAAAGAATTTGTTACACTACTCGAACATCCTTCATCTGCAAGTGAAAAATCTGCAAAAGCAGATATGGAATCACTTAAAGGCATACGAGAAAAAATTGCATCAACAAATAATGCTCCTGAGATAAATTCTCCAACGACGCCTGATATAGACACGATTGTGCAAGATAATAAAAAAGCAAATAAAATAATGAGGGCTGTAGTTGATGGGCTAGAAGCAGGAAGTGAAAAACAACCTGTAGAAACCGAGAAAGTGTCGACCACAAAAGTGGATGTCGCCAAAGATAGTGTGTTAGAAAAAAAGGAGCCACCAGCCGAGGTAGTTACTGTAATAAAGTCTGTAGAGTCACCAACTGCCGCGAATGATAATTTGAAGACATTGGCAGATGAGCGACCATCGGAAGAGAATCTGTCTTCGCCTGAACGCGACGCACTTCGCAAAGCTGTAGAAGAGGTCTTGAAACCCAAAATTAAAAAAGCAGCGTAGACATAGACTCCTGGAGTTGGTTGCATTTAAAGTCTCTCCGTAGTATATTTTCCCTGCCTGCGCCGAGGCTTCGGCAGGCAGGCCTGCGCAATGATGCGCGTTTTTGAATGAGGAACAGAGCGATTGTATTGCAATCGCGACAATTCCGAATTTACGTCGCGCACTTCGCGACTGACAAGGAGCGTTTAGTGCAGTCGACGAGAATGAAGTCTTCTTTATCTAAACACTGAGATATTATATGGCAACAATTAATCAACTCGTTCGAAAGAAGCGAAAAAACATTGTAAAGACCCGAAAGACGGTGGCACTTCGACGTGGGTTTAACAGTTTGAAAAATAAGCCATCTAAATACGCATCTCCATTTAAACGAGGGGTGTGTACTAAAGTAACAACAAAGACTCCACGTAAACCAAACTCAGCTATTCGTAAAATTGCACGTGTGCGCCTTACTAATGGTATGGAAGTAACCGCGTATATTCCCGGTGAAGGGCATAACTTACAAGAGCACTCGGTGGTTATGATTCGCGGTGGCCGTGTGAAAGATATTGGAGTACGATACACCGTTGTACGAGGACGACTCGACGCCGAAGGAGTTGCAAAACGAAAGTCAGGACGTTCAAAGTATGGAACTAAGAAATCTAAAGGAGAGTAGTAAGAATTTTTAATTTACGAATTTTCAATTTTTAAATCTAACACCTAACACCTAAACCCTAGAACCTAATTTTATTTTATGCGACGACCATTAAAGAAAAAACACGAACTTAAAGAAGACTCAGTCTACGGGTCTATTAAAGTAACCAAACTCATCAACTACATAATGGAGCGTGGCAAGAAAGAAACTGCGCGTAAAATCGTGTATACGGCTTTTGAAGAACTTAAAGGTAAAGACGGAAAAGAAGACCCTCTTATGCTATTTGAAACGGCTATTAAAAACGTAGCGCCACTTATGGAAGTGCGCTCACGCCGAGTCGGTGGAGCAAACTACCAAGTGCCACGAGAAGTGCGTCCCGAACGAAGACTTGCACTTGCACTTCGTTGGATTGTTGCGGCAGCGAAAGCTGGTAACAGCAATCAAATGCACGCGCGTCTCGCTGATGAAATTAGAAAAGCTGCAGTAGAGGATGGAGAGGCAGTAAAGAAACGAGAGAATACACACAAGATGGCTGAGGCGAACAAAGCCTTTGCTCACTTCGCCTGGTAGAAACCTTTTGGTTTCGGCACATTTCGTTGTTGCACTTCAGAGATTTTTATTCGGAGTGTTATTCACACACCTCACAAAAATTTATTCGTGCTCCTAGAACTGTATCCAAAACCAAAAGGTTTCTGTTCGATGGAGCATTTCATGGTTGCTTCATAAAAAATAGACTAAGCAGTATTACTCATACAGCTTAGTCTATTTTTTACTTGCGCCTTGTACCGCATTTCATTTCACAAACTTTCTTATTATTTGCATATTGCACTCAAGAATATAAGAATTTCGGTTTGATTTGTGATATGAATAAATACACCTAAACCGCTAAAACGCTAGGCGTTTTAGCGGTTTAGGTGTATTTTTAGGATAGATATTGATTACGTGTAACTACCAATGCCCTAGTACATTGGTAGTACATTCAAACATCTAAAATCTAGAGAATATTTAGCGTAAAAACGATAAAATCTAGCGGTTCGATGTTACGTTTATTGACTTGAGACGTATTATCATGTCTAATTATATTTAGATTAACCACTCACGGAGGAATGCACGATGTCTGAATCCATTGACGACATTAAAAGTGAATACGAACTGGCTCTAGAAAAGCTACAGGAAAAACTCGAAAGTGACGATGAAGACGATAAATACGCTGCGTTATATCCAGATTGCATTGGCAAAAGTAGATATGACCACATCTCTCAACTAATCATCGCAGCAGCAGGAAATGTGGACGAGCTGATTGAGACTGCAAAGTGGTTTTATGAAGTTCACAAAAGATCGAGTACTAAGTCATATAGGAATTGCGTGACCAAAGCCGTCTATACTTGTGAAACTTTAGAACAGGTCGAACACCTTTGTCCTATGGTCAAAAAAGGGTCCGAACAGTATAAAGAGATTATAAAGAAAGGTGTGAGATGTCTCTCAGGAGACGAAAATAAGATAGATCTTTTTTTGGGAAAATATTTATGAACTGATAACAGTTTACTGTCTCGACACTTTTTTGTTGAGACAGTAAACTGGTTTTTAATTTTCACTTGCGCTTTCGTTATTTTCAGATACTCTAATGCACACGCCACTTTCTTACGGCGTTTTTATTATGAAGTGTAACGAGTGTCGCACAAAATGAACTAAGTGAATTTTAGTATGACCGAGTGAGCGACATAGCAAGAGATTTAATACTAACCAGCTCACTGGCGAGCGAGTGCGACATTAGGAGCTCTTGCAAAACCAGAGTTCTACTCTGGTAAGTATTAAACCTCTTATTTTATATTTTTCTTTAATTTTTTACCAACCCTATTAACCCCTAGTCCCTAAAACCTAACCCCTGAACTTATGACTCGTAAATTTCCATTAGACAAACTTCGCAACTTCGGAATTGTTGCACACGTAGACGCTGGTAAAACAACAACCAGTGAGCGCGTTCTTTTTTATACTGGGCAAAGCCATAAAATTGGGGAAGTGCATGACGGAGAAACGGTAACCGACTGGATGGAACAAGAGCGCGAACGAGGTATCACCATCACTGCAGCCGCTATTACCTGCGACTGGCAACCAACGTACGCCAAAGATGACGAAAGTAAGAAACATACCTTTAACATCATCGACACACCTGGGCACATCGACTTTACCGCCGAAGTAAAGCGCTCTATGCGCGTGCTCGACGGTGCAATTGTAGTATTCGACGCTGTTGCTGGGGTAGAACCACAGTCAGAAACTAACTGGCGCTATGCTGAAGAAGCAAATGTAGCTCGAATTTGTTTCATCAACAAGTTAGATAGAGTAGGAGCATCATTTGAGCGCTCATATGCGAGTATTCTTGAAAGACTTTCCGACAAAGCTATCCGTGCACAGCTTCCCATTGGGGAAGAAGAAAATCATGTTGGCATGGTAGATCTTTTGTCACGCAAAGCGTTTCACTTTGAAGGTGAAATGGGAATAGATGTCGTCGAAGTAGATGTTCCCGAATATATGAAGGCAGATATAGAAAAATATCGAAGTGAACTTGTTGAAAAAATAGTCGAACAAGATGAAAAAGCAATGGACGCGTATCTCGAAGGCAATGAACCGAGCTACGAAGAATTGCAGGCGCTTTTACGTAAGGCAGTTATCGCAAATGATGTGTTTCTCGTGTACTGCGGTTCGGCGTTGAAGAATAAAGGAGTACAACTTATACTCGACGCAGTTGTCGACTACCTACCCTCACCACTCGATTTACCACCCGTGAAAGGAATTAATCCAAAAACAGAAGAGGAGGTAGAGCGTAAGCCAAGCGACGAAGAACCACTCGCGGCACTCGCATTTAAATTGCAAACCGACCCATTCGTGGGGCAACTTACATTCTTTCGTGTGTACTCAGGTGTTATGAAATCAGGTTCGTACGTATACAATTCATCAACAGGAAACAAAGAACGCATCGGGCGCATTGTGCGTTTACAGGCCGACAAGCGCGAAGAAGTTGAAGAGGTGTATACCGGAGAAATCGCAGCTGCAGTTGGACTGAAAGACACAAAAACAAGTCACACACTGTGTGACGAGGCGAACCCCATAGCTCTTGAAGAAATGACATTTCCTGAACCTGTTGTGTCTGCACGCATCGAACCAAAAACAAAACAAGATCAAGAAAAAATGGGAATTGCATTAAATAAACTTTCAGACGAAGACCCAACGTTCAAAGTCACATCGGATCCTGAAACAATGGAAACTATTATTTCAGGAATGGGAGAACTTCACTTAGAAATTTTAGTAGATCGAATGAAGCGTGAATTTAATGTTGAGGCTGACCTGGGTAAACCACAAGTTGCCTATCGCGAAACAATTCAGGGTATAAAAGATGCAGAAGTGAAATATATAAAACAAACAGGTGGTCGTGGACAATATGGGCACGTAAAACTTACGGTTAAGCCTCTTGAAGAACTCGAAGAAGGCGCAAAAATTCCTAAAAACGTTGATCGCGAAGATCACTACGAATTCACTAATAGTATTAAGGGAGGTGTTATTCCGTCCGAGTATATTCCAGCGATTCGCAAAGGAATTAAAGAAGCAATGGAGCGCGGAATTGTTGCAGGGTACCCAATGGTAGACGTTGCAGTCAACTTGTTTGACGGTTCTTCTCACGATGTCGACTCTTCAGAAATTGCATTTAAGATTGCAGCTTCACAGGCGTTTCAAGAAGCTGCTAAAGGAGCAAAGCCAGTACTACTCGAGCCAATCATGAAAGTTGAAGTTACGACTCCTGAACAATTTATGGGGGATGTGAATGGAAACCTAAGTTCAATGCGTGGGCAGGTTGAGGGAATGGATGACCGTGGTAATGCCAAAGTGGTAACAGCCAAAGTGCCTCTTTCAGAAATGTTTGGTTATACCACGACGCTTCGCTCTATGACAGAAGGACGAGCTAGTGCGACCATGGAATTTTCACATTATGCGGTTGTTCCTCAAAACGTCGCCGAAGAAATAAAAATTGCACGCTCGTAACGAAAATTACAGAATTTTAAAAGACCTCAATAGTATGTATTGAGGTCTTTTAAGTACAGTGTATAGCAGATAGAATCACCCAAAAAGGTACTTCCATTTTTACGCTATACTATCCTTTATGCCTATCATGCTGGTTACGGTACTATTTTTCATGTTTGTCTTTGCTGTTCCGCTTAAAGTTGAGGCGCTTCCACCACCTGATCTCATCATTGGCGTGTCGCAGTCAATAATGTATGCATTTGGTTCGTTGACACTGATGTTTATTGTGGCATTTGGTGCACTACGTACTTGGTTGGGCGCTTGGAGGTCCATACGATTGAGGAAGATATGCATGTACTCATTGGGAGTTGGTATCATCATTTTTACCAGCATTACCCTATGGCTGTATGTTAACAACAAATTAGTTGATGAATGGAAAGTGAATGTAGACGAAGAGTTGCGAGAAATTTGGAATATATATGAACCCATCTACAATGCTCCTGATGAACTCTCCGCACAATCACCGTCCGGTACATTTTCAGAAAAAGTAACATGGCAAGAGTTTGAATCAATAATTAGCAATCAAGATTATTTAATTGTAGACATACGAGATACATATCCATATGAGATCGGACGCGTCGAGGGGAGTATTAATATACGCTTCTCTGATATATTACGAGGTCGATGGCGGGAATTAGAACCGTACAAAGAACAACCCATTTTATTCATAGATTATCTTGGTACTACCGGAGATTTGATCTCACAGTTCCTTACAGAGAAAGGTTTTACTGAGCTATATCAACTTACGGAGGGGATTGTAGTGTCCGCACGTAGAGATACAAGCATGCCCTTTATAGGGGAAACAAGAATACCAAAAACTAAACAAGGCGCCCTATATATTTCTCTTAAAAAAGCAAAAGAGGTGGTGGGAAGTGGTGGCGTGGTTATCGACCTGCGCGCACCATCATATTATTCAGAAGATGTCGGATTGAAAGTTGCAGAAAGATTTTTCCGCGATACGAGCACACTAGCGGAGATAGATGTCTTCGTGCAAGAATTGGACCGCACTAAAAAGTATTTATTTCTTTGCCAAGGTGAAGTAAGTTGCTATTTTGCAGGATTACTCCTTCGTGATTTTAGTGTAGCTCATCTAGAAGTTATTGCTGTTTACAATAGTCAATATGAATATGGACGGAGAAATTATTATGAATAGTAAAGGTAAAAGCGTAGTACCAACGAAGTACAAGAACCTTCTTAAAAGTAAAAAAAAGGGTTGCCGTATACCAGAAGTTTTTTTCCTGTCAGAAAGTGATTTGCAAGGAAAAAACTTTGATAATTTTAATATGTTTCTGAAAACGTTTTCGTCCGACCAAACTTTTATTGTGCGTAGTGCGGTTGATATTGAAGATGGTTCTGCGAACTCGTACGCAGGCTTTTTTTATAGTTCGGGTCAAGTGAAGCGCGTCGATATTGAAAAGGAAATCGAATATGCTTTTACCGAAAATAGTAAGCGAGCGGCATCACTACAGAATGGAAAAACAAAACCAGCAGTGTGCCTTTTAGTTTCGCCATTTATTATTGGTGTTGCTGGTGGTGTGGTATTTTCGCCATGGTTATATTTTTGTGATCATGCACTCGTGCAATATGCGACAACGCCACAAGAGGTAGTGTCAGGCAATACGGCAGAAAGTATATTTCTTGCGCATACGCATATGGCCAAATATGGAAATATAAAACAAGGTCATGTATATCCATGGTCTGCACAACTCGCTGATGCGGTTAGCATTTTACATACAGTGTTTGATTTTCAACTTGATATTGAATGGGTATTTGACGGTATGCAAGTGTATATTTTGCAAGTTCGTCCAGTTACTATCGCGCCGAGTGCAACACAGGCTTGCTCACTTAAAAAATACACCACTAACCCAAACGAGCACTTTGATATATACAGTACCTCTCTAGGAAAACTCTCACCGCTTTCATTTGATCTCATGACTCATCTATATGAAAACGCATATGTCTATTGGAACTATGTGCATATTCGGGGAGGAGAATCATTTTTACGTCGTATACCTAACGGTTCGGTTATTACCAACAGCGTAAAACACACACGTTATTTTAAAAGTGCACGTTGGTACAGTCCTTTTATGCGGCGTGTGTTGGCGCAGCGTACGCTAGATGAAATTTCAGATGCAGCGGCACATTGGGAAACTCCTACATCGTTTATATTGAATAAAACACAAGAAGCGTTTTCATATTGGCAAACTGCGCAAGCGTATGAGCGTTTGCTAAAAAATCAGCATACTACTGTGGCTTTTCCCTTTGAATACGAAATAGGAGTATATAAAACACATCGCTATGGCACAGAGTCCCTCTCTAGTATATGGAAACAACATTTTCAAGATTCTCTTATGCCACTACGCGTCATTGTTCAAGAACAGCCAGAGTACCTTTGGGCGACTGTGCAAGACGTTATACAAAAAAAGCATTTTCAAGGAGGAGCGTACACTACAGAACTAGGTGAAAGTAGCAATGCTATCTCTGTGCATACTACATCGACACAACAAAAGTTTATTAGCGGCACTGCAGTGCGCGGTGTTGCATTTTGTATTGAAGATCCTGCACTGTGGAGTGGGCAGCTTCCAAAAGGAGTAGTTATCGTCACACCACGTATTCCCACATCATGGATTATGGAGATACCGAATATTCGCGCAATAATAGTTACCGAGTTGGAAGAGTTGGCACACGCGGCAATTGTATTACGCGAGCATTCTATACCAACCCTTATCGTGTCCCACACAACATACGAACACATAGTACATGGCGAGTTAGTAACTTTTGGTTAACGTTTAACGTGTAGTACGAACAAGAACATTCTCGTGTAACAACATACATTATTTTGTTGTGCAGTTGTACAGTATGTGCGTAAAAAATATTTCCTCATATGCTAACATTAACCTGTGTGGGTCTTTAGACTTCGTAGTTAGCTAAAAAATTAATGGACAATCAAGAACCAAGTCACAATAATGGTACTGCAGATGCACAGGGTACTTCTAAACCCGTTGTTGTTGTGCTTATCATATTAGTGCTTGGTGTTTTACTTGCTTCAGCGTTGCAAATACAGAGTTTTTCTGATGTAGTGGATTTGATAAAAAAGTATAGTATAACTGATTCGGAAAATACCACGGGACTGCATATGGTGTTAGCTGAGCCAGGAGATCAGTATGCACGCGCATATATTTTTGATGTAGAAAAAAGAAAGATGCTCGAGCAAAAGACAGCAGGAATGTTCTTTACATTCAAAGACTTTTCACCTAATGGAAGTGTGCAAGCATTCATAGGAGCAGCAATACAAGACATTTGGGCGGTGGAAAGGAGCGATAATATTGATGAAATATTACAAGTATACGTTGCATCTGGTGAATTTGCACGAAACAGCGGTACGTATACAATACCAACAACGAGAATAACAAATGTAAGCACGCCGTATAAATTTGATCTTTCTGTTCGTAACGATGGAGTGGTGTTGTATTCTGCGCGAGGAGATTTAACAGTGCGGGGAGATGAACCGGGAGGATTATTGTCTGAGGCAAAAAGATGGTCTATTTATACAGTGCAAGAAGGTGGCGAACCACAATTTTTAGTTAATGGGACACATCCTAAATGGGTTGACGGAAATAGATTTATCTATTTGGGAGAAAATGGTCTTTATATGTATGATATTGAAAAAGGAAGAGGGGTGCGTTTTCTTGAAACATCAGGCACCACATTTTCAAATGTACGCATCGATTTGTCTGATGATAACAGCATTATCGTATGGAACAATCACCAAGATGCAGATGTGACGGTTATACGAGTGAATAACTGGGGTGGAGATGTACCAGAGATAGACGTGATTGGGAGTATTCCTGTTGCCGGATTTTGGGTCGCTATTTCTCCCGATTCGAGTACCGTTGCTGTGCAGGCGGTAGACTGGGAAAACTTGAAGACAGATCCACGTCCACGAATTGAATTTTATTCAGTAGATACGCTTGAAAAAGTATACGACGATTATCCGCTTAATGAATTTGATCAAAATAGAATGTTCTTAAATGATTGGAGGTAATTTTTATGAAATATATAAAAGCAAATCAAATGGCAGGGTTGATACTCGTAGCAGGAATGCTAATTAGCTTGAGCGCAGTGCTTTTTATTTCCCCTGTATTCCCAGCTTACGCAGATGGTGGCGGTGGCGGTGGCGATGGCGGAGGTGGAGGTTGTGGATGTGGTGGCAGTGAGGGTATGGGTGGTAGTTGTGGAAATAATGGTGGCGGTGGCGATGGCATTTTTTATGGTGAACCATCTGCTCCACGTACACCATCTGTAACTTCTACATCTCTACCAAACGCCTGTGGTGCCACAACAACTAAAACTGAAAACTGTACGTGGGGAGAAGGCCCTGGACGATCACCGGTGTTTAGATGGTCCTGCTCAACACCTAAACAACCACCACCACCACCTGAGCCTGCGAATTTAGGAAATGCGTGTACGTCAACTCCAAATTCCTGTGGACAAACAAACACGGGTACCATTCAATGTAATGGAAGTTGTAGTGCAAAAACGCCTTCCAATAATTCTTGTCCAGCTGTGAAGTGTACACCTTTGTCTTCGCAAACACGTACACAGACATGTCCCTCAGGACAAACTGGTTCAATCACACAAGAGCGTGTATCAATATGTCGTATCGGTACAGACACTCCGACATGGAATCCTTGGATAACTACAGAAAGTTTTTGCTCAACTTGTGCACCTTCCTCCTCACAAACACAAACACAAACACGAACATTTTCCTGTCCTGAAGGACAAATAGGTTCAGTTACACAAGAGCGTGTATCAACATGTCCTGCAGTAGGTAGCTCTCTCACGTGGAATACTTGGGTAATAACATCAAACACGTGTAATAATATCAACTTTCAAACAGCTATCAATATAGCTGCGAGCCCATTATTGGTAAGTGCAGGTACAACATCAAGGGTAGGTTGGAATCAATCCGTCGATTTGGAACGTATTGAATCGTGTACAGTTGAAAGCTCAGATAATGCAAGCTGGTCAGGTACACGAGGCTCAGAAATTGTAACGATTGATCAGGAAACCACGTTTAATCTGACGTGTATTGATGAAGACGGGTCAAGTGATACGGACTCAGTGACAGTTCGAATTGCTCCAAATTGGCAGGAATTTTAGTTATGTTTCTGTAAGAATCTGCGCCTAAATATAAGGAAAGAAACTATTATGAGTGCAATAACTGGAGCCGCATACGGTGCACGAGAAAAAAGAGTTTGATTATACAAAATTGGCACTGAGTATGTTATGAAATCAAATGGTTTTTTTGGGTTGGTCATCGCGACTATTCTCCCAGAAGGAGAAATCACAAAAGATTCGTCAAAGTTTGTGGCTCGAACTAGATATTTTCCGTTTTCGACAGCACGAACCTTACTCATTGCAACAATCTGATTAAATAAAATATTCGAGCCTTTTAATCGAGAGTGTGACCCCATGTTTACTATTATTCCAGAGTCTTGAGACAAGTTACGCTGTAGGTGCGGTGAATAAATCTCTGAGCATAGTGACGCGGCAACTGGAAGTGAATTATTAACGAGCGTCGCAGTATCTAAATCACCTCTACTGTACGCCTTGGTGCTAATGAACTCCCTGATTTTCTCTTTTAGTCCAAACGTTACGAGGAGTGTTTTATATGTATACGATAGATATTCACCCTCTGGTACCAAAAGACGTTTTGTATATTGTCGGGTCACACCCTCACCGCGAGCGTACGTCATAATTTTGGAGGTTGCTGATCCATTAGGTAGTTGCACTCGAGATGAGTCAATAATATACGTGGTATTTTCGATGGGGAGAGCGCTTATTTGTGCGTCAGATTGAAGTTCTAGAAAACGCGAATCTTCAGGAAGAACAATAAGGTCTATGTTCGAGATCGTAGCGGTCGCTTTTTTGATTAGTTCGGTAATTCGTTTCAATTGTGCCTCTCTGTCGATACTTTTTGAACTAAAATATGAATTTTCCGTTGTTTTTGTAATTATTGTACGCAGAGATGGTTCATTCGAGAAATTTATATCGGGAAAAGGAATATACAATACTGTCACGAAAATAAACGCAACGATTAAACGTTTTGCAAGAGAATATTTCGAATATACAAACACGGATGCTAAGAGAGCGAATATGAATCCTAGGAGGTATACACCTCCAAGTGAAGCGAGTTGTAACAAGAGGGGGCTACCCGAGAGAATGTATCCACTGAAACCAAAGGTCCAGTGTAATCCCGGCAATGATTCGGGTGCCATGGTTAAAATAAAGAAGAAAATAGTTCTGAGAACTTCAGAAAGTACCCAAAGACTCGTTATTAAGAGCACATCAGACCAATTATTTTTTTTGAACAGAACAAATAATGCACCAAACAGCATCGAGGAAATAGATAAGGTCACAGAAACCATAATCCATGCAGTAGTAAGGAGGAGTGCACTTGCGACTGGGTCGTTAATTCCACTGCTGGTGAGAGGGAACGAACCAAACCACCAAAGAATACTCCCAGCCATGAAGGGTAGACCATACAGAGCACCTAAAAGAGCTCCTTTTTTTGGCGAAGTTTCGTTTTTGAGAACGTATATAAGAAAAGCAAACGAAATAATACCCAGTGGCCACAAAAAAGTGTATGAAAATGCTACTGCAGATACTGCGCCAGAAGAAAAGACTAACGCTCGTGTAAAAAGTGTACCCATAAGAATTTATAGTATAACAGTAGCATCTATCCACACTTATTATTTGTAGTTAAAAGTTGTCTGGTAATCTATATTGTAGGTATATCACCTGATTGGCAGGAGTTTTAATCTTTCTTAAATATTTTACGACGTTTTGCTAGGAAGCTGTAGACATTGTCTGCAGCTTTTTTCGGTACGATTCTTCCGATGCGTGCAACAAGTTTCTCAAACCATCCAAGGTTTTCTAACACATACAGAGCCATATCAGATTTTTCTCGCACGGTGTCTTCTTCAATCACGTATGCCGACTTCTCGGCGTTTATGTTGTGCTTAGTTTGGAGATCTTGACCCTCTTCGCTGTGCATATCAATGAAGTCGAATTGTTTTTTCCTATCACGCTTTTCTACTGCGTCTATTGCGACAATACATACACGGCACGTTCCGTCGTAGATGAGAATTTTACTACTATTTTTTGTCATCATTCTTATTTTCCTCTTTGCGTTCTAAACAGTATATCTCATTTGCAAATGTAGGGAGAAAATATCGTTTTGTTTCAGGATTATATGCAACTTTATTAGTGATTCGCTCGGGCACAGTTATAAAAGCTAGCTCTTCGCCATTTTCAGGATTAATTTCTGTCATACGACCCGTGTTAGCTCCTATATATACTTTTTCGTTTATGAGGACGGGTGAGGCAAAAATACGTGCACCGGCACGCCAACGCCACACCTCTTTACCAGTGTCCAAGTTAATACAATAAAGGTTTTTATCGAGCGAACTTGCGATTACAGTGTTTTTGTATACCAATGGTGTCGAATAAAAACCAAACTCAGCTTCAAACATCCAAACTTCTTCTCCAGTTTTACGACTAAGTGCAAAAAGTTTTCCTTCTGCGTTACCAAAAAGTATGAGGTCGCGCTTTTTGTCGTACGCAAACGATTCCTTAATATCAAAACGACTGAATCCCCGAGCGGTTTCTTCTTCGGTGGTGTTTCCAGTTTTAAATTCCCATTGAAGTTTCCCAGTTTGTGCGTCAAACAAATACACAATACCTTCGTTACCCCCGATTACTACTTGCTTATGTTCTTCAATATAAAATGGCGACGAGTGAGTGTATGCCGTCATCGGGTATTCCCATTTTTTCTCCCCAGTTTGTATGTCGAGCGCGGCAATACCACCACGTTTCTTAAAGAGACCAAACTCAAGACCTACAAATACCAATCCTAAGTTTTCAGCAATTACAGGAGAAGATCCGATGTGGTCGGCCTCAAAGAACACCCATTTTTTCTTCCCGGTTTCACTGTCTAGTGCGTATACGTTACCGTCATACGCTCCAAAGATAACGAAACCACTTGAGTGCAGGGCGGGAGAAGAAAAAATAGATTTACCTTTAGTGTGAAAACCAACCTTATACATCCACGCAGTTGAACCGTCTTCTTGGTTGAGCGCGACAAAATAACTATTGTCGGTACCGAAGTAGACGCGGACGTCGTCAATCACAGGGTCAGATTTAGCGACTACGTAAGAAAAATTAGGGTCTTTGCCTGCGAATTTCCACTGTGCTGAGAATGGCATATTAGGTTTTTTTATTTCGCGAGGCTTTAAGTTTTCTGTTCCTAGAGCATCTTTGAAATCGTCGAGAGTAAATAACGAATGTATCTTGATATTTTTATCAGCGAAATAATTATAGAAAGATTTGTCACGGAAGAGTAAAATTACCCACACTGCCTTAACGGTGTACCCAAGTTCTTCGAGCACTTCAATTTGGCGAACGAAACTTTTGCCACTATTAAGAATATCGTCAACGAGTACTACAGGAGTATCTTTGGAAGAGAGTGTGCCCTCAATCATACGCATAAGTCCGTCTTTCTTGCGTGATTTACGTACAAAGAACGCATGCATAGTCTCTTTGAATGAATTTGGTTGAGAGAGTGAAATGGCTGTAACAATGGGAAGTGCTGCTGTTTCAAGTCCACCTACTTGGATAGGCACGTCCTTTTGAAATTCTTTCCAAAAAAGCTGGGCGATTGCTTCAAGAACATCATTCCGAAAGATAACTCGGCGGAAATCAAAAAGCCAACCTGAGTCACGTTTTGTGCCGGTGTGTCTGTTTAATATCGGTTCGTCTGTGTGGGAAACATATACGTTTTCCTCGATTGCCTCTTGAATTATCTTTCTTGTGTCATTGCGTTTCATCGTTAGAGGATTGTATCAATGTACCAATGGTTGGTCGAGTTATCCACGTTGAATTCTTACTATTATCTACTGTAGACACTATAATTCTGGTACATGACACGAGCAGCCAAAAAGAGTATTAAAATGTTTTCGTATCTAGTTGCGTTATCTGTTGGGGTTATCCTTGTTTTCTTTGGTATACAAGCAAAGGGTGACAGTCTAACTATAGATGAGAATCCTAACCTATTAGTGGATGTTGCTAGCGCGGATAATACGACTGGCGGGGGCGGGGATTCTAATCCTTGGAGTGGAGGAAGAAACAATCCGTGGACTGGTGATGGTGACGGCGACGACGCCGATGACAGCATTTAAATATATTTTATTTAAAATTTATATGATGCACATAATCTATGTGCAAAATATGTACGAATTTAAATTATGGAAGATTATACGAAGAATCCAATAGAGCAAGAACAACAACACGATACTTCTTTTTTTACTGATTCTAAAAAAACTCTTTGGGCTTTAGTAACGCTGATTTTTATAGGCGGAGTTTTTACCTATGGGGGATCGTTAGTTATAAATAAATCTGTAAAAAACGATAATGGGAATACTTTCGTTGCATCTGGTATTTGGGAATCCCTTGACGAGGCCGGTATTAATACCGACTTAAGCGGTGTTGATGGAATTCCAAATGCGTCTCCTGGTACTGAAACAAGGGATTTTAGGAAGGTAGCCGATGTTTCATTTTATGAACAGAGATCTACTAAAGCTTTAGAGCAAGGTTTAATACAAGATTGGGCTAGTGCACAGTTGGAAGTTTCAGCTGCGTATATTGCACAAGGTGGCGAATATACACTAGAGGCGTCAGACCCCCTCAAAAGCATTATCGCTAACAGAGAAGTACCAAAGGAGGGTCGTGCAATTGCTATGGCTGAGCTCGCTGGTCTTTACTGTCGTTCTGGACAAGATGCACGTGTTGCTAGCGCAGTCTATACAGGTCCGTATGCTGAATTTTATGTAGAAGGTGACAGCGCCCTTGCATCACTTCGAATGATGGAGACTTCATATAATATGTTTCCGCGAGCTCGTACTGCAGTTTCTATTGCAAACATGTATATTACTCCAATAATTGTTGCTGACTTATCTACACAAGAGAAGCAAGATGCACGTGACAACGCATTAACTTTCTTGCGGAATGCCGAAGTGTTGGCTCGTGACTCATATAACCCCCGCGAAATTTCAGGTGAATACGCTTCGTATCTTTTCTGGCGTGCTGTTTCGTATGGAAAACTTGGCATGGAATACACTGAGTATGTGAATGATGCAGAAGATGCATACGTTGATTTATTTGCATATTTAGATGGTTATACTGGTACATTTAACACAACCGTAACTGATATTATTCCGTTTGCACATATGCGGTATGCAACTTTCCTTAAGCGGGTATATGGGGATACGAAAACAAACAAGATAGAAGAAAATCTTACTATACTAGTCACTCTTGTTGAAAATGATCCAAATCCAGAAATAAACATATTTATAAAGTACCTCAACAATAAACGAGTAAGTTCTGAAACGAATGAAGGGTCGTTGCGTTGGATTAATTATGTTCGAGGGTATTCTACAAAGTATGATGCTCTTCTAGAACAATACGGTCTTCCAGACCAGTCTAAAGTCTAACTAAAGACCATTAAAATTACTATTATGACCAACACCAAAGATATAGGAGTTATAGTTGTTCTTCTTTTTGTTATTGGATTTATAGCGGTGGATTTTTCCGGGAAGGTTTCAAGTAGTGTAGTAGAGAACACAGATGTATCAGAGCCTTACAGTTTGGAAGGTTTGGCTACGGAGTACGAAGACCGTCTTGCTCTTGACGAAAACGACAAAGACGCCTTATTTTCGTTAGCTCGAATTTATTATATTGGAAATCAGACTGAGAAATCTTTGACGGCCATCGCACAGTATAAAGAACGTTATCCAGAAGAAAAACGCATATATTACATTAGCGGACTCGCTAACGCGTATGGAGGTAATTTGCGCGTTGCAGAGTTAGAATTTTTAGAATTCATTGATTCAGGCCTTTCTCGTTGGCCAGGATACCTTGATTTGGCATGGGTTTACTTCCAACAAGGAGAATTTGATCAATCGCAGGAAAAGCTAGATATCGCACTTGAAAATTTTGGCAGCAATATGTGGCTTAATACTTCACGTGGTGCTGTTGCACTTGCGCAAGGGGAAAATGAAGAGTCACTTAGGTATCTTTACCGCGCCCAAGAACAAGCAAAGACAGTTACGGTTGAAGAGTGGAGAGAGAACTATTCTCTTAATGATCCAGCTGAATTTGAAAATGAGATAGATAGAATGCGTGCAGTTATTGAGACCAACATTACATATGCACAGGGGGGGCAAACGCCTAGTAATATAGCGGAGGTTTTAAACGCCACCTTTGCAAGTGCTTCTCCCTTAGGAGTTTCAAAAGGTCTAGCTGTTTCAGCCTGTGGCGGCAGTAACGTCATAACCAGCTGTGTTTCTGCAGCAAACATTTGTGGACAAGTAAACACAGGGACCCAAAACAGCGGCACTGGTAATGTGTGTAGTGCTACGGTACCTGCAAATCCATCAGGGCAGATATCTATTCCCACTGCATGCGGTGTAGATGCCGTAGGATTTTTGGGATGTAACGGGCAATATAACATAACCAACTATCCATTCTGTACGACAACCGAAAATCCAAAAGGCGATGGAGAAGTTACTTGGGTAACAATTACCGACAACAGTGGTAACGGTATTGGTGTTAGTGGAATATTCTCGGATATCTTTGCAGTCCCTGCTCTGGTGAGTTCAGGAAACAGTACGGTCATCCGTTGGCTTTCTACAGAGACAGCATCGTGCACGGTGACTTCGACGAATGGTGACACATGGTCGGGAACCATAGGTGAGGAAGTCACCACTGCTATTACAGGAGAGACAACTTACACAGTAACCTGTGAAGGTTATGATCAATCTTCGATTTCTGATTCGGTTATAGTAGACATTGTTCCTAATTGGGAGGAGTTTTAGATACACTTTTCCACTTGACACTTTTCGAAAAACGCCTTATCGGCGTTTTTCTTTAAAAGAAGTTTGCTATTATAACTGAAATGACATCACTGAACGAAGATATTTTTGATTCTAAGCCAGAACAAGCTTTTCTTAGATGGTATCGTCGAGTGTTTTCTATACGAGAAATTGAGAACAGTGTGGCTTTGAAATGGGTGTTTGGAGCCACACTATTGTCACATTTTTTTGCATTTAACGTATGGTTCTATGACAAAGCTACAACTATTGACGCTTTTCAAGCAGGGAGACATTTTTGTTGGCCATATTTTCAGAGCTGTGGCGAATTTTTATTTCTACGCACTCTTCCTGAGGGGTACTCTCAACCATTTCTCTACATGGTTCTCTTTGGGACGCTTCTTTTGTCGGTATATCTTATGCATAAACGTGACTGGGTATTGGCGCATATTGCTCTTATGCCATCATTTATATGGCATACGCTTGGCACGTTTGTAATTACTGGGGCACTGTCTGGAAACTATGAATATTATTTATTCATTTTTACATTTACTTTACTATTTTTACCGCACAAAGAATTTTTTCTAAAATTAATACTGGTGTTGTTCTATTTCCTTGCTGGTGCCCTTAAGATTCATGAGGGGTGGGTGCTTGGGACGTATTTTTCGGCGCTAAAAAATGGCTTGCCACTATTCCCTGATTGGTCAATACCGATATGGACGAATCTTGTTATTTTTATGGAGATTGTAGGGGCGTGGTTTCTTTTTTCAAAAAATTGGGCATTGCAGCGGTTGGCGATATTCTTTTTTGTAGTTTTTCATCTGTATTCAGGCCTACTAGTTGGGTTTCGATATCCGACGACGGTGTTACCAACGCTGTTTATTCTCTTTGGGCCGTTTTATCGCCATATACGAGTCCCATTAAATAAAAAAGCGATTGCGGGATGGTTACTCGTGACGGCATTATTTCCTTTACAATTTATCTCTAACATTATTCCAGGCGACGAAAAGTTAACTCTCGAGGGAAATAAATACGGCCTGTATATGTTTGAGGCGAATCATCAGTGCATCTCAAATGTGACAGTAGTGAGTTCAGTTGGTACAGAGGAAAATTCCAGAAGGGAGAGTGAGTCATCTCGCTCTCGGTGTAATCCATATAGATACTGGTTTCGGATTAAACAGCAATGTGAGGCAGTAAAAAAGCTAGAGGGCCGTATAAAATGGACGTTAGATCACTCTATTAATGGTGGGCCGTTTCTGCGTATCGTTGACGAACAAGATATATGTGAGTTAGCGTATAAAGCATTGGGTCGCAACGAATGGATTAAAACTGAGAAAGACGACCCTGAGGTAATTGGATATCCTGTTGAAAATCAGTATCGTTAAATTTATTTTATGGCACAAGACAAAAATATAATTGTTCTACAACGACTTGAAGGAAATGAGGCTACGCACCTAAAAGGTATTCAAGTTCCTCTCGCACCCTATACTGACTTTTTAATGATGCTTTGGTGGTTTGTGTGGATTGCCGTACTTATTATAGTGATGTATAAAGTGTTCACAGAAAGAAACATAAAAGATTAATCTCATCGATTAGTATGTTTTCATAGTTACGGCGAGATACTACGTTGAAAAAACGTGCAGAGCACTTGACTGTAAGCGCTCTTTTGCTACCATGTCCCCACGCGTTTTGTGCGCTTTTTTACATTGCGTGCACTGGGCGTTAATAACGTAATTATTAATTGTGGAGCAGCGTTCTCGCGCCTCTACATTTGATTATTACGGGGATATACTTCCCTTTACAAGTTAAGAATAATATTATTATGGCTGAAGCCTTTGACCGTTCAAAGCCGCACATGAACGTTGGTACCATTGGTCACGTTGACCACGGAAAAACAACGCTTACTGCCGCAATTTTGAACACACTAAATCTTGCAGGTCAGACTGTAACGATGAAGAAAATCGATGAAATCGATAATGCTCCTGAAGAAAAGGAGCGCGGTATTACTATTGCTCTCTCTCACAACGAATACGAGACAGAGAAGCGACACTACGCACACATCGATGCGCCTGGTCACGCCGATTACATCAAGAATATGATTACTGGTGCCGCACAAATGGATGGCGCTATTCTTGTTGTTGCTGCAACTGATGGTCTTATGCCACAAACACGTGAGCACATCCTTCTTGCCAAGCAAGTTGGTGTACCTAAGATTATTGTCTTCTTGAACAAGACAGACATGCCAGACGTTGACGAAGAAATGATCGAGCTCGTGGAAGAAGAAATTCGCGAAACTCTTACTCAGTACGAATTTGATGGAGTGAACACTCCATTTATTCGAGGGTCAGCTCTGAAAGGAGTTGAGTCAACATCAGTTGATGACGAATGGACAAAAAAGATTCTGGAACTTACTAACGCACTAGATGAGTGGTTCGAGGTTCCAACTCGTGACCTAGAAAAACCATTCCTTATGCCTATTGAAGACGTGTTCTCAATTGAGGGACGTGGAACAGTGGTTACAGGACGAATTGAGCAAGGAAAAGTTAAAATTGGTGAAGAAGTTGAAATCGTGGGTATTAAAGACACCACAAAAACAACTATTACTGGAATTGAGATGTTCAACAAGCAACTCGACGAAGGTCTTGCTGGAGATAATGCAGGAATCCTCCTGCGTGGTACTAAGAAAGAAGACGTACATCGCGGGCAAGTTCTTGCTGCTACTGGTTCAATTACACCTCACACAGAATTTGAAGCAGAAGTATATATCCTTTCAAAGGAAGAGGGTGGGCGTCACACTCCATTCTTCTCTGGCTACAAACCTCAGTTCTACATGCGAACCACAGACGTTACGGGAGAGGTTACTCTTCCTGATGGAACTGAAATGGTTATGCCAGGTGACACTGCAACATTTAAAGTAAAGTTGGTAGGCCCCATTGCTCTAGACGAACAAATGAAGTTCACTGTTCGTGAAGGAGGTCGCACTGTTGGTGCGGGTGTGGTAACTAAAGTAGTTGCGTAGAGACTTACATGCGCGGTGCATTTCGTTGTTGCTTCGCAAAAAATGTCGTGCGCCATATGTGAATATGACCCAATCCATTTTTTGCTCGCGCCTAGAACTGCACTCACGCATGCAAATCTCTACCGAAGCCTTGTGATATAGCTTCCCTTGAGGTAGCCTAGACACACGTTCTATGACAACACTATGACAACAGCTAAAAAAGTAACAAAGAAATCAACAGCTAAGAAGAAGGCAAGCGCTCCCACTGCAGGTGAGCGTCTACGAATTCGTGTTCGTGCATACGAACATAAGCTACTTGATATGTCGGTAAAACAAATAATTGATACTGCATTTCGTTTTGAAGCGGAGGTTCGCGGACCCGTGCCACTTCCTACAGAAATTAAGAAGTATACGGTGAACCGTTCAACCTTCGTGCATAAAAATGCGCGAGAACAATTCGAAATGCGCGTGCACAAACGATTAATTGAAATTTTACACCCGACACCTAAGGTTATTGAAGCACTTACAAACATTTCACTTCCTGCTGGAGTGAGTATTGACGTAAAGATGGTGTAACACGCAGTTATTCCGATAAAACAAACA
>CAZPQI010000006.1:0-13949 GCA_964589005.1 uncultured Candidatus Saccharibacteria bacterium | reverse complement strand
AAACAGGTGCAAATATGCAATGCATTATATCTGCTACACTAGAGGTAGTGATATCGGTGAGTAAAAAAGTTCTAAGTAATGTACTACGTTTTTCGAGTGTAATTGCACTGGGTATTCTTTTCGCCGCAGGTATTACTTTTGCCGCTAACACAACGTGGCAAGGTACGACTTGGATTACCGATGGTTCCGTAATCTCAGCAACTAAAATGCAGTCCAATTTTGATTATTTGTATGAGAGGGTTAATAGTGCAATGTCGAATGTCGGTCAAGTTAATGCGAATACTTATTGTGATGTAAATGGAGGTGATTGTTTTCAAGCACAGGATGTTCCTTCAAATGCTGCCAGTATAGTTACGAAAACAGCTAGTGCTACTTATGATCCATCTGTACAGGCGGTTTGTCCATCCGGTACATATATACGAGGAGGCAGTGGAACATGTCGCGGTGGAGCTGCCTTTGGAGGAGCTACAAATTACCCCAAAGGCAATGGTTGGTTTGCAAGTTGTGGTTCTGGCTTACAAAGAGGGGATTCAGTAAGAGTAACGGTCTATGCTATCTGTGAATAGGGAGTTATGAAATTTGATCTTTTAAATAGAACCTTATACGACGCTATTTTTGTATTTGTTTTGTTTGTAATCACGATTACCGTACCATCGTCGTTTGCGGCAGCTGTAGTGCTAGAACAAATCACAGATGTATCAATAAAGCAGGCCTCTATAACCAAAGTTGAAAAAGGAATATTTTCGGTGGCGTTTACTACTACCAACAATGGACAAACTCCAATTAGCGATGTGACGTATGGTATTCGTATGCAAGATAAAGGTGGAAAAGTTGTATACACGCAAAAGTATGATGAACAAGTTCGTCTTCTCCCGTCTTCTCCGAAAGAAGCTATTTTAGATTTCAGTCCTCCGCCAAGTATTGGTGGGGAATATGATATTTTCTTACTTGCAAAGAATAATGCAGGTGCCATTTTAACGCTTGCGTTCGCTGGGAAACTAGAAATAGAAAAAAGTTCGAGCATTGAGTCATTCGCGAAGCTCGTAATATGCAGTGTCTCAGACGGGATGACATCGAAATTTATCTGCGAAGTTTCCAAAGTTGGTGGTGTGCTCGGATACCGCTTATTCGAGGGCGGTACTTTAGGAGGGCAACTTATGGAGGGCAGTATTGAAGTTACACAAGAAAATATTGAAGTTGATTTATCTAAGGTCGCCTTGAACAGTGGCAGGTATGGCGTTATTTTTGAACTAAAGGATACCAATGGAGCAATAATGCCAACGCAACAGAGTGCAACATTCGTTGTGCCTGGGATTTGGATGATAATAGAAAGTTTCAATCAAGAACCTTTTACAGGTAACACATTTGAAGCAAGCGTGTACTTTAATGGAGTAGGCGAAAATGTAGACAGAGGATTTAAATATTGGATACTGGATAATGATGAAGCAGTATGTGCATCAGGAGAGCTTGATGTACAACAACAAATACCGCGCAAGAAGGTTGTAAAAGAAGATGTGCGCGCAAACTGCGTGAACCCTACTCTTGCAGGTTTTTTGTATAATGGAATAAACACTGACGGAACATCTAATGTAATAGATGTACTTGGTGAAATACCAATAGATGAGCTTTTAACAAAAGAAAATGTAACTAACGTGGGTACGTTTACGAACTCTCTAAAAGGTAACTCCTATTTTGCATTCATTGCGTTTTCGGTTCTTGTTATTTTTGCTTTATTATATTTTGTGTGGACACGCAAAAAGAGTAACGTCGCGTTACTTGGTGCAATTTTGCTTTTTGGTATGTTCGGTAGTGTTACATTTACAGAGGCAGCTGTATTTTTATCAGCAGACGAGGATAACGTTAGCTTTACCGTTAATTTGGATCAAACACAATATAGTGTTACAGAAAACATAACATTCTCACTTGGTTTTTCAGATACAAATACTGGGTTAAAACCTTCCGGCGGAGCGATGAGTGTAAAAGTTGATAATGGTTCCTTTACGGAAATTATTAGTGCGAGCGACACGGCAACTTCATATAATGTTTCTCTTGCTCCTATAAGTTCAGCGGGTACATATACATTAAATTTTGAATCCCCCGGTTTATGTGGAAGTGCATTTGGATTTTCGCTATTTAGCACAGCAAAGTTTGGCACCGATAAATGCGAATTCAGCGTTACTGTTGTGGTGTATGCAAATACTGCACCGACCCTTCCACAAATAAGAGGGAGCTGTATTGCAGGTGCTAATAATCAGTATGAATTTAGTTCAACCGATGGCAACAGCCTCTTTTACGAAGTCGATTTTGGCAGTGACGGTAGCGTTGATACTCGTATACCATCTTCAGGAACTATGAGCTCTGCTCCTGCATGGGGGTCAGCACACTATAGTGGATGGCTCACACAGGGAGATAAATCAATGCGTGCTCAGGCAACAGATTCAAATGGTTTAGCATCAGGGTGGAAAGATTACGTAATTTCATGTACGGCAAGTTGTTCTGCGCCAGTGGTGTGTAATGGTGCTATGGCAAGCACTACTATGTATGCACAGCCGGCGCTTATTAAACCGGGAGA
The DNA here is from genome assembly GCA_964589005.1 of uncultured Candidatus Saccharibacteria bacterium. Lineage (GTDB taxonomy): Bacteria > Patescibacteriota > Minisyncoccia > Phycocordibacterales > UBA2100 > UBA2100. The sequence continues at coordinate 11,377 of CAZPQI010000006.1, read as the reverse complement.
TACTTCCATTATATATTGGGCACTCGAAAATGTTCTCACGTGTTCAATCGGAGGAACGAATGGAGATAGCTGGGATTGGAGCATTGTTGGTTCTCAGACACAGCAGAGTACAAGTGTCATTAACACAGATACGACATATACACTTTCATGCACAGATTTGAATGGAAATGCAGTTTCTGACTCTGCAAAAGTGAGACTGGTTCCCAATTGGCAAGAATTTTAATGTAAAATATATAAGTATGATTTTTCTAAAAATTAAATATTCAAAACTCTTACTTTTGCTAATGTTTTTTTTCGTAGTATCCAGTGGATTTTTATTAAATATACAATTAGTTAAAGCTGGTGGTGGAAGTGGGTACGGCCAAGGTAGCTACTACTCACAATCATCCTACTACTCTCAGGCTGCTTATTATTCTCAATCGTATTATCAAAGTACGTATGTAGTGGCAACAGCTGTGTGGCAAGGAACAAATTGGATAGTTGATGGAGCTGTTATTTCAGCAAGTAAAGTGAAGTCTAATTTTGACTATTTATATGAACAAGTTGCTATAAATGCTAGTGCTTCTACTAATGTGGCTAGTAGTATCTCTGTTGAAGTGGATTACAGTACGTGTTACAGCGCTCCAGACTTAGGAAGTGGAGGTAACACTGCCAATCCTTGGGGAACCATGAACAATACCAATTTTGCATGTACTAACAACAGCGTCTTAGTCGGAATGGATTCCGGTAGTGTTAGCAATGTTGTTTGTTGTAAGCTTAAAATAATTTCTAACTGATACAGTCTCTTAGTTGTATATTGTTATTCTGTATAAAAATAACCCAGTCTGGTTTGATGCCTTTGATATTATAATCATACTAAAAAGTAGACTAGTAATCTTATTGTGTACCTAGATATTAGCATGTGAAGGGCTGTGAATTCATGTTGAGCATATTTATTTTTGTGATATCTTACGCAAGACATCTTCTTGGTATATACTGATTGTTCATCTTTTAGTTTAAATAGTTTAAAATATTCTCATTTGGTATGAAAAAAATAATCATAATTAGTATAGTGGTTGCTTTTATTTTAGTTGCAGGAGCCATGTGGTCAAAGAGCCTTAAGAGCGGGAAGTTGTCGCAGGAAATTACAGGAGTTGAGCAATTTGTGCGAGAAGATCGTTTTCATGTAGATGGCGAAGTTGAATATGAAAGAATTCCTCCCGTGGGTGGAAATCACGCCAATGTGTGGGCGGCTTGCAATGGAAACATTTACTCAGAAACAATACCTGAGGAGCAAGCGATGCACTCGCTTGAGCACGGCGCAGTTTGGGTTACTTATCAGCCGAGTATGGAAGAGTCTCAAATTACGGCATTAAGGAGTAAAGTTCGTGGATATACGTTCATGAGCCCACTTGCTGAACAAGCATCACCAATTATTCTTACAGCTTGGGGTACACAGCTTTCTCTTCAATCTGTTGATGACACAAGGTTGGATCAATTTCTTGCAAAGTTTAGACAAGGACCACAAACACCAGAACCAGGAGCTACGTGTAATGCAGTTCCAGGTGGGATAAGATAAGTTCTGTCAGAGCTGAGAAAGATAATCATTTGTAGATACCTGTAATACAGTAAGTGTATTTGATTCTACATAAAAATCAGGATACTATGCCTTTTATGTTGAGGAAGATATCGACTTTTATTTTAGTAGTGGTAGTTTTCACAGTTTTTTCTGGTGGAATTTTGCATGCGACTGTTCCTCACCAGCATGGTCTGGGAAATTTCAATAGCGATGGAACTTCTGGGAATGTTAGTGTTATTTGGCAAGGGTTACACTCTGCTTTATTGCACGATAAGAAAGATCTAGTTTCCAGTTCGCTGAATTTTCCTCCACCAACACCTTTTGGTAACACTGAGTTACTACTTGTGTCACTAATCTTGGTGCACCTCCTTTTGTATAAGGTACTAGTATTTTTGCCATATCTATCAAACGCCCTGCACAGGGGGATAATTCCATCTAGGAAATTTGTCTGAGCCTACTTTTCTTGTCGCTAAGGATATTAAGAAACTAACAAGAAAAGTAACATATGAAAACAATTACAATGCGGAAAAGCGCGCTTTTAGTTCTTGGAGTACTGATACTCGGTGCTGGAATAGTCTTTTCAACTCAAGATACTAAAGAAGAGGGTGGTCATAAAGTAGCATCTCAACAAGACACACGCATGAATCCAGACATGATGGAGTCTATGGCAGTAGCAAATGACAAGGAGTTTATTGAAGGTATGATTCCTCATCATCAAGAAGCGATAGACACTGCAAAAGAGGTACTTGAACGAGGCGGAGATATTACTTCTATAAAAGTACTTGCACGCAACATAATAACAGCACAAGAAAGAGAGATTGCGCTAATGAAAGAGTGGTATAAGGAATGGTTTGGTACAGAATATCGCGATACTGGAACGTATATGAATATGATGCGTACTCTGTCGCCGTATTCTGGTAGAGAATTGGACATTGTTTTCACCAAAGATATGATTGTGCACCACATGGGCGCAGTCATGATGGCAAGACAAGCTCTCAACTTTAGTGAAAGGGATGAGATGATTACCTTGTCTGGAAATATAATTGAATCACAGGTAGCGGAAATACAACTAATGCAGGCAGTTCTGCGAGGTGCAACTGAGGAAGTTGTAGAGGCAAAAAACACTAATAGAGAGATGTCACCTTCGCTAGTCACCGTCACACAAGGTGATGTTGTGACAATGCGTGTTAGCTCTGACGAAGTAGGAGAATTTCATATCTCTGGTTATGAGATTGAGAATGATATCACTACAAGTGAGTTGCTAGAGTTTTCTTTTCTTGCCAATAAGCCTGGTAGATATAATTTCGAACTTCACCCAGAAACTGAAAATGAGGATGTTGTTATTGGAACATTGGTTGTGAATCCTATCTAACCTGTATGCAGAAATTCTTATTGGTTTTGGGTTTTATTCTTGCGAGTGTAGTTCCGATTGCAGTTAGCGCACATGGCTTTGGGCAACGTATTGATCTTCCAGTGCCGTTGTACTTGTATTTGTTTGGTGCGGTGGCTATTGTTGCCTTATCATTCATTTTGTTGGGTTTTTTGTCTGGGCGTTTCACCAACAAGCTTTTCAATTATCCCAGTCTTAATCTTTCTCGATTTGGATTGGTTCGCGTCGTACTTTCTGCGCCGATAATTGAATCATTGAAGTTTTTGTCCCTGACTTTCTTCTTGGTGGCCTTAGCAAGCGGTATTTGGGGAAATCAGAACCCAGCATTCAACATGTTACCGACTGTAGTGTGGGTAATATTCGGAATCGGAGTTCCGCTTTTTAGCGCATTTATAGGTGACATTTGGAAAGTTATAAATCCAATAAAAATTCTTTTTGAGTATTTGGAAAGAATTATTGGGCGCTTAGGTTACCCTCTTCCTTTTCGTGAATGGCCCTTGTACTTTGGAGTATGGCCTGCTTTTGTGCTGTTTTTTGGCTTTCGGTGGGTCGAAAATGTGTCTCTAAATTCAGCAGTTCCACAACCTCTTGCGGTATTTGTTCTTACGTATGCTGTAATAATGTTTGTTGGCATGCTAGTTTTTGGTAAGAATCAGTGGCTCTCAAAAGGGGATCCATTCTCGGTTTTCTTTTCTTTTCTGGCACGGTTCTCTATTCTTGAAACTCGACACGTTGATGGAAAAAAAGAATTGCATTTGCGACCACCGGCTGTTGGGTTACTAAAGGATGAAGCTGGTTTTTCCCAAACGGCTTTCGTGCTACTGATGCTTTCCAGTGTTGCGGCTGACGGTATGCTCGGTACGTCATTTTTCCAGAGTATGTTTTCATCGTTGCTTTCCGTTGGATTACCGTGGATTGTAATAGGAACTTTTGGGATAGTTGCTCTATTTGTAACATTTACTCTCATCTACACTGGATTCTCGTTTCTTACGAAGATTGTTTCGTCAGATACGGAGCCAACACTTAAGGTTGCTTATAGGTTTATTTACTCACTTTTGCCTATTTCAATTGCGTATGAAATTGCACATTATCTATCCGTTCTAGTTATTGAGGGACAACGACTCTTGTATCTTATTTCTGATCCATTTGGCAAAGGTTGGGATTTGTTTGGTACGGCTAATTACGATATAAGTTACACAGTATTGAACCTGAAGACTCTTTGGAATTTGCAGGTTGGGTTGATTATTTTGGGGCATGTTGTTGCTGTTTTGATTTCTCACACGATTGCAGAGCGGTACTTTCAAGATACTCGGAGAGCGCTAATTAGTCAGTACCCGATGCTCATTTTAATGGTCTTCTACAGCGTGTTGAGTCTATGGATTATGGCACAGCCAATTATTGGTGTAGGATAGTTGGAATTACATGGTTAAGATTTTCTCAACAGTGACATTGTCACTTACGATTTATATAGCCCTTTTTTTACCGATTTTAGCTTTGGCACACGGAGAAGCTGGCCTGACTTTTACTGATGCTGTTGATGGGTACCAGTTGGATGTAGATTACGAAGCAGAATCTATTCAGGCGAAAAATATTGGAGCACGCTTTACGTTCAACATATTTTCTGATGAAGCTAAGACACAACCGGTAGAGTATAGCGATTTATGGGTGAGAATCGTTCAAAATAATGGGACTGAAAATGGCAAGACAATATTTGCTGGGCCAGTCTATAATGCGCGGTTTGGAGGGGCGGGTTTTCTGTATATGTTCCCAGAAGGTGGTAAGTACACTATGTATGTTCGTTATAATAGAGAAAATAAGGAGGCAGTCCTTGATTCTTCTATTGTAGAGGGGGTATTTGATATGAACGTGTTGCGGAGTACAGATGAAAAAAGATTTTCATTTGGTCTTGAATTTTGGCTGGGGCTTATGATAGGGGTATTTGGTGTAATTATTTTAACGATGCCGTTATTAATGAATAGAAGAAAAGTTAAGGAAGTATCTAAAATCATAGATTAGCTAAACAGCTTGCGGACAGAAAACTCTCGTGTATACTCTCGTCATTGCCTATGTCCCCCGTATGCGCGTGCATACCTAGAGGAACCAATGGGAGCTATGTGTTTTACATGCGCCCATTACTGAGGGCGTATTTTTTATGAAATTCATTCTTGCAAAGAAAAATAAAATGACTCAAGTATTCGACGAAACAGGTCGAGTATTTCCTGCAACGGTAGTTACCGCGGGTCCTGTAACAGTTACACAGATTAAAAATTCTGATGCAGACGGATATGAATCTGCTCAAGTTGGTTTCACTAACCAGAAAGAAAAGAATGTTAAAAAAGCTCAGAAAGGACACTTTGGAGACCTTGGCCTATTCGGAATCGTGCGTGAGTTTCGTGTAGAAAACGGGGCAGTAAATAAAGGAGATGTTATTGATGTAACCAATTTCGAAGTAGGTGACAAGGTTACCGTAAGTGCCATAAGTAAAGGAAAAGGAAATCAGGGAGTGGTGAAGCGTCACAACTTTGCAGGAGGACGACGAACACACGGTAACAAGCACTCAGAACGACGCCCCGGATCAATTGGTTCAACAGGGCCACAGCGCGTACTGAAAGGACTTCGCATGGCAGGACGAATGGGAGGCGACCGCATTACTGTGAAAAACCTAAAAGTTTTACAGATTGATAAAGATACCAATACTATGGTAATTTCAGGGGCAATTCCTGGTCGCCCTGGAACTCTGATAGAAATTCGCGGATAAATTTTATATGAAAGCAGATATTTACACACAAGAAGGAAAGAAAAAAGGAAGTATTGATTTACCATCAGTGGTGTTTGAGGCTGTTTGGAAAAAAGACCTCGTACATCAGGTAGTAGTTGGCATGCAAGCGAACGCCCGTACGCCAGTTGCTCACACTAAAATCCGCAGCGAAGTCAAGGGTGGTGGTAAAAAGCCATGGCAACAAAAGGGTCTTGGTAAGGCTCGACACGGTTCCAGTCGTTCTCCTATATGGCGCGGCGGTGGTGTAACATTTGGACCACGCAATGACAAGGTTTTTGCTAAGAAAATAAATAAGAAAATGCGAACACAGGCACTTTACAGCGTACTTTCGAAGAAAAATAAGAATGGGGAGCTGCTTTTCGTAGACGCGCTTACTTTTTCTGCCCCTAAAACAACTCAAGCCAAGGAGTTATTACAGAAACTGTCAGGTATAAAAGGGTTTGAGGCTTTAAAATCAAAAAAGCACAACGCAGCGTACATTGCTCTTTCTGAAAAAGACACGAACGTTCAAAAAAGCTTTAGTAACTTTGGTAATGTAAAAGTAAGTAAGACTGCAAGCTTAAATCCAGTGGAGGCACTACGGTACAAGCATATTGTGATTGTTGCCCCAGAAGAGAGCATTAAAGATTTGGTAAAACGCTCGCAGAATTCTCAAGCAACTAAGACCGAATCAAAATAAACTAAACAATATGGCATCATTTTTTGGAAAATTTGGAAAGAAAAAAGAAACAGATGAGAAATCTGCGCCTGTTAAGAGTACTCGAGATGAAAAAGTTACAAAAGAGGTAAAAAAGAGAGAAACAAAGACAGATACTAACGATACGAAGAATTCAAAAGCTACTAAGGATACAAAAACTAAATCAACGAAAAAAGATACTACATCTTCAAACAAGGCATCTACTTTTACGGGCACTAAAGAAAATCTGGCTCGTGTGCTAACAAACCCACGAGTTACTGAAAAAGCAACATTAGGAATCGAAAATCGTACATATACATTTGACATTGCTCCTGATGCAAACAAGAAGCAAATTAAGGAAGCAATTAAGCTTGTATACAATGTTGACCCTGTTAAGGTTCATGTCACCAAGATTGCAAAAAAGAAAAAGCGCAATGCACGAACTGGTATTTATGGAGTAAAGAGTGGCGGAAAAAAGGCGTATGTGTATCTTAAAAAAGGTGATTCAATCACACTAATGTAGCTATGAAAAAATATAAACCAACAACACCAGGTCGTCGCGGGATGACACGAGTTTCATACAAAGATAAGGTAACAACAAGCAAGCCGCTGAAAGCACTTACTCATGGAATGAAACGTGGAGTAGGGCGCAACTCAGCTGGACGTATTACAGTTCGCCACAAAGGTGGTGGACACAAGCGTCGATGGCGCGAGGTAGACTTTCTATACAACAAGGTTGGCATTCCTGCCAAGATTGAAACTATTGAGTACGACCCAAACCGAAGTGCATACATCGGTTTGGCACTCTATGCAGACGGGGAGCGACGTTACGTGGTAATTCCTAAATCAGTAGTAGTAAACGATACATTTTTGGTTGCAGAAGACGCTCCGGTGAAGCCCGCGAGCCGACTTCCTCTTGGAAAAATTCCAATTGGTACATTTATTTATAACGTTGAAACTAAACCTGGTGGCGGCGGTAAACTCGCACGCTCAGCGGGAAATTATGCAGAAGTTATTGCTCACGACGCTGGGTACACACAACTTAAAATGCCATCGTCAGAAGTTCGAAAGATTTTAAGTACAGCATGGGCTTCTATCGGGGAAGTATCAAATGACGAACATAAACTTGTGACTATTGGTAAGGCTGGACGCAAGCGACACATGGGAATTCGCCCAACGGTTCGAGGCTCCGCCATGAACGCAGTTGATCACCCGCACGGTGGTGGTGAAGGTAAAGCTGGGCGTGGACACCGCCGAGCTCGAACCAAGTGGGGTAAACCATCTGGAAAGGGTCAAAAGACGCGAAAAGCTAAGAAATACTCAAACAAGCTTATCCTAAAACGAAGAAAGGTTGGTAAGAGGCGGTAATCTCCACATTAAATTAAACCCCGCCTTTAGGCGGGGTTTAACATGGTACGATTAGGAAATGAAAAAGAAGTTTCTAACTCTTTTGTTTGCAACAGTACTTCTGGTTACTCCAACGCTCACTAACGCAGAAGACTTCGTCCACGAAATCAACCGTCAAGCAGCAGAACTAGCACAACAAAAGAAATCTAAACCAACCACAACAAAAACTCCAACAACCTACACTCAAACCAAACCCAACTCTCTAACCCTAACCATAGGAAGTGAAAACTCTCGAGTCTCCAATCTCCAACGCTTCCTAACACAAACAGTAGACTTCACACACCCAACAATCACAGGATACTTTGGTCCAGTAACGGCAAGAGCAGTACAGAAATACCAATGTAGATTAAACATAGTCTGCTCAGGCTCTCCAACAACCACAGGGTATGGACAGATGGGACCTTCCACTCGAGCAGCGGTCTCTGCTAAGAGAGGCTTAGCCACCATCACCACAACGATACAGCCGACAACTCCAACTCAATCAACAACAGGAACCTCACTTAACCTCACTTAACCTCACTCCGAACACTCCTCAAAACGGAGTGTCGGGCGAACAATTCCAAAATGGAATTGTTTTAGCCCGCTCTCTATACATAGGAGTTAAAGGAACAGACGTCACGCAACTCCAAACATTCCTGAAATCAACAGGTGACTTCATCTACCCAACAATCACTGGATACTACGGCAGTGTCACCGCACAAGCAGTACAACGGTACCAATGTCGTGAACTATCAATCTGTTCAGGAACACCAACAGTCAACGGGTATGGTGTTGTGGGACCTCAAACGAAAAGATCTTTAGCAAAAGGAAGAGGTACAACAGTAGTTACGGCAACTCCAGTGTCGCCAACGCCAATCTATACACCTGCACCAACTCCAATCGTAACTCCCGCCACACCAACACCAATCTATACACCCATTCCAACTCCAGTCGTCACTCCAACAACTCCAACACCACCTACGGTCACTTACGTATGGAACACAAGCTCTTGGAACTCTTGTTTGAACAACACTCAAATCAGAAACGTAACCTGCAAAGGCTCTGACAACAATACATACTCAGACGCTAAGTGCACAACAAACAAACCAACAACATCAAATACGTGTGTATCAACACAAGTAACAGCAACCACAAACAAGTCGTGCTCTCTAAACGGTAAAGACATAACAGACGGAACAAACACCACTGCATATCAAGCGAATTCAGTAGCATTTGGAAACACATGCACAAGTCAAACGAGAACGTGTACGGATGGAACACTTTCTGGTTCATATATATACGACACTTGTTCAGTTGGAACACCAAGTTCTTGTGTACTAAATGGTACAACAGTGGCACACGGGCAATCTACGACTGCATATCAAACAAGTTCGGTTTCGTTTGGCAACACTTGCACTAGTCAAACAAGGGTGTGTACAAACGGAACACTGTCAGGAACATACATCAATAGTTCTTGTTCCGTAGGAGATGCTACACCTTCTTCGTGTACTCCACTTACTACTCAAACACAAACGATTTCTTGTGCGGCGGGACAAACGGGAGTAATCACACAGACTCGTGCATCATTATGTGCAATAGAGGCGACAGACCCTAGCTGGGGAGCTTGGACAGAAACAAGTAACTCGTGTGTTATGCCAGCAGAACCCACATACTCTGTTACAGCAGCACGTGGAGGCAACAATGTAGTGTACGAACGACCTTATGCAGGTCCGAACAAGACATATAATTATGATCCGTCAGTTTTTTACGAAAATGGGAAATATCGTATGTTTTGGTGTGGAGGGTACGCGGGAGATTTCATATTTTCTGCTGATAGCACCGAACTATCAGGTCCTTGGCACTCTCGTACGACATCAGTACCAAACACTTTTGACGTTGCACTGCAGCCTACTGAACAGGCTGGAGATTTCGACGGGCAACACGCTTGCAACCCAAGTGTCGTAAAAGTTGGAGGTACTTATTACCTATATTACACAGCCGCCGCCATTGGAGATCCAACCAGTAGAATCGGGGTTGCTTCGAGTCAAGATGGATACACTTGGGCACGTCTTAATGGGGGGCAACCTATTGTTGTTCCAGCACTAAAACAAACAGGGTCTGGATATGGAGCAGGAGAGCAGAGTGTCGTGTACGTAGATGGAAAGTTCCTTATGCTTTATATTGACTCCACGGGAGCGGTAAGCAATCCTATTAATGCTGCCGGCGAGTATCTTATTCGAGCTAATGACCCGCTGTTCTCTCAGCAAGTGGAAATCTTTAATGGGACTGAGTTTGTACCACGCACCACTTCTACTAATACTGCGTACAAACTCTTTGAAGGATTAAATGTTGATATGCAATATATACCGTCTTGGCAGTCTTTCTTGATGCTAAGTCATAGCAACTTAGGATTAACTCATGTACTTCTTTACGACAAATTATTTAGGCAAATAACAGACCAGTCTATTCAAAGTACACAATGGTGTGATGGTCCTGGACTTGTTTCGTCTCCAGAACGGCAAGCAATTATGAAAAATAACGACACGATATCAGTTGACTTTTTGCGAGCAGTTGGAGATTGTTCGGATCCTTTCACTTGGGAACTTTCATGGCGAGGAGCTGATTTTGTTAGGAGTTATTAAAATAATCATCACATAAAGATAGCTCTCGCTGAAAGGCGGGGTTTTTGTAAGAGTTTGCATAAGTGGTACACTTTTGGTACACTTCAGATATCATGACAACAACAAAACAGAGAATAAACATTAGTGTGTCTGATCAGGAGGCGGATTTTTTGAAAATGCTTGCCAAACGAGATGGGGTACCACGAGCAACCAAAACACGACAACTTGTTCAAGCGGCTCTGGAGTTGGAAGAAGACTTCTATCTCTCAAAACTTGCAGAAGAACGTGACAAACCTGGTGCGCAGTGGATTCCTCACGATGTTTTTTGGAGTGATGTTCTCGGTAGTCGCCCTGCATGAGATATGTCGCGGAGTATCATCATGCAGTTCGCACAGATGACGTACCAAGCTTGTCGCGCGATGCCTTAGTACGTATTCAACAAAGTGTCACTGCAAAATTACTCACGCAACCAGATGTATTCGGTAGACCATTGAGACGTTCCTTGAAAGGATATCGTGCACTTCGAGTCGGTGATTATCGTATTGTATTTTGTATCGTAGAACGAAAAGTGCGTATTCTCGCTATGCGTCATCGCAAAGATGTATATAGTGTTGGTCGTAAGAGAGTTTTGTAACTCAATACTCAAACAACCTTATTGTAAAACGAAGGAAAGTAGGTAAGAGAAAGTAGGGCAGTAGAAAGAGTAGCATCTATTAGCTAATCAATACTTGCCTCGTAGCTAAAGTTCTCCGATTTAGGAAGGCTTTGTGGTACTGGGGTCATTTGCCGGCGCAAAGTTGGAAATAGGCGGTAAAAATTGAAAAAGTATATATAAAGAAAAGACCCCGTAGTCATTGGTTATTCCTCCAGTTCTTCAGAATAAATAATAGCTACCGGCACTATACGAGTAAAAAGGATTGGCGTAAAAGATATCCTAATTTGTTGGTTTGAGTGTAGAGTGGTAGTT
>CAZPQI010000005.1:0-36079 GCA_964589005.1 uncultured Candidatus Saccharibacteria bacterium | reverse complement strand
TTATGTGCAATAGCTCGTGTATATTACTGTGGATAAGAGATCTGTCAAGCATTATTAGGTAGTAGGTATTAGACGTTAGTCGTTAGGAAAAAACCGTTATTGGCGTTGAATTTAACACCTAACGACTACTGCCTAACTTACTAATATCTATCCCATGTTATAGTGCGCTTCCATGGTAGATTTTGAACTTAATTCTGAACAAAAAAAAGCGGTGGCGCATAGTGATGGGCCTCTCATGATTTTAGCTGGCGCCGGTGCTGGCAAGACACGAGTTATTACTATGCGTATATTAGAACTCATCAAAAAGGGTATCGCTCCCGATAAAATTCTGGCAGTTACTTTTACCAACAAGGCAGCAAAAGAAATGCGAGAGAGGGTCTTGGCGCTCATTGATTCCGATTCTCATATCAATAGACCTGTCGCTGCTCGTGCGGCTGGGCTGGCTACTCCAGTTGTAGCAACTTTTCATTCGCTCGGCGTAATGCTCTTGCGAGAAAATGCGAGTGAGCTAGGTATCAAAAGACATTTCACTATATTCGATAGAGCCGACAGTATTCGTGCGGTGAAACAATCCCTCAAGCAACTAGGTTTAGATCCAAAACAATTCGAACCTCGAACGGTTCTTTCGGTGATTTCACGAAACAAAGCTGATGGTGTAGAAGTAAAAAAATACCATGCAGATATTGGCGACACGTGGCGTCACACCCTTGGGCGTATTTGGAAAGAATACGAAGCACGTCTAGAGAAAGAGAGTGCTTTCGACTTTGACGATCTTCTTTTAAAAACATATGTATTACTGCGCGACAACATAGATGTGCGCGAAAAGTATAGGAAAAGATGGAGTCATGTACATGTCGACGAGTATCAAGACACAAACCGCGTGCAATTCGCAATTACGCAATTGCTTGTTGGAAAAGAATCAAACATTTGCGTCGTGGGAGATATTGATCAAAATATTTATTCATGGCGAGGCGCTAACTTAGCCAATTTACTTACCTTCGAAGAAGAGTTTCCTGGGACTACACTCATACTGCTTGAGGAAAATTATCGGTCAACTCAAAATATTCTTACTGCGGCAAACAAAATAATTGAAAAAAATGTAAAGCGAAAAGAAAAAACACTTTTTACCAACAACGAGGAGGGTGAACCACTCTCGTTATATAGTGCATACAGCGAAGACGACGAAGCACGCTTCATTGTTGAAAAAGCACAGGAACTCATTTCTCAAAAGGTTGCACCTCGTGAAATTGCAATACTCTATCGTGCAAACTTTCAATCACGCGTCCTCGAACAAGCATTTATGTACGCCGGAGTGCCATATCAGGTTTTAGGTACACGCTTTTTTGACAGAAGGGAAGTAAAGGATGTTTTAAGTTACATTCGTGCAGCGCTTAACTCTGCTTCGCAAGGAGATATTGCGCGCATAATTGGCACACCATCGCGTGGTATTGGAAAAATGACACTCACTAAAATGTTGGAAGGGAGAGAGCATGAACTATCACCCGCTGCGCAGAAAAAAGTGCTTGAATTTAGGGGTATTTTAAATGCAATTAAAATTGCTGCCCTCAAGGAGAAGCCCTCAGAAACTATTCGTTTTGCCGTACAAAAAAGTGGTTTAGAAATGAAACTTAAAGGCGACACCGAGGAAGAACGCGAGCGTCTCGAGAACATAAAAGAGCTCGCAACCCTTGCGTCTAAATACGACGAACTCGAACCCGAAGAGGGAATTGAAAGGCTTCTTGAAGATGCAGCTCTTGCAACCGACCAAGACTCGCTGGAAAAAAATCATAATGCGGTAAAACTTATGACCGTACACGCATCGAAAGGTCTCGAATTTGATTACGTATTCATCACTGGACTTGAAGAAGGGTTGTTTCCACACCAAAAAATTGGAGAAGACGCAGACGAAGAAGAAGAGCGCAGACTTTTTTACGTGGCGATTACTCGCGCACGTAAAAAAGTGTTCCTCACGCACGCAATTATGAGAACTATTTACGGTTCCCAGACTATGCAAAGCGCTTCGCAGTTTATAGAAGACATCGGTACTGATTTCTTAGAAATTCATAATGAATACGAGTCACCCCACGAGCGCAAAGTAGATTTGATAGACTTCTAGTTATGGAAATGATCCCCGGAAAATACAAACATTACAAAGGTGAAGTATACGAGGTAATTGGTACTGGTTTCCATAGCGAAACGTTAGAGAAACTGGTATTTTACCGAGCACTCCGTGACAGTGAAGAGTTTGGAAATAACGCTTTGTGGGTTCGCCCCATAGCCATGTTCAGTGAAACCGTCGAACACGAAGGGGCTCAGGTTCTCCGATTCCAGAAAATATAATCTCTATAATCTAAAAACCTTTCGATATATCGAAAGGTTTTTAGGTTGTTATTCATCCAGTACGTCCAAAATTTTCCAACGTTCTCTGGTCATCATCTTTGGCGAACTCATAAAAATGAGTACGGTGACACATTTCTGGATATATGTTCGATGTTTTTTATTTTGTACGTACTTTACAACCTCACTAAAAGCTCCATTATCAATGATATCGTCAAGACGACTCACTGTTGAAGTACTTACCTTGAGTAACTTGCTAATTTCATAATAGGAAGTCCCCGTCGTGAGCATGGCAATCACGGCGAGGCGTTTGGCAAACATAATTTGTTCGGACTGAGTGAAAAATTGTTTAAGAAATATTCTCCCGCGATTTCCATATGTAAGTTTCAGAAAAATACCTGACATTTGTTCCTGAATAATGCGCATTTGTTCACGGGATACTTTTTGTTTGGATACGCGACCCATAAAATATTTATACATAATAACACATAACCTTTCGATATATCGAAAGGTTCTATTGTACTTATCCAGTGAAAAACGTTACCATCGTGAAATATGAAAGCAAAAAAACATCTTGGTCAACATTTTCTTACTTCAAAAGCTGCCCTGCGCGACATGCTTGCAGCAGCGGCTGTAAAAAAGAATGACACTATTTTGGAAATAGGCCCCGGTAAAGGAGTGCTTACTCGTGCACTTTTAGATACTGGTGCAAAAGTGGTTGCGGTAGAAACCGACGAAGATATGATCGTACTTCTTCGAGAAAACTTTATAAAAGAAATCAAAGAAGCTCAACTTCTTGTACTTGCGGGTGACATATTAGAAGTTGCTCCAAAAATTTTAAGAAAATTTGATGAAGAACGAGGAGTGCGAGAAAAATTCTGGGAATCGTATCGTGCATACGATGAAGAGGATTTTTCGAAGTATGACGAAGTTATTCGCGAATTTTATAGAAATTTTAAGGTAGTAGCTAATATTCCGTACTATATAACTGGCGTTGTCATTAAAAAGTTTCTTACATCCCAAACGCAGCCAACAAGTATGACGCTTCTTTTGCAAAAGGAAGTTGCGGAGCGTATTTCAAAAAGTAAAAAAGAAACGGTACTAAGTCTATCGGTTAAAGCGTACGGATTACCGCGCTACGTTGCGACAGTGCCAGCAAGATATTTTAATCCACCACCAAAAGTAGACTCGGCAATATTACATATCTCAAATATTTCGAAAACATTTTTCGAAAATTTCAGCGAAGAGCAATTTTTTAAGGTAGTAAAAGCAGGGTTTTCGAGTAAACGAAAAAAGCTAATTAACAATTTATCGGCATTTGGTTCAAAAGAAAAACTAGAAAAAAAATTAAAAGGGTTTGGCTTGCATGAAAATCTTCGCGCTGAAAATGCTTCCTTAGAAGAGTGGGGGAGGTTAGCGCGAGAACTGTAATAGAGATGCTTACTGCTGCATGAAAAGATGTATAAAATTTCTTTTGGGTTGAGATGCAGAACGAGGCGTACAATAAAAATCTTTGTTTGTCGTATCGTGCATACGGTAAACAAAGATTTTTTGAAGTACAACAAAGTTATGCGCTCAACCCAAAAGAAATTACCGAGAGGTGCCGAGCATAGTCATAATAACCCCCGGAAACACAATCAAAGGTAGCGGCGATACGATACAGAAATACGGCGGGGCGGCTAACCCGATTCCCCATTGCCCCGCGCGAGCAGGAGGACCATAGTCAAATGTCTGGGTAGCTCCTGGAACCCAAATATATTTACCCCCACGAGGCGGGCCAGCTTGCACCCAAATAACACTATTAAAACAAGATATCACTCTCTGAAATTGTCCACCCCACGGAAATGCCTGTGCAGATTGTGTGCTTGCGAAAAAAACTGCGCTCGATGCGAATACCACCGCAACTAGCACAACGATGACCGAGCTTTTTTTTGATATTTTCCATCCTCCTATATCACTACTCATTACACACACTATATCAAAATTACAAGTTAAGGTAACGTAAACCGTTAACAAGACAATTTGTTGTTCACACTAACTTCTAGTCCCTAAAACCTAATCCCTAGTTTGGTATACTGTACACATGAAGCAATCGTATATTTTTGTCTCGAGCGTTATTGCTATCACACTTGTAACGACAGTGGTTCTTATCGGTCTAGTGCAACTATCTTTTTCACAATCACCTCAAAAAGAAACTTCTACTTCTGCTCAAAATGAGTACTCCGCTTTTTCAAACCCTACAAATGTATTTGAAAGTTTACGTAGAAACACCGAAGTCTCTTCTCTTCCTTCTTTTGCACAAAACAATACTGCGGACTCGCGACGCACAACAATACAAAATATCCTGAGAAGCTGGGAAGAAAGAGCACCTACTGGTGGTAGTGCGGTACCAAACCCAAATATCTCTGCAGTTGGACAAGAAATTATTACACAATCTAGCCAAGCTGAACAAACAGAAATTCTTGCGCTATTCAAAAGCCTTATTGGATCTAACACAACCAACTCTTCTACACAAACAAACTATATAAATTCACTTGATACGAATTCAATTTGGCTCGGAGGATACTCAAATACCCAAACTGTTGTACAGCAAGAAGTGGAAACCAAGGAACAGCTAGCATTGCGTGCATACGGCAACGAACTTGGCTCATCACTTACTTCGTTTAATATTTCTAATGGTAATCAAACAGATTTACTCGATTCCTTTTTAAAAAATCGAGGCGATACCAAAAACCTAGAGCGCCTTACAGATAATTACATCCAACTTTCGAAAGATATAGAAAAAATACTCGCTCCTGCACAATTAGAAACCATCCACCCAAATCTAGTTTCCTCATATGCATCAGTAGGCACATTATTGTGGGAACTTACTCTTGCTGAAAATGATCAGGAGCTTATGAATAAAATGCTCACATACAACAAAGCGTCCGAAGAAGTTGCAAAAAGCCATGTTGCACTAATAACACTCTTTAAAGCATACGGAATTGTGTTTAAAAGCTACGAAGGTGGTGGTATTTTTTCTTTTAATCCAAGTGTTGGCGGGGGCTTATAGAAAATTCTGTCCCCAAATCTAAACCCTACACCCTAAACCCTAAACCCTAACTTGCTATACTGTTAGTGTGTCTAATAATATTCACATTAGCGGCAAAATACTAGCTGCAGGGCTTTTTGGCGTTGCTCTTATTATCTTCGCTGTATGGAAGAGTCCTTTATTTAAATCGTCAGAGTATAGTGCAGTATCTTCAACACCAACCACCTCATCTGACCCACTGCAATCCGAGGAATACACTACTGATACCGACGGTGACGGCATTCGCGACTGGGAAGAAGCCCTGTTGGGGCTCGACCCTACCAACCCTGATACAAATGGAGATGGAATATCTGATGGAGAAGAGATAGCGACCGCAAGACGTGCGTTTCAAGAAAGTCGATCTGCAAGTTCGACAAACGAGAATCTCACTCGAACAGATATTGTAACCAGAGAAATATTTGGTGCGTACATACAGTCGAAACAGCGAGGAACATTCGATAAAGACTCTCTTGATTTCATTATTGCGCAAGCAACGCGCTCACAATTTAATGTTCAAAAAGAACCTTTGTATCGCATTGATGAAATTCTAACAACATCCGATACTTCAAACGTGCGGACCCTACAATATGAAAAAGATTTCCAAGATGCAATCGAATCTATTTTGTCTCTTAACGAATACGAACTCACCACATACGGGCGTGCGGTGCAAACAAATTCTGCTGAAGATTTTGCAAAACTAATGGATGCCGCACTGGTATACAAAAATATTGCAGATACACTTTTGGCTGTTACCGTCCCTGAAGATGCCGCGCGCCCTCACCTTGATGTAATAAATAGTTTCGCTACATTTGCAGAAATTCTTACCATCATGGGAAGCAACCCCGACGATCCGATGCTTACCTTTGTTACCGCTCGAGATTTTATAGAAGCCGAAGACTCAATTAAAACTGCCTACACCCAAATAGACATCTACTTTACGTTAAAAGAATTAGAAACATGATGCGTGTACCAAACATATTCATACTTCTTGCCTTTACTGTTTTACTTGCTGCCCCTGTTGTATATGCAAGTCACGAGCCAGGGCATATTACTAATGAAGTTGATTTCATTGCAAATATTGCCAACCAGCTTTCTGAACAATTAAATGGCGTCACCCCGTCTGCCGCTAGTGGTTTTTCTCGCGACGGTGTCTATGGTTGTACGGGCGCTGCATATGGAGCAGTAGGGCAGCAAGGCCCCGGCGGTGCTCATGTTCCTGTATTCGACGATGCGGTATTTGACCAAGAAAAACTCCTGACCTACAAAGAATGTTTACTCGATGGCATAAATAACTCCGCACGCGAAACGCTTATCTCTTTTATCATTAAAGGAATCGTTCGTTGGTCAAACGAAGGGTTCGACGGTAACCCCGCATATGTTACAAATTTACCACTGTATTTACTTGAAGATGTTGCCGACCCAGTAACTGAGAACTTTCTTCTAGGACCATCAACAGAGGCTATCGCAGAACCATACCGACGCGATATACGTGTTGCTCTTGCCAAAAGCTATGCCAACAAAACACGCCAACCACAAAACGCACTCGGGTGTAGCCTACCTCCGCAACAACTAACAGCGTTCCTGGATGGCGATTTTTACGGTGGCGGTGGCTGGGATTCATTTTTTACACTTTCTTCAAATTCTTCATGCAATCCTTTATTTGCCTACTACAATGCTGAAAATCAATTGGTTGAAAATATCATTTCTGCACAAGAACGAGAACGAACAAAGCTTAATTGGGGTAATGGTTTCCGCACAGTAGAAAGCAATGAAACTCTTGATCTTGGTGGTGGACAATTCTCAAATACCCGTAGAATTGTAACTCCAGGTTTTATGATTGCAGAACAACTGCGCCAAACTATCGGCACTGGTCTCCGGCAAGCAGAAAATGCAGATGAAATTGATGAAATGATTTCGGCGCTTATGTCGAACATTGGCACCGAAATGTTCACAAATACTTCAGGCTTCGCGGGGCTTTCTAAATCATTCTCGGGACAACCTTCCTACATAGACCGTATCGCCACTGCTGCATCCGAGCGAACTCGCAGTAACCTAGTGGGCGCCGCCGCTTCCATTGTAAACAACACCGCACGAGTAGAAGAAGAATACGTACAAGTACGACAAAGTTCAGTCGCGGTACTGCGGCAATCTCAATTGCAGTTAGAAACGTGGGAAAACACCTGCTGGGCCGGGCTCGTAGCCGAAGCAAAAAAAGACCTCTCCGCGCAAGTAGTCGGGCAGGCGTGTGCTAATGCAGGACTTACTACAGAATTAAATCCCTGCAATATTACCGCAGTGGTTACTACAAGCGTCGCACTAAACGCTATTGGTATTCGCGTTCCAACCGCAGGCTCTATAACGGTAGCGGGTCGTGCTTCAAAAGGAGGTTCAACTATTGAAGTAACTGCCGTAGGAGAGTCGATAACAGTAGGGCCAATTCAACCCACTGTTAACACAGAAGGAGTATGGAAAACTAGTTCAATAGACCTATCTTCTATCCCTGATGGTGATATAACGGTAACAGTAACCGAAACACTCGCAGGTGGAGCAGGAACTCCGGCGCCAATTATTGTGCAGGTAAAAAAGGTTACAACCATAACAGGAATTGAGCTCACCCCACCAGTGGCGCAACCCGCCATTACCATTACTGCAACAGCGCGCGGCATTAGTGCGTCGGCAACTATTACGGAAAACTCTGCCCGCTCACGTGCGGTAGTTGGGCAAAACGTTAAACCTATTCTCGACCTTATTCGCGATAACATTTTTCGCTCAGGTAAAGCCCTCGAAGTACTCGGACAACTTCGCGCCGCTCTTGCCTCTACCACTTCAACAAGTGGGCAGAGGTTTATACTCGAAAAAATCGACCAATTAGTCGCCGCGAGAGTACTTCATACTGAAGCACAATTACGCCAAGCTCAAGGTCAGTCGCTAGAAATCGAGGGTGCTATGAAGCAGCTACTTGAAGAAACACGTGGAGGTTGGGAAGCAGGATGGTGTAAGCCAAGTAACTGGCAACAAAGTGCTCTATGATGCACGTATATACATTTCGCAAAATTATTTTTGGAGCGATGCTCTTTTCGTTGCTTGTAACTACGATTACACCTGTGGTGTACGCAGACACTCATCCAGGCCTCGCGGGCGCGCGGGCTTCCTTAAATAGTGGTGATGCTGACGCCGCCGCCGCAACTGCTAGCAAAGCGCTCACAAACGAATGTAATACTAACCCCTCTTCATCTGAATGCACACGTTTACTAAATCAAGCATGTGCAAATGCTGACGACAGCGGTGACTGTCAGGGGAGGGTACTTAATGCAGTTAAACAACAAGGAGGAGCAGAGAACGCCGACTGGTTTGGTATAAAAGCTGCAATTAGAGAAGCTATAATATTTCTTGCCTGGATTCCAGTAGCTATTTCTATTTTGTTTTTAGGAGCAACGGGTACCATATTCGATTTGGTTATAAACTTTACCATCATAAATTTTGCCGAATTCTATGCATCAAATCTATCAGTAGGAATAAACGCTGCCTGGGGAGGTTTTCGTGATATAAGCAATATAATAATGATATCAATGTTCGTATTTATCGCGTTCGCGGTTATTTTGGGGAGCGAAACCTACGGACTAAAAAAATTCGGTACGCGTATCTTAGTTGTTGCTCTTCTTATTAATTTTAGCCTATTTTTTACCAAAGCCATCATCGACGTTTCTAACATAACTGCAATACAGTTTAGAAAAGAGATGAATGTCGGTACCATCGCTCCAAATGCCACGGATAGAACTGATGGGAGTTTGGATATAGAAAAAGGGGGAATCGCAGGAGCATTTATGCATAGAGTCGGTATAACAGGGATTTTCGATCAAGATGCGAGAGACGACCTCGACAAACTCCTAGAGGCACGATATAAAAATGGCACTTTGGGTACATACGTAATAACTACCTCAATTTTCCTTGTTGGTACTGCGTCGGTATTACTCTATGGAGCTATTCTTTTATTTACTCGCGTTATAGTCTTAATCCTTCTTATGCTTACTTCGTCACTCGCATTCGCAGCGTACATAATTCCTAAATATGGCCAAACATGGTGGGACAAGTGGTGGGACACTCTTATAAAAAATGCACTCTTTGCACCAGTATTTATGCTGATGTTGTGGGCGGTTCTTAAAATAACTTCTGGGTTATCAAACGGAGGGAGTGGGCTTAGTGGCTTCGCTAACGGAAATATTGGCGCCTCGTTTTTTAATCTCGTGGTAGTACTAGGGTTACTATACGGTGCTACTAAAGTAGCCGATGACCTCTCAACAATGGGTGCTGGCCTTGCGAAAAGTATTGCAAAGCAACCTATGAGTCTCGGTTCACGTTTGGCAGGAGCAGGAGTATTCGGACTTGCGGGACGCTTTGGCAGGTCAACATTTGGTAAATGGGGTGCCAACAAAGCAAATGATAGAGGGTTACTATCAAGATCTGAAGACCCAAATATTTCTGGTACACGGCGACAAATGGCACGTATGCAGCTTGGCTTAGGTAAATTTTTAGGGAAATCTAACTTTGATTTTAGAGATTCGAAAATTGCAAAAAATATTCAAAAAACGAGTGGTGTTGCTTTAGGTGCAGGTATTGGCAATCGTGATGATTACGAAAAACGTAGAGAAAAGAGTGTCCTTGCTTCGGCAGATGCTGCGGCTGATCTTGCTAAAGCAGCGGCAGAAGTTCGCGGTTCACAAGCTCAGTCATCCAGTGGTGGTGGGCTTGGAGGAGCTGACGATATCGGAAAAGCTATCAAGCAAGGTATTGAAAAATCTAACAAAACACCTCCGGTCGCGACACAAGAAAATCAGCAAGGAACGAGTTCCAAAGACGATACTGCTGATAAAAAAGCCGAGAATGCACGTAGGGAACAGGAAACAACAGCGAAACTGAAAGATGCAGACATAGAAAACACCGCTAAAAATACAGCAAACATCGCTGAAAATATGGTAAAAAACGCCGACAAAAACGTAAAAGATCGTAAAGCTATGGAGAATGCTATGCGTCGTACTATTAACAAGGGTTCTGATGATGTTCCTAGTGCTGAGGAATCAGGCAGTAACCAACGAACGAAACTTCTAAAAGAAAGACTAGGAGGTACTCTATCACGAGAAGAGCGTGGCAAAACTGTCGATGCTATTGGAAAAGAAGCGTACCGTGCACGTGTTGAAAATTATAGAAACAATAGTGGATTTTTTAAAGATTCTTCGGGCATGCGAAATCGTATTGCTGACAGTGTAAATAAAAATGCGAAAAAATCAGGAGTAGATAAGATGCTAGAAGCTCTTGGTACAAAAGTGGATGACTTAAAATCTTCTTCAGGGGATTCACAAAATAACTAAAGTATCATGCCGAACCAAGAAACAGAATTTAACACACTTATTGAGGAGAAATTTGCTGAGCTTCCTGAAGCTATCCAGAATGCAATTACCGATGCCTCGGTAGAAAAAAAACTTCGCTCTATGGCCGAGAAGTACAAATTGCACCTAGATAAATGGGTGGTCTTAGAAAACGAAATCATGTTGACGCTATTGGGGTTAGAAGAACCAAGAGACATGGCCAAAAATATTGCAAAAGAAGTGAACATCGAGAAGGGTGAGGCGCAAAAATTGGTAAACGATATAGCCGTAGAAATATTTAAACCAATACGAGAGCAAATGCAAGGAACGCTAGATAGCGAAGCGATAAAACGAGAAACTGTACCAGTTGGCCAAAAAGAAAAAGAACACACTGCCGTAAAAAAAGTCACTCCTTCCGATACATCGGCATACAAGGTAGGCGAGAGTAGCACAGAGAGGAGTGATGTGCAGGAGGATCCGTACCGTGAAAGTATAGAGTAGTAACTAGGCATTAGTCGTTAGTCATTAGGTATGAATAACTCCAGTAAATCTCACGAAGATTTAATTGTATGGCAAAAAGCCATACTTCTCTCTGTAAAAGTTTATAAATTAACTGAGTCTTTTCCTGCTGAGGAAAAATTTGGTTTAATTTCTCAAATGAGACGCTGTGCTGTTTCAATACCGTCAAATATTGCAGAGGGTCGTGGGAGAAAAACAAAGAAAGATTACTGTCATTTTTTGCGTATTGCATACGGCTCGAAAGCAGAGCTCGAAACTCAACTGGTGATTGCTAAAAAATTATCTTTTGGTAATACGGTACAATATAAAGTAGTAGACGAGCTGATCACTGAGGTGGGGAAGATGCTTAATGTATTAATACATCGTATTACTAGTGACTAATGTCTACAAGCTAACGTCTAATTTCATGCGCTACCAAGTACCACAATTTACAGATGTCGAAGATAAAATCTTTGGGCCGCTAACCCTAAAGCAGTTTGTGTATATCGCAGGCGGGTTGGGTCTAGGATTTATGTTGTGGAATTTTTTGCCGATTTTATTGGCAATTCCATTGGCACTTGCAGTAGTTGCATTTGCAATATCTTTAGCATTTATCAAAGTTAATAAAAAACCTCTCATTTTCGTCATCGAAGCTGCATTTAAATATTTTATACATACAAAACTGTATTTGTGGAATAAAAATTACCAAGGCAATAAAAAAAGGAAAAGTTCTGATGCGTCCATCCCCACCGCACCACTTACTACTCCAGCTCTTTCGGAAAATAAACTCACTAATTTGGCTTGGAGTTTAGATATTAACGAACGTATTCTTCTTGAGCGAGGAGGCGGAGATAAAAAAGATACTATTTAATATATGCCTGAAAAACGAAACTCAGCAACTGCATCTCAAGACTTCGTGCCAGTAAAAGAGGTACGTGATGGGGTTATTATACTTAAGAACGGAGGTTTGCGAAGTGTGCTTATGGCTTCTTCGCTAAACTTTGCATTGAAAAGCGAGGATGAACAAAACGCTTTCATAATGCAATTTCAGAGTTTTTTTAATTCTCTCGATTTTTCAGTGCAGATATATATTCAATCGCGAGAGCTCGACATTCGTCCATATCTAGAAACATTGGAAGAAGCCTACAGGGGAACTCTGGACGACCTTATGCGTATCCAAATTCGTGAGTATATTGAATTCATTAGAAGTTTCGTAGAGGGTGCAAATATTATGACCAAGCATTTTTTTGTTGTAGTGCCCTATACACCCGCAGTGATAAACCTAAGCAAGAAAGGAATCGCTAGCAAATTGCCGTGGTCTAAAAAAAAGAAATCTGTTGGGAAAGATAAAAGCCAAAAAACAGAATTCGAAGAAAACATCTCACAGCTTGATCAACGTCTTGCTGTTGTGCAACAAGGTCTTATTCGCACTGGTGTGCGCACTGTACAACTCGACACAGAAGAAATAATCGAACTGCTCTACAAAATATTTAACCCAGGCGAACAAGAATCACCACTGCAATCAAAAGATAAGGGATTAGTCTAACTTTTTTTAATAATCTACTAACTTACTTACTCAGGAGTAGATATAAATAGAGTTTGTGGTTATTTTGTTTGGGAAAAGTTATACGCCACTATACGCTATACGCTGTACGCTGTACGCTATAATATTCATATGGCATTACTCGATTTTCTTAAAAAAGGCAAGAGCGAAAGTGCAATCAATGATGTTGTACCCATTCTCCCAGAAGCTATCTACAAACATGGCGTATTAGAATTGCAAGACGTTATTGCGCCCTCGGCACTGCAAGTTACTCCGCGTGCACTCAACTTAGGAGAAAAAGTAGCGCGTACTTTTTTTGTTATTTCGTATCCAAGGTTCCTTACCACAGGTTGGTTTTCTCCAATTGTTAACCTCGACAAGGTATACGATATCTCAATTTTCGTTCATCCAATGGATACCACAACGACACTGAGAAAATTTCAAAAAAAAGTAGCCGAAGTTGAAAGCCAAATAAACATTCGCCAAGAAAAAGGACTAGTTCGTGACCCTGTGCTCGACACTGCGTATTCAGATTTAGAATTTTTGCGTGACCAATTGCAACAAGCACAAGAAAAAATGTTCCAAGTTGGTCTTTACATTACAATTTACGGAGATACTCGCGACGAAATAGACAAAGCGGAGTCAGAAATACGCTCAATTTTAGAAGCGCGTCTCGTGTACTTAAAACCAGCACTCTTCCAACAGGAGGAAGGATTTAAAAGTGTTCTTCCGATAGCAGAAGATGAGCTTTCGGTACATTCAAATTTAAATTCGTCACCTCTTTCGAGTATTTTCCCATTTGTATCGTTTGACCTTACAAGTGACAGGGGAATTTTGTACGGAATTAACCGACACAACTCAAGTTTGGTGCTCTTTGATAGATTTTCTCTTGAAAACTATAACTCGGTGGTGTTCGCCAAGTCAGGTGCGGGTAAGTCATATATGACAAAGCTAGAAATCGTGCGTTCGTTGATGTTCGACACTGATGTTATCGTTATCGACCCCGAACGAGAGTACGAGTATCTTGCTGAAACTACTGGTGGAAGATACTTTAACATTTCTCTTTCATCACAACATCACATTAACCCGTTCGACCTTCCTGCGGTTCGCGAAGACGAAAACCCGTCTGACGTATTGCGCAATAATATTATTACACTGGTGGGGCTCTTTAGAATAATGTTTGGCGGACTCACTCCAGAAGAAGACGCTATTATCGACCGCGCCATTACAGAAACATATGCCCTGAAGGATATCACCCCTGATTCTGATTTTTCTTCCATAGACCCTCCACTTCTTTCGGACTTCGAGCTTGTGCTTTCTGGCATGGAAGGGTCTGAATCTCTTGTAACACGATTGTCTAAATATACGCACGGCACATGGGCAGGATTCATTAACCAAGCGACTAACGTAGATATGAATAAACAATTTATTGTGTTCAGTGTCCGCGATATGGAAGACGAGTTGAAACCTGTAGCTATGTATTTAGTTACACACTACATATGGAATATGGTTCGCAAAGAACTACGTAAGCGTCTTTTAATTATCGATGAGGCTTGGTGGATGATGAAGTCAGAAGACACAGCATCATTTTTATTCGGCATCGCAAAACGAGGGCGTAAATATTATCTTGGATTGGCGACCATCACTCAAGACGTCGCAGACTTTTTGAGTAGCACGTATGGAAAGGCAATGATTACAAACTCTTCTATCCAAATTTTATTGCGCCAATCGCCAACTTCTATCGATCTCATTCAAGAAACTTTTAAACTTTCGGATGAGGAGAAGTATTTACTATTGGAATCAGATGTAGGGGAGGGGATTTTCTTTGCAGGACTTAAACATGTTGCTATTAAAGTTATTGCAAGTTACACCGAAGACCAAATAATCACATCCGACCCATCTCAAATTCTATCTATCAAAAAAGCGAAACAAGAGTTGGCATCGACACAAGATGTAAAAGAAAGAGTTGCTACTCCCACTGATAAAGAAAGTGACGAGGTGACACTAACTCCTAAATAACTTTAGTTAGTATGAAGCCTTTGTCGCCAACTAAAAAGATGTCTCTTGGTCTTTTAATTTTTTTAATCTCACTTTCTATACCATTTGACTTGCTCGGATCTATTCCTATTTTAGGTGTGTTTCTCACATTATTTTTTTCTCTCTTAACAAAATTTCAGCTAGCGTTCAATGGATATCGAGCAGGTTTTTGGCGAACGTTATTTGTATTTTTTGGTTTTATGCTTGTCGAAGTATTCATTAGTATATCGCCATCTAACTTTCTATATGTTGTGACCTATTACCTTTTCAATCGTCACACATACAAAAAGGAACAAAAACTAATGCAAGAAGAAGCTCCTGCAAAAACCTAAGAAATGCTGTACCCATACTTAGAAAAGTACATAATGGTTATACGATATAATAGCTTTATGAACCTTATTCGGGCCTTTTTGCTGTTCACACTCTTAGTGATTCCTTCGCTGTCATACGCCCAGATAGCGGGAAATTTATCAGGGGTCGATATAGCTCTTTCCCCTGTATATCCGCAGACCGGGACAACTGTTACCGCGAGCGTTTCTTCATCAAATATAAACATACAATCAGCCACAATTGTGTGGTTATTGGATGGAGAAATACAGCAAGGAGTAGGGTCAACAAACTTTTCTTTCACAGTAGAAGATGTAGGGTCGTCACAAACACTAGGTGTTCTGGTACAAACTCCTACTGGGCAAGCGCTAGCAAAAACAATAACTATACGCCCCTCCGAAGTTACACTATTATGGGAAGCTAATACATATACTCCTCCTTTTTACCAAGGGCGCTCTCTCTATACATCTGGTAGTACTATACGTGCCGAAGCCATAGCAAATTTTGTAGACAACAACGGAAAACCGTACCGCTCGTCTGAACTACTCTATACATGGAGCAAAAATGGAACTGTGTTGGGTAGCTCTTCTGGAGTTAATCGAGCCACTCTCGTTACAAGTGGACCTAAATTTTTTGGTAACTACATTTTATCAGTAACGGTACGCGCTCCAGACGGGTTACAAACATCACGCTCATCGGCTCGCATAGAAACTATTGATCCTATAATTCTTTTATACGAAAACGACCCGTTAATTGGTATTAAATACCATACTGCAATTGGATCGGCTCAATCACTTTCTGGAGCAACATTGTTTAAAGTTCAGGCAGTCCCATATTTTATGGATACAGAAAGCGCCAATGGGCCGTTTCTAGATTATACGTGGTCAATAAATCGTACTAACGTTTTAGGAGAAGAAAATTCTCCATCCACTCTTTCCGTACAACTTTCTGCTGAAAAAAATATTGCTACACGTATACAAGTGATAGTCGACCATGCTCTGTACCTACTACAAACAGGAAGGGGAAATTTTGATGTAAATTTTGAAGGTAGCGCCCGAAATTCGTTGTTTGGTCTTTAATATATGAGGAAAAAACCAATATACATAGCTGTAATAATTTTCATTGTCATAATTCTCGTGGGACTTTTAAGTTGGTCATTTTTTGTTGGTAAACAACAACAAGACTTGGCCCGTGGTGCTAAAGACTTAGGTTACGCAGGTGATATTACCGGGGGCTCCTCTGGGGGTGGTGGAATTTTGAAAGGTGCATTTGGTGACTTGCTAAATAATGAGAGTGCTCCAAAGGATTTTAGTAACACTCCAAAAGCTACTTTACAGCAGTTATATAACTTACCAATAGCAGGATTTATAAAGAAAAGAGCTAACGCAATTCGTTTCGTTGACAGAGCCACTGGACATGTTTTTGAAAAAGAATTACCCAACAGAACGACATCACGAATAGACCAAACTACTATTCCCAAAGTGTACGAATCTTTCTTTTTGAACAATGGTGAAAGTGTCGTGCGTCGCTATGTTAATGAATCAGAAGAAGTAGTTACTATTCTTACAGACTTAGGCAACGAAGATATCGAAAACACATTTCTATCTTCTGAAATTTTGGAACTAGTGGTTAGCCCCAGCGGAGAAGAATTCGTCTTCGTTGAAAAAACTGGCTCTGGTAGCAGTATTATTATTTCAGACTCTAAAGGCGAAAATCAGAGAGAAGTTTTTACTTCAGGAATACGTAACTGGAATATCGACTGGGAAGGAGATTCTATTTTTCTTACACAAAAAGCATCGGGTTCTCTTCCTGGGTCTGCATATATTATCGACGCCATATCGGGCTCAGTTACTCTTGCATTACAACAATTCTTGGGTCTTTCCGCTAACCTTAGTCCCGACGGAAACACAATTCTGTATAGCACTATTGAAGGATCCGGACTTCCTGTGCTCGCTGTAAAAAATCTAGAAACTAACACAATCCTAGAACTCAACGTTACTGGTTTTGCTGAAAAGTGTGTATGGCATCCCACCGATACAAAAGTGTACTGTGCGCTCCCTACCGTATTCCCCGAAGGGGAATACCCAGACATATGGTACCGAGGAGAAGTTCAGTTTACAGATTCACTTTGGGAAATAGATACTGAAACAGGTCTTGTTGCTAATATTTTACCGCCCTCACAAAATACTGGAGTCGCTCTTGATATGCGCAATTTACGTATGGATACAAAAGGTAGCATTCTCTTTTTTATAAACAACATAGACCAAACCCTGTGGTCAGTTACTTTTCCCAAATTTAGTACAAGTAACATTTAATATGTTTTACTACTATATGTTTAACACTATGCTAAAAACAAAAAAAATATCCTTACTGGTAGGCATAATTCTAATACTTTTAGTTGCCACGACTGGTCTTACTGAAGGAGCTTCAAATGGTGAGGGTGTAACAACGTCACAAGAAAATACACAAGCAGGGGAAATACTTTCTTCTCTCGCAATATCTCATACTTTTCTTGGGCTGGATGAAAGGGGTGAAGATATTGGGGAGGATTCCCTTCTTGTTGCCGACCCCTCTAGGGGTGTGCAGCAAACTTTGGTGAGTGATAAATTATTTGGTGACCGTGGCCCCACTGGAGGTAATTTTTCTACATATTTTGATAACCTTTTCAATTTAGCGTTGATAATTGGTGCTACCCTTGCTGTACTAATGATAGCGACGTCGGGTTTGCAGTACATGACAACAGATGCAGTATCAGGAAAAACCGAAGGTAAAGAACGTATCCAACGAGCCATTTTAGGATTACTTATGCTTCTGGCTGTAGGCCTTTTCTTTAGCACGGTTAATCCAAATATTTTAAACATAAATCTTAGTCTTTCTAAAGTAAAAACGGAATCGCCAGGAAATGGTGATCAAGCGGCGAGGGAACTCAGAAGAATCAGAAACCTTAGAGAGGCTGGTATCATCAAGTCCTGTGGAGGGACCAGTACTATATCGTGTGCTGAAATGCGTCAAATATGTATTCAAACAAGAGGGCAGCTACGGGATCAACCTGGTGGAGCTAATTCTATGGCATGCTATGTAGACAGTGCTGCATTCGACAAAGCTATATCTCTTTTTAAACAAAATGCGGAAAAAGCGCGTCTGCTAAAACTTCTTTCGGAAGAAGGATGTACATCTGAAAATTATTTGCAATTATCAGCATGTACCGCTTCCTCTATCCAAAAATACAAATATATAGTTAGAAACCCCAAGCTTTCAAGTGATGGAGAATTCATTTTTTCACTTTTTCCTGAAGATCAAGCAGGAAATTGTAAAAATATTGCCAAGAAATTGGAGGAAAAAGAGAATGATTCAAGAATTAAGTGTAGTTTAGTAAAAGCTAACGAAGGTGGTGGTATCTTGGTACCGTCTTTAGCAGATGCATCGAAAAAAGTAAGATTATTATTCGAACCAAGCCTCACTAATTTAAAACTTTTTTCCGATACAAAAATTAAAGCTCAACCTCCTTATAAAATTGGTCAAAAAATTACTATAGATTTTAGTTTCCCTGGCAGTGAGTTCCAAGACTTAGAGAATGACCCTCTCCAAGGCAAAACTGGGGAAATTATTGGGGTTCGTACTACTAGTAATGGAACTGTGCGTTATGCGATAAGATTTAGTGATGGAACTACAACAGAGCTTGGAGATAAGGGTTTAATCCCTCAATAAAACTGGTGCCCTTAGTATTTCATCATTGGTTATTTATCTCTAAATTACACATCAACATACCGGATCACAACCCTGCGATCACGGCCTTCGCCGTGTGATTCCGTGGCGATGTTAGGCTCGTCAGTAAGAGCAGAGTGGACTATCATGCGCTCATAGGCGCTCATAGGGGTCATTTCAACGTTATATTTGAGGGAACGTGCACGCTCAGCTAAAAGCTTAGCTGTTTGTTTAAGCTCCTCGATTTTTTTAGTTCGATATCCATTAACATCAATAAGAAACCTAAGATCTTCATCTTTATTTTCAAAAGATCGTTTCACTAAATGGTTGAGTGCCCGAATAGTGTCTCCTCGGTTTCCTATTAGTTGCGCACTCTCACTCGTGTGAATTTGAAACACCGTCTGGTTTGCATTATTTTCGATATCTATAGAGTCAAAAGTAAATGAAGCCTTTTGTAAGAATGTTTCTATAAAATTTTTAATTGTTTCGTGTGTCATGGTTATCTTCGCCTTCGCTCTTATCTGAAACTACCTCCAATTTGCGCATTTCGCGTCGAACAAGCAACTCTTGCCCTATAGCAAATATATTACTCGTCAGCCAGTAAAGTGCAATCGCGGCCGAAATAGTGTACGAAATGACAACCACTATGATAGGCATCACATACTTCATTTGGAGATGAAAACTTCGAGCTAAATCATCTTTTATTGTGGGATTTTCTGGACGCGGTTTTGGTTTTGGTAATGTGTACGAACTGTGCACAAATTGAGCAGCACCTGCTAAAACCGCAAGCACAATGCTCTTTCCTCCAATGTCAACAATGTTTAAAAATTGCATGTTTACCAAGTCGGGGACTGGTACAAAAGAATAAAGTAAGTCTAATTGGATATCGGGCAGCCCACCTTTGAAAAAGACCCAATAAAGGCCTAAAATTATCGGCAGTTGAATAAACACCACTAGTAAACTTAAAAATGGGCGAACATTATGCTCTTTATACAGAGCCATCATTTTGAGTGTTTGCTCTTGCTTGTCGTCTTTATACTTCTCTTTTACTTCCTCCATTTTAGGAGCAATTTCTTTCATCCTCACCTGCATATGAGCAACTTTGTGTGCGAGAGGAAAAAGAATTATTTTAACTACAATAGTTAACAACACCACTGCAATACCTACATCTGCGTACGGAACAATATCTATCAAAAAAATGAGCCCGTTATACAACGGGTTGAATACAAATGTGTTAAATGCTGATCCAATCATTGCAGCATAGTAGCGTAGAGTTTTGCGTAAGTAAACTTGCTACTGCAGCAGCAGTTTAACTTCATCGTGTATGTTTTTTATACTTAAGTTATGTGCTCCTTTTTTGGCATACACAACAAATGTTTTATTTTTTCCTAGTGGTACATTTCGTAAAGAATTTCTAACACGCCGTTTTAATTTATTTCTTGCCACTGCAGTTGCTGCAACTTTTTTTGAAACGACGACGGCGATACACGCAGGGGAGTCGTGTTTTAATACTCGTACTGAAAAATTACCAGAATGTTTGGTGACTCCTTTTTTTAGAGCTTTTTGAATATGTTGCGTCGATGCGCGACTTTTTTTGGAAAACATAAAAATTAGGGTGTAGGCAGTAGGGTGTAGGCGGTAGTAAAACAACAACGACACAGGACGCTGTCTCTGGCAGCGTCCTTGTCCGTAAATTCCTACTGCCTACTGTGTCTACACCCTACTGCCTAGTTTACTACTTTACCGTAGTGTTCACTGCTAGTTTGGAGCGCCCGCGGCGTCGACGTGATTTAATAACTCGCCGTCCAGCAACTGTTGCTGTTCGTGCTAGAAAACCGTGCTTACGTGCTCGCTTTTGTTTCTTTGGTTGATATGTTCGTTTTGTGGACATCGATGACAATAGTACGTATAAAAACAACAAAAGCAATAGGGTGTGGACTACTCGCATCTTATCCACAGCATACATAAATATAAAATTCTCTTTTAAAAATTCTTAGGGATTTTATTCTCTAATGCGCATAATAACCTACACAACTTTTTGTCTGTTATGTATATAACTATTAGAAGGTAGTGTTCCTATAAAATTCTCTATCCACATGTTACTAACATATGTTTTAATGTTCGGTTGATTTCCGATGTGTAGAAAACTTGTATATAATACCTCCACTTCACTCTGTATGTTAACCAATCAAGAACTTTGGCAGAACACACTCGTTCATATCGAAATGAATATTTCAGAAGCTAGTTTTCGTACATGGTTTAAAGACACAGTCATTATTAAATACGATAATGGGGTCATCTCAGTAGGAGTTCCTAACAAAATTGTTAAAGATTGGCTCTACGAGAAACATAATAACTTTATTCTCAAAACTCTTAGAAGTTTTGAAGACTCTGTTCGTAGTGTTGAGTACATCGTAACTAAAAATGCAGCAAAGCGAGCTTCGGGGGAGCAGCGTCCACCTCAAAACAACAATCAAAATCAGTTGTTGTTACAAGATATGTTTATCGACAAGCGGGACAACCTAAATCCTCGTTATACATTTGATAATTTCGTTGTCGGGCCTTTTAATCAGCTCGCTCACGCCGCAGCACAAGCAGTAATACAAAATCCAGGGCTTACGTATAATCCATTATTTATTTATGGAGGTACTGGGCACGGGAAAACACATCTTATTCAAGCGGTGGGGAACTACCTTAAAAAGACAAATTCAAACAGAAAAGTTTTTTACGTAACATCTGAAAGATTCACTGTTGATTATGTGAATGCTGTTCGAACTGGTAAAGGAAATAACTTTAAAGATAAATATCGTCAATATGATGTTCTAATAATGGATGACATCCAATTTATTGCGGACAAAGAAGGTACTCAACAAGAACTTTTTCACTTATTTAATGCTTTGTATGATAATAATAAACAAATAGTATTTTCTTCAGACAAACACCCTAATAGTTTACTTGGGTTAGAGGAGCGTTTAAAAGGTAGGTTTGTTTCTGGGATGATTGCAGAAATTCCTAGCCCAGATATTGAATCTAGGATGGAAATTTTAAAAGAAAAATCTATGCAACACAGTTTTAATATACCTGACGATATACTTCATTATATTGCTAAAGAAGTTCCTGGAAACATACGTGAACTTGAAGGTCTTTTAAATACTCTAATATGTAAAACTCAATTAAAAGGTAAGGAGTTAAGTTCTCAAGAAGTTCAAAATGTTGTTAAACACAACACTAAACCAAATCAGAATATATCTGTTTCTGAAGTTGTTAAGAAAATTTCTGAATACTACAATGTAGAAGAGCAAAATATATATAAAAAAACTAGGAAAAAAGAAGTTGTTCGCCCTCGTCAAGTAATTATGTATATTTTACGAGAAGATTTTGCTATTTCTTATCCAAGTATTGGTGAAAAAATAGGAGGTCGTGATCACACAACTGTTATTCACTCGTGTGAAAAAATTAAAAATGAAATTAAAACAGATATGGTACTTGATCAAGAAATTAATCATGTTCGAACACTTATTCATAACTAACCTGTTAATTAGTTGTGTATATGTGTTGGGATTTGATGTTGATAAGTAGGTGTATTACTTAAAACTTATCAACATAAATCTTATTATTTGTTCTTTGTTTTTTACTATCAACAGTTTTGTTAGTTAGTTTTTAACTGTTAGTCCACAATGTTTTTTATAACTATATGGCTAAAAAATTAACTATATTTACTAGTATCCCCATATCCACTACACTAATAAAGAATAAATTAGGGAAAATTAAATAGTTATGAAGTTATGAAATTAGAATGTTTAAAAAAAGATATAGAAGAAGCTGTTGAAATAACTTCACGAGTTGTATCTAATTCAGCAACATTACCTGTATTAAAGTGTGTTATTTTTGATGCTAGAGAAAATAATGTTGTGATTAAAGCTACTAATCTAGAATTAGGAATAGAAAAAACATTCCCAGCAAATATTATCCAAAAAGGTATTGTAGCAATTCCTTCTCAAATATTATTATCTACATTAAAAACCTCTCCAAAACAATCTAAAGTTACTTTAGAGTTAATAGATGGGTCAGTTGTATTAATAATTGGAGGTGCTAAAACAATTATAAAAACTGTTCCATTAGATGATTTTCCTAATATTCCACAACCAGAAACAAAAACAAAACACATAATTCCAAGTACAACATTAATTAAAGGAGTTAGAAGTGTTTTATACAGTGCATCTACTTCGTTAATAAAACCTGAATTAGCTAGTGTTTATATGTATTATGAAAATAATACTATTACATTTGTAGCTACTGACTCTTTTAGGCTCGCTGAAAAAAAAGTTCCTTATAAAACAGATAATGAACTACCAACAGTAATAATGCCTAGTAAAAATATTACTGAATTAATACGAATATTAGAAACACAACAAGATAAAGATATAGAAGTATTTATTGATGATAATCAATATGCGATTAAAAGTGATGGTTTATATGTAACATCTAGAATAATAGATGGTTCTTTTCCAGATTATAAAACAATATTACCTAAAGAAATTTCTACAGAAGTAATACTTTTAAAAGAGGATTTATTAAATACACTTAAAAAAGCTCAGATATTTTCTAATAAATTTGGTCAAATAACACTTCATGTATACCCAGAAAAAAAGACTTTTACTATAAGTGCTAGAAATAATGATGTAGGAGAAATATTTGATTCATTAGAAGCAGCAATTACAGGAGAAGACTTAGATATAAGTTTTAATTACAAATACATATTAGATGTATTTCAGTCAATACAAGCTGATAGTGTAGTTTTAACTTTTGCTGGAGCAGGCAAGCCTTTAATAGTCAAAGGAGTTAGTGATGATTCGTTTATCTACCTTGTTATGCCTATGAATAGGTAATAACTATATATTTAACGTACTTCTTCGTTGACGCAGAAAAAATTATTTGAGTTGTATAAACATACAATAAGGATAATTTTTTCTTTACGCCTCGAATTACATCTAAATATCTAATTATTTTATAACCCTAATACTATGAAAGGTATATCCAATCTCATTAAGCGCTACATGCACATTCAGGCACCAAATAAGACTCTTAAAAAAGCCTTCATTCAAGCAGTAGAAGATTGTGTAAACATTACTCTCGATATTAAAGATATAGAAATTTTTAAAAAAACAATAAAAATAAACGCTTCTTCGGTTATAAAAAACGAAATACGTTTTAATCAACAAGATATTTTAAATAACATCAGTGCACAGGTGGGGGACAAAAATGCTGTGACTGCCATTTTTTAAGTTTTTATATTTTAAATTTTATAGGTATTTATCTAACTATAAATACAGAGGTTGTTTCGTATACTCCAGCAAAACCAGCGTGCGCTACTGCCCGTATGGTTTGTTGCCCAGTAGCATTCGGAATTATGGAAAAACTAAATGGTGCTGCGTCCGTGCCTCCTATAAAAGAGCCATTTAAATAATAATCTACACTAGTAATTGGTAGATTATTACGTGCAGCAATAGTTATATTTATAAGGCGTCCTGGTGGGTAGGCTAACCCAGAAGAAGGGTTGGTAATAATAATTCCGCCTGGGAGTATATTTCCTGGTTGTGTAAAGTTTTGCGCGCCAGGCAGGAGAGTTTCTCCTAACAACTGGGGAGCGTTCTCAGTAGCCCATAATTGCACAGAGTACTCCCATAGATCATATTGTGGGTCTAGAGAGGGGGTGGTTGGTAGTGAGCCGCGAGGGTCACTTTTTTGCACCCAATTAAGTATCGAGTGGACACTTGGAGTAGTCGAAGCATCTGATCCTTGCCAAAAACCACGCAAGACAGGTTTAAGATCTTCTGGGTTTTCTTCTACATCTGGAGGGGTGAAGTTTTCAGCGGGAACCAATGGTAGTGCTTTATCCATATACGCTCGCCACATCGGGGCAAGTACAAAACCAGCTACTTTTTTCACAATTGGCGTGTTGTCGTTGTTTCCACCCCATGTACCGACTGTAATGGTTGGCGTGTATCCCATAATCCACACGTCACGGAAGTTGTTGGTCGTACCAGTTTTGATTGCTACTTGTTGAGAACCGAATGAAAATGAGTTTCGCCCGTATGCTGGAGTACGCGCCTCTATATCAGTAAGAATACTGGTTACCAAACGAGCCGATTGTACACTGATAACTTGTTTTCCCTCAGTTTCTTCATATTCTTCTAAAGTTGTTCCCGCTGCATCTTCAACACGCAAGATAGCCGTGGGAGGTTTACGAACACCGTCGTTTGCAAATACCCCATACACGCTAGTAATTTCAAGAGGAGAAACTTCTCCACCTCCAAGTACAAGAGGAAGGCCATAATAATTTAATCCTTCGGAGAGACTGGTAATACCAAGTTTTTCTGCAGTGTTAAGTGCGTTGGTTACACCTGCTAAATACAAAGTTTTTACTGCGGGAATATTGATAGATTGTGCGAGAGCATTACGCAGTGTCATTGGTCCGCGGAAAATTCCGTCGTAATTTACAGGAGAGTAGCAGCCATCTCCTGTGGTTAAATCGTCTGGCTCGCATGTTGTAGAGAATTGTGTAGGAACATCAAATACGACTGTTTCAGGGGTGTATCCGAGTTCGAATGCTGTTGCGTACACAATAGGTTTAAATGTAGAGCCAGGTTGGCGGAACGCAGTGGTGATATTAAATTTTCCATCAATATTTTCGTCGAAATAATCGCGCGAACCAACCATAGTAAGAATTTGTCCAGTTTTTGGATCAATAGCGACAAGTGCTGCATTTTCTGCATTAAACTTCTCTTCGTTTGCGAATGCAAATTCTGCTACTACCTCTTCACCGATTGTCTGGAGGTCGTAGTTAAGTGTAGTAGTAACTTTTAAACCGCTTTCATATACGGCTTCGCGCCCATATTTTTCTTCAAGATATTCTCGTACATAAAATACAAAGTGAGGAGCTTTAATGTTTGTGTCACCGTACTGTTCAAACTCGACGGTTTCTTTTTTAGCTTCCTGGAATTCTTCTTCAGTAACGAAACCTTTAAGAAGCATTTGTCTGAGAACTTGATCTTTTCGATTTTCTAAAAGATTAATATTATTACCATACGGCGAGTAACGGCTCGGTGCCTGGGGCAGTGCTGCTAGATACGCTGCTTGTGCAAGACTTAAATCTCGCGCAGAGATGTTAAAAAATCTCTGCGAAGCTTCTTCGGCTCCATAGATACTTCCTCCATACGGTACTTCGTTAAGATAGAGTTCCAAAATTTCGTCCTTTTGTATTATTTGTTCTAACCGGAGAGCCAAAATCCACTCCTTAACTTTGCGGGATATTTTTTTCTCGTTAGTGAGGAGTGTAATTTTTACCACCTGTTGTGTAATAGTGGATCCACCTTGCCCACCAAGTAAGTTTCCTGTTGTAGCGTTGTCGTAAATAGCTTTTAGAGTTCGTGCTGGACGAATTCCTCGGTGTTCGTAAAATTGAGCGTCCTCAATAGCGACTGTCGCATTTTTTAAGTTACGAGAAATTTCTTCAAAGGGTACAACGGTGCGACGAACGTCTTTGAACAGATCAAAAAGTAATATTTCTCCAGTACGGTCGTAAATTTTTGTAGATTGTGTAATTCGGCGTGCCTCGAAACCATCAAGAGTAGGAATTTCTAGGGTAGCAACCCAAATAAAAATCATACTCATCAATAAAAGGCCTGCGGCAAGCCCCAGATAAACAATGTTTCTTAACAGTCGCTTCATTAAATAAAACGGTACCACGAAAGAACAATTTGGTGTAGTATTTAACTTATGTTTAAATGGCTACAATCAACACCTAAAGTAGATACTGATGAGACAAAGATAGAAGAAATTCTTACTCGTGGAGTTGAACGACACTATCCTAATGAAGATTTTTTACGCAAGCGCCTTCTTTCGGGTGAGCGCCTAAGACTATATCTGGGTATTGATCCCACTGGACCGACGTTGCACTTAGGACACGTAATACCATTACGTAAGTTACGACAATTTCAAGACCTTGGACACGAAATTATTTTATTAATTGGAGATTTCACTGCACGAATAGGGGATCCTGATAAAAAAGAAGTTCGTATACAACTTACACACAAAGAAGTACTAGAGAATGCAAAATTATATAAGGAGCAAGCGTCTTCATTTGTTAATTTTAATGGAAGCAACTCTGCGCAACTACGATTTAATAACGACTGGCTTGGAAAACTTACATTCACTGATGTGCTTGAACTTGCTTCAAAAATGACGGTACAACAAATGCTCGAGCGCGACATGTTTCGTAAGAGAATTAAAGACGAAAAACCAATCTACATCCACGAATTTATGTATCCATTAATGCAAGGGTACGATGCGGTGGCCATGGACGTTGATGGTGAAGTTGGCGGGAATGATCAAACCTTTAACATGCTCGCGGGGAGGACTCTTATGAAGGAGATGAAAGGAAAAGAAAAATTTGTACTACCTATGAAGCTTTTGGTGGACACGACAGGAGCAAAGATGGGGAAGACAACTGGCAATATGCTCTCGTTTTTAGATACTCCCGAAGAAAAGTTCGGAAAAGTCATGGCATGGAAAGATGACACTATTATTTTGGGATTTGAGTTGTGTACAGATGTTGATCTAAACGAAATCTCCAGCAGATTGGAAAGCGGAGAAAATCCACGCGACATCAAAATGGAGTTGGCGTACGAAACAGTAAAATCGTATCACGGGGAAGAAGTTGCCAACAAAGCCCGCGGTGCATTTATACATACGTTCCAGAAAGGAGATACTCCAGATGAAGTAAAAAGCACACACGCTGGAATAGGAGAAATGCTGAGTGAGGTATTAATTCGGGAAAAAATTATAGACTCAAAAACAGAATTTAAACGACTAATCGAGGCGGGTGCAATTACTAATAAAACTGAAGCCGAGAAAATTACTGATATCGATGCACCAGCGCGCCCTGGAGTATATAAAATAGGCAAACACCGTTTTCTTGAGATTGAATGAACAAACGAGCGTAAGCGACTATTGTGAATTTATGTCCGAATTTTCTCCCTTTTACAAGAGAAAATTCCTGGACGAGAATAAAAACCCAACTCGATAGCGAGCTGGTTTTTTATTAATCTCTAAACGGAACCTCGGGAGCTTCGTCATCTTTGTCTCCCCACACTGTGTCCTCGTCTTCATCGTCTAAAGTTTTAGATTCACCTGTATCTTTATTTTCGTCTGGTTCCGCATTTTCTAAATCAGCATCCGCTAAGTCTGACTCCGAGTTCTCCGAGCCTTTATAAGCGTCGAAAGCATCGTTTAAATTGTTCTCGTCTTCTTCCATATTATTTTATATTGTATAGATATATTAATTAGGGCAGCATAGAGCTACACGCATATTTTTAACAAATTAGAAATATTTTTCAAGAGTGTATAACCTGTGGATAAATTATACAAAATAGGGGAGAACTGCTTTTAAAGTGTGGATAGAATGGTAATAACAGGGCAGAAGAGATGGATAAAGGTGTGGAAAAGTAGCTATTCTCTGTGGATAGCGCTGTGTGTAAGTGCAACTGCGATAGCGTCGTACTCATCATCAAGACGAATTTCTTTGTTGATATCTATAAGGTGATGCAGCATTGAAGCGATTTCTTTTTTATTTGCGCGACCACTTCCTCCGACTGCTGACTTTATTTGAGGAGGTGTATATTCGAATATTTCTAAATTGTGTAGGCGTCCAACGTATAAAATTACCCCCCGCACGGCCGCGACATCCATCGCAGTTTTTTGGTTAGTATTAAAGAAAACATTTTCAAGTGCCAGATGTTGAGGGTTATGTTTTTTAATAACACATTCAATTTGCCTACCTAAAAGAAATAAACGCTCATGGAAATCTAATTTTGCGTCTGTTTGAAAACATTCACTATGAATTAACACTTCTTTTCCATTCGTTTTCTCAACAACCGCTATGCCTAAGCGCTCGTATCCAGGATCAATACCAATAATTCGCATATATACAGCGTACAGCGTACAGCGTTTAGCGTCTAGCGTACCGAGAGTAACAGAAATATTTGTATAATCGAGTACGTAAAAACTGTAGCCAGTGAGTGCAGTTCTAGGAGTATGAAATAAATGGATAGAGCTGTATTACACATACAGCGAGTGACATTTGTTGATATACGACAACGAAATGTGCCACGTGATACAGTTTTTTAGGCGGCGTTGGTGTAGACGTTTTGCACGTCGTCGTGGTCGTCGAGTGCTTCCGTAAGTGCTTCGAGCTTCCCTCCATCTCCATCGGAAATTTCGACGGTGCTATTTGCATCCCATCCATCTCCAGGAATAGAAGCTTGTGTAAACGCCCATGCGGCGCTGCCAGGAGTTGCTAACTCGTAGCCTATTTTCGAAAGTAGATGGCGAATTTCAGCCGCAGTTCGGTTTCGGTTGTCGGTAACTATCTCAATAAGTATTGCAGTTCCGCCGGGCCCGTACATTTCGTAGAGAATCGACTCCAAGCTAGCAGTTTCGTCAGACGTGCCTTTGGCGATTGCTCTATCGATATTGTCTTTCGGCATACTTACTCCCTTTGCTGACTCGATTGCAGCGCGTAAACCTGCGGAGGTTATGTCACCATTTGCTTTTTTAGATTCAATAGCGATGAGCTGAGCCATTTTTCCAAATATTTTACTCTTTGCCGCATCAGTTGCCGCTTTTTTGTGTTTAATTTTTGACCATTTATTGTGTCCGGACATAGTATTGAGATTCTACAATAATCATCGGCGCATTGAAAGAAAAGCGGATCTGGTGCGTCTTTGATAGTATACGGATATGGATGTGGAAAAAGAATTCATAGAAGCGTATGAAGAGTATGCGGATTCACTCTTTCGGCACTGCTATTTCCGTGTGTCTAATCGCGAGCGAGCACTCGAACTTACTCAAGAAGCTTTTATGAAAACATGGGACACAGCGAACAAGGGGACAGAAATACAAAATTATCGGGCTTTTTTATTTCGTGTACTTAACAACCTTATCATTGATGAGTATCGCAAGAAAAAGAGCTCTTCACTTGATGCGCTCTTAGAAAAAGAAGGAGTGAACGAGGGTAATTTTGACGAACTAAAAACTGGTAGCCTTGAAGAAGAGGTGGGAAAAATAGAGTTGAACTTCCAGTCCGAACAGCTCGAAATAGCACTTAAAAAGTTACCCGAAAGTTATCGAAGTATTATTGTTATGCGGTACATAAACGAATTACGGCCAAAAGAAATAGCAGATATTTTAAAAGAAAGCGAGAACGTAGTATCGGTACGTATTAATAGAGGTCTCAAAAAATTAAGGGAATATTTACTCGTGAAGGCTAGTATGTCGACAACATAATATGGAAAAATTTGAAGACAAAATGAAAAATATTGGCACAGGTGTGCAACTTACGAAGCACGAGAAGGATGCGATGCGTACACGAGTGCGAGAATACATGGCGTACACACCAAATCGAAGTGTTATTCCACAAAAAAGTTTTCGCATGACTATTTTAAGTTATCGCTTTAGTGCAGTGATTGTTATGGTGGCATTGCTGTTTACCTCTGGAGTTGGTGTAACGTATGCTTCCACTGCCGCATTACCAGGAGACACATTGTACGGAGTTAAAGAGTTGCGAGAAGAGGTAACTGAGCGACTTATTGCAAACGACGAAAAACGCGCTGAGTATGCAATAGAAAGAACGTACAGGCGCTTACAAGAGGTTGAAGCTCTTGCTGCTCGTGGAACACTGGATGAGGAAATGGAAAAACGAGTAACTAAAAGATTTAAACAATTAGAACAGCGTGCTCAAGAACACCTCGCGTTTCTAGAAAAAGAAAAACCAGAAGAAGCCAAGGCTCTGCGCGTTGCTCTTGCTGTGGGGGTTGAGGCACGCACAGAGGTTCTTGCGATACGGGCGGCGAGGATTGATGACAAAGAAAATAACGCTCGAGTTCGTATTGCACGAGCTATTGCTATTCGTTCGAGTAATACACAAGTAGATAAAGACGAATCAGCAACGAGGGGGTTGGCAATTCAGGCAGGAGTACGCACTGAGAACATAGAAAGAAGGGAGGATTTCAAAAAGTCTGCAAAAGATGAGGATGCCGCAGTAGTGTATGAAATTGCAGCTACACAACAAAGAACTCCTGAGCAAGCTCAGGTACTACCGCGCGAAGTGGAAAGAGTAAAAATTTCTCCAGTTATGATTGCAAAGTTAACACAAACGCTTAACAAGCAAAAAAGGAAACTTGAGAAGAAGATTAAATCTACAAAAACTAAAGAGGAACAAGAGTATCTTGGCGAGGTTCTCAAAAAAATAGTAGAAATTCAAACAGAAATCACCGACGCAATACGTGCCGGGGATCGTGCGCAAGCGCAGAAATTAATACGAGAGGCATTGCGTACAGTGCATAAAGCACTCATATCTTTAGAAATGCGGGACAAATCAGAAAATAGCGAGGAAGAGAATGAGGAACCTTTTGATGTACTTAGATAATTTACACAACTTAAGATATACATCCACATGTGTGTAAGAAATGTTTTATGCTCCGTCTTCAACACTACTCCCAAGGGATTAGGAAAAGTTATAAACTAAAAAGGAAGACCAACATGACATACACACAAACACTTACCAATACGATAGTAGCTCTTGCAGTAGTAGGACTTACTCTCGGAGCAGGAGCGAGCCTTGCTTTTGCTGAGGAAGATGACAACAAGCCTTTTGCTGATTTGCGAGCAAAGCACAAGAGCGCGGTATCGGCTTGGAAGACAGAGCGCGAAGATGCTCGAAGTAAGCGAGATGCGTTTAAAGCAAGCACAGTGGATTTTAGTAAAGATATTCATGAGCGCCTGAAAAACGCTACGACTGATGAGGAGCGCGATGTAATAAAAGCAGAAGCAAAAGTCCGTCGAGTAGAGATTCGCGATACAGCACGCGATTATGCTAACGATCACAAAGGGCGCATCATGAAGCGACTCACCAATGCTATTACGTATCTCGAATCGTTAACTGAACGCATTCAAAACTTTTTGAATGAGAAAGCAGCTCAAGGGATAGATACAAGCGTTGCTCAAATTCAACTCGATGAAGCAAAAGAAGCAGTGCGCGGTGCAACTGTTGATGTACAAACAGCCAAAGAAGTAATCGAGCGGGTATTAGGTACAGACAACCCACGTGATTACAAAGATGAAGTACGGGCAGCTGTTAAAAAAGCAGTTCAAAGTATTAAAGATGCACACAAACAAATAAAAGAAGCTGTTCGTGCCGCAAAAGCTCTGAATAACTAAGGCGTAAAGTAAAAATTAAATAGAAATTAACCCAACACAGCGCGCCTTTGGCGCGCGGTGTTGGGTTATTAAGAATTATGTAAAGAAAAAACACCACTAGATGTGATGTCGAGTGGCGTTTGTATTGTTGCAAAAGGTTTTTACTTAGGGTGACTAATTACAGAAATAATAATGTAGTGCGGTTCAATAATGTGAAAATAGAAACGCCAATTTTTGTCGATTCTACCCTGCCATAAATCTTTACTCCCTTTGTGCTTTTTAACATTAAGCGATGGATGTTTAAAATTTTCAGCAAGATATTCAAATTGCTTACGTGACTTTTTTCGCAAGGACACAGGTATCTTACGTAACTGTTTTTGGGCTGTACTAGTAAGTTTAATCTTCATGCCAGTTCATTTTCTCATCGAACTCCTCTATGGTTGAGAACTCTATATAATCACCATTCTTTATATCCTCAAGCCCCTGCTTTAAATCAGCGGCAAGCTGTGCATCAAAACTTTGTTCAGGCTCAAGAATAATTTGATTATTATCTTGATGTATTCGTAAAGACTGACCCTCAACAAGATCTAATTTCTCTCGTATCTTTTTTGGAAGGGTGAGCACCCCTCGTTGCTGTAATTTTATTGTTTGCATATTGTGTTTAGTTACTTATACAGAATATCAGTAATTCAGTATTTTGCAAGGTGTTTTTAGTTTATGGCTGAGCCTACGCCCCAACTCGGACCTCCGACTTCCAAGTGGAAATAAAAAACACCACCAGAGTTGATGTCGTGGTGGTGGGCGAGGAGGACCGAAGTCCTCCTCGATGGTTTGTTTGATGCGAACTTGTCGCCAAGGCGAACATGTTGCGTTGATGGAAGGTTTAGATATGACCTTTCAGCCCATTCATAAAGAGCTTGGTCCCAAAGCTCTTGATCCAGGGGACTGAGTGAACCATTTTCAGCGAATTTTTGCTCAAGCTTGGTGATGGTAGTGTTTAACTCTTGCATTCGGACAATATTCGCATACATGTCACGTTCTTTTGAAAAGTCGCATATGAAAGCATTACCTTGCATGGGACAAATTTGCGCCCAAACGATAATGGAGACGGTTTCCCAAGCAGGAACTGCCTTGCATGAATTTTTGTCACAAGCATATACCACTATAGGAATTTCTTTCCAGGCGAGAGTAGTGCTACTTGGAATCGCGAGTACAAAGCTCGCAAGCATAACAAAGAACGTTTTGAGTTTCATTACGAACTCCTTTCTAATTGCCTCCGCGCGACTGCGAG
The DNA here is from genome assembly GCA_964589005.1 of uncultured Candidatus Saccharibacteria bacterium. Classification (GTDB taxonomy): domain Bacteria; phylum Patescibacteriota; class Minisyncoccia; order Phycocordibacterales; family UBA2100; genus UBA2100. The sequence continues at coordinate 2,651 of CAZPQI010000005.1, read as the reverse complement.
TTGAATTGATGCGAAGGTATATATGCACCTTTACACAAATACGAGCATATCTCAAGAAAAAACACCACCGTAAGAGTTACGATGGTGCGATGTGGATAATGGTGTCAGGTACCATTTTTAGGTCTGCCGACTAATCTCGTTGTCATATCTAACTTAAATTTTTTGATCATGGTAGCAACCCAATCATCACGTCCGTACGGCTTACCTTTGTTTGTACTGTATCGCAATGTGGTAAGTTCGTCTTCTTTCAGTGACTCGTTCACCCAAGTAAGGTAGTCAGTCGGCATGGTAATTGGCCAAGAGGTCAATAATTTTTGTTGTTGAATCGTACCTCGTTCTCTCCTATAGACACTAGACCATTGCCAATCTTCAGCACGTATAACAAGGGATGCTCGTACAGGATTACGTTCAACGTAACGAAAGAGCTGCTGCAAGTATCCATCTGTTTGTACTAAGAACGATTTGTATCTTCCTTGATATAGGTGACCACCACCAATTGTTTGATGTGTTGCGTGATGACGTTGTGTATGTGTGAGTGTAATCCACTGCATAAACGGAGCGAGCTCACCGTCATATTTTGGATATACAACCAGGTGCCAATGGTTAGGCATTATGCAGTAGGCGAGTATGCGCATATTAAATTTTTCTTGAGCCTCCTCTAGGATGGATTCAAACAAACGATAATCTTCTCTAGTATGAAATATACTTAACCTAGCATTTGCTCGGTTAAGTATATGATAGACGATGTTGCCAATATCTACGCGGGGTAGTCTTGCCATGAACATAGTATAGCAGGTAAATGGTACCTGACACCATTAACCATTTATTTCCAACTAGCAGTCATAGGACTACACGGATTTTCGTGTATCGTAATTTTGTATGAAATTACAGAACGAATTGAAGAACATAAATTTCGTCGAAAATGTAACAAAAGTTTCTCTACCAGTTTCCCTTCAAAATAAATACAAAAATGTGGAAATATTGAAATTTTCATATGCAGTAAAAAATTTGGAAATTATTGGCTACATTTGCGCACCAAAAAGGAAAACAAAGCTACCATGTATTATCCATCTTCGAGGCGGCAGTGATGCATTCGGGATGTTGACAATACCTAAAATAACTAGGCAAATGGCAGAATTTGCACAAGAAGGATACGTTGTTATTTCTACTCAATACCCTGGCGTAGAAGGTGGTGGTGGTAAGGACACTTTCGGTGGCGTTGACGATATTCTTAGTATTAAGAAACTGAGATCGATTTTGCAAAAGTTAAGTATCACCAACCACCATCGTGTCGGTATTAAAGGCCACTCTCGTGGGGGGCTTATGGCGTATATGCTTCTTCGTGAGTGTCCATGGGTGAAGGCTGCGGTGATTGCCGGGGCCCCAACCAATCAATTCTCACAAACAAAGGAACGTAAAGGATGGAAAGCGCATCAAAAAATTATGTGGGGCAGTTTAAAAGCTGAAACTACCAGACGTTCACCAATTCTATGGGTAAACAAATTAACAAAAAAATGTCCCATTTTACTTATGCATGGATCCTCGGATTGGCGTGTGAAAGCAAGCCATTCAATTCAAATGTCCCGCGATTTATTCGACAAACAAATTCCTCATCGATTTATTTTGTTTGACGGCGCAGATCATAGCTTGACGGAATATAAAAACGAGTATCGACGGCAATCTATTGGATGGTTTGAGCGATTTTTAAAAGACAACGAAAAATTACCCAACATGAAGTTACATGGGAAATAAAAACCCCTGAGATGCGTTAACATCTCAGGGTCGTGTCTTAAATCACTTTTACTGTGATTAGAACGGTTATGCCGCTACTTCAACCGGCAAGTCAGCAATTCGAGGACGGATTGCTGCCGCTTTTTTGGCATCGCACTCATGAGAGTCCAAGTCACTGTCGCAATTTGAGCACAATGCAGCTTTCCTTGAGACCTCATCGCTTATACCATATTCTCTGCCATTGCTGACTTCGGTGCAAACACCACCGTCACACATCGCGGAGCCGATTCCATACGCTCCATACGACATTCCGAATGCATCACGGAAGACAGTTTTTGTTTGCGCGAACGCTGCATCAAGATGCTTTTTGTCCTCTGCACCACGCATTCCGAAATATGGGAAATGATGAAGGAACTCCCCAAACATCATGTCGCAATCAGCGGCATATTTCTTAGTGTCAAGAATATGCACATGCCACATTTCATCCATGTCTTCAGTTGGTACGAGTGAATGTTCGATGTTTTGGGTTTGCAGGAATAACCAACGACGGTATTCTTGCTCGACGCGCTGGGCTTTTTCAAGCAGCCAGCCTTTCCCATAAACAGGGTCACATAGTTTGAATATAATCGGCTCAAGATCGAGACCGGTATTAATCCAATGTGTATTGTATTTGATCTTCACGTGAAGTACCTCCGTATGAAACAGTCATTATTGACTGTCCAAACCGTATCATATTTGTAGTATTGAGACTAATGGTGTCAGGTACCATTTTTAGGTCTGCCAACTAATCTCGTTGTCATATCTAACTTAAATTTTTCTTGAGCCTCCTCTAGGATGGATTCAAACAAACGATAATCTTCTTTATTATGAAATATACTTAACCTAGCATTTGCTCGGTTAAGTATATGATAGACGATGTT
>CAZPQI010000004.1:0-36427 GCA_964589005.1 uncultured Candidatus Saccharibacteria bacterium | reverse complement strand
CGACGCTAGTTCATGGAGGGTACAACCAAGGTACTTATTATAGCCAAGGCTACTATCAAGGGTATTACCAAGGCTACTACCAGGGTTACTATCAAGGCTACTACCAGTCTTATTATCAAGGAACTTATCAAACGACTTTTTCTACAAATGTCGCAGCGAGCGGGGCCTTTGCAGTTACCAATAACATATCAAAGAGTTCCGGCTCTTTTGTAATTGACCACCCACTCGATCCAAAAAATAAACTACTCTTCCACTCGTTCGTAGAATCTCCTGATGCAAAAAATATTTATGACGGAATATCAGTACTTGATGAAGATGGGGCGATTATAGTTACGTTGCCTGGTTATTTCGATGTGCTTAATAATAATGTACGTTACCAAATTAAACCGATAGGAGTATCTATGCCGAATCTTTATGTGAGCAAGGAAATTGCGGGAGGTGTGTTTAGTATTTCAGGTGGAGTACCAAACGGTCGTATTTCATGGCAAATTAGTGGTGTTCGAAAAGACCCGTATATTCTTGCAAATCCAATTGTAAATGAAGTTCCTAAGACAAAAAATACTATCGTGCCACGCGGAGAATTTCTGTATTCAAAGGGATTTGATGATGCTCCCTACAAGGGCCCCGGTATATTTAATCGTTTTATAAACTCCCTTTGGAGGTTGTTCAATTCGTAAATCACAAGTATTGACATTATTGTGATAAGCTTATTTATATGAAACATAGACTGGAAATAAGAAGTGTTTATAAACATCTGGCACTTTTCGTAGTTTCAATTGCGGGAATTTTTGGTCTCTTTTTTTCCTTCGGTAGTAATGTGGCTACTGAAAATAGCGCACAACGCTTATCTTACGTTATCCAACCTGGGGATTCGTGCATTGACTATGAAATAGCAAAAACTAACCAGGGTTCTAATACAGATATTTTTATAAACTGCGGGGGGTTTCTACCGTAGAAATTGATAACACAACAGGTTTATTTTAACGCACGTTCTCGTGTGAGAGTTTTTTTTATGAGTCCTGGCAGATTCTTTACTGAAACTTGCGCACGCAATTCAACGTCTTCACGATATGTAGTGAATTTGAATGAAGCAAAATCGGTTGTATTTCGAACTATAAATCGTGGAAGTTCACTATAGAGGCTACCGTTAAAGGTAAATAATCCCAACAAAGGTGATGAACGTGAAATGGCGAGCTCGTCTATTTTTATTGGAACGTCTTTTTGAAAACTACGCAGGACAAACGTATTTTCACTTACCAATACTACTAGAAGCTCTGAAACCGATGCAGATTGAGCATTATATATGTTCAAAAGACTTTCAATTGCATATATTTTTTCTTCCCCGATTTCTTTTGCAAGTGAGTAGTCGCCACTGCCTGGTTTTAGTAATTCGCGGAGTGCCCGCATGTACGTATCTATTTCAATAGAGTGTACAACAGACGTATTAGTTATAGATATTTCCTTGTTCTTGAGTTCTTCCCATGTATGAGATGAGTTGTTTGCGAAGATTGGATTCATCAGGAGTTTAGTTCGTATCATACGCATAGTAAGCATTCGAGCAGAGTCCCATACGTCTAAAGGGCAGACGTATGTATTCGTAGGTGGTTGATATAGGTAATCGAAACCTTCTAAGAAAGCTTTTTCCAAGTAAGGCGCGTCAGTTTCATACGTGCCGTAAAAATAAAGGTCATCAAGAGTAAGTGTTTTTGTTAACAGTTCTCCGTCGTATGTTTCTTGAAGCAGAGAATAAAATGCTGAGTTTTTTTCTGGGAAACAGTATGGATTTTCAATAAGAAATGGTAACTCTTCCGCAGATTCGTTAATAAAGCTCGGTAGGATAGTGTATGCGTCTGCAAGAGTTTTGCGATTGAATGCAACATTTTTCGGTATTTTAGGCTCTCGTATGTTTCTACCTATGTTTTCTTCAAATTGAAATTCAGGGGTGAGTTTTTTGCATGTACGTGAAATATTTTGTATGCAATGTATTCTGTCTTCAAATTTTTGAGCAAGCTTTCCAATGTCGTCTTTGACTTGGTTAGTGAACAGTAAAACATTTGCTCGTGTGGTTCTACCTCCCACAAAGTTGTAGCGCCATTTTGAATCTTTAGGAAGTGCTCGTTTGTACATGTTTTGCACATCTTTTGCGTAGGCATGGAATGCACTCAGTGACTCTCTAGTGTCTTTAATATACGCACGAAGCACTCTAGCGCTTGGATTTTTTACTAAAGTGTTTCGGGCCTCTTCTGCACGCGCGATACTGCGAACAAGTTCTATAGGATAAAATCCACTCTCTAGAATACTTTGCTCTTCTGGACTATAAAACTTTTGCAAAGATTTTAAACTCTTCTCAAGTACTTTAGAACTCGCGTAGAGGTTTTCAGGATTTGCTCCTTCAAACGAGAAAAGTGGATTTACTCGTGTAATAACAGAAGCATATGCGATTTTTAATACATGTACTCTCTGAGATGGAGAAACGGTATGTCCGTCTGCGCGAGTTACATTTCCTTGGTCAACAATGTATTCGACTTTGCCGATATATACATTTGGTACGATAAAATTTTTTAATTCTGCCGACAGTACATTAGTTTCGTTTGTAACAGTGATTGGGCGCACAAAAGTGACGAAACTGAATACGACTATAAAGAAAAAAAGTAATACTACTTGTCGTATAGACGTAGTGAAGGGGTTTTTTGGTAGTAATCGGATTACTATTTTTGTGGGGTGATGGCTCATACTATTTTTTTAAGACGGGAACGTTTATAGTCAGTCATGTGGATTTTTTTGACGGTCGTAACGATAGTAGGAAGAAAAATGCCTGATGCAATTAATTCACCAAGAGTACGTGTTGGGGTAACTTGTAGAGTGCGATTTACAAACTCCGCAATGTAGCTTTCTATTTTCAATTGCTTTGCATATTCTTTGGTAAGAGTAATATCTATCATAATTTCTCCACGAAGCGTGACTCCATCGTCGAGTTCTTTTACACGCATCTGATATTGTACGACCATATCTACTAGTGACTCAAATACACGGTCAACTTCTTGAAGTGCGAAGGTTGCCCCTGCACAATTTAAATAATCTGCATCGATACGTCCGAAAAGAACAAGGGTTTGTTTGGAGCCACATTCGCATGATTCAGAAATTAATTTTCCTGCATCACCTGTGCGATAGTCAGTTAGTTCGTTTGTTGATACCACTATTTCTCCAATTCCGTCAGAGTCTGCATCTTTTAAGTAGAGATCTTTTTTAGCTAACACAGGGTGAAAAACGAGCAATCCCTCCTGTAAATATCGTTGAGCTAAATATTTACAACTCCATGCGTATGAGCCTGCTTCGGCGGATCCATAGTCGTCAACGTACTCTTTAAGTTTTGGAAAGTTTTTTTGTAGCTCTCTCTTTTCGCGTACGCTTGTCCATTCGCCCGATAGAAATATGTAAACAACTCTGCGAAATGCCCAGGCAGCAGGACTTATTCGTAATGCGTGAATAGCTGTGCGCAAAAAAGATAGAGGAACTGTATACAGTTCTGTTGCTGCAAACCCAGCGAGAGCATGCGCAATCGAAGGGTGCTTAAGGTCTTTTGAATCAATTGCCATTATACGATCCATGTGCGCGTATCGAAAAAGCATGTTTGTTCCTGCAAGTGCACTGGTAGTTTGGCCACCAAGACGAATGAGAGCATGGGCGCGGTCGAAGTACGCTTTTTGCTTAGCTGCAACAGGAATTTTTTCAATAACAACTGTTGGGCCCATTCCTGAAGTACCGCTACTTGCTTTGATAGCCATATCTTTTGTAGATGGGTCACCGGGAATATAGTTTTCGATTCCAACCACGCGTCCCTGTAAATCTTCTTTTGTTACGTAGGTTTTTTTCATAGCAAAGAAAATATCTCGGAAACATTTTTACACGAACAGGTGTTTTTCTCTAGAGTAGTTTTTATTTCCGTGTCGTATCGAATTATTGGTGTTGGAAGAATAATTGTGCGCGTGACGATAAGTGAATCACCATGCTCAAGCAGTGAATTTTTTGCTGGATGAAAAAAAACTTTATTTTCTTTGAGTGCTTCTGGACAACTGAGTGCGATAGTGCCCGTTTCTGGGAGTGCAAGCACCAGCGTAAGCATATTTTGAGAAACATGAGCGAGTAGTTTTTGTGCATCAAAGTGTATACCAATGACGTGTACGTGTTTTAATTTGGGAAACGTTTTTGAGTGCGGAAGATATTCTGCTACGGAGCGTTCATCAAGCACCATTGCGTCGATATCGTACATTCGTGCAATCGAAAGTGTGGCGTCGGAGGTATCGAGCGCAATAAGTGGCAAAATATTGCGCTCATAAAACCAGAAACTTTTTTCAATTGCATGGTGTCGGTAATACAGCGCAACTAAAGGGCGTGTTGAAGTATTGGAGCCATACAATTCGTAGTGCATATCAGTTGCCGTACGACCGATAAGGCATGCGTCACTGTCACGATATACGATATGCACGATTAAAGATTCGTCAGTGTAAATGCGTTTTTTGAATGGGCATTTTATGAGTGTTTCCCATGTGAGTATGGGAGTATCTTTCAAGGAATTGGGCAGAGTTCCATCCCAGAGGTTTTTATAAAGCATTCCAGTCGGGTGTGAAAGAACCATTTTTTGCATTTTTTTTAGCGTATGTTCGTCGGAGCGCATGATGTAGTCATGTTGCTATATACGAGTCTGCTTCGCAAGGACGAGCATATGCAACAAATTTGAATGCATAAACTAAATTGACATGCACTAGAAGATTGCTCATACTCTTTGGTAGAGAATAGATACACGCGTTTCTTGGAAATTAGGAATGTTTGTAATGGTATAGCAATCAATTATTTAAGAAAGGAGACTGGGAATGACGTTGTCTTTTCAACTAGTGGAACAGAACGCTAATGAAATACTTTCTGTCTTAAAAGAGCGAAAACGAATTATCGTTTTCATTGATGTAAATCAAGAAGATTTTTTTGCAAGTCACCATATTCCTGGAGCGGAGAATGTTCCGTATCGTGCACAGATAGCAGGAAGTAGCAAGAATATTTTCTTGCAAGGAGTATCTAAGGTTTTGGGTTCACCTGAGTCCGAAAAGAGACACATAATTGTGTACTCAGACACTGCTGGAAATAAGGTTGGTCAGATGGCCCAGCGAGCCCTTCTTGAGCAAGGGTATACACACGTAACACACATGAGTGACGGCTTACGTGGTTGGATTCTTGCAGACGGCCCAATTGCTCCCGATCAGGTAACGTTGGTTCCTGAAACGAAATTAATTGCATCTGATCTTGATGCGTGTACTCAAGAATTTGTAAAGAATGGTTTCTTGCTTCTTCCGAATATTGATCCTGAGCTTGTTGAAAAAGCAGGTTCTGCTTTTGCGAAACTTGCCACACTTTCACCAGAGGTGATTGCAAAATTCGCGCGACCAAAGAGTGCTACGCCAAATTGTATGCATTCGGATATTGGAGGAAGGACATACAAACTTACCGAGCTTGGCGTTTCTCAAGAAATGATAGTTTGGAGCCCTAAGTTTGATGAACTTTTTGCTGAGGAGATTTCTGATTATCCTGAAGCTCAGATGTTTATTAAAGCAGCGCGTAACTTAAATACGTGTGTAAAAATCGCCCTCGAGGAAATGTTTGAGAAAATGAGTGGAACATTTCCTGGAATACGAGAAGCGTTTTTTCCAGAAAGCAGAGAACCTTTGTTTTCTATGTGGTTCATAAAATATCCCTATGTAGAAGTTGGGGAAAATGGACTTATGAATGTATGCCGACCGCACAGTGATTTTGGTCCTTTCGTTCTTATCTTGGGCGAGAATCCGGCGGGGTTTCGCATTGGTGATGTGCATGCAGATGATTTTGAGTTTCCTCAACGGCGACCGGATCAGGTGCTTGTTAATCCTGGACTCGATTTTTTTCGGGTTACACCAGGCATAAATCCTGTTACACCTGTTTGGCATGATGTTGCATGTGATCCAGAAAAAGGATACAGCACTGAAATAGCACGATGGTCTATTGCCTTTTTTGTTGAGCAACAAAAAAGCTATCCTTGCTCAGTTTGTGGGGATGTGCACTCTGTTCTTTACTGACACAAAAAATGAACGCGTTTTTGATTTTTAAAATCAAAAACGCGTTTTTATTTTTTATAAATATGTATGTTGACATGACTGGTGAGTTCACTCACACTGTTTCCTAGATGAACAAGTGCATATTGAATGCACAAAACACAACTTACTCTGGAAGGGAGATAGGTTATGACGAAAACGAAAAAGATACTTCTTGTCAGTCCGCCTGCTCTTTTTCTTAAGGGCTCCGATGGATATAGATATTCTGATGGCATACCAGTTGCGGGGGTGATTATGCTTCAACCCTTGATTGGCTCATTAGAAACGGCGGGTTTGGAAGTTGCGTTGTTCAATATGCGCAACGATATCTCCGAACTCAGTCTTGGAGTTGTTCAGTGGAATAACAAAACACTGACCAAGACGCTCCGAGGTATGCCTGTGTCACACATACCATTGGACAAAGCTGATGTGTTTGGGATTACTTCAAATTTTCACCAAGCACAAGAAGCTGTATGTCACGTGGTTGCTTTTTTAGCTTCACGTGGCAAAAAAGTAGTTGTAGGTGGTTCTGACGCTATCGCACAACCACAAGTCTATGTAGATGCAGGAGCGACTGTTGTAGTGCTTGATAAGAGTGGTGGTAGTAATGCTGCCGCAGTTGAATGGGCGCTGATAGGTTCCACCAATAAGCCCTGTCGCTTACTTACTACAAAAGGAGCGGTGGAGATTGGTAAGTGGCGCTTGCATCCTAACGACTGGACGATTCCTTCACAGAAATATATTAAAGATATGTGTGAAGGTCCTTGGCGTAATTCATTGCCTAAAAATCGCTTTCCATTATCAAGTATTGTACTTGATCAAGGATGTGACCAGGATTGCAATTTTTGCATGACGCGCAGAGGTGGCCCGTATGGTTTAGGGTATCAGCATATGAGTGTGCAAACAGTGAAGCGTTGGGTGCAAGCTCAAGTTGAAGCTGGTATCCGCACAATCAACTTTATGCCCGATCAGTTTCTTGGACGTGTTTTGTGGCCGGGAGGTTGCGAAGACGTACTCGAAATAATGACTATGTTGCGAGAATCAGGTGTGACGTGGATGTGGCGCAATGGTCTTGAACTCTCCAAGATGACTGTTGGAATTAGTACACGGCAATATTCTAGAGTTAAGCAACAAGGTGTCGATTTTACTCCGAATCGGGAATTGATACATGCGTTGTATGGACCTGAGTGCATCAATGCGTTTATTCCTCTCGAACGTCCTGTGGATGGTACGAAACAGTACTCCAAGTTAATGGAGTGGAACAACGTGAAAGAGGTGTGTAAGGTAATTGTAGAATCAGGTGCGCCGGATCTTTTATTCGGTGTAATCATTGGATTGTGTGAGGATTCACACGAAACATTGAGTCGTCTTGACGATGCTCTCTATGAACTTCGAGAGATTCTTACTGCCATAAATCCATTAGCACTCATTTCGTTTAATCCAACAAATATTATTCTGTTTCCGGGTATACCCTTAACACAAGAGTATATGGACCTCGGATACATACCACCAAAAACTGATCCCGCTCTCATAACCAAAAACACTCCAATAACTGGAACGGACTATTTGTCAGTTGAGGAGCTGTCGGCATGGCAACATAGGTTGTATCAAAATCATACTGATGGAGATAGATGGGGTAATCGTGGAGTCACTGTGTTTAGTTGATGTTCTTTAACAAAAAAAGCTTGCGATGGTGTGAAAATCATCGCAGGCTATTCTTTTTGCTGTATAGTCAAGCTGTATGAGCAGCGTACGCAACACTCTCAAGAGTATTTTCGACGTCGATGAAATTGGGCGTCTGGAAACACTGTATAAAGTTGATGCCACAGGACTCCCTGTATTTGTTGCTCCGTATACATTTTTTTTGCGCAGAAACAAAGATGAAGAGGTGCATGTGTTAGTGGTTCGCGACGAAGAAAGGGGAAATGAGCACGTTATATGTAATCCTTCTGAATACACTGGCGTTGAAACTGCTTCTATTCGCGATTTCTTTGTATCTCCTGATGGAGAAAAGGTATTATGCGAAATTTCGGAACACAGTAACGATACGGTTTCTTTTGAAATTTTTACGGTAGACGGTACATATGTTGACTCAATACCATCTTCAATATTTCCACGTAAACCATGCTGGAACCCAGATGGAAATGGCTTTTGGTATGCGCGATGTGCAAAAGAAAACGCATCTAACAAAAAATTACATCGTCAATTGTTTTATCATCGCGTAGGGGACGCAACTGAAAATGATGAGTATATATTCGGCGACGCACTTCATGTGCAAGACACTATGTTGCCGTATATTTCAACAGACGTAACATATCTTGTGTTGCAGGTAAATATTGATACAGGAAAAAAACGCACGCAAGATATATATATACAAAAAAATGGTGGTGAATTTACAAAAATAATTTGTGGTAAAGAACTTGAGGAATCGCAGTGGTACGCAACTGTGCACAAATCAACACTATTTTTATATACGAATTACAAAGCTCACAATTGGAGGGTAATTTCAGTAGAGCTGAAAGAGGTTTTTAATGATGCACTTTTGGATACCGCACGCACCGTTCTCCCTGAAAAAGAATGGGTACTAGAAAAATACACAGTTACTAAAAATTCTGTTATTGGCGAATATGCGCAGGATATGGGCGCTCGTGTTGAGCAATATAATTTTGACGGTGTGCATCTGTGTACCGTTGATATGCCTGAATATAGTACTGTTGCAGGTTTTGGAAGTACTCGTGGTGGAGTGTGCATTGCGCTTACTTCATTTTCAATTCGACTTGACCTCTCTGTTTTTGACGAATCAACAGGGAAATGTACGCTTTTTCATTCAAGCACGCCAAAGAACACTCCTAAAATTGTAGTTCGATTAATTTCCTGTATATCAAAAGATGGCACGTCTATACCGATGTTTGTTGTGCACAAAAAAGATAAGTGCGGGGACGTGCTGCGACCAACTCTTCTGTATGGATACGGAGGTTTTAATTATAGTTCGCGCCCCGCATTTAGAACGTATGCGCTGGCACTTATAGAGCATGGTGGTGTATTTGTACTTCCTATACTGCGCGGTGGAAAAGAATATGGAGAAATGTGGCACGAAGCAGTATCACGCGGTAACAAACAGAATGCGTTTGACGACTTTGTGGCAGTTGGCGAATATATGTGCAAGGAAAAAATTACCTCGCACAAGTATCTTGCAATAGCAGGATGGTCAAGCGGTGGTTTGCTAACGGCTGTGACCATTACGCAGAATCCTACATTTGCAAAAGTCGCAATTGTTGGTGGTTCGGTAACTGATATGTGTAATTTTCACACGTTTAAAGATGGAGGATGTCGGTGGCGAAGCGAATTTGGTAATCCAGAAAATACGCACGATAGAGCATTCTTAAAAAAGTACAGCCCCTTGCATAATATTGCATCTGATACGTCGTATCCTGCAACAATGGTTGTTGCGTCTACACACGACGATCGTGTCGACCCCATTCATTCACGCTTATTTGTTAAAAAGTTATGTAGTGCAAATGTTTCTGATGCACCCATAGTGCTTCGCGAAGAAAAAGAAGTAGGACACGAAGGGAGTCCGCGAAAAAGTACTCGTATTCAAATGGAAGCAGACATTATTGAATTTGTTCTCAAAAACACGTCTTGCAAGTATTAGAATGTATGATATTTTTGCATCGGATAAGATAATTAAAGAATTGAATTCAACCCCTAAACAAAAGGAGAAAAGGGATGAAGGTATTTCTAAAAAGTTTTGCGGTCATGGTTATGATTGCAGGATTGTTGGTAAGTGCATCATCTGCATTTGCTGGCTCACAAAAAACTCACGGAATCTATGGTAACTGGTGGACCCCAGCTGCTTTTTTGAGTCTCGGCGCCGAACAGGGATTTTTCTCTGGTATTAATGTCACGACCATTAAAGGCGGTGGTGCGAGCTTGGCCGCGCTTGCAAAAGGTGTTGCCGGTGCAGAAAATGGTGCGAATAGCATCAATACGCATGAGTATGCATTCCACAGTTGTCCTCCAAAGGGTAACTGCTTGCTTGTCGGAATCACGACAAAAACGCATCCATACGAGATGATCAGCAGTCGCTCCGATTGGTTGACGGATGGCATTTTAATGAATGTTACCGTTGGGCTTTCTGACTGTCGCCAAGGACACTTGGTGACGAAAAGAGAAGACGTCATTGACGGCGGTAAACGCTATACTGCTGATGGGCTTATGATGCTGTACGTGGTGCAGCAAAACGAAAAACTGTTGGCAGCTAACTTGCCAAATATCGCGTTTTTCTGTGGATCACGCGCAGACTTTGCATCTGCATATCCGGGTGCAGATCCAACGCGGGTGATCTTTGGATTCCCGTTTGGTGATTCACCGAATCGCCTAGCTGAGCTTGGAAAAGGTAAGGTTGATATGGTTCTTGTAACCATATCGATTGCCGCACGCGGTCGTGTGAAGGGTGGCTTCGTTGATGCGTTTGATCAGTCACTTTTACCTGTACTTCCTGCTGCTGGAATTGTGATGGCTACGACATATTACAATACTGCAGAAGGTAAGGCATATCGGGAAAAACTTTGCGATGGTATCGCAAAAACCCGAGAGTGGATGCTCAAAAATAAAGCGGTATCCGTTGCGTATTTCAGAAATGCGTACGGGTGGAAAGGCGATGCATTTAACCCCGAACTTGATCGTGTGTACAATTACGCGATCACCAACATGGGTGGATGCACCATCGATAAGTCAGTAATGACTGACGCTGCAAACTTTGTGGGTGGCCGTTCACTTGATGGCATCAATATCGCTCCTGCAACTTATGGGGAATAATTGTTCCCGCTGTTCTTTTTAGCAACGACAAATGGCGACTGAGTATGTTCTACTCAGTCGCCATTTTTTTGACTAAAAATAAATTGTGCGATACAGTTCATCCAGTTCAACTTATATAGAATAAAAAGGAGTACAAAACATGGAAGTTTTCTTAGACCTCGATAGGGTTAACGTTACATTTCCTGGCGAGTTTCGATGGTTTCGAAGTCGCGGAAAACCTTTTGTCGCTGTGCACGACGCATCGTTTCAAGTTAATAAAGGACAAACCTTTGGTATTTTGGGACCGTCGGGATCAGGAAAAACTACGGTACTTTCTGTTATTGCAGGACTGCAAGAACTTTCAGTCGGTTCTGTTTTTATTGATGGCAAAGATATGCAAGGTGTGCCTCCAAATAAAAGAGGTTTAAGTTTGCTTCCGCAAACCATCCCATTAGTGCCCTCAATGCTCGTTGTAGACAATATTGCATTTTGGTTTGAAATTCTTGGAGAGCCAAAGCATGTTCGCCATAATTTAGCCGAACAGATAGCTGAAATAGTAGGTGTAGAACATTTGCTTAAGAAGTCTACTGACCAACTCTCTGGTGGTGAGCGTCAACGAGTCGGACTTGCCATGTATGTATTAGCTACAAAAAGAGTGGCTCTTTTAGATGAGCCACTTACATCTCTTGATGCGTCACGTCAAAAAGAGTTGTACCAATTCTTGCGTACACTGTTTTTGGACCTTGGGTTAACAAGTGTGTATGTAACTCACGATCAAAATGAAGCAGCTGCTATTGCTGATTGCATTGGGGTGATGAACGAAGGAAGAATCATACAAGTTGCTCCGTATGTTGAGTTATATCAGCGCCCGAAAACATTGTTTGTTGCAGAGTTCATCGGAGAAATGAATATACTTCCTGCCGGTGCACTCGGGGATGATAGTCCATGCCCACACACAATTGGTGTGCGACCAGAGCATGTGCGCGTTAGTGACTCCTCCTGTAGTGTGGAAGGACACATTGCACGGATGCGTGGGTGTGAGCATTTTGGGTCTCATTTGATTCTTACGCTTGAAATGGCAACTACTGGCACATCGATACGTGCTCGTGTCGATGCTTCATTTCCTCTATCTCTTATAGCTATTGAATGTTCTTTTAGTGTTGCCGAAGAGCACGTGCATAGATTTAACATGCGTGGTTTGCGCATTGGTGCGTAATGCATAACCTAAAAAGGGGTCGAGAATAACTTTATTCTCGACCCCTTTTCTTTTGAGCAGTTATTTGCTATTTTTTCTGTACCGCTATAAACCAAAAGGAGATAGGTAATGGCAGTCTTACGGAAACAGTCGCTCTCTCCTGTGGAGGGACGCGATGTATCTCTATGGAGAGGTATTCTAGGTTTGATAGTTTTCTTTGTCACTCTTTTATTATTGTGGCAGTGGAAATATAATTCGCTCATTGATATACCGAAGATGCGTTATATTGCAAGTTTGTACTCGAGCCCACAAATTGTGTGGGACGAAATCGTGTATATTTTCGGCAACAAAGTGCTCGATGGAAATTTTATCGAACACCTTTGGGCAAGTACTAGACGTGTCACCATTGGACTCGTTGTAGGAACGGTCGTTGGGCATCCATTGGGAGTTGCAATTGTAGTGTTTTCTCCATATGTGCGCTTTATTGGCAGATGGTTGATATACGCACTTCTTGGTGTGTCGAAAATTTCAGTGTTGTACCTCATGATTATCTGGTTTGATGATTATGAGACTCCAAAATATGCTATTGGTATATGGGCAACATTCATGTATCAGCTCGTAGCGTCGTCGGAAGGTGCACGTGCTCGTGTGTATGGAGATGAAAAATCTGACTACGAGCTTATGCGGGCACTCAATGTGCTTGGGCCGAGCAAGTGGCTTTTGTATCGACGTGTGGTATTGCCAATGGTGCGCGATAAGTTATTCCTTGCGCTATTGCTAGTGAATCCTGTGGTGTGGCTTATGCTTATTTTAGCTGAAGCCACAGGACCACAAGTAGGACTTGGTGCAATTGTGTCATCAGCGTACGGTTTGGTAAATGCCGAGCGTATAATGGCAGGAACAGTACTCCTGACTATATGTGTGCTTGCAAGCTCTTTCATCATTTGGACACTTAAACGAACGTTTGTTCGATAAAGCCTTACAAAAAAACGCGCCGCGGTATGAATTAATACCGCGGCGCTTTTTATATGAGGTTGTTGCAGTAAGTGGTAGGATACTTTTGTTATGTGGATACCAATTAGGCAATATAAAAAAATACTAATCGTGAGTATTTTCATTGCATTGGTGACTATAACTGCAGGAATTTTTGTTGGTAACGCTAAATTCAATGAAGCTAAAACTATTGGGTATAATGTTAGTAGTTTCAAAGAGTTGTCTGATAGATTTTCTACTTTAGCACAAGAAAAAGGAGCAGAGTATGCGTTTGGTGTACTTGGACAAGCTCCACTTCCTCCACAAACTGATTTGCACTTACTTGGACATGTGGTGGGTGATGAGCTATACAAACAAAAAGGAATAGATGGTATACAAACGTGTACTCAAGATTTTCGAAATGCCTGTTCGCATACGATTGTTATTGGTACGCTTGCAGAATTTGGTGAAGGAGCATTGCCGCAAATTCGTGAGTCATGTTCGCAGGCACCAGGTGGTTCAGGGGCGTACACCATGTGTTATCACGGATTAGGGCATGGGGTCCTCTCCGGTTTTGGATATGATATTCAGAAAACGGCGGAGTTTTGTAGTCTGACGGGTACAGATGAATACAATAATCAGGAAGCTATCGAGTGTTTTGGTGGTGCTATTATGGAATTAACCGGCGGCGGCGGAGTTGACCCACGACTTTGGGAGCAATCAAAAGAAAAATACCTTGCTGGTAGTCCGGTTGCTCTTTGTGCATCGTATATAGTGCCAGACGATTTTAAAAATATATGTATGACATATATAACTCCTCAGATATGGGAGGCTGTAGGTATATCGCTAGGGGCACCAGAGGAGGAAAAGTTTGCAGATGCGTTTGCTTTATGTGAAGACATCCCAGCAAGTGATACAGAATTGATAGAATCGTGTTACTCAGGATTTGGTAAAGAATTTATACCGTTAGCTGGAGCGCGAGATATACGAGATATAAGCAGTTATAGCAACTCTGATTTTGGGCGTGCTATTTCTTGGTGTTTGTATGCAGGTAACGAAGAAGGAAAGAAGTGGTGTATTAACGAGGGGTTAGATTCAATATTTTGGGGTGGTGAAAATAACCCCGAAGCTTCTTTTAGGTATTGTTCGGTTGTTGGTGAAGTAGTTGATGCAGAATACCAAAACTCTTGTGAAAATAAGTTAGCTGAAAATATTAGTTTCTATATAGAAGATAAAGAACAAAAACGAAATCTTTGTGGAAAATTACCGGGAAGTTTTCAAGAACAGTGCTTACAAGAACCTAGTAGATACTAAGTTGGTATGAAAATATTTAATCCGTTTTCTGCATATAATAATTCATACACGAAATTCTTTTTTATTGGGTTGACCCTGAGTTTGATTATTGGTGGTGGCCTTGTGTTGTGGGAGGCGTCCGTTGATAGCGAGGAAAAACAAATACAAGTAGCTACTTCAAGTAGTTACGAATTATGGAGTGAAACGATACAGCAAGTGGGTGCACGAGAGGCATTTAACAAACTGGTTGCTTCGGCTCAAGGACTGTCTTATGGGTTACAGCACGAACAAGCACATTTGTTTGGTGGTATTTTGTATAAGCAAGAAGGAGTAAGCGGTCTAACTGTGTGCGATGAGAGGCTCAACTACGGGTGCTTCCATGAGTTTTTAGGAAGTGCTATTGCTGAGCTCGGTCTTTCCTCTTTGGCCGAACTTAATCAGGCGTGTATTGATTACCTGGGAACTGACGCAGCATTTTGCCAACATGGTATCGGGCACGGCATTCAGACATATTTTGGTTATACTGAAGATGACTTAATTGATGCGCTTTCGACGTGTCAGTCACTTCCTGTAAACGATCCTATTGGTGGATGTTCAGGAGGTATTTTTATGGAATACAATTTTCGAACTATGATTGCCGAAGAGAATGAAGTGGGGAGGAAATTTACTACTACTAATGTGTTTCGGCCTTGTTCAGAACTTTCAGGAGACGATTTACTGGCGTGTAGTTACTGGCAACCACAGTGGTGGCAGCAAGTGCAGTTTGCAGATGTGTCTGACGTAGAGACATTTGAGCAAGTTGGTCAACAATGTCGTGACATGTTAACTGAAGTTACCCTACTCGAAAATTGTTTTAGCGGGATTGGTAACGTTATTCCCGCTATTGCCAATATTACTTTAAAACGCACACAAGAACTTTGTAGTGCTGCTGCGTCTGGCAACAAAAAATATGAATTACTGTGTATAGAAACGGCTCGTGGGAGAGTTATCGGAAGTATAAACTTAGATGAGTAATTTAATTTTACTCAGAAGACGAAAGAACTCCTAAGAGAATATTATTTGCAATAAGTTTACCTTCGGCTGATACAGAAACACGAACGATTGCTTCGTCGTTAATTGCGAGATCAGAAATGCTCAGCTTTGTAACAGGAGTAAAGCCAATAATAACATCATTATCGAGAATGGGTTCTTGGCGTTCGATTAGAGTAGTTTCCGTAACGGAGAACAACAGACGGTTCACTTGGTATACATCTCTGTCAATTGATACAGCGCCAATTACATTGTTTTCGACATCTATGTTTTCTATACGTACGAATCGTTTGTAGTAACCAATGTTGTTTTGAGCGGTTTGTTGCTCTTTGATGTCTGTTACTTGGTTGTATAACGTAAGTGTATATATCGAAACACTACCCAATAGAAAGGCGAGTACAAAAACAGTTACGCTAGAATATAGTACGGTTTTGATTAATCTCATAAAGATGTGTTTAGTATAGTAATGTATGTTGCTCGTATTTGCGTGTTCTTATCGGAGTTTTGTACCAGATATATTTGATCTCCAAGAGAAAAGTTTGATGGTTGTATTGGACGATTATCCTGTACTCCAAAAAAGTATCCATCTCGTACGAGCGCGTCTGTTTGAGTCCACGTTGTATCGGAGTCATATTCTACACGTACCTTTGTGGGGGTTTGTCGTAAATTATTTCGTGCGACTCGTATAGTTATTGTTTTGTTAAGGTCGTCGCTATTTTCTACGATACCTTTAAATGCACGGAGGTCACTAGAGAGCACTTCAGTATTTTGGGCAGTGTAAAATTCAAAGGTTGTCATAAGCCCGTATATAAAAGCGATGCCTAGTGCATAAGCAACTACTGCTGTAACAATTACCTTCATTCTACATAGTATAACCGTTTGTTATTACTTATGTCGGCTACTCAGTACGTACATGATACAATTAATGTACGTGGTATGAATATAGTAAAATTTATTGCCTATAACAATACGGTTCCGATTGTTCTCGGGATACTCTTTCTTTCATCTGGATTGGTGTTCGCGGCCAATGATGAAGTACGCGAATTTGTAGTCGATAGTGTCTACCAAGCAGAACAGAGTTTGGTTTCTGTTGATAATTCATACATTGCTAATAAGAACCTTGATGTGTATAGCCCTAAGGTTAATATCAGCAACGTTACCGAAGATGATGATTTTTACTATGTAACGTACATATTCACCACCATATCTCTCGAAGATGATGTGTGGCAGGACGTAGCGCAAGAGAAAGTAATGCAAGTTAGCAAGAATGCACTTGGTAAGTATGTTGACCTTGGTGTATATGTAACCGAACAATTGAAACAGCTAGTTGAAAGGGAAATTGCGTATCTACAAGAAGTGCAGGGAATAGAGAAAAAGTTGGTAACTAATAAAGTAGTTGCTACTGCATATAGTGGACTCGTTGGTCAACTTATTGACGATTCTACTGAAGAGTTGCCTGGGTATACGCCGCAAGTTTTTGAACCAGTTGTCGAAGAAGTAGATCCTATTGCTGTTGCGAAAGCACAGAAAAGTGACGCGATACCGTTTGATTTTGAAGCGGCAGCAGCAAACAATTCAAATTCAAACAATAACGGAAATACTGACGCGACAGTTGGAAACAGTGGGCCTGTAATTACCGTTTTGGGAGCTAATCCAGCTCGAATTCCACTAGGATCTTCGTATAGCGATCTTGGTGCGGTTACTTTGAGTCAGGACGGAGTGACACTAGGATTAAGCGTTACACTATATGTGAACAGTGAAGAAGTGAGTAGTGTAAATATTGACACATCAACTGTAGCAGACTGGTCTGTAGGGTATTCAGCAACGGATCAGGATGGTAACGAAGGTTTTGCTGAGCGCGTAGTTATTGTGTATGACCCGAATGCAGTAGAAGAAACTCCTGCAGAAACGTCAACTACTACTGCTACAACAACCGCAACAACTACTCAAGAACAAACGACGCCAGACGATACGACCGCAACAAGCACAGAAGAAACATCAACCGAAACACAGGCAACAAGTACGCAGAGCCAAGCGACTGATACGACAACATCTTCAGCAACAAGTACCGAAGAGGCAACTTCACCTCCCGCAGAAGAAGAAATACCAACCTCTACAGCAACAAGCACGGAATCTTAGTATAGTTGCGGTGTATATATAAGAGTGAGAGTATGGGCTCTATGAAAAAGAGAGTATTTATGATGTTCACTTTGCTAGGTATTTTGCTAGTAGGTAGTGCGTTTTTCTTGACGACAGAAAAGAGTAAGGTAGTACCTCTTGTTACGAATCCCTCTGAATATAACGCTCAAGAAGATTTGGCGTTTTGGGTAGAAAATATTCAAGAAAACGACGCTACGCTTTCGTACCAAAAATTTGTTGAGAACAATAAGAAAGCTCCTATTGGAGTTCAGCACATTAGAGCTCACGTAATAGGCGAGGTGCTTTTCGAAACGGAAGGTATTACAGGTATCAGTATATGCGACTCGAATTTTGGTTTCGGGTGTTTTCACGGACTCTTCACCGTAGGTTTTGCGTCGGAGGGTCGATCTTTTGTGAAAGAGGCGGACACAGAGTGTGTTGAGCGCTACGGGGTTTTAGGAACAGGTTGCCAACATGGCATAGGGCACGGTATTGTTGAATATGTGGGACGCGATCGACTTGGTGAAGCACTGGCACTATGTGAAGAGACATCGCAACCAACTCCTCTTCTTGGATGCACATCGGGTGTTTTTATGGAAAGCAATACTCCTTTCACTGTTTTTCCGAATGTTGAACAACTTGAACCGTATCCATATAGTGAAGAAAAGCCATACGCTGCCTGTGAAAGTGTATCCGAAAAATATAAAACATCATGTTATTACGAACTTGGTGGCTGGTGGGAAGTAGTATTGCAAGGCGATAAAAATAAAATGGGTGAACTTTGTTCTAACATACAAAATAAAAAGTTTAGAGACTCCTGTGCGCTTGGGCTTGGAAATATAATCGGCCCAACCAGTGGATACAGTGTTGAGAAAAGTTCAGCACTTTGTGCGAACACCCCAGAAAATGTCACCACACTGTGTTTTGCTGGTGTTGCATGGAGTTTGTTTAGCAATCCTATATATAGCACCGATGCAGAAAAAGTGTGTGAAAGCTTGAGTGAAAAAGAAGCACAGATATGTCAGAATACGTACAATTTAGCAAAAAATCCTCGGTAGTTGTATACTCCTTGATATACGTATGATTACTTTAGACAGAAAACGAGGATTAGTTGCCGTGATGTTGTCTTTGATACTTCTTACCAGCTTGGGGGTGATTTTTTTCTTCAATAATGAGAGTGAAAGTGGGAGATTTGCAGAAGAAGCAGCGATTGTTATCGCTGCATGTGAAGGAGAAGACTACAAGCCGTCTTGCTACGACAAAGAAATACCAAAGGTTATGGATCGTGGGCTTTCGTTTGAAGAATCGTACAAAGTGACTGCCATTGTACAAGCACAAGATGATTCGTACTGGTATTGCCATGTACTCGGACACAACTTGAGCGCAAAGGAAACCGCTAAGGATGTTTCAAAATGGACAGAGGTTGTTGCACGAGCACCGAGTGGCATGTGCTCAAATGGATCCTTGCACGGAGCGTTTCAAGAACGGTTTCGTGGTGAATTCGTTAGTGACGACGAACTCGAAGAATTAATACCTGAAATTAAAAGTATTTGTAGAAAAGAAGAGGGAAATAGGGATTTTACCGGATTAGAGCAAGCGAGTTGTTACCACGCATTGGGACATCTTACGATGTATATAACGAATGCAAATGTCGAGCAGTCTGTACAGTTGTGTGATCGAGTAAGTATTGAAGGGGAGCAGGATTTCAGTAATTTATGTTACGACGGAGCATACATGCAAATTTTTCAACCTCTTGAGCCTGAAGACATTGCACTTGTGCAAGACATAGAGCCAAAAACACAAAAAGATGCTATGGCATTTTGCAATGCGTTTAGTGGGTCAAAACGAACTTCGTGCATGATGGAATCGTGGCCGTTATTTGTTGATGAGTTTGATACAAAATTTGGTGCAATTGAAAGTTTTTGCAGCCGTGATCTTAGCAAGCGCGACACCACACGTTGTTTAAACGGCGTATTTTATGTCATGTCGGCGCGCTCAAATTTTGAAGAAGATAAAATCGCAGATCTTTGTTCCTACGTTAGCAGTAAAAACAAAGCCCAATGCTATGCAAATTCCGCTTCTCGATTTCTAGAAACTGATTATAAACTTGCCGAGAAAGCTGTTGGTGTGTGCGATCGTGCGCGTGAGGATGGTGTTTCAGATTCATGTTACGACGAACTCCTTTTTTATTCGTCGTACAATTATAAAGCAAATTCGGAACCTTTTCTTCGTTTATGCGAAGCATTGCCTTCGCCGTGGAAAGAGAAATGTGTAAATAACGAAGGAAATAAGATCCCTATTCCATTCTATGACTCTTAGGTTTTGATTTATACAGTAAATTAGCTATAATCCGCGCATGAAGTATCTAATCGGATTTCTAGTGATTGTGGCTCTTGGCCTAGCGGGGTTTTTAGTGACACAAAAAGAAACGACAATTAATAGCGAGAATGCTGAAGTTTCAACTGTTGCGCCAACAGGTGTAGAGCACGCCATTGTCCTTACAGAGGAGGGTTTTGAACCGTCAGAAATAAAGATTACACCTGGCGACACGATAGTATTTTCTGCAACCTCTTCGTACGAAAATTTATATTGGCCGGCTTCAAACATACACCCAACACATAGTTTGTATTCTGAATTTGATCCCCTCAAACCAATAGAACCAGATGCAACGTGGAGTTTTACTTTCGCAAAAAAAGGAGAATGGCGCTTCCACGATCATTTGCGACCGTACCAAACAGGAGTAATTACAGTTGAATAAATATGTTTAATATCACAAAGCGACAATTTTACTTTTTGCTAACTATATTGGCAATATCGCTAACTGTGTTTTTAGGAGGGATTACGATGGTAGGTGCACATGGAGAAGAAGGACTTTCTTTTGAGAAACAGGTAGGAGATGTTTTTATCGATATTGGTTATAGTGTTGACAAATTTACTACTGATTCTTCAGTCATTTTTAGTTTCGTAATACAAGATTCTGAAAAAAACGAAATTCCATTTACAGACGTTTGGGTTCGAGTTGTGCGTGACAAATCTACGGTGTTTGCAACAGGAATTAACGACTCTCCTCTCGGAGGCGCTACCATGGTGTATACATTCCCTACCTCTGGGGAGTATGAACTTTCTGCTCGATTTCAAAAGGATGGAAAAAGTATTGCTGAAACTACATTCCCTCTGTTGGTTACTCAGGAATCAAAAGAGTCTGACGGAGAAGGAACCATATTTTTTGTAGCATTTGGTTTTCTAAGTGGAATTTTGGTGGGTTGGTTACTCTTTAGATTTATGCGTACTCGCAATAGAGGGGAAAAGCGGAGCACATGAGTATCCGTTACCTATTAGTAGCACTCGTTATACTCGGAGGGGTTGTTTTTTTCGTATTTATTGGAAAAAGAGAGTCTCTAAGTGTACAAGATGCAGTGCCATCATCTAGCATTATTCTTACCGAGAATGGTTTTGAACCGTCCAAGGTCATTGTCGTTAAAGGTGGAACGATTACGTTTTCTAATATAACAGAAAAACCATACTGGCCAGCGTCGAATTTGCATCCAACTCATGGAATATATTCCGAATTTGACCCATTACGACCTCTTGCACCTGATGAAGAATGGAGTTTTACATTCGATAGGTTGGGGACGTACAATTTTCAC
This sequence comes from uncultured Candidatus Saccharibacteria bacterium, assembly GCA_964589005.1. Taxonomy (GTDB): domain Bacteria; phylum Patescibacteriota; class Minisyncoccia; order Phycocordibacterales; family UBA2100; genus UBA2100. Next base: position 15,236 of record CAZPQI010000004.1, on the reverse strand, counting down.
GGTCATTTACGGTCATATTTTGTAGGAACTATATATGTTGTTGAACAATAAAAAACAATACGCAATATTTATTGTTGTCGCCGTAGTGTTTTTTGTAGTTGTTGGATTTACTATACAAAGTAATGTTGCGGTTATGGCACAGATTAGTGCGTGTGATACAGAACTTAAAGATGATGTAGCTAAAGTAGACTGCTGGTTAGAGGTGGCGCGAGGAGAGTTTGATACTGGAGGCACCCCAGAAGCATTTAAGGTTTTTGAATTTGTGTATGAAAATTATGATTCGTTTGCGAACTCAGGGTGTCATCGGCACGCACACCGCGTTGGGGACATGGCGTATTATTCCGACTACCTTCTAACTCAAGACATTACAAAAGTGAACTTTCCGAAAGAGGCAACTGCTTGTGGCTACGGTTTTTACCATGGTTTTTTTGAGCATTTAATACAAGACACGCCCGATGTAGAATTTGTAACAGCGACATGCGAGTATCTGCGCGCAAATATTGAGGATGTTGCCCCTGCAATTGCACAAACGTGTTATCACGGATCAGGGCATGGGTTCGTACTCGCTCAAGCTGATGTTTTGGTGAAAGAGTCGCAATGGTCCTTTTCTAATTTCACAGAGAAACCACTTGAGCAATGCGAGTCACTACCTCGAGCGAGCGAGCGAGAAATTTCTGAGTGTCGACAAGGCGTGTATAACGTTATTGTAGATTGGATGTCAGATGAGGAGTATGAGTTATCATATAATACGGATGCACCATTTACAGTATGTGACACGACATCTTCAAAACGGAAATGGGATTGTTATTACGAAATGTCTCAAAAGCTCGATGGTCTCAGCGGTCTTAATCCTCAGAAAATGGTATCTATCGTAGAAAAAATAGATAGCGTGGATTTGCAGGAACTTGCTATTGCTGTTGGGGTTGCGGGCATCGTGCAGCAAAATCCGCAAGGCACTCAATCTGGAGTACTTACATCATGTCAAGGTATCGAACGAGTAGAATTGCGCGATAAGTGTATTGCTGGAATAGTAGGAGGACTTGTAGAACATACTACGCCCGATTCTGAGTATAGAGGTGCAATAGAATTTTGTGAGTTATCACAGCTAACAACATATGATAAAAACATATGTTATGAACATCTACAGCAAAAGTTACAGAGATTTAAAACTGATGCGGAACTCAAGCAAATGTGCACCCGAGGTATTTTGTCGAAAACTTTTTGTGAACAAAAAGAAGAATTAACAAATTAGTTGCACTAGCGAGCCACATAACGCATATAAATTGTTATACTTAAACTATGAGCACTACAAAAGTTGCAATAAACGGTTTTGGAAGAATAGGACGCGCATTTTTTAAATTAGCAGTACAGCGTGAAGAATTAGAGGTAGTTGCCATCAATGACTTAGGTGACAGGGCTAACTTAGAGTATCTTTTGAAATACGATTCTGTATATGGAAAGACCGGGGAGAGGATTACAAAAAAACTCGAGAGTGTGGAATTTTTACAGGAAAAAGACCCATCAAAATTACCGTGGAGTACGTTAGGTATTGATGTTGTCGTTGAAAGCACAGGGTTTTTTAAAGAAAAAGAACAAGCGCAATTACACATCGATGCTGGTGCCAAGCGCGTGGTGATTTCAGCACCCTCAAAAGATGCGACAACAGTATTGATGGGAGTGAATGAAGGTGATGTTAAAGATAACACCATTACTTGTAATGCATCGTGCACTACAAACGCGGGCAGTCCGGTTATTGGTATTTTAGATGAAACAATTGGCATTGAAAAAGCCATGCTTAACACGGTGCATGGGTACACAGCGACGCAGCGAACTGTTGATGGTCCTTCAAAAAAAGATCCGCGGCGTGGAAGGGCAGCGGCAGTGAATATTATACCCACTTCGACGGGCGCGGCAGTTGCGACAACCAAAGCACACACACAACTCGAAGGTAAATTTGATGGCATAGCACTTCGCGTGCCGGTTCCATCAGGTTCGATAGTCGATATAACTTTTATTGCAAAACGCGATACTACCGTTGAAGAGGTTAATGAAGCCCTAAGTAACTCTGCCGAAAATATACGGTGGAAAAGTATTTTTGCAGTAACAAATGAGCCACTTGTTTCAACTGACATAATTGGCGACACACGTGCGTCAATCGCAGACCTTGGTATGACGCGGGTTGTTGGTGGTAACTTAGTAAAAGTTCTCGCGTGGTACGACAATGAAATGGGGTACGCAAATGCGCTCGTTGAACATGTCATAGCTTCCGGTTCCCATTTGTAACTATGAAAATATATTTCGCCACAGATCATGCGGGGTTCGAGCTTAAAGAGGTGCTCGTACAATTTGTGCGTGATGAATTAGGATATGATGTAGAAGACTTCGGTGCTCACGAATTGGATGCAAAAGACGATTATCCAGATTTTATTAAGTTAGCAGCCCAAGCGGTGAGCAACGATGCCCTAAACGCTAACGCGTCGGGTAAGAATAATAGCTCTCGAGCTATTATTCTTGGAGGCTCAGGTCAGGGCGAAGCTATGGTTGCAAATAAATTTGAAAATGTGCGTGCAGTGGTGTGGTATGGAGGAACAGATGAAATTTTAAGACTATCGCGCCAACATAATGACGCAAATATATTGAGCATCGGTGCACGTTTTGTGGACTTAGAAATGGCACGGGAAGGTGTACGCAAGTGGCTTGATACCAAGTTTAGCTCCGATGAGCGCCACATACGGCGCATTAAAAAGATTAAAGAAGCTCTCCACACGTAGTCGCATGAGAACGAATACTAGTGCTACTATTAAATTATGCCTATTAACAATAACAATAACAACAATCAAGTTAAGTTTGATGAACCAGGAATGGCGTATAATCGAGGTCCTCGTGGCCCGCGTCAATCGTGGTTAATTTCTTTAGTTATTAAATTAGGATTCGCTAAGGACGCTAAACAAGCAGTAATAGTACTTGCGGCTATTGGAGTATTGGCTGTAGTCCTCGCGTTTATCTTTTGGCCACGTTCGAATTACGAAATCGTTCCACAGCCTGGCCTGTCTGCCGTGCCATCGGCACAGGTAGATATTCAAGGAGGAGGAATATCGTATTTAGTAAACTAGCTATGCCCAGTGGTACGCTTATAATTGCGCCAGCCATTATGGCTGATGAGTGGGATGCTTTGGTTACACAAATAGAATCTATCAAAAAAAGTGCGGAGTACGCACAAATTGATGTAATGGATGGAAACCTAGTTCCATCAGTAAGTTTTCCGTACAATCAAACAACCTTGGAAGGTAAGATAATCCCATACTCAGACTCAATAAATTTTGAGATTCACCTGATGGTTCAAAATCCGAAAGGGGTCGGTGCTAATTTTATACGCGCCGGAGCGAAAAAGATAACTGCACAAATCGAAGGTTTTAAACAAGAAGATGCAGCGGAAGTTTTCAGAAATTGGAGGAAAGAAGGAATAGATACAGGGGTGTCGCTATTGTTGAACACGCCTTTTAAAACAATAGCTCCACTCATTGAAGAAAATGTGGTGTCTTCTGTTCAGGTGATGTCTATTGCTCGCGTTGGATATCAAGGAGAAAAATTTGATGAACGAGCACTTGTGCGGATTAGCGAACTGCGGGAGTTATATCCAGATGTTACAATTGCAGTTGACGGAGGAGTGAGTTCAGAGAATCTAAAATCATTGTTTGATGCAGGCGCGAACTCGTTTAACATCGGCTCAGCGATAATGAAATCCAAAAATCCTGAAGACGAACTAATACATCTCCAGAAACTTTTAAATTCTTTTGCTCATGTTGCATGATTCACAAATAATTGAACTAGAGAAAACAGCGAACACTATTCGTCAGGATATTATAGAGATGTTGCTAGAGGCTGGGTCAGGACACACTGCAGGTCCACTTGGTATGACAGACGTGTTCACATTGTTGTATTTCCATACACTGAAGCACGATCCCAAGAATCCTGAATGGAAGGAGCGGGATAAATTAGTGCTTAGCAATGGGCATATTTGTCCTGTGCAATATGCAACAATGGCACAAGCTGGATATTTTCCTGTTGAGGAGTTAAAAACACTGCGCAAGTTACACTCTCGATTGCAAGGGCATCCACACCGAGAATTCCTTCCCGGGATTGAAGCAAGCTCGGGGCCACTCGGCAGTGGTTTAGGACAAGCGGTAGGTATGGCGCTTGGGCAAAGAATGAATCAGGGGCGAGCCGTAGGAAATTATATATACGCACTAATGGGAGACGGAGAGCTTGATTGTGGAATTATTTGGGAGAGTGCAATGTTGGCAGGACGAGAAAAGTTACAGAACCTTATAGGAATAGTCGATAGAAACGGTATACAGATTGATGGTTATACGTGGGACATAATGCCGTTAGAGCCGTTAAAGAGTAAGTGGGAGAGTTTTGGGTGGCACGTTATTGAAGTAGACGGGCACAATTTTTCTGCACTTGATGAGGCTCTGGGCGAGGCACAGTCGGTAAACGACAAACCGTCTGTACTCATTGCTCACACTATTCCGGGGAAGGGAGTCAAAGAATTTGAGCGAGATTTTAACTGGCATGGCAAACCGCCAAACAAAGAAGAAGCAGACATGGCCCTTAAGGAGCTACGAACTCTTGGGGGTAAAATAGTGTGTCACGACTGCGATTAGCGTGTAGGATATTGTATCTCCGAAGAGGACTTAATGTTTAGTTCAGGAAGATCAGCTTCCTTTTCGCACTCTTCTCGTAGACTAGCAACTTCAATAAAGGAGCATAGTCGTAGGGTTTCCTTAAAGTCGTTTGTATCATAACGATATTCCTTGCTGGATCCTATAATACATGTGGTGAAGTCGTTTTGGGTGGTTGTATATGTGCAGGCGCGTACCATAGTGTCGACATCGTGTTGTATCAGAGGCCACATATTTCTTCCTATTCCGAACAGACATGCCTTCTTATATGTTTCGTTCTGCAGTTCTGAACACAATCCAATTACGCTACGTATGTTTTCTATACCAGAAAGGTTTTTAAAGATAGTATTTTCCCATAGTTGTACTTGTCGTACAAAACAAGCAAATCGGTATTGCTCTGGAATTCTGTCACAAGGATTGTAGGGGTCATTTATTGATAGTGGACGTGCACTAGGGGTAGTAGTGGAAGATTGAGAAGGGTCGCGAAAATAAACATTGTATCCCATAAACACACCTCCATAACATCCCCGATAAGAAGTATCTCCATACACAACACAACTATCGAGTGCACTGATAAGAGCAGCGGGCGAATAACCAAAATACCCTATGATGCCGTGCCCCACTCCATGGTTACAGCCATCTTTATTTTCGCAATCGTCTTTTATTTTGAGCAGAGCAGAAAAGTCGTTATCGTAAATACTTAGTTGTACTACTTCGTGATAACATCCAGAACCTGAAAAAGAATCGCAAATAGAAATAGAGTCTGTTTTTTCTGACTCATACAGTACTGCGCCGAAAAGATGAGTTTTTTTATGAATATTATTTTCCAGTGTTGATGGCCCCAGATTTTCACTTTTAAATTCCTCATATGCCCTCGCTGTCCCGATAGCAGTTACACGTTTCTGCCAATAGGCAAACTCAGACTCACCAGATTCATTAGATGTATTTAAGGAAGTTTGGAAAAATAAAAAAGAGACTGTAGTAAAGCCTGCTACTAAAACAAGCAGAATTATTTTTTGGGAAAAAGGAAACATTATTACATTTTTCGCTGAATAAGCTGAATAAGAGAGCTATATATCATTACCGTCATGATATACTGGTAAAGATATATGAGCAATAATAATGAAAAATTAAACCAAAAAGTTCTCGATACTGACGTCGAACAAGTTCCACTACGTAATGGTTTTGGAGAGGGTTTGGTAGAAGCTGCCGACTCAAATGAAAATGTTGTGGGGCTTTGTGCAGATTTAACTGGTTCGACGCGCATGAAAGCATTTGCTGAAAAATATCCTGATCGCTTTATACAAATGGGAGTAGCTGAACAAAATCTTGCGGTGGTTGCATCGGGACTCGCTGCGGAAGGGAAGATTCCATTTATTACGTCGTACGCCATGTTTTCTCCTGGGCGAAACTGGGAACAGATTCGCACAACTGTGGCATATAATAATCGACCAGTAAAAATTATTGGAAGTCACGCGGGAATCTCAGTTGGTCCAGATGGTGGCACACACCAAGCGATTGAGGATATGGCAATTATGCGCGTTATTCCACGCATGCACGTGATAACGCCATGTGATATACATGAAGCACGACGAGCTACTATTGCTATTGCTCAAACCGACGCTCCGACCTACATGCGTCTTGCACGAGAAAACACTCCTGTTATGACAACAGAAGAAACATTTTTTGAAATAGGGAAGGCATACGAAATGTGGCGTTCAGTAGGGAGTAGGGAGTTGGAAGTAGGCAGTAGTATCGGCGCGAGCTTTGCTCGCGCCGATACGCCGGACGTGGTCATTATTGGATGTGGGCCACTATTACATCACGCACTTGTTGCAGCAAAAGAACTTGAAGAAGAAGGAATCGGTAGTGTGGTATTAAATTCTCACACTATTAAACCTCTTGATGAAAAAACTATCATTGAATTGGTAAAAGAAACGGGGGCCGTGGTTTCTGTTGAAGAGCATCAAGCAATAGGAGGATTAGGGAGTGCAGTTTCTGAATTACTCGTTCAGAACAATCCCGCACCAATGGAATTTATTGGAGTCAAAGATGTCTTTGGGCAGTCAGGTACACAGGAAGAACTCATTGCAGAATACAAGTTGGATTCGAATTCAATAATCGAAGCAGTCAATAAAGTTCTTAGTAGAAAGTAAATAATAAAGTCTACGGTTGTACGCAATACACGGGATCGGCGCAATTCACAGACGCCACTGTTCCGTTAATATCACCAGAAAGGGCGCTATGTCCTGTTCCTTCAAGGTTGGCTCCGAGAACATAATTTGTGCATACGCCTGTCGCAACAGAGCACGAAGCGTCTGCATTTGTGAGGTTGTCATAATAATATGAGTCACCTGTGCGCGGGTCAGTAGGTAGTGATGGTAAGTATCCACCAGTTTTGAGAACGAGTGGTACGTCTCGAGTGCTATCTTGGTCTGGGTACTCAGGTGGGCTTACATCGTCGAAATACAACTCAAGTGCGGTTTGTATTTGTCTTATGTCAGATAAACGCCGTGCATCGCGTGACTTAGTGCGTGCAGAGTTCAAAGAAGAAAGAACGACACTCGACAGAAGTCCGATAATTGCAATAACAACTAAAAGTTCAATAAGGGTGAAACCACGCTCTTTATTGCGCAAATGTATAGCATCCATATATATTATTCTATCAGTCTAGTTACTCCTTACAACTCTTCGAGTTTATAACTGTCAGGCGCTTCGGCGAGTAACTCTTCTAATTTGTCTCGTGTCAGAAGTCCTTCTTGGGCACCAATATGCTGTACTACATTCATAGAGTTTATCGGTCCACGTTGAATTGCTTCGGGTAACGAGAGTCCTTCGGCGAGCATTGAAACTACAGTGCTGGAAAATGAATCTCCGGCGCCAGTTCTATCCACTGGCGGTGCAGGATCTGGATACATAGGCATTTTCCAATAACCATTTCCGTCGGAAGTGAATGCTCCGTCAGGTCCGTCGGTTACCATTGCTATTTTTGGCCCAAGCGCTCGAACTCCGTCGATGAGCTCTTTCATATCGTCACTTTTTGAATTCAAAATCCGTTGAGCTTCTTGCTTGTTGCAGAAAAAAATTTCACATGCTTCGTACACATCTTTTATTTTTTCACTCCCCAAAGAAATTTGGAAACTTCCGGGTTGAAATGCGAGCTTTACGCTATTTTCTTTACAATATGTTGCTAATTGATGATGATATTCTATTCCGTGTTCGCCAACGCTTGAAAAATAAATCCATTCAGGCGCTTCATCAAAATTTGGTATTTCGTAGGGATATTCGTGGTGCTTAATTAAAATTGTTCGCTCAGCCCCGAAGCGCAGTACGTAATGATAGTTACTTTGCATTCCTTCATGCACCTCAACTAAACTAGTATCAATTCCTTCAGCTTGTAGCGCGCGAAGTTTTTCCTTACCAAAATCATCGTCTCCAATGTCCGTCACTAAAGCAGTTGAAAGACCCAAGCGATATGCGGATACAGCAGCATTAGGGGCGTTACCAACAGCTGGAACCACGGTTACATTTTCGTATTCAAGTTTATCGCCAAAGCGAATTCGTAATTCTTCACCGTGCTCGTCACTCCCAATGTGAACTCCGTCTTTAAGTTCTATAAATGCGTCGGTAACAATATCCCCCAATCCTACAAATTTGTATTTCATCCCGTTAGAAATTTATTAATAATTGCAAGTGTGTTACTAAGAAAAGAATCTTCGTTACAATTTAAACAATTGGTTTGATACACTAGTAAATTTCTAACGGGATTCATAAAAGTATCGTAGCATAAAATGAGTATGGTAAAATACTATGATGAAAACACTTAAGGAAACTATGGACAAAGCATTATCTAATGGCGTGGCACTCGGGCACTTTAATATATCCGACTCAAATCAACTCAACGGAATCGCAGGAGCCGCTAAAGAACTTTCAGTTCCTGTTGTTATTGGAGTTTCAGAAGGGGAGAGTAAGTTTGTAGGTTTAGAAAAGATGGTTGCCATGGTTCGCGCTGCAGGGAAAGAATTTGGAATTGATATATATGCGAATGCCGATCACACACACAGTGTAGAAGGTTGCAAATTAGCGATTGACGCAGGAATGGATTCAGTAATCTTTGATGGCTCGAAACTTTCTGTTGAGGAAAATATCGCGAGCACAAAAGAAGTTGTGGAGTATGCAAACCAGAGTGGACGAGAGGTAATTGTTGAAGGAGAAGTTGGTTACATTGGAACTTCGAGCAAAATGCTAGACGAAATCCCTGACGATATTTCAGATTCTTTGCCAACGCCTGAAGATGTTAAAAATTTTGTTGAACAAACGGGCGCGACCGCGGTCGCGCCCGCTGTTGGAAATTTGCACGGTATGCTAAAGGGACGTGCAAATCCAGCGCTTAACATCGAATTAGTTAAAAGTATGCGTAAGGTTTTAGATAATGAAACAGGAATGGTTCTGCATGGTGGCTCTGGTCTTACTGATGAGGATTTCACCGCTGCAATTACAGCAGGGATAAACGTAGTGCATATAAATACCGAAATTCGTGTGGCGTATCGTGAGGGAATTGAAGCGGCCCTCGCCGAGAACCCAGATGAAGTTGCGCCATACCGGTATCTTAACGGTGGACGCGACGCACTGCAGAAAGTAGTAACAGCACGCCTCGCACTCTTTAGTAATCTCTAAACATTCAAACTATCATGGCTAAAATTTATGTAACACGGCGAATTCCGGAAAGCGGAATTACAAAACTTAAAGACGCAGGTCATACTGTAGTAGTAAGTGAAAAAGAAGGCGTGCTTACGCGTGAGGAATTAGTTGCTGCACTACAAGAGTATAATCCTGATGCGGTATTGCCGCTTCTAACCGACAAAATTGATGGAGAGATTTTTGATGCGGCGCCGAATGCTAAGGTTTTTGCAAGTTATTCCGTGGGGTTTGGACATATGGATTTAGATGCTGCGCAAGAACGAGAGGTGACTTTGACTAACACTCCAGGAGTACTCACCGATACTGTTGCCGAACATGCAATCGCCATGATGCTTTCCATTACCAGCCGCATTGCTGAAGGAGACAGATTCACACGCGCTGGTAAATACGACGGATGGGGACCAATGATGATGTTAGGGACAGATTTAAAAGGAAAGACACTAGGAATTTTAGGCGCAGGACGCATTGGTTCACGTGTCGCAGAGATTGCACATCACGGACTTGGAATGAATATTGCGTACTACGATATTGAGGAGCGAGAATATATGGAAGACGTTGATGCTACATTCTATGGAAGTGTTGACGATGTATTAAAGGAAGCTGACGTTATCAGTGTGCATGTGCCATTGCTCGATTCAACACGACATCTCATTAACACCGAACGACTTGCAAGCATGAAAAATTCCGCATATTTAGTTAATTCGTCGCGAGGTCCCGTAATTGATGAGAAAGCACTGGTAGAAGCGCTTAAGAATAAAGTAATTAAAGGAGCTGCACTTGATGTGTATGAGGAAGAGCCAAAATTAGCAGAAGGATTGGCCGAACTTGAGAATGTCGTTATTACACCACATATTGCCTCAGCAACAGAAGAAACACGTGGAAAGATGAGTGACATGGCGGCAGAAAATATTATTGCGTTTCTTGCTGGAGAAACTCCACCAAATGTTGTAGAGAAAAAATAGCGCTTGGGGTATACTGTAATAGTGGGTACAAAGGGAACAATTGAAGATGTTTTAGAGTCTGTTGAGTTTATCAAGAGTAATTTTAGTGAGCGTTTCGATGGAATAGATAACAGACTCGATGGAATAGATAACAGACTCGATGGAATAGATAACAGACTCGATGGAATAGATGGTCGTTTAGATAAAATAGAAAATGAACTTCAGCATATCAACCGAGAATTGAATTATATTAATCGTCGTCTTGATTCTCTAGAAGAAAGAACAACGGGAATGAAAGGATATGCAAAAGAAATTGACGAATTACGAACTTGGGTACAGAAATTAGACGACAAAATAAAAAACCAACAAGCAGCTTAACAAGTAAATTTATTATATTATGAGCATTGGAGCAATTTTAGGGATTATAATCATCGTAGCAATAGTGTGGGCCATTTGGTCATACAACTCTTTTATTCAACTTATTAATCGGGCAAAAGAAGCTTGGGCAGACATCGATGTGCAACTTAAACGTCGTTACGACCTTATTCCGAATCTAGTAGAAACAGTAAAAGGCTACGCCTCACACGAACGTGGAACATTGGATGCTGTTACGCAAGCACGTGCACAAGCTACACAAATCCATGTTGACCCTACAAATATTACCGCAGAGCAAATTACTGCAATGGCAGGAGCCGAATCGGCACTTGGCGGAGCGCTAGGAAAACTTTTAGCGATTGCTGAAGCGTATCCAGATCTAAAGGCAAACCAAAACTTTTCTGAATTACAAACTGAACTTTCAGATACTGAAAATAAAATTCAGGCAGCGCGACGTTTTTACAATACAAACGTACGTGACCTAAACACTGCCGTGCAATCTTTCCCACAAAATATGATTGCAAACATGTTTAAATTTGTAGAGCGAGATTTCTTCGAGCTCGGCGATGACGAGGCAGCTGCTAAAGATCCAGTGAAGGTAGACTTTGCGAACACCACCAGCTAATTCTAATGAAGAAACGCTATGGAAAATTAGTACGCGACAGGATTCCGGAAATTATTCGAGCGAATGACGAAATGCCAACTACTCGCATCATGGATGCCGATGAGTTTCGTAATGAACTTCTATATAAACTTATAGAAGAAGCAGAAGAGGTGCGCCAGGCAGGATATGACGCGAGCGATAAAGTGTCACTAACAAAAGAACTCGCTGATTTAGCGGAAGTTATGGATGCAGTGCTTACTGAGTTCGAAATCTCTAGAGAAAATCTCAAACAAACACAAAACGAACTTCGTAGAAATCGAGGTGGTTTCGTAGAAAAGATATTTTTAGAATCAGTGCAATAGTGCCATGGCATCGTTGTACACACATCAGTCACAAAATGTACGCAGAACATGGATGCTCATGTTGGTGTTTTTGGTTGTGGTTGTTGGCGTAGGGTGGGGTGCTTCGCAATATTTTGGAAACCCAATAATACTTTTGTTTGCGGTAGTGGTTTCACTTGCGATGAATGTGGGTTCATTCTGGTTTTCTAGCAAAATCGCTATCGCGGCATCAGGCGCAAAACCTGCGGATGAAAAAGAATTTAGGGATGTACATAATATGGTTGAGAATCTTGCAATAACAGCAGGGCTTCCTAAACCGAAGGTGTACGTCATTAACGATCCTGCGCCCAACGCGTTTGCAACGGGGCGTAATCCCGAGAACGCAGCGATTGCTGTTACCACAGGCCTAATTCAAACGCTCGACAAAGTTGAGCTCGAGGGAGTGCTTGCTCACGAACTTTCACACATTGGTAATCGAGACATCTTAGTGATGTCAGTAGCAATAGTATTAGTTGGCTTTATTGCAATTATTTCTGACATGGTGTGGCGTATTACTTTGTTTGGCGGAGGTAATCGCGACAGAAACGGCAATCCGGTGTTATTGATAGCAGGTATAGCGTTAATAATTCTTGGCCCAATTGTGGCGCAACTTATGCAACTTGCAGTGAGCCGTAAGCGCGAATTTTTAGCGGATGCTTCGGGAGCGTTGCTTACTCGTTATCCCGAAGGTTTGGCTTCTGCACTCGAAAAAATTAATAACTACAACCAACCAATGAAACGCGCTTCGAGTGCAACTGCTCATATGTTTATAAGCAATCCATTTGGATCGACAGGAAAAAGAGGGAAAATGATACGAAAATTATTTTCAACCCATCCACCAATGGAGGAGCGGGTAGCGGCACTACGCGACAAAAGAGTATGATGGAAATATCATGAGCCAATACAAAAAATATGATCATTCTTGAATTATTGTATCTCGCACTACCAGCCTTTGTGGCAAATATGGCACCTGTATTTGCAGCCAAATTTAATATTCTTCCATTTTTGGACGAACCTATTGATGGAGGGCGACTATTGAATGAAAAACCTTTACTAGGGACAAACAAAACATGGCGAGGTGTTTTTGCTGCAATATTTGCAGCACTAATTACAGTATTAATACAGTATTACGATACGTTTTCTTTAACTATACTTACTTCAGCATACGATTCTTTACTCGGAGTAATTATGTACGGAACAATAGTAGGAATACTTGTAATACTCGGAGATGCTCTTGGAAGCGTCATTAAACGACAGTTAGGTGTGGAAAGTGGGGAACCAAGCATTCCGCTTGACCAAATTGACTACATCGTGGTATTCATAATCGGAACACTACCGTTTACTGTTTGGGGGATTGTGCCAGCAACGATACTTATTGTTACTACTTTTTTCTTAAACCTCGGGGTAAATGCATTAGCGTATGTCATCGGAATCAAAAAAACCTATTGGTAAAGACGATAAACATTTTATTGTTGTATATAACCTGCGCGCTGGGCGCAAAAAAGAGAAAGTGCGGTCGCGCATAAGAAGTTTTTTCGATAAAAGAAATCTTTCGTACGAAATAGTAGAGGGTGAGAATTATAATTGGGACGAAATAGTACGAAAGACAGATAAGTACGACGAAGTGCGTTTTATTGCGGCAGGAGGTGACGGAACACTCCGTGGTGTTTTTCAAGAACTCTGGGAGAAAGACTCGCTAGAGAAGTACGCAGTAGCTTTTCTCCCACTCGGGAGTGCAAATATAACAGCACTTTCTTTTAGATTGCCTTTCGGTCTTACGCGTGCTCTGCATAAGGCAGTGAGTGGTCGCGCCACGAGAGTGGATCTAGGATTAGTAAATAACAAGCACATTTTTTTCATAATGGTCAGCTTCGGAATAGCTTCTCGTGTGGTAGTAGACACAAAACGACATATGAAAAAACGATTTGGTGCACTCGCGTATCTCACTTCAATACCCTCTCTTTTTATGCACTCATATGACAAAGAAAAGTTTGAGGTAAGTAGTTCCGATCTCGATAACGAAGAGATGCACAGTATAATAATTTGCAATCATTTAAATATTGCAGGTGTTACACCTGCACGAGGCATAGCTCCTAACGATAAAAGTTTGCATTGCATTACACTACATAACAAAACAGCTTGGGGTTTTTTAAAGGGAGCGTATGATTTTTATCTAACATCTGGAGATTCAGAAGTTTTAAAACATAGACGAATACAGAACGAGAATTATATTTTTAAAAATTTCTCAGGCGAAGTACATATTGATGGAGATGAGTTTACTGGATTTGGTAACGACGTTGAGTTTCGAGTATTGCCACATGCTGCTAAGCTAGTGACGTAACATGACATGATTACATACATACCCAATATACTTACAATTTTAAGAATCGTATTAACTTTTCTTGCAATCGCTCTTGTTTCGCTTCCGCCTGAGTCTCTATACGCATATCTGTTCGTTATTTTTATAGTTGCCGCAGTCACAGACTTCGCTGACGGTTATCTTGCTCGTAAGTTTGAAGTGATCTCCGACTTCGGGAAAGTATTCGATCCGTTAGCCGACAAGGTTCTCTCTTTTATCTTTTTGATAATATTGTATGGAACAGGTACCGTTCCTGATGTCGTTATACTATTACTAATAGTACGTGATCTTGTCATCGACAGTATCCGCGGCATGTTCACCGCACACATTGCGGTTATACAGGCGATTTTTAGTGCAAAATTGAAGACACTTCTTACGTTTGTTTTCATCGCAACGGCGCTATTTGAACTCACCGTTGGTTCAAATACCACTTTACATTACGCAACTGTTGGGTTGTCGGTAAGTGCATTAGTTTTGTCATATGCTAGCGCACTTCAGTATGGAAGAATCTTCCTAAAAGTGTACAAGGATTTTAGGAAAGAAAAGAAAGCATCGTCGATTATATAAGATAGTTTTATGTACCATCGATCATTTGGATAGGTTCGTCGCTTAATCAGTACGAGTTCAGATTTGATACGATACGCAAAAATTCCGTCGGTGAGAACTTTGTCTCCAATTACTAGTAGAGGTTTCGTTTTGTCGTAGTCCATGTATTTCAAGATGTGCGTGCTAGGTTTTTTGTGAGGGGAGTCTACCCACGGAAGTTTGAGCATTTCGCTAATGTATCGACACCTATTTTTCCGAAATGAATTTGAAACTATGTGAATGTCGTTATGTTCTTTCAGTTTAGTAACGTACTCTACAATTTCTTTAGTAATAGTGTCTTCACCATCGGCCATAAGGACCCCGTCTATATCAAGAAAAATTGTATAGCCACGTAAATTTTGTTGTGCTACGTCATGCCACGAATATTTTTTCTTAATTTCCTTCATTAGGTTTTAATAATAGTGTATTTTTACCTTTCATACGAGTATTATATACTTGTATGTATTTTGGAGAGGTGGCGGAGCGGTTTAACGCGCATCGTTGGAAACGATGTGTGCCGAAAGGTACCACGAGTTCGAATCTCGTCCTCTCCGCAGATTGAAACTTCTTGTTCTAAAAGGATGGAAGACGACCGCGCCGAAGGCG
>CAZPQI010000003.1:0-46870 GCA_964589005.1 uncultured Candidatus Saccharibacteria bacterium | reverse complement strand
AGGCTCCTTATGTAGACGCCAACGAAGAAGCACTTAAAAGTTACATGGACGCACTTCCCTACACGCCGACCGACGCACAAATAAAATCAACTCAAGACATCGTTGCTGATTTTAAAAAATCCTACCCCATGTCGCGCTTACTTGAAGGTGACGTGGGCTCAGGAAAAACTACCGTTGCAGCAGCAACTATGTACGCAATAGCTCGCGGACACATTGAAGGAAAGAAGTACGCGAAACCGCAAGTTGCCTATATGGTGCCAACTGAAATACTTGCCAAGCAACAATTTGCAGGGCTTATTGAAGCATTCGAGCATTCCCCTATTCCTATTGGCCTTATTACCGGAAGTGGCTGTCAAAAATTTCCCTCCAAAGTTAACCCTAAAGAGGCAACAAAGATTTCCCGCGCACAACTCTCGAAATGGGTCGCGAATGGCGAAATTCCTATTGTGGTGGGAACACACGCGCTAATTTCGAAGAATGTAGTGTTCGAAAACTTATCGTACGTGATTATCGATGAGCAACATCGCTTTGGAACAAACCAGCGTAAAAAACTAGCACAGAAAGACAAGTCTTCTCCACATTTGCTTTCAATGACAGCAACTCCTATTCCACGGACACTCGCACTTACCATCTATGGTGACCTCGACCTTTCAATTCTTGATGAAAAACCTGCAGGACGAAAAGAAATCGTCACAAAAGTTGTCACGCCATCAAAACGCGACGAGGTATACACCGCCGTGCGTAGTGAACTATTAAATGGGCGGCAAGCGTACGTAATTTGTCCACGTATCGACGAACCTGATCCAAATAAGGCGCTCGCACTGCGAGTGAAGTCCGTACGCGCCGAAGCAAAACGTTTGCAGGACGGGCCATTTAAAAAGTACTCCGTTGAAATTTTACACGGAAAGATGACCCCAAAAGAAAAAGAAGAAGCGATGAACTCTTTTGAGGAGGGACATACTGACATTCTTGTTGCTACCTCAGTCGTTGAAGTTGGGGTAAACGTTCCGAATGCAACTATGATAATTATCGAAGGATCTGAGCGCTTTGGACTTTCACAATTGCATCAACTTCGCGGGCGTGTACAACGTGCGAGTTTTCAAACATATTGCTATCTTTTTTCTGATACTAAAACAAAAAGTTCACTCGCAAGAATACGAGCACTTGAAAAAAACTCAGATGGCTTTTCACTTGCGGAAGCAGATTTAAAACTGCGTGGCGCCGGCCAACTTATCGGCACAAGCCAATGGGGAGTTTCAGACCTCGGTATGGAAGCTATGCAAAATTTAAAAATGGTTGAAGCCGCTCGCAACGAAGCCAAAAAACTTATCGAAAGCGACCCTGTGCTTAAAAATAATCCACAAATTGCGAAACGAATCGAATCGCGACTGAGTGGATTGCATATGGAGTAGCTAACACCTTGCAGCTAACCTAAGCAGGCAATGCCCTATCCAAACAAATCCGAATGTGATCCAGTTCGTTGCAAAATAATTTCATCTTCGGCAATCTCGTATATCAACATCCAATCAGGGGTCAAATGACACTCCCGAGAACCGATCCAATCACCCCTGAGGCCATGATCTTTCCACATCTCATTGAGAATTTCCCCCTCGCGCAACAATTCCACGACTTCAGTGAGAATATCTATATCGCGTCCGCGCTTTTTTGCAAGTTTGAAATCACGACGAAACTTGCTTGCGGTACGCACTTTTTTCATACCCACTATTCGTCAGATTCTAGTATTTCCTGAAATATATCTTTTGTCCGCCCTGTATGTAGTTTCCCACCGCCAGCCCGAGTCTCTTTGATTGCTACTCGAGTATCTTTATTCGGCATCCGCACATCAAAGGGAAGTCCTTTGTGGAATATTATTTGATGTAGTAGCAAATTAATTGCATCAGTGGTACTCATACCGACGTTGCCGAGAACTTTTTGTGCCCTTTCTTTCACTTGTTTATCAACGCGAGCGTGAATATAGGCATCTTTTGCTTTTGCGGTAGTGTTTCTCATGATTGTTTACCATTGTAGCACATTCGTGCTACAGGCACAATTATTTTTTACTTTGCCAATCTCGGTATGGAGGCCATGCAAAATTTAAAGATGGTTGAAGCAGCACGCAACGAAGCGAAAAAACTTATCGAAAGCGACCCCATGCTTGAAAAAAATCCTCAAATCGCGAAACGAATAGAGTCACGACTGAGTGGATTGCATATGGAATAGCTAACACATTGCACTTCGGTGGCGCAATTTACGCTGGTGTCTATCGAAAATGATTTTTGATTTTTTTATTGCAATCCATTTACCTATTCAATTTTAGTACTATCGCGCTATTTTTATTTAACGCAAAACATATGGTGGACATTGCTCACTAGGGGTATATGACTCTCCATTAAATTGTTTTTTTATCGCAAGAATAGAGTCCAAATACCCACACTGAAAGAATTCCTCCGGTTCTAGCGTAGTACCCTCAAGCCAATTGTTCCATGTATACACCAATATTGGTGCATCATTACCACTGAATCGAACTTTATTATCGGCTATTTGATACACTTTATTAAAGTTTGATTTAAATCTTTGAGGAGTAGTACCATTGACGACATCTCTTCCTGGAGACAACATGCGTTTACTGTTTGCGTCGAGTGCACTCAATTCGTTGTTTTGTCTATACCGCCCGCTACCATTTTTTGCAACATCTTCTGGATGATGCGCCTGATATATCGCTGGTATCACTTGAAGAGAGCTAAAAGAAGATTGAATTCCATTTAAATGTGAGATTAGATTTTGCCCATAATCTACATAATTTGGTGTAGCTCCCCACTCAGGACCTTGCCCTACTATGTATTTAAATCCTGCATCCCTGAGCAAATTACTATATTGAGGTTTATTGGATATACCATTTCCATTTGCTGCAAGAGTAATATTTTTACCTGTCTGGGATAAAATACACTGCTTAAATACATTAAAGCCATTTATGATTTGAGTATCAGTCGAACCTATCCTAAGTTGTTCAAATCCTTGCACAAATAAAACCGGGTTACCATCAAAGTTTGTATATTGATCACTATTTATGTATCCACTTAATCTCCCACACATAGCACTCATTGCCTCAGAACTAGTGTCTTGTTCATGTGGAGTATCAAAAAGCCCCAGCACCTTACCTCTATTTTGAACTATCCACATAATAGACATTGTAAAATCTTCATACTGAGGAGTATTAAAAAATGTATCTATCGGCGCTGTTTTATTTTCTACCTCCTTGTACTGATTACTGGAATCATATCCCCAATACCACTCAAGTGTGAAGTAATCGATTCCATAATCATGAGCGAGCTTTTTTTGTAAATTTACAGTACTTGCCAATTCTGCTTGGGAATATCTCAACTTTGAATTTACCTTTGGTTCTGGAAATACACTGTAGGAATCAGGAAGAAACACTGAAAAATACGGCTGGTTTAATTTGGTCATCCAGAATTTCTTTAGAGTCAAGATTCCTTTAAATCTCTTCCATGTAGAGTTTGTGCCCGTTGGTTCAAAATTTGGATCATTCACATCTAGTGATAAGTCTCCATATATGGTTTTAAGTTCATCAGTATTTATTGGTAAGTACACTTCCTGACCATTAACCGAAACGTTGTCTCTCGGATATGCAACGATCTTTGATAGGTTAGGCAACTGATCGCACCATATATTAGAAAAAGGATTAGGGTTTTCACAAGATCGAAATGTACCAGCTTTTGCACCTTCATCTGTTAGTAGGGCTTGTCTTTTTCCTAGCTTTAAGGCCCTGAACAATGTCATTTCTTTAGATTTTGGTAAGTCTGGATTATTATTAACTACATAATAATCTTTATCGTAACTCACATACCACGGTGAGTAGTAGGCTCCTACGCGCACACCTTTTTGTTGCTCCCCCACACTACACTCAGCAAGCTCATAACTTCCACCCAGCACTCCATTACTACAACTCCTGGTCTGGCTTTGACAACTTTGTCCATAAGAAACCGAACTTGACAGATACGCAGTTACAGAACTACCAGATATAACAGTTTGGTTGTTAAAGGTACATGATTGATTTTGAGGCGGTGGTGTAGGCTGTATAACTGGAGGTGGTGGATTATCTACCAAACAGCTACCATACTGATATGAACCAGATAACGTGCTGTTTGAACATGTTCGTGTTTGCGGTGCACATGTTCCTCCGAATGGCACCGACTCGCTTTGGTAAGCGGTCGCTGTTGTGTTGTGTGCAATTGTTTGTCCGTTGAATGAGCAGGCTTGTGCATCTCCTACTGAGCAAGAGCTGTTGGTGTATGTTCCTGACAGTGTTCCGTTTGTACATGTTCTTGTTTGACGTGTACAAGTGTTGCCAAACGAAACCGAACTTGTTTGATATGCAGTTGTAGATTGTCCGTGTGTCACTGTTGTACCATTTAATACACAAGAGCTTGGTGTAGCAACTGAACACGAGTCGTATGTGTACGCTCCTGATAGAGTACCGTTGGTACATGTTCTTGTTTGTGACGTGCAAATACTTCCATAGTCTACTGAGCTTGTTTGATATGCAATTGTGTTTGTTCCATCTGTTATGTCTTTTCCGTTAATAGAGCACGCCTTGTTTATCGATGTTTGAGTTACTGGCGTTGATACACATGTGTTTGATGTTGTTGGTTTGGTGTTTGTACATTTAGAGTCTGAATATGTGTTGCTGTCACTTCCTTTACACGTGACTGTTCTTGATTGTGAGTTGTTTGAGCAAGAGTTCCATGAGCTTGTGTTCCATGCGTATGTCACTGGTGGTGGTGTTGATGATGACGGAACGACTATTGGTGCGGGCGCTGATGACGAGACGCCGCCAGAAGTAGTACCAGATGTTTGTTTCGTAGCCGGTAATATTGGCTTGACAGCTGGTGATCGTGGCGCAACGGCTGTCGGTCCTATTCGACTACCCCCACTTATCTGTGTTCGCACAGTTCGAAACGCCGTGCGTGTCATCGGCCCTACGACTCCATATCCATTGGAGTTCGCTGTTCCACCGCAAATGCTCATCTCTCTACATTGGTATCTCTGCACCGCTTGAGCTGTGACATTCCCATAGTATCCAGTAATCTCTGGGTAGGTGAAGTCTCCTGTTGTTTTTAGAAATGTTTGTAGTTTAGTAACGTCGTTTCCTCGTGTCCCTATGTACAGGTTTCTGGTAAGAGTGAATTCTGTAGTAGCCGCAGGTTGTTGTGTGGTCGTTGTTTGTGTGGTTGGAGCTTGTGTAATATTTGAGATTCCACGTCGTTCTGTCACAGCTCTCCTAGTCGAAGGACCTAACTGTCCATATCCTGTGGTTGTTGGAGTTCCACTACACACTATGTTTAACCTACATTGGTACTTCTTTACTGCTGTTGCTGTTACTGAACCAAAGTATCCAGTGATTGTTGGGTACGTGAAGTCTCCAGTTTGAGTAAGGAAGCGTTGGAGTTCGCTAACTCGTGTTCCTTTACTACCTATGGTGAGGGTTAGAGGATTGCGTTTCGGGGTGTAGGTTTGAGTAATTGGTGTTGTGGTGAGTTTTGTAGTCTTTGTTGCAGGTTGCACTTTCTTTTGTTGTGCCAACTCTGCTGCACGACGATTGATTTCTGCAACGAAGTCGTGAGAATTAGCTGAAGTGAGAGTTGGAGTGAGAAGTATACCAAGCACAAAGATTGCTAGAGCGGATGCCGAAAGTTTCTTATGAGTGCTTGCACAAACGAGGTTCTTTTTCATTATTTTCATTCTAACATGTGGTTCTCTGGTTTCTACAAATTGCATTGACCGTCGTTGATGTAACGGGCACCTTGGTTATCTAGATCACATCGATTTGAATACGTTTTATAAATTGGCGAACACGTATACCCTGATGGACATGAAGATGTTACCTCACCACACACCGGTGTACTTGATGCACACAGTACATCCGTAGTGATTGCTCCGACTACAACTGTTTGCGTGCTTAAAGGTAAGTTGCGCAGTGTATCTTGGCTCCCCACTTTTGTTTTGATTGAATAATTACCAGCGGCAATATACGTATGGGTAAATGTTTTTTTGAATTGTGCTCCACTACATTCCGATTCAGTCGCCTGATACTCTTGTAACGATGATGAATCTCCCCAGTCAAGAGAATACGATGTACACGCTTCTCCAAACCCAAACATATCTACACTAACGGTGAGTGGAGCTATACCCGACGTTGGTGAAATAAATACTGTTGATCCCGCAACAATGTCATCTCTAACAAGTACACTCCACTGTTCGTTTATAGGTAATTGAGCAAGCGGTGCCCGCCCTGTTTTAAACTGTACTGTATAGCTACCCGCATTTTCGTACACATGCGTGAGCGATTCCGTTCCAGAATCTTGTGAACAATTTATAAAACTTGATGCTTCGCGTCTATCCACCGCACCGTCTCCCCAATCTGCTTCGTATGATGTACAACTTGAACTTAACACTGGAAATGTAATGCTCGTTGCTAACGGAACAGAACCAGAGGTGGGACTAAGTGAAAATCCTGCTGGCGCCGTGTCACCCACTGAAACATCAATCTGAGAAACAATCCTCGCAAATGCAACTGACCCGCGCCCTGCTTTAAAAGTAATTCTATGTACCCCCGGCACTCGATATGTATGTGTTGCGCGTTTATGTACTATGTCTTTTGTGCATGCGTTAGCACCTGCCGCATCAAACAAAAGTGGCTGTGTACCGTCGCCCCAATCAAGAGAATATGAGGAGCATGAAGAACTATTTAGTGAAAATGTTGCGGTCACTTGTAACGGCAGTGGGCCTCGTGTTGGTGTAACCACTAAATCTCTCGCAACCGCAGCATTACTAGCCGCTCCAGTGCAACGGGCACTCATTGCACTACGAGTTTGTGGCCCAACAACCCCATACCCTGTCGTCGCAGGAGACCCTCCTGAAACCAAACCAGTTTTTGCTTGCCATCTTCGTACCGCCGCTTCAGTTACCGAGCCATAATATCCCGTTATTTCTCCATAGGTATAGTCACCTGTAGTAGTAAGAAATTGCTGTAATTTTGTCACATCGTTACTTTCAGAACCTCGCCTAAGCGTGCGCGAAATACTCAAACACGCTCCACCCGCAAGAGTAGGCGCACTCCCTCCTATTGAAACAATTTGGACTGGCCCTGCAGCTTGCCGTCCTTCAATTTTCTGTAATTGCGCTTGTAATATCTGTACGCGTGCTAAAAGTTGAGCAATTTGTTGTAACACTTGATTGTTATCAAAAACAGCGCGCGAAATACTAGGAGTAGCTACTACTGCTAGAACCAACAACGTGACTGTAATTCGTGCGTACATAAAAAATTATTTAAAAATAACTTGAATTAAACTCTTAATCGCCGAAAATGCTGACGCGAGATTTTGTTGCGCAGCGCTGGTTGGTCTAGTAATTCGCAGCGCAGCTTGGTCTACAACAATGCCGTCTTTGAGCAAAAGTGCTGTGTATAAACCATCCCGAGCGTATGTATGACTCACCGTACGAGTGAAAAGCTGACATGCATCTGCAGGATACGGTTGTAGGGAATCGCTTCCATCTCCAAAGTAAATAGTGTATAAACCACCGTTACATTCTCGAGTTGCGTTAATGAGTGCCGTAAATTCGACGGTGCGCGAGCTTTGATCTTTTGTCCAATTAATCGAATCACGCGTAGGAATTATAATTCCTGGAGCGGCAGATCCCCTACTGGAAATAACAACAGAGCATGTTTGTTCAGCAAAACGCGCATTGGGATGCAACTGGTTGAGTCGTGCGGTGTAGGTACCAGGAATACTGTATGTGTGTATTAATTGTTCGTAGTGCGCGTTTTGATCTGCACATATTTGAGATGGGCTCACTGTTCCATCTCCCCAATCAACATTGTACGTAAGTTGCCCATCACAAAGTGAACCTCCAAAAAGAATACGTGCCTGTGCGGCGCCAAAAATACCGTTATTACTTGGTTGTACAAAACACCCTGCATTCGTTGGAAATGTACCTGCAGTGCCTGTCCCAACAGTGACAAGCTGATTTATAACAGCAAGACCTGGAATTTGACCCCGTCCAGCTCGTGCTCGCAGTTTATACACTCCCACATTTTGATAGGTGTGAGTAAATTGCTGTGTGAAAGAATCGAGTACTGTACATCCAAATCCACTTGCTTCTCTTCGAATAGGTTGCGTACCGTCGCCCCAATCCAACTCATACGATGTACACGACGAAGGAGTATTCGAGCGCAATGTAGCCTGCACAACCAGTGGAACATTATTACCTTGTGCAGGTGACACAACAAGAGACGCTTGTGACGCAGTTCCACTTCCTACACCTTGTACAGTTATATTTGCTCGTCCCACGATAGGAATTGCATAGACTGAACCTTTACCAATACGAAGTGTAGGCGCATATACTCCTGCGCTTGTGTACGTATGTGTCGCTTGCTTGCGCACAGTGTCGTTCGAGCAATTTGCAGGACTTACTGCTTGTTGTGCTAATGGTGCACTGCCATCTCCCCAATCAAGTTGGTACGAAGTACAAGACGAACCACGAAATTCAAATGTTGCAGAAATTTGTAAGGGTGCCAACCCTGCCGTCGGCGATATACTAAATGAATTAGTTCCTGCGACTCCACATGAATTTTTAATAGCCCATCGTGTTTGTGGTCCTACCCGTCCATACCCAGTTGACTGATAGTCTCCTGCGGAAACAATACCGTGACGCTCTTGAAAACGCTGAATTGCGCGCTCGGTTGCAGGTCCAAAGTACCCCGTAACATCTCCCTCGGGATACAAACGAGAATCTTGTGCAAGAAATTGCTGTATCGCCGTGACTTCTCCGCCAACATTGCGATCGCGGTCGCCGCGTTCAAGATTAAATTGCGCATTAGGGCAACGTTGATACTGAAAAGCCAACTGATTACCATTGTAGTTTATACGTGGCGTAACTAAAGTAGGTGGCGTCACCTGAGTAACAAGAGGAACTACAGGAATATTCGGCGAAACTATTCCTGGTTGCAGTTGTGCACGAAGTGCATAAATTTCCGCAAGTATTTGAGAAATTTGAGAACGTAATTGTTCAGCCGTTTGTGCCTGCACTGTAAAAGGAGTACTCGCGACTATAACTGTCGCAAGTGCGAACACCAAAAACGCTTTAGAGCCTTTCATGTCTTCATAATATACGCTGAGACCTCGACCTACAAAGTACATACGGGGATATGTCTAATTTTTAGCTAATCGTGAATGGGAGTGAATACGATTCTATTATAGTTTCAGTGGTAGTAGTGCTTCCTGGAGCGCAGAATCCAAAGCAAGCATTTTTGGGAGAATAGATTACCGCCTTAATACGATAGCGGAGACCTCCGTTAGAAATATTGTTTCTGAGTACTGTACACGCGCCATCAATACCGTCTGAAAAGAAGAAGTTGCAACTACTTCCTACATTTATTGTTGCTTGCCCATCTGATTTATTTACTTTTGTAGAAGTAAACCGCGTACCCGTTACCGAATCTTCGAGTACGAGATACATTCCTGAATTCGTGTCTGATATATTTGTTGACCATCTGACATTAATCTCGTCGCCGAAATTATAAAATCCTCCTGACGGCTGAAAGACACTCAACGTGTCGTTGGGTGTTATACACTGTTCGTAGTAACCACCACCATAATTGGTACCTGAGGTACAAACTCGCCCTCCCACATCTCCTTCTATTTGCCACGCTCCCGCACGACATGCATACGACGCATCTGATACACATTCAACAGAACCATCATTTTCTCTATCAATACACTCTCTTTTGGAACCTTCGCTATATGTTACACCACTACTTACACATGACGCGGAAGCAGGATCACTAACTAGGGCATTGCCTACAACTAACGTTTTAGAATACGTCGTTCCATCAGTTCCCAAAAATGAAACTGGGTACGTACCGCCACTTTGATACGTATGCACCAATGTGACTATTCTTTGGCTACTGCATCCTAAACGAGTAGGTTGGCTTTGGGTGCCGTCTCCCCAATATATGGTTCCAATATTTATCGGTCCGCATATTTCTACTAGATCGTATCCCGATCGAGGAGGAAGCGTTGCTGTGGCAGTGATAGCTAGAGGAGCCGTGCCAGTTGTCGGAGAAATATCAAAACCTATTTCGGCCTCATCAGTGGTAACAGACACAGTAATAGTAGTCTTAGCTGTTAACCCTTGGTTATCGCGCACGGTTACACTAACGATGTACTCACCGACAAACTTATAGGTATGCGTAAATGTTGCATTTTGTACAAACCCGTAATTAGCCAAAGCAGTAATTGAGTCAAATGCGCTTTTATATTTCCTTTCGCCCCAATCTATTTTGTAACTCAGTGGTCCGTTTTGCGGATCGCTTGCCCTAATCTTCCAAATACCTGTTTCATCTATGCGTAATGTAGTAGGTCCAGTAAATCCTTGAATAACAGGGTTTCCAGAAATTGGCGGGATACCAGTACGACACTGTCCTTCGTGGAGATACTGTGCACCCGATGCTTTGAGTTGGCACGTATTCGAGTATGTAGTTTGTATTGGATTACACGGCGTCGTGAAGCATTGCACCTGCTTTTGTCCACACACAGGTGCGTATTCAAGCGTACACACCGTAGGAGTAGTAGGTGTAATGGGAGTAATGGGTGTTGTAATCACTCCACCACACACTCGTGAAATCGCCGCACGTGTTGCGGGCCCCACCACTCCATATCCTGTTGTGTTAGGAGTTCCAAAACTCACTACACCATTTTGCGCCTGCCATTTTTCAACCGCCTGCTGTGTTGCGGGTCCATAATACCCAGTAATTTCAGGATAGGTATATGTACCTGCAGAGAGCAAGAATTGCTGTAATGATGCAACACTGGGCCCCTTCACTCCCTGCCATAAATTTTGCGATAGCGTTGGACAAGAAAATGTTGGAGGTGGTGGTTGTGTGTTCTTAATAACTTCTACGAATGTTTGACTATTATATATACACTGTCGTGGATACGATTCGAGCACAATTCCTGTCTTGGCAACACAAGACCCAAAATCATTCACTACTGTATTATTTTCAATATTTGCCAACTGTTGCTGCAAAGAAGACACTAATGTAAGTAGGCTCTGAATTTGTGCAAGTAAGCCACTAGTAAACGTTCCCCCTGTTGTTGGTGGTTTCGTAACCGTCTGCTTAGGTACATATCCTTGTCCTAACTCTACAGTAAGGTTTGCGATAACCTGTGATGACGCTACACGCGAAGATGCACACGCTCCTATGTTTACAAGATACTCACCATCCTGTATTTCGGCATAAACAATGTAACGTTTTCCAACTTTAAATGTGTCACGGAAACCCCACGGATCTCGTTCATCACCGAATGGAGGACCTCCAACAGGAGGAACATTATCAACAACACTAAACGGTGTTGCAATCGTCGAATTACTCCAGACTCGCTCCACGTTAAATGTAACCTTCCGTTTGTCCACAGAATTGCTAACCACGAAAGCTGTACCGATAGAAACATTACTGGTTACTGAACCAACGAAAATCATCCCTCCATTTGCAATAAAACTATTATTAGGCTCTGGCTGAGCACACGAAAGAGCCTCGGTTCGTTGAACCTGCACACCAACCAAAATAACCGCTACAAGAGCACCGAATGTAAATATTTTTTTAATCATAAAAATTGCGTATACATACAGAAGACGAAGTTTCTGCTTGATACTTACAGCATAGTATAAAAATATCTTATATTCATGTGTCGTGTGTATAAAAAATAACGCCCCAGTGATTCTGGGGCGTTATGGCGTTTTTGTAACTATAATGAACTACAGTCTTGGTTTCACGAATAGCCACTTAATATTACTCGACCAAGATACATTATGTTGTGTATCTCTGCTGTGCATATACCATTCGCGTCGGAAGAACACTCCAAACCCGTCGCCAGCTTGCTCATCTGTCGCAAGACATAGATTGAATTGAAAATGCTCGTTTTCATCTTCTGGTTTTGGGCACGTTTTTTCAGCATGCAAAACCAATGCTGGTACAACCCAATCTGGACAAAATTTCAAACTCTGATCAAGCGCATGCTTAATAACAAGCCCTTCTTTTTCAAGAGGATGCTCTCTGCGACAAAGAAAGAGATTTTTCATTGTTACGATACAAAGATCAATCTCATCTGGACCATCGTTCCAATTCATTGAGTTTAAGCGCTCTCTCAGATTGGTTTCAAAACCTCTCTGGTACCCTTCAATTGTTCGCTCAAGAAGAATACCAATCTCCTTAAGACTCGGACGTTTAAGTGTTCGCCAAACGGACCGGAGTAAAAAATCAGCCGACCTATTATCTTCAACAACCTGCTGAAGCATCGACTCAACCCAAACTGGGTTAAGCTTTCCTTTTTTAATTCCTTCTCGTAATGCAACAGTTTTCCTAAGAAGCATTCCATCCATAACTTTAAACCGCCGAGGCAGCCGTAACCGCCTATATGACAGCCCTTCTTTCTGATAGCGCAAATGGCTCGCATCATGCGAGGTTCGCTTAACACACAATTGTATCTACACAGACACTACACCGTATATACGGTTCATACAAGTTTCCTTAACTTGTCACCACAAGTTGCTAAGTATAATTTTAGTGCTGCGCACTCAATTCTACTAAGCACTTCGCCCCTGTTTACTTATGAGTGGCAACAAATTAGTAGAATAGGAAGTACTCATCGGGGTGCTGGTCTGGGTTCGCCTGTCTTCAATTCAATCAGACATGGCTCCGCCTCGGACAGCTAAAAAACGAGCCAGTAGTGCTCGTTTTTCTTAACGCTGTCCGCCCACTTGGACTCGAACCAAGAAACCTTCTAGATATAAGCTAGATGCTCTGACCAATTGAGCTATAGGCGGAAAATATACGTTGCATCGTACGTCACATATTATACTTATTCAACTGTTTTACGTAAGTACTCCATGCTTTGTAATACATAATCGTTAACTTCTCTACTGCCGTATAAAATTACACATGTTCCGTGTCCAAAGCCTCCTCGTCTATGTGTCACGTTAGAAAGCTTAGACTTCTTAATATACGGTTTACGAAACTGACTCTTTGGTATCTCCAATTCATAAGACCAATACTGCTTTTCTTTTTCAATATCCATGTCGGAATACAATTGCAGACGGATACGTAATTTATCTTTTGGTACAGATAACACATCTAGCCATTTCAAGAAAAATTTAAGTACTGCTGGATCAGTATTTGAAAGTCCAATCTCTGCATGATCCTGCTTGGAGCCTTCTCCCCAATATAGAAACAAACCAGCAATAAAAATATCACGTTTAGAAAGATCTCCAATATCTTGTTCAGCTACTCCGTAAGCATGTGACAAAATTTTTTCTCTTCTTTTCCTACAGGTGTTGCGATAGTTTTCAATTCGTTTCTGACTATTATCCCGCACTTCTCGCATACGCTCAGAAGAAAGTGGTTTATCACGTAACCACAGACTCAATGTGCCCTTGCTTACAGATATGCGTTCTTTTATTTCAGAATAGGTTTTACCCTGCTCTCTCAACTTTAACGCAAGTTCTTTTTCCTTTCTTTTAGCCATAAATGAACATGTGAACACTCTGTTATTTAATTATATCATATGTTCGACTTTAAAAATTGATCGTAAATCTCAAGCTCTTTGACATCTAAAAAATATAACTTTTAGTCTTTTTCTTTATAATCTGTTCGTAATAAATGTTCAATAAATGTCAACGATTCTTCACGCTGTGCATATAAGGAGTGTTCCGTGTCCACTATGTCACGCCAAAACGACAGCCACTCATGCTTCAATACAGGACCATACTTTCGGCGCAACGACTCAGATTTTTTTGTAGTCTCCCCAACTTCCTGCCCATTACCACTTTTTACTAGATTTTTTTCTAGATTATCGAGTGGTAAATTCTGTCTTGCATCTTCCCACTTGATGGCAATAAGTCCTGAGTCTCCACTTGCAAGCAAGCTATGCATGTACTCACGGTAGATATCGACGGAAGATGACGTTGGCGCCTCGTAGTCGAGATCGTCGTCATGCGGATACGGCAATGGACTAGTTAAACCATGTACAAGATTCGCCACTCTGTCGCCAAAACGCTGTTGTATAAACGCGCGCGCCTCACTCCGCAAGAAACCTTCGTCCGCTTTTGCAAGATCAACATCCCTCCCCATTTTGGCAAGTAGCGTTGGTCTATCTTCAATAGAATCATGCAGGAGGGCAGCAATAACTTCATCTGAAGTTGCCGTTGGGTAGTTGCGAAGAACACCATATCCTACAGCAAGAGTATGTGACACGACCGACGTGCCATCGATACGATTTTTTTGATCAACGTGAACGTCAAACATTAAACGCAATGCTTCGATAACTCGTTGCTGTTCCCCAGCGTCATTGAAGTGTGTACCTAATTCAGAAACAAATTCGCTTATTTCGTCGCGTAAAGGATACACACGCTCAGCCCAGTGGGTGTCAATGGTATCTTTCACTTCGTTTTCTAGTTTTTGCGCTGCTTTCAAGTCACCTGCAACTAAAGCATCAAAAAGTTCGTGCGCGGAGGCAGTGTTTTCTGATTTCTGTGGATGCCCTTCTATTCCTTTCCCCATTAGAGTTGATTATACCCCAGCGTGTTCAATATCCTCTTTTTTCTTCACCACTATGTTGTGCTCGCGTAGTATATCTTCAAACTCTGGACGTTCAATTGATTCTTTTTCAATAAGTCTTTTGGCAATTGCAACGAAAGCAATCTTATTCTCTGTAATTATTTTAGTTGCCACTTCGAATGCGTTATCCATAATACTTTTCACTTCTGAGTCGATTTCACTCTGTACTTTTTCTGAAGATTCGTGTCCATTTACTCCTGAACCAAACAAAGTTTTTCCATTATCTCCAGCAAGTGCGATAGTTCCTAATTTATCCGACATGCCCCAGCGCGTTACCATGTTGCGTGCCAAATTCGTAGAAACTTGTAAATCGTTTGAAGGCCCAGTAGTGACATCGTCAAACATCATTTTTTCTGCAATGTACCCACCAAGAGAAACGGCAATGTCGTCAAGAAATTCTTTCTTCGATTGCATCCTGCGATCCTCAAACGGCAACTTAAGCATGTATCCCGCAGCACGCCCACGGCTAATGATAGATATTTTGTGAACTGGGTCTGAGTACGGCAAAATAGATGCAATAATCGCGTGTCCTGCCTCATGATATGCAGTAATTTCTTTTTCTTTTTTGTTCAACACATGGCTTTTCCGCTCAGGACCAAGCATTACCTTTTCGATTGAGCGAACAAGGTCATATTGTGTAACTTCCTTACGCTCTTCTCGAGCTGCAAGAATTGCCGCTTCGTTCATCAAACTTGCAAGGTCAGCTCCCGAGAATCCAGGAGTTCGCTCTGCAATAACTTTCAAATCTACGTCTGCTCCTAGTGGTTTCTTGCGGGAATGGATAGTAAGAATTCCTTCGCGTCCTTCTCGGTCTGGTAAATCGATAGTAACGCGTCGGTCAAATCGCCCTGGGCGTAGCAATGCGGGGTCAAGTACATCAGGGCGATTAGTTGCCGCCATAATAATTACTTTTTCGTTTGGCTCAAACCCATCCATCTCAACTAGAATTTGGTTGAGTGTTTGTTCACGCTCGTCGTTTCCACCCCCTACTCCTGTACCACGCACGCGCCCTACTGCGTCAATTTCATCGATGAAAATAATCGCTGGTGCAATCTTTTTTGCCATTTTAAATAAATCACGTACACGCGATGCCCCGACTCCCACAAACATTTCCACAAATTCAGAACCTGAAATAGTGAAGAACGGCACATTTGCCTCTCCTGCCACAGCACGAGCAAGCAGTGTCTTTCCTGTCCCAGGCTGACCCATAAGCATTACCCCCTTAGGGATAGTTGCACCAATTTGTATGAACTTTTTAGGATTTTTTAAGAAGTCTACAATTTCTAGTAGCTCATCTTTGGCTTCTTTTGCTCCCGAAACATCTTTAAATAAAACTTTCTGTGTCTTATCGTCGGGGCTAATCATACGAGCCTTACTTTGCCCAAATGTAAACGCCTGCATACCCCCACCACCTTTCATTTGTCTAGATAAATACCAAATGATAATCAGGATAAGAATAATCGGAATAAAAAGTGGTGCCAATGTTCCAAACCAGTAACGAAAACCACTAGGATCAGCGATTGTAATACTAACTGCAGCAAGAGCTTCGGCAGTTACTCCGTAGTTTACAAGTGTCTCTGTAAGAGAAGCTTCCGACTCTTTTTTAGACTTTTTAACTATTTCTTCTGGCTCTGTTTCTGTAGCTGTTGTTGATGCTGGCTGTACTTCAGGCGTTTCCTGAGTTGGTACTGGGTAGGTAACTTTAAGATTTTCACCGCTTACCTTTACTTCACTCACGATTCCAGAATTAATATCAATCGCAAGCTGCGAAAGTGACACGCGCTCTTCTTCTACAAAGAAACTAGCGATTGAGGAGTATGCAGAAAGTAGGAGACCAAAAACTATAAACGTAATTAAAAGTTGCACCAAGAAGTTGCCCTTCGGAATTTGCGCCATAGTTTCTAAGGTCGACAGCTTCTTTCCTTTCTTAATATTCTTCTTTGCGCCTTTCTTTGAGGGCTTTTGTTGTCCTTTCATATAGGCCGACACTGTAACACAAGTTTGTCAAGGATGCACTGTTTTAGGTTGTAGGGAGTAGGCAGTAGGTTGTAGGGACTATTACGACGAAACTTATCACTGTTACGTTAAACTATGTCAGTTAACTGACATAGTTTAACGTAAACCTTGTTTGAAATTGTGAAGACGGATATAGTAAGTCTATGAAAAAAATAGTAGTTGCTGCGCACAGTGGCGAATTTCACGCTGACGATACTTTCGCCGTCGCCACCTTAGAATTAGCTCTTGGCAAAAACAATATCGAGATAATCCGTACTCGCGACGAAGATATTATACGCAAGGCAGATTGGGTACTTGATGTGGGTGGTATATATGATCCCGAAGCAAAACGATTCGACCACCACCAAATCGGAAGTCCCGTACGGGAAAACGGAATTCCATATGCTGCGTTTGGTTTGATATGGAAACATGTAGGCGTAGACGTCACGGGCAACGAAGAAGTGGCAAAATTCGTTGACGAACAACTTGTGCAAGATATCGATGCTATTGACAATAACTCTCATTCGTATAAATCGAACCCTGAACATAAAACATTACGTCCAACAACCATCGATAATTTAGTGCAAGCGTTTCGTGCTCCGTGGGGCAAAGAGTCACACCATGATACTTACTTTCCTAATGCCGTTGCTTTTGCAAAAGGAATTATAGAGCGAGCGATTGCACAAGCTCGTGGCGATGTTGAAGCACGAAAGTTAATACAAAATGCAATTGAATCTTATACCGGCACTATACCAGTGTTTGAAACTCTGGTTCCGTCACGTTTATTCCCAAGCGATACTCCTTTTAGTGTGGTCATAGTGCCCTACGACAAGGACATTGGCTCGTGGAGAGCGCAGGCCATGCGAATACGTCCACGAGAATTCAAAACACGAGTTCTGTTTCCAAAAGAGTGGGCGAGCTTGGCTGATGAAGAATTTCAAAAAGTTAGTGGTGTCGCGGATGCAAAGTTCTGCCATGCATCACGAACAATGGCGTTTGCTCTGAGCAAAGAGGGCGCCCTAGCACTTGCAAAACAAGTTGAAAAATAGACTCCAGTCAATATCATCAAAACTCTGTGCTCATATTTCCTTCAGAAGTGTAGCGATTAATCGCTACACTTTTAGGGAAATCTGAAAACGAATGTGTACATATATCTCTTTATGTTAAAGTTTCTGTATGGCACTTATACAAAATAAACGAGCTCGTTTCGACTTTCAGTTTCTTAAGGAATTTGAAGCAGGAATTGAACTTTTGGGCATCGAAGTTAAGTCGATTCGAGCAAAACGCGGTAGTCTAGTTGGCGCGCGCGTTTTAGTGCGTGGCGGTGAAGCATACCTTGTAGGCGCTACCATTGAGCCGTATCAACCCGAAAATACTCCGAATTCGTATGACCCTGAACGAGTACGCCGTTTATTACTTTCTAAAAAAGAATTACTGGAGCTCGAAGGAACGGATTCGGCCAAAGGATTGACAATAGTACCTATTTCGTTGTATAATAAAGGAAGCGTATTGAAGCTTTCGTTCGCACTCGCGCGAGGTAAAAAACAAAAAGATAAACGCGAAAAAATTAAAGAGCGCCAGACGAAAATCTCGATTGAGCGAGAAATGAAAAGTAAATAATATTTGTGCTCATAGCCGTTCCCCACTTTCAATCTACTTGTAGATTGAAAGTGGGGGGTGACTAGATTCGACAGGAAGCCCTGTGTTTATGTGCAAAGTGGAAGTGAGTATACTTCCTTAAAAAATACTCAAACCATAAGTGTAAATAAACTTACACGCGGAGTTCTCTCACCTTTACAGATGAAGGATTTCGGCTTCGCTTACGCGTAACCGCCTAAGCGACCATCGCCTTGCCTGACGTTCGATAGAGCAAACGCGGTGTCAAACTTTCGAAATCGATAACGTTCTTGATCCGCTTCGTTATTTAAATTAAGGAAATCGATATATTTAGGAGTTGCACAGTTGGATGCAGTTCTAGGCACGAGCAAAAAATGGATTGAGTCATATTATAATATGGCGTAATGACATTTTTTGTGAAGTAACAACGAAATGTGCCAACTGTGCAACTCCTAATGGTGTGGTTTTGTTTACTCTTTACACACTATATTTAAACTTAGAGTAAACTACACTTTGTAGACGCATTCTTGCAGACTTTCATGGACGCGGGTTCAATTCCCGCCATCTCCACAATATTCAAAATGCACCCAGCCGCTTTAGGCGAGGGTGCATTTTGCATATTTAAAGAATATGTAGGAATTGAACAGCCGGAAGCCCGCGTGCCTAAGCACGATGAAGGGCTGAGTCCAGACCAGGAGTGCTTAGTAAAATTGAGTCCGAAGGACGAAAATTATACTTAGCAACTTGTGGTGAAAAGTCCCCACCTCCACAATGTAAATAAAAGACCGCCTGCTTTTAAGGCGGTCTTTTATTTGATTAACTAATCAACAAAATTCCAGTCGTAGTCATTCCCATAGTCGCGATACAAATCGCATAACTTTACATTTTCTTCTGCGAATTGGAATAACTTCCCACATGACAACTGAGGGTTCTGTGCGAAGCGGTCACGAACGCTTTTTTTCATAGTCAGAGTGCTCCCTATTGGATACACTTCATATCGACTTTGTCCGTATTGCGTCAACGATGGTATCCAAGAGACCGCATAGTCTATAGGAATTGCAAACCCCAGACCACTACCTCCACCCAATAAAGCCCAAGTATTAATTCCAACTACTTCCCCTTTGTTATTTACCAAAGGCCCACCGCTATTACCTTTATGAATGAGAGCGTCTGTTTGAATGGAAGAACGCCCCATCCACTCCTGGCGATTCGCAGAAACTATTCCCTGAGTAAAAGTAATGTTTTTGGTCAAAGTTTCAGGATACCCTAACGCAAAAACCGTGGCACCAGTGCCTAAACTATATACATCTGTGCCTCCATATGAGACAGATTTACTGGTTTGGTAAAGGTTAAAAACTAAAGCAATATCTGCTGATTCATTTTTACCTAAAACTGGTGCGTCAAATCTAGAACCATCTTGAAGCGTCAATCTGACGAACTCATCATTACCCACTACATGCGCATTAGTCATCGTGTATTTACCTCCTTCCACCAAGAAGCCTGAGCCGTGTCCAGCAGACGACTCTACAAGCACAACGGAAGGCGCAACGCGGGCATATACTTCTTCGCCTGTAAGCACTCCTGTCTTTACAACTATATCTTCAGTGTCTTTTTCAGAGCCTGAAATAACATTTCCATCTGCGTCAATTAACGCTCCACTTGGTGTGCTAAATACCTTAGACTTATCATCGTCCTTCTTAGAGCTTGTTTTGGGCTTTTGAGTCGCAACCTGCCTTGGTGCTTCTGTCTGAATAGCTCCTCTTGCGTTCACCTTTTGCTCAAGACTAAGTCGAGCAGCTCTTTCTTTTGCCAATTCCTCTCGAATTTGTGCCAGCTCGGACATG
The DNA here is from genome assembly GCA_964589005.1 of uncultured Candidatus Saccharibacteria bacterium. Classification (GTDB taxonomy): domain Bacteria; phylum Patescibacteriota; class Minisyncoccia; order Phycocordibacterales; family UBA2100; genus UBA2100. Next base: position 26,722 of record CAZPQI010000003.1, on the reverse strand, counting down.
GTATCTAAATCAGCTTCTGCTTCTGGGATCAGAATCGACATACCTGGATTCTTCTCAATTTGAATCACTTGTTCAGTGGCCCACGGCAGCCAAGCAAACATTTCCCAACTAAAAGGGTTCCACCAAGCAGCAAAGACTGCCTGAGGAATCATCAGCGTTAAAACCAGGACAGAAACAAACCCTTTCTTTGTAAACAGTTTACTTCTCATGTAATGAATATACCCCTATATAACTCTACTAACAACATTTATTTGAAAAAATTGATTTAATTCAAGTTTTCAAAGTTGAGTTAAGTTTATTAGGTTTGAATCTAGTTTTCTTTAAGCCAGCTCATTACTTAATTTAATATGAATTACCATTTATATACTCCAAATCTTCCTCCTCTTCCGAGTCTGAATAGTGATAATCTAATAAAGCATTAATTAATTTTCCTGTCCTATCCTTCCTTCGTATAAGAAAATCTGGAGCCTCCATGATACTCCCGTGTTCTTCTTCCATTTTTTTGAATTTGCCAATTTCATGAGCATATTTGAAAATCTCTTTCCATAAACGTTTAATCTGGGATTTGTGGTCATACACATAAAAATGTAGCAATATCCATGTGGCAATTATTGCAATTATAATTTCCATATAATTACTCTACTCCTATAAATACACTCTTTCAACCACTGGTTCTATTAGCAACTTGTGGTGAAAAGCCCCCACCTAAGAGAAAGTGTTGTCAACCACAACACAAACCATCAATTCGTAGCATCCTATTGAAAATTCAGAGTTAGTATTTTTTCTCCCTTAGGTATCACAAATGCCCTAATATCATGTATAATGTCATTATCTTTAGCTTCTTGTGGTGTAATTGATTCACTATGCAAAAACAATTCATTCAATCGCTTCTCGGAAATGTCAGAGTCGGCAGTCATGACGTCAATAATCTTCTTGCGATCTCTCCTGATTATAGAGAGTTGTTCGTTAAGATTCTCCTCAATGAGTCTAATGTTACCGTTAACGGTTATACCAACATCGTGAAAGAAAAAAGAACTCGTTGGGACAGCTAACCGTTCGTCGCCAGCCATAAAAATAACGTTCGCTATCGAATCAACTTGTCCTATATTATGCACAGTTAGTTTCGCCGGCACACCTTTCAAGAAGTTATATAATGCGATACCTTCAGTAACCTGACCACCTGGTGAAGAAAACGCTAAAGTTATTTCTTCTACGCCATCGTTAATTTCATTGGATATTACACCCATCAGAGCAGGTACTGTCTTATTATTTATTTCGTGTCCTGAAAAGTTAATTACTGTCATATGAATTCACTTACTTCTTTATAACCGCAATAATTTTACCATTTATCATAAAGTCGTCTTCACTCGAAATAAAGATTGGCTTGTGCGCCTTGTTGTCTGATTCTGGTATAAGTGCAATTGTTCCAGTCTTTGGGTCATTGTAAAACTTCTTTAAGTTTGCACATCCGTCGATAACCGAGAGTACATAATCGCCATCTTTTGGATCAATATTTTGAAAATCTATCAACACATAGTCACCTTCTTCAATATTCTTCCCGTCGATACTAGCGAGATTCATAGAATCTCCTTCGGCTTGCACGGCAAAAACATTATCACGCCTGCGCAAGAGTGACCGTGTTACTTTTACATACCCTTCTACCTCTCCTTCTGCCAAAAGGCTCGCAGCGCCACAGTTAGCGGCTCCCACAATGGGGATGGCGATGCTGTCCACAACCATCGGGCTGAGAATCGAACCGTCCTGAAGTTCCTCGGTAACAATTTTAATTGCACGTGAGCGTCCTTCGTCACACTCTATGTACCCCGCCTCCTTTAGCTTCGTAACATAGTGATGCGCAGTAGAAACTGATGCAAATTTAAAATTCTTTCGTATGTCATCAAGTGATGGCGAATAACTTTTTTCTTCAATATGCGCTCGAACATAGTCGAGTACCGCGTGCTGTTTTTTTGTGATATTCATACTTGTGTATTGTGTAATTACTACAAACTTTCTAATTACATATATAATACTAGAAAATACATTCTAGTCCATTCGAGTTCTCCACAGGTCGTGTGTAGCGTATTAACCTTCACGTTACTTCTCCCAATCTTTAATTATCAGTGTCTTCCCTTTCTTTTCAACCACTAACTTTTGCTTGTTGCGCCATTTTAATTCACGAATGAATTCAATTGGCAGTGTAAGTACGTAGCTTGAGTCACGTTTACTCAGTTTACGAGTATTTCTTTCTTTAAGAGAACGTCTGCCCATATACGTTTACTATATCATGCATAATTAAATGGGTATTTAAATGTACATTTAAATACCCATTTAATTATTTTTTAAAATCTAGAGTATTCCTTCAAAAACTCTAATTCCTCGGGCGTAGCCTTTTGATTCTTCCCCAACATTATGTATGTTCAGTCATACAACAGACAGTTAACTGTCTGTTGTACTTGAGTGTTGCCAAGCTATTGAACCATTGCGAGAAATTGACTTTATGGCGTATACATAGTATCAATTCTTATAGGCTATCTAACAGAAGGACGTATTAATGACCCGTGAGCAAATTGCAGAAAAGATTTGTTGGGAACGCATTATTTGGATTGTAGGAATTGTAAACCCTTTTTTTATGGTTCCACAGTTGTTGAAGATCTGGGAAACAAATGTTACTGAGGGAATATCAGTTTTCACCCTTGTAATTCTTTTCTTCATACAGACAGGATTTAGCGCGCATGGATTTTTCCTAAGAAGTTCACCTCTTATGTTGAGTAACTTTGCAGCAGCTGTCGTAACTTTTATAACCGTCATCTCAACAATCTACTTTAGGCTTTAAGACAATCTGTAAAAAAGACCATATGGTTCGCCAGTGGTCTTTTTTTATATTTAAAACCCCGAGTGTTCTTTCAAAAATTCTATCTCTTCGGGTGTAGATTCGCGTCCTAGTAATTCGTTTCGATGTGGATAGCGACCGAAACGATCAATGATTTTTTTATGTGATATTTCGTATTTTAAATTATTCTCGTTCCCATATTCAGTGAAAATCTTTAATGCTTTTTTGTGGATTTCTTTCGACTCGCTGTGCATATACGGCATATAGAAAAATACTCTCTGTTCTTCTAGCACCTTTTTATCATCTCCTACCGATACTGCTTCTTTCGCAAGCTTTAGTGCCAAAACATCTCCCGAAAAACACTGTGCCTCATCACGAAACATGTTGCGCGCAAACTGATCGAGTACAATAACTTCTGCAAGTCGCCCTTCGGGTGTCTTTCTCCAATCTTTGGTTTCACCACGTACTATTTCCCAGTAGACATCTTTAAACTTCTCGCTTACTAGCGCGTCAAACTCAGGGTCTTTTACAAACTTCTGTTTCGAGGTCACTTCTTCAAACCAAAACGAAAGTATTTCTTGTATTTTCTGTGTATCCTCGACACTCATTCAAAACACTATACCACACGCCAAAAGTGTCATTTCAATGGCGCAGGGCTCTTTTCTATGTCACACTCATTTTAGAAGGTGAGGGATTCCTCTCGCTAAACAACAGGAGATTTCTCATGGCTGAGAAAAGATCTTTTACGACTGGAAACGTAATCGTTGCTGTATTATTTGGTGGCGTTGGAGCTGCCGCGCTCGGTTTCATGTGGGGTGATTGGTATACCGCTGGCGGTGCCAAGAGTCTTGCAGAAAAAACAGCAAGAACCGCGGTAACACAAGCACTGACTCCCGTTTGCGTCAAAAGGTTCAGAGCTGCCAAAAATTACGATGAAAATCTGGCCGCCCTAAAAAAGGAGAGCTCAGGTTGGAACCGAACTTCACTTATCGAAAAAGGCACCTGGCCTAAATTTTCGGGAAATGTGTCAGCGACAAGAAGTGTTGCAGAGGCATGTGCTGAAGAACTCTATAAATCCAAAGGCTGAAATTGCCGATGCACACATAAAAAATGGTTGCCTTTCTACGTAGAAAGGCAACCATTTTCATATTTTAGGAATTCTTCCACCAATTTTAAATTTACATGTATAATGCACGATTATGACAGAAGAAGAAAAACATCCGCTTGGGAAACACGCACATGAGTTTGAAATTCAGCACGACCCAAACAAAAAAACTATAAACGTACCCGAAGCATCATTAACGGGCCCACATAAGATGGATACTGATATTGAAGAAGAGCTTCATGCGCGCGCCGCGCGCGCAGAAGTGGAACTACTTAATGGATTCCATGCCATACGAAAATTTCCTAAATCGGTAACTTTTTTCGGCTCAGCACGTTTCCCTGAAGAGCATCCATACTACCAAAAAGCAAAAGGGATTAGTGAGCGTATTTGCAAGGAAGGATTCACTGTAGTGACTGGTGGCGGACCAGGTATTATGCAAGCTGGAAACCACGGCGCAAAAGAAACGTGCGGTTCGTCTGTTGGTTTCAATATCGAACTTCCAATGGAGCAAATCATTAACCCGTATGTTACGCATGGAGTAAATTTCCACTATTTCTATACACGAAAAGTCACTATGTTCTTTTCTGCCGAGGTGTACCTCTACTTCCCTGGAGGATTTGGGACACTCGACGAATTTTTTGAATTAGTCACGCTTGTGCAAACAAACAAAATGCCAAAAGTTCCTATTATCTTGGTTGGAAAAGACTATTGGGATCCAATAATAAACCTCTGCCGAGAATTGCTTCTTGAAAAATTTGAAACTGTTTCTGCCGAAGACTTCGACCTCTTTACTATTACTGACGATGATGACGAAATATTGGAAATTGTGAAAAGCGCTCCGCTACGCAACGAATACAAGTAATACGTGACGTAAGAGAGAACTAGAACGCCTCAACCTAGTGTGTAGGTGCTTTCTTTAAATATTCTTCGAGTTCTTTAGTGCCACCAACGTACACTCCGTCAATCCAAATCTGAGGAAGTGTCACTGGAGTAGTATTTCCGATATGTCTTTTTGCAGCTACAAACATTTGTTTTGCAGCTAGAGGGTCAGTTACAACGTTACGTGTTTTGTATGCTATACCAGCACCTTCAAGCAATTCCTTCCCACGCGTGCAATGTGAACAACCCTCTTTTGAAAACATAACTGTTCCCGTTGGTTCGGCAACATGCACAAGTGCTTCGCGAATACGTGCGGCAAGTAACCCCCTGTCAATTACCGCCCCCTGTGCGATAACGCGTCCGTTGAGTGTAACTATAGGAGCGTGCCACCCACCCTTAAAAATTACGCGCCACCAGTTTGGCAACCATTCTTTTGTTTCGAATGTAATTGGTTCATCGGTGAATTCGTTTTCTAGAACATCACGAATAATACCTTCGGTAAGACCGCACTCTCCACATTGAACGCTTATTTTAAAAGGTCCCCACGATCCTGCCCATGTATATTGAATAATGTGAATGTTGTTCATATGTATGTGTGTATGCTCATATATTCATGCTAGCATACATGCTAATTGTTAATATCCAAAATACTTGTTATGTCCCGCACTACTTTTTTTAAAATAAGCATCGTCATACTATTTATCGGTACATTCATTGTAGCAAAGCTAATCGGTGTTGATGAGTACCTTTCTCTAACCTCAGTCCAAGACGCCATCGTTGCCCTTAAAAATTACACTGCTCTCTACCCAATACTCTCGGGGCTCATTTTTATCATTGTATACGTCATCGTTATAGGTTTTTCTATTCCTGGAGCTACTATACTCACGCTTACATCAGGAGCATTGTTTGGTGCGGTGCTAGGAACACTACTTACAAACGTTGGGGCAACTCTTGGCGCAACTCTTTCGTTTCTTGCAGCGCGTTTTGTTCTTGGCGTCACCTTGCAGGAAAAGTATGCCACCCAACTAGCATCTGTTAATGAAGAAATGGAAAAGAATGCCGTCTCATATTTATTCACACTGCGTTTTATTCCAGTATTCCCTTTCTTTCTGGTTAACCTCCTTTCGGGTCTTACGCGTATACCACTGCGTACGTTTGTATGGGTAACATCGCTCGGTATCTTACCTGGATCATTTGCGTACGCATTTGCAGGTCAGCAAATTGCATCTCTGGAAAGCGTAAAAGACGTTCTCTCTCTCAATATACTTTTTGCATTTACATTACTAGGAGCACTTGCACTTGCACCAACGATGTACAAAAAAATATTTCGCTCGCAGAAAGTAGATAGTGGCGACTCGACCACTACTGCAGATGTTGATTAGTTCGTATATCAACTTTTAACGTCTCCAGCGCCAGATTCGCTTTACCACTACCCACATAGCTTTTGCAAAAATAGTGACTCCCACAACGGCAATTGCTGCAAACACAATGAATTCGATAGCACTAAGTGCAAATGATATAAGCCCTACTGTAAGCGCAAGTAACGTAGCATTTACCTTAAGGAAAAGTTGCTGTGTTCTTTCTTTCCACTCATCTGCAAAACGTTGTCCATCTAGGAACGTAGTTTTCGAAACAGAAACGTTAAAGTTTGCATATTCTATTTGTTCAAGCTGATCGCCGCGACCTTTGCTGAGCCGATCAATACGCTCTTGTGTGTTTAAAAGTTGCTGTGTGAGGCGATCAATAGTTGAAATCTTATTATTTATAACCTCCGAAAGAGTTTTGGTATCCCCTTCACGCGTTGCGCGAGCAATAAGGCTATTAAATGCAATTTCTGCTTGATTAAGAGTTTCTTGCGTCGAAGCTAAGCGTCGCTTTTGCATCACCAGTTCGCTATCGCTGTATTCAATACTTCGCTCAATAGTGCTTGTATTTATGTTGAAATCACGGGGATCCAACGCTTTAAGTTTCGCAACGATATCGTCCTCATACTCAACCTCCACACGAAATGCGTAGTTACACCAGTTTTCGCTCTTGCTGGAATTATTAAACACAACATACTCAAGAGGCTTAAGGTCGCTAATTGCTGTACAGGTTTCTTCGAAGCGCCGAGTTTCGTAGCGAGCGTTGTAGTTGCGTCGTTCGTAGTCTTCCGCATCACCTCCCCCTTCGTCAGGAAAGACAGGTGGAAGAAAACTAGGTTCAGATAATGCGCTGTCTTGTGATACCGCAAGTCCTCGTGTTGCAAAACCTGCCTTAGAGTTCGAGACACCTTCAAAACCAAACGAACCTCCTATACCACCAACAAATTCTTGTACAAAACTGGATTCGTTACCATAACGATCATAATCACTTCCTCCACTGTACCCGAAAATGTTTCTAGCGACGCTACTTAGTACACCTAGCACAATAGCGATAGCAACTACAATTACAATCGATGCCACCGCGAGTTTAATGATCGACTTGAGCGACCAATCAAAATTAAAAATTAGTTCTTTTAGTTTTTGCATATCAATATGTTTAACTTTATGTATAAAATATTATAACGCATTTGTCGCGCGCTTCCTGCTTAAGACGCACCTCCATACCATTACTTACAAGATAGTACAAAGACGTGCGTGACAGTAAAGAGGGCGATGGGTATACTGAACGTATGCAATTTAAAACACTCCAAGTGGGTTTCTTTTTTCTCCTACTTATTACGGCTACAGCGCTTTTTGGCTGGCTTATTAGCGGTTACATCATGCCTATTTTCTGGGCCGTAGTACTTGCAATTCTTTTTCACCCAGTGCATCAGTCGATTTATATATACACTAAAAAACGCGCCTCACTTTCAGCGCTTCTAACAATGCTTTTGATACTTACTGTTGTGCTTATTCCTATATATTTTATTGGTACATTAGTTACACGCGAAGCAATTTCACTGTACGTGAGCCTTTCGCAAGGAGATCTAGCTTCAATTAACTTTCTTGCTCAATTAGAGTCGCTACTAGTACCTTTAAAACAATTTGGTATTGATACATACAGCCTACAAAACGAAATTGTTTCTCTGGCACAAAACTTTAGTGCAAAAATTGGAGTCTATGCGCTTGATATTGGGCGCGCAACAGCAGGAACCATCATAGCGACCCTGTTAACGCTCTATATTCTCTTTTTTACATTGCGCGACGGAAAAAGTATCGGTAAGCGAATTATGCAAGTACTACCTCTAGGTGATGCAAAAGAAAAGATGCTGTTCAAAAGATTCGTATCAATAGTACACGCAATGTTTAAGGGAACTTTCGCAATCGCACTCGTGCAAGGTGGTATTGGTGGCATATTGTTTATGGCCGTTGGTATAGAGAGCGCGGCTTTGTGGGCGTTTGTTATGGCACTATTTGCCCTTATCCCCGCTGTAGGCCCAGCAATAGTTTGGCTTCCTACTGGATTGCTTTTGCTGGCAACAGGAAGTACATGGCAAGGAGTTGTCGTTCTCATTATTGGCGCTACTCTTATTAGTCTTATAGATAACATCTTGCGCCCAATACTCGTGTCTAAAGAAACTGCCATGTCTGATGTACTAATTCTACTTTCTGTTTTGGGAGGGCTCTCATTATTTGGTATCGCAGGAATTATTATCGGTCCTGTTATTACCGCCTTCTTCCTCTCTATGTGGCAACTATTTGAACACGATTATGCAAAAGATTTGAAGAAATATGGGTAACAAAACCTAGTTTGCCCAACAATTCTACCGAATAGACTCGTAGCCTCCACTCATTCCGTTCTTAGAAAGAACAACTTGCCATAATTGGCTTTGTCGTGCACGAAATCCTGCGGCGGCAGAGAGTAAATAAAACTTCCACATACGGTAAAACCGCTCATCATAATCGCCCTGAAGATCGCTCCAGTGCGCATCAAAATTTTCATACCAACTCATAAGTGTTCTATCATAGTCGGAGCCAAAGTTGTGCCAGTCCTCCATCACAAATAAGTTTTCTATTGACCTTCCAATTTGTGTAATAGATGGCAACATGCCGTTTGGAAAAATATATTTATCAATCCATGGATTTGTTGCAAACACCGACTTATTACCACCAATGGTATGCAACAAAAACAAACCATCATCTTTCAACAAGCTTCTAACTTTGCGCATGTATGTTCTATAATTCAAATAACCAACGTGCTCAAACATTCCCAACGAAACAATGTGATCAAACTTTTCATCAACTTCCCGATAATCTTGAACTCGAATTTCAACATTTAAACCCTCTGTTAGTTCCCTCCCGAGTTTTGCTTGTTCTTCTGAAATAGTAATAGCAACTACCTCGGCACCATATTTTTCTGCTGCAAATTTTGCGAAGCCTCCCCACCCACCTCCTATATCAAGAACTCTATCTCCTTTTTTTAAACCAATTTTTTTACACACTAAATTTAATTTAGCTTCCTGAGCCTGCACAAGTGTCTGTGCATTTTTCCAATAGCCACAAGTATAAATCATGCGCTCGCCGAGCATTGCTTTATATAAACTATTTCCTATATCGTAATGTTCTATACCAACCTTTAGTGACAACCGAAGAGTTTGAAGATTGAACAAGCGACTTTTAAGAACATGAAATATCAACCCCGCACGTGTAAACGCGCCATTGATGTGAGCGCGATGAGTTTTTTCGATAAAAGTAGCTAAATCGTCTACATCCCACCACCCATCCATATAGCTCTCGCCGATTGCGATACTTCCACCCAAAAATACTCGCTTAAACGTTTTATCGTTCTTAATTTGCACATCCCAAGGCTTATCGCCATTGACAGTAATTCCAGCTTGTGCAAGTAGTTTTGTTCCTTTCTCGGTGTAATTCATAATATCGCGCTTAGTGTAGCAAATTATATTCACCAAAACACTTTTTTACTGGAGCAAATCCCTTACTTTCTAGCTAGTTAGCAAAGCCACACTCTATTGCGAGCTTTTATCACGCGTGGTATAGTCATTTCACGTCCAATCTTGTAAGGGCGTTTCTTACTTTGGATTGTAAAACGAGTTCGTTACGAAACTTCGCAACACAAAGTGATGTGCTCACAAGCGAGTTTTATCGTAGCTTTGCTACCCAAAACGAGCTTGAGTGTTCAGCACACAGTGTGGCGGAGTTGCAGTAGAATTAAGTTTTACAATTGAAAGTCCCAAAAATAATGCACGACGAAGTACGAATTAATGAAAGTATCCGCGTACCTGAAGTACGTGTTGTTGGTCATGAGGGTGAAAACCTTGGGATTATGTCCACCAAAGACGCTTTCGCAAAGGCACAAGAGCTTGGCCTCGATCTTATTGAGGTTTCGCCTAAAGCCCGTCCGCCGGTTGCTAGAATTACCGACTACGGAAAGTACAAGTACGATTTAAAAAAGAAAGAGAAAGAAATCAAAGCTAAATCGCACGTTACAGAAACAAAAGTAGCTCAAGTTAAAATTGGAACGAGCGAAGGCGACTTGACCAGAAAGGCAAAAAAAGTTGGTGAATGGCTGAAACAAGGACACCGAGCAAAAATAGATCTTTTCTTATGGGGGCGCTATAAATATATGGAATTTTCCTTTCTTAAGGAAAGACTTGAAAGATTCCTTGCAATCATTCCTGAGTCATATAAAATAGCCGACGCAATAAAGAAAAGCCCCAAGGGGTTGTCAGTGGTTATCGAGGCAGATAAATCTGGCGGAAAACAAAGCCGAGATACTTCGGAAAAGAAGTCAAAAGAAAAAGATGAAGACAAATAAATCATATTCAAAACGCCTTCGGGTTACCAAAAACGGGAAAATAATTGCGCGTAAACCTGGGCAAAACCATTTTAATGCAAAAGAATCTGGAAACGAACGCCGAGCTAAAAAGCGCACTACCATTCTTAAAATGACAAACAAAAACCGGGGGCGTTATCTTCCAGGTAAATAATAAATTGTATGGCATCCCAGTACCACACATTCCGCTTAACTTCATGTGGCTACGGGACAGGCGATTAAAACTTACTTCAATAATTAAATTATCATGGCTAGAGTTAAGAGAGGAACAACATCACTAAAAACACGTCGCAATGTATTAAAGCGCGTAAAAGGTTACAACTTTGGTCGTTCAACCAAAGAGCGTCAAGCACGCGAGGCTATCGCGCACGCTGGTAACCACGCATTCGCTCACCGACGTCGCAAAAAAGGCGACTTCCGTCGACTTTGGACAGTAAAGCTTAACGCTGCACTTCGACCCTTGGGAACTACATACAGCAAATTTATTGATACCCTTACCAAGAAAAATGTGTCGCTTGACCGTAAAGTTCTATCAGAAATCGCTCACGAACAACCTGAAACATTCAAACGAATTGTTGAAAGGGTAAAATAAGAAAACAAAAAAACACCCGACGCGAGTCGGGTGTTTTTTTAGAAACTAGCTATGTCAGTTCTAATTATCAAACATCTTTAGCCGATACGAATCGATATCTCGCTGTGGTAAATCATAAAAATATTTTCCTTGCTCGTATAAATTCGTTGCCAACGCTACACCAACAAACCTCCAATGCCATGGTTCAAATTTATAATAGCTATTGCTCGTTGGATACGAGAGTGTAAAACCGTATATATGAGCGTTATCCAATAACCACTGATACTCATCTGTTGCGTCAAACATACTCATGTCAGATCCTATCGTCGCATTCACAATATCTACTGTAGTACCCAACTGATGCTCTGAATACCCTTGGTCAGCTGAAAATTGGTTTGCAGCATTGGTTCCATACGTCACTGTGTAATTACTCTTTAATGTACCCTGATACCCAAATGAGCGATACGCAGAAATAACACGGGGTGCGAGTCCTTCCTGCTCCATAGCCGCGAACATCGCCACCACAAAGGGCTGGACTTGTGTTTTTACTTGCAGGTTGCTCTCTGAGGAAACAATTTCACTCGGAATATACGCCAACCTGTCAGGTTCGTAATGTTCATTCAAAAAAGAGACTTTCGAATACTTCGCTAAAAGCTGCTTGTCAGCTTCTTCAAGCTTTCTGATGTCTGCAACATTTTGTGTTGCCTCCTCTATTAAGCTTCGCATCTTAGAAAAATCGTATGCAGACGCACTTGATTGCTCTCGCAAAACTTTGATAAATTCTTTATACGATTCAATTTGCTGCTCCTGTTGTGCTATCGAATCTTGATAGTCGACAGCAAACACTTGTTGCTGTTGTAAATCTCCCTCAAGAATTACAACTTTGGATTCCAATGCGGACTTACTTAACAGATTCAACGAAAGTGCCCCTGACAAAAAAACCAGTGCACTCATGAGCATAATGGTAGACGGCTTTGTTTTCATATATTTTTAACCATCTGCATACTTAGAAGTCTATGGTCACTGAATCTCCTGCTTCTGGTGCCTGTGCATTAACTCCTAAAAAGTCTCGAAGTCGTTGTACTAAAAATAAAGACGACTTCGGCTCGCCCATTGCTACAAATACCTCCTTCAGTGAATCAGCGGTACTTTCCACTACCGAAATAAGCCCATCACGATCTTTGTGTGCCGAGAAACCTCTAATAGTTGCTTTACGCGCTCGTACACGGACTTTCTTTTTTTCAATGGTTACCGTTTTTTCTCCATCTTGAATGCGACGACCAAGAGTACCTACGCCCTGATATCCTACAAACAAGATTGTCGTGTTGATGTCGCCCAAAAGACGTTTTTCATGCATAAGTACACGACCCCCCACCGACATACCTGAACCTGCAATGATTACTTTAGGTGACGGTGCATTAAGAATAGCTTGCGATTCTTTTGCGTCGTCAATAATTTTAAAATTTGGAAATTTAAAAATGTCATCTCCTGCAGCAATTTCTTTTTGCACACGTTCATTAAGTAGGTGCGTGTATTCTTTATACACGTCGGTAACTTTACTCGCTAACGGCGAATCAAGATACACTGGCATCTCAGGTACTTCGCCTGATTCAATCATTTTATTTATTTCGTACAACAATAATTGCGTGCGTTGCATAGCAAACGATGGGATTAAAAGTGTTCTTTTATTTTTTTGTGTATCGATAAGCGCATCACGTAATAGCGCAACTCTGTCGTCGCGGTTTTCGTGTACGCGGTCGCCATACACACTTTCCATAAGAATATAATTAACACCACTAAGTGTGTCGGTGTCTTTTAAAAGTGGTGCTGGTGAATTTCCTAAGTCACCAGTGGCGACAAATTTTACACCACCGCGCTCAAACTCAACCATTACAGCTCCCAAAATATGCCCTGCATCTAAAAACCGTACGGTAACATCATCGCCAATTGAAAAATCTTCGTGATACTCTTGTGTCTGCCATAGTTCAAGAGTCTGTTCTATATCTTTCGTTTCGTATAGGGGATCCAAACCTCGCTGGCGCGCTTCGCGCGCCAAAATACGCACCGCATCTGCAAACATGACTTCGGTTAACGCACGAGTTGCATCAGTTGAATAAATAATTCCGCGAAATCCGTCTTTAACTAACTTTGGTACACGCCCTATGTGGTCGGCGTGCGCGTGTGTAATAAAAAGAATATCGATAGTCGCAGGATCATACGGAAAATCCTCATAATTACTTTTTCGTCCTTTAAAGCCTTGTAACATGCCACAGTCAATGAGAATTTTTTTGTTTCCCGTCTCAAATAAAAAGTTAGCACCGGTAACTGTGCCAGCGCCACCATGAAATGTAAGTTTTGATTGTTTGTTTGCCATTACCGTCAATATTACCACGACTAAATGCGCACACATAAAAACCCACTACAAGTAGTGGGTTTTTATGTGCCGTGGGCTTCCCTGGTCAATTCCAGGTGGGTGACTTCAGAACTATAACCACGGTCATAATACGATTCAGTCTCCCTTTAGAAACAAATAAGCAGTTAGCCCGACGGCTATAAATTATTATAGCACCACTGTACGAAATGCGCACACTAAACATTGTATGCTGCACTATTCAAGCTATTCAAGAATGCCGTCGAGGTTTACATCGTACAGTATCTGTTCTTGCACCAAACGATAATCAACAAGTTCGTCAGCAGCAAACCACAACGCAATTTCTTTTTCAGCCTCTGTCGCATCTCCTGATGCATGGATTAAATTCCGCACTGCGCGTTTGTCGGTATCAGCTAATTGATATGAATCGAGCACATAGTCACCACGAATTGTTCCTACGTCTGAAGTTCGCGGTTCAGTACCTCCTGTGATTTTTCGAATTACTTCAATTGCATGCACACCCTCCCAGCACATCACAACCACAGGGCCACTAACCATATATTTCTTTAGACCATCGAGTACAAACTCGCCCTGCTCTTCAGGATTCTCGGTTGGAGGAGTCTCTCCTTTCTTTTTATATGATTCAATTGTTTTAGTCCCTACGTTTGTTTTGAAGTCAGGATTCACCATATAATGATCCTCTACACGCTGAGCAGTTGGTACTACTATTTTCATACCTACAAGTTTCAGGCCAACTTGTTCGTAGCGTTTTATCACCTCTCCAATTAGTGACCGTTGCACACCATCGGGCTTAATCATCACGAGAGTTCGTTCTTTTATGTTTGTCATATGCAATTATTACGAATTACTAAATTTTTATAGCGCAACTTTACCACATCAAACTGTCTTATAATAGCTCTACACTCGTGGAGCAAATGGATCGGCAGGTTGCGGTGGTGGCGTAGGCTTTGCGTATTTCGCGGCGATTTCAGCATTTACTTCCGCAAGTGGTCGCCCATATTTTTCATACGACATTTGTTTGAGTGGCTCAACTTTGGTCATATCTACCGGATCCAAATCAATGGTTCGCATATTGAATGGGCGCACCGGTTTACCGTTAACCAAAAGTGATACATACGCATTTCGGTTGTCTAATCCTACAATATCACTCGCAGAAAATTCAGGTTGGAATTGTTTCTCTAAAAATTCTGCATCTTCGTTACCCACGCGGAACACACATTTCGTACCGACGTTACCAAACACAGCATCGCGAATATTGTCATCAAGTTGTGCGATAAACTGATGCGCCACATTTAGAGACAATCTATATTTACGTGCCTCTGAAAAAATAGTGGCAATCGATGGAGTCGTAAAGTTTTGAAATTCGTCGATGTAAAGATAAAAATCAGAGATGCCCTGCCCACCGTCTGCGACCGCATCCACTCTTGAAAGTGCAGCTTGCAAAAACTTCCCCACAATTATTAAACCAAGGAGTTCAGAATTCAAATCACCCAGTCGCCCCTTCGATAAATTCACCAACAAGATTTTCTTACTATCCATAATATCGCGAAAATTAAATGCCGACTTGGGTTGCGCAATAATTGGACGCATCGTGTCGTTACTCAAGAAAATATCGGTTTTTGCAGTTATATAGGGTACGATATTCTCAAGAGACGCATCACCACCTGCTTTTTCGGCGATCTCTTGCCAGAACTGATTTACTATTTGGTTTTTGGAGTTCGCAAGACACGTACGCCTAAACTCCGTATTTGCGAGTACGCGTGGAATATCAGCCATTGTGGCAGTCCCAACGGGCATTCCTTCTAGCACGAGCATCGCCGCATTTCTAAAGTATTGCTCAAACATCGGACCAAGTGACTCAGGAGATTTTGCTAAGAAAAGTTTCTCAAAAATACTGAAGATTTCGTTCACCACAAATGTTTTTTGTTCAGGAAACTCTGGGTTAAATTCCATTATGTTGAGTCCCATTGGTCTTTGTGCATACGCTGGATCGAAGTAGATTACATCATCGTAGCGTTCGGGTGGTACCGCAGCTAAAATGTCTACAATGTCAGAGCCGTGCGGATCTATATAGCAACACCCCTCCCCGTTTTTTATATCTTGGATAATCATGTTCATGATTAATCCTGTTTTTCCTGTTCCTGTTTGTCCTATCTCGTAGAAATGTCGCATTCTATCTTCTGGCAAAAAATTTACTAACGTATCCGACCCTCCAAATGTATTTTTTCCAAGAATAATTCCTTTGCGCTTTGAAGGCTCATGTGTTTCCAGTGTTGTGTGTGTAGCTAAAGAAGGTGCTGACACATTCCCTACCGCACTACGAACAGTATCTTGCTCAGTCAAATCATCATCAGACGAAACCTCCAAAGGCGCAGCGACTTGCTTCGAGCGCGATTGCTTAAGTTCGCGCGAAGTCGAAACTCCTTGGCCAGTTAAGTGATACATTCCGGTGAGCTCTGAGAGTGAAAGAGGTTGTGCTTTTTCCACATTAAGTGTTCTAAAGGTGAACGCGTGAATAAATTTCCGTAATGCTCCTCCGTGCTGTTTAACAAATCCAAGCGCATTTCCCTGCGCCTCTTGAAACTGATTAAACGTTGAATCTATCATATCGATAATATCCTCAGCCCGTTCTTCGTCCTCGGCTGAGGCAAGTATGCGAATATTTACTGGCACGATACGATGATGAATTTTTTTCTCAATGGTTTCGAGCATCAGTTGGTCAACTACTTTTTCTTTATGTACATCTGGTTTTTTGTTAAAAATTGCATCCACAAAAGAAGACCCCGTTGCTTCTATGGCTTCCATAAACGGTGACGTTCCGTGCCTAATGGCTGTACTCACCTTTTTCCCGTCGCGAAGATGATCCAATACCTTTTTATATTGTTGATTATATATATCGCCGTTATCGCCGATTACGAACTGAATCGCCGCCCCTTCCTTATGCTTACGCAGCTTACTGAATGAAGATAATATTATATTTAAAGGATCGTGAGTGAGCGTTTTGTAATCTTTTAGAGGATACGCGGGGCTTCGTTCTAAAACACCATACGCACCGGCGTGTACTCCACCATAATTAAAAATGTTATAGTCACCACGCATTTCTTCTACTATTGCATTCGGAAAAATGGAAATAAGGTGTTTTTTAAATAATTCACTTTTCTTTCCTGGAACCGAAACATAAAACACCGCCTCTTCGCTTCCTTGTTGAACCGCAATCTCAACCGAGAATACTTCTTTCTTTTTAGGGCGTCCCGTTCCCACAACACTCAATAATCCTGCATAAAATTGCTCCATAGCCGCAAGGAGTTTTTCTAAATCCTGACCTTGAGAAGAAGCGTTCTTGTCTTCAACTGTTTGTGAAGGTAACGAAACTTCATACAACACCATGTGTAGAGCTTTACACACCTCTGAACCTTTTCTAATACTCGTAGTAGGAAAGCCTTCTGCCACGTATTGCACTAATGCTCGATGTAAATCGTCTTCCAGGTGTGCGCTTCCCATCTTGCTCACCACCGCAAGTGTATTTTTAATACCTCGTTCTTTCACCATCCCAAGAAGTTCGTCTATCTGAACATCATGTTCTTCAGGTTCCAGTCGTAATGTTTCTTTTACAATACTTTCCTCCGACATTTTATATGTTTCGTGCAAAACATCGTGAGTTGGTGTGTCTTGGTAGTGAGTAATTTCGCGCTTGGCCAAACGGTTGCGCTCAAAATCTGTTTTATGTGTTTCTAACTCGCTCTCTTTTATACGCACACGCTCACGTAAATATACAAGCTCTTCTTCGGGTGTACGAAAACGCTCAACGGCATCATCTGAATTTGCTTCAGGTGTAGTTCCCTCAAGTCTAGGCATGTATGTAGTATACCAACGCAAACGTAGGGTTTAGGGTATAGATCTTAGGGTTTAGGGGATAGGAGAGGCTAGATACTTTTATACCAGTAACCAGAATTTTAGAAGTATAACTCAGGGTTCTTGAATGGTATCAAAGCGATAATGATAGGTTCAACATAATATTTGGTTCTATCAATATTATTGTCGGTCAACAAGCCAATGGCTCCCTGTTTTTGTTTCGAATTATCTTCTTTAAACACTACATCAATCGCATCACCTAGTTCTTTTCCCTGCCGTATAAATTCAACGATCTTTTTTGGAAGAAAGAATGTAGAAGTTCGCCCTTTCCCATATTTGCCGTCTCTTGAACGCACGACTATCCACGCAAACGCTTCAATTTCATCATTTTTTTCCTCTAGGCCTCCCTCAATACCAACCCAATAGTCTGCATCGTTTTTATTATCGTAGGCGTTATTCGCACGATTCGTTGCCCCTATATAGGTCTCCTCATCGGTCATTGGTTGTTCGGAAACGCCCGACGAAACACTCACGCCTGCCACTTCAAGATTCTCATTTCTGAACATTCTCTGAAATGCTTGCTCTGCGGCGTCTATTTTCACAGGATTCTTTGATGCTACAACTATTTTTATCATACCGTTCGTGTAAGTACTTCTGCTTCGGTTTCTCCAACTATAACAGTGTGTTCGCAATGCGCGCTTCGTGACCCATCAACAGTTTCGTATGTCCATCCATCGTTTGCCAGTTTTAATGTACCACTACCTGCGGTGAACATCGGCTCAAGTGCTAATACCATATCTTTTTTTAAAATCTCTCCCTGGCCTTTTTTCCCATAATTAAATACAAAAGGTTTTTCGTGTACGCCAAGTCCAACACCATGGCCACCGAGTTCTTTAGGATATCCATAGCCATATTTTTTAGCAACACTTTCAGCAGCATGACCAAGATCACCGATGGTATTCCCCGTAATTGCAACTTCAATTTGTGCAGCGAGTGCTTCTTGTGTTGCGCGCACTAGCTTTTCGTCTTCTTTTGAAATGTGTCCAACGCTCACCGTAACTGCAGAGTCCGTACACAATTCTTCGTGCCAAATACCTCCATCTAAAGTAACTAAATCTCCTTGTTGCAGAGTATAATCATCTGGAATTCCATGCACAATACCTGCATTCACTGAAATACACAGTGCCGCAGGAAACGGCGGTTTTCCAAAACCTAAAAACGAAGCCTTATCGCCGTATTCTGCAATCAATTCTTGCGCATACGCGTCAAGTTCTTTAGGAGTAACTCCTGGTACACATTTTTTTGAAACTTTTTGTAATACCGTCGCCAAACGCCTTCCCCCTTCGCGTAGTACTTCTCTATCTTTTTCTGTACGAATTATCATGCTAAATTTAGTTTTTCCAAAATATCTTTGTGAATTTCTTCGATAGATGGCTCACCATCTATACTATGTATTGAACAATCGAACCCTTCAAATTGCTTCATCACTGAATCCATATGCTCTTTTGACCACGCAATTCTTTTTTTAATTTTTTCTTCAGTGTCGTCTGATCGCCCTCTCTCTTTTAATCGCTCCATCGCAGACTCTTCCGAAAGCCCAATTAAAACCAAGTGATACGGATCCCTCTTATAAAAACGCAACATACTATCAAGCATAACCGTTTGGTTTGCACGTCGCGTCGCACCATCGAAAATAAGATGCTCATTACCTGAAAAACCCTTTACCATTTCGCGACCAAGTACATACACTGGCATAAATGAAGGTAGCAAATCACCATTAGAAATTGTTTCATTCACCAATTTTTGTGTATGGCCTTCTTTTGCCATAAAATCCCGAAGCAACTGCCCCGTTTCTAGATACAGAGTATCCGAATTAGTATGCTCATCGAGATAGTCCCGCAAAAGCTTTGCTTGCGTTCCCTTACCGGCTCCTTGTATTCCAAAAAATATTACTGAAAGTGGTTGTTGTTCGCTCATTTGCTTGATGTTGTTTATTAAATATTCAATATTTACAAATTTGTATGCAGTTCTACAACGGTCCAGCAATTCTTTCTTTTGTAAATGAAAGAATTGGGACATAAATTCAGCATAGTCGCTTGCGCTCTTTGCTTCATTCAAAATGTGCCAAATTTGTAAATTATTGACTAAAGATACTGTTCTTTACGTAAAATGTCCATTACTTCACTAATTGTTTCTTCCAGTTTTCCATGCTTGTTAACTAATGTGTAGTCGTACTCTTTTGCGTATTCATTAATTTCTTTCTCCGCCTGCTGTAAACGTTCCTGAATTTCTTCTTCGGATATATCTGGTTGGCGCTTACGGATACGAACCTCGAGTTCTTCGAGTGATTCTGCTGTAACAAAAATACTTAGCGCTCCAAACTCTTTCCTCATGAACTTCATGCCCTCAATTTGCACTTCTGTCACTACAATTTTTCCTTCTGAAAACTTCTCTTCGAGATCAGGAAGATACGTCCCATAATAACGATCTGTTTCAACTGCATGCCAATATTCTGGTATCGTACCGTCTTTTATTCCTGTAAGAAATTCGTCTTTGCTCAAGAAATAATGATCTTCTCCGTGCTTTTCATTGTCACGAATAGCTCGGGTAGTAGCGGTAACCAAACGTACACAGTTTTTACATCTATCTATTACGGCTTGTAGCACGCTGTTTTTTCCACTACCACTCGGACCGGATAAAACCACGACTTTTTTTTTCGTATCATTCATATTCTTTAATTCTGTTTTACTAACCCCTAAACCCTAATACCTAACTACTAATTTCATACCCCTCTTTCTTCAATATCTCAATCACTTCAAACAATGTTTCCACAAATCCTCCATCAGTATTCCACACTACATGATCAAATTTATGATCGGCATCACGAATTTCACGCTCGGCACTGATAAGACGGTTCTGTACTTCTTCCTCGGTGATATCAGGATCACGACGCCGTAGCCTATCTTCTATAACTGCCATCGATTTCGGTTTAAGAAAAATTGTTGTTGCCCCATAATTTTCTTTATAAAATTTTGCACCTTTTGGGTCAGTATTAGCGACAATATTCAAGCCTTTCAAGAGTTTTTCATCTAGATCTGGTTTATACGTGCCGTAGTACGCATCTCTGTTCTCTACGTACGTGTGTTCAATAATATTTCCCTCATGCACCTTCTCAAAAAAATCCTCCTTGCTTAAAAAGTAATAATCGACTTCGTTTTTTTCGTTCATGCGCGGCTTGCGTGTCGTAGCCGAAACTAATTTTACAAAATTATCATACCCGTCTATAAGTTCATGCGTAAAGGTACTCTCTCCGCTGGCTGTTGGACCCGCGATGACGACTATTTGTTTCTTATGTGGCATGAAGAGAGTGTAGCAAAAAGTTTCTACTGCTGCACAAATACACTTACTTTTTTCTCCTCTAGTTGTCCAGTGTCCGTCTCGCATGATAGTGTAAATACAGTATGTGTAGTGAGTCTCGGAGATACCACTTCTCCTTCTATTCCATTTTTTTCAAACGAAGGAAACGCCTTCGAAGTAAGTGCACACGATTTTATGTCGTTCGTCCTCCAAGTAATCGAAACTTTCTCGCCGCGTTTAACCGAAGTAGGTGTCGTTACAAGCGCTAGCGCTGGATTTGCTACATTAATTTCACAGCTCGCCGAAGTATTCTCTGCCTCTTCTTTGTTAATGCACGTAACCGAGTATAGGGTATCCTCATTTGGCGAAACTATTGTTGACCCAATCATCTTTTCGCCCGTGTCAAAATTCTCTCCTTGTGTTGTATATGCCCCATCGCGGCACGCCCACATGATAATTGCGTCCTCTCCCGCACTCACTGGATCAGGTAAGCACAAAAGTGTAGGCGTTGCATTTTTGATTGATGTATTTGAAGTTGGTTGCGTGCTAATTAACGAATCGACGGCAGAGTCCAAACTAAACTTATTAATTCCATCTGTATCATCTTTTTTAGAATTCTCCGAAGAATTTCCTGAAGAGGAGTTAGGTGCACCACCACTCCCCGACGCAAAAGAAGAAATCTGTGGTAAACAGCCAAGATTTTGTTGTGTTGGCGGGACTCCAAAAAAACTACTTATAAGTGAGCTCCCTATTGTATTTTGCAATGAATTAGCGGAAGGAGTTTGTGTTAAACAATACGGACTCTGTGTTGTTTGAGGAACTCCAAAAAAACTATTTAGAATAGAATTATTTCGTCCAAAATTTGTAGGAACTTCCGGAATAATGTTTCTGTTTACCGAGTTGTTGTTATTAGAAATTCCTAAGAAACTACTAAAACGTCCCAAAAATGAGTTGTTCCCACTGGCGGTTGTTGCATTTAATACTCCGCTATCAATCAAGTCTTGGACACTTTGTCCTTGATATTGTGATCCTCGTAAAAATTCAGCGACAGTCTTCATTTCGTTACCTCTATTAGATTGGACTTCTCCGTGACCGAAAATACGTTCATTTGGTATGTCGTACGTTTTTTGTAGCGCGCGTACAATTTTGGTAAGACTTTCAACTTGAGCGCCAGTGTATGAGCCCGAACTCACAACTGAGACACCAATAGCATTAAAATTTTGTAACCCTAGTGGACCTCGTCGAAAAGCTCGTGATTTTACATGATTCGTGCGTCGAGAAAGTGGCGCACCTTGTGCAATACGTCCGTTTGGTCCGATATAAAAATGATACCCAAACGAACCTCCGCGAACTTTATCGACTGTCTGACCATACCGCACAGCACTCTCAAGAGAAACGTTGCCTCCAGTATGATGCAATAATATGTATTGAAATGGCTGCGCTTGTTTAGTAGCATTGATTCCGTAGGGAGCACTAGGATTTGCCGCATAAATAATATTTACTTCAGAAGTTTCGAATACTTCCACTGCAGCAAACGTGACGCTTGCAATAAAAAAAGAGCCCACTACAAGAAGCTTTAGTGAAATGCCAGAGTAGTGCTTAACGAACATGCCCTTAGTATAACTTGTATTCAAAAAAAGACTCCGCGCCCTGTACACAGACCGAGTCCATTCTCTCTACTAACTACTAGGGGTTCTAATACTCGCGGATGGAAATTTGTGCCTCAACCTTCTTAACAACATCAAGTACCACCGATACTGCAATCAGTAGCGCTGTTCCACCTATGGTAAGAGTGGCGATTCCGGTAAGTCCCTGCATGATAACCGGAAGTACCGCTATAAGCCCTAAAAAGAGTGCACCAACAAGTGTAATACGTGTAAGGATGTTTCCTACGTGCTCGGACGTATGCGCTCCTGGGCGTACTCCGGGAATAAATGCTCCACTTTTTTGTAAGTTGTCTGCAATTCGTTTTGGATCAAACGTAATAGCGGTGTAAAAATACGTGAAGAAAAATACCATGAGGAAATACAAACTTCCGTAAATCCATTGATTTGAAAGACCATTTACTATTGAGTTAGCGACGTTCGATACTAATGCTAATTCGCTATTGATTAAAAACGACGCCAATACTTGTGGGAACAAAAGAATTGATAATGCAAAAATAATTGGAATCACACCTGCTTGGTTTACTCGCAATGGTAAGTATGTCGATATACCGCCAGATTGTTTCGATCCTCGAGTTTGCCGAGCATAGGTAATAGGAATAGGGCGCTCGGCTTCGGTTATAAATACAACTCCAGCAATAACTGCAAGTGTTGCAATCAAGAATCCTAAGTACAAAGGAAGTTGCGATATGTCAAAAGTAAATGCCAGCTGACTCAGTGCACTTGGCAAACTAGCAACAATACCTGCAAAAATCAAAAGCGAAACACCGTTTCCAATGCCAAATTCGGTAACCAATTCACCAATCCACATCAATAATATAGAACCAGATGCTATGACAAGTACGTTCGTCATCATCGCCCCAAACTCAAGTGAGGGAACAATCCCGTTTTGTTGCAGAAGAGAAAGAAACGCAAAAGCCTGCATAAATGCAAGTGGAACCGTAAGATAACGCGACCACTGTGTAAATTTAGCGCGTCCTGCCTCACCCTCATCTTGATAAATAGCCTTCATACGCGGAGAAAGAACTGTCATCAACTGCATAATAATTGACGCAGTAATAAAGGGGCCGACGCCGAGCATCACAATAGAAAGATTCGAAAGGCCGCCGCCGGAGAAAATATTTAACAGACCTAAGAATTGATTGTTTGAAAAGAATTGCTCGAGCCGTAGCACATCAACGCCTGGAATAGGAATAGTAGCTAAAATACGGAACATTATCAGTGCCACGAGTATAAATGCAATACGCTTGCGTAGTGTCGCATCTTTAGCTACTAGTTTTAGTTTTTGAAAGAAAGTTTCAATCATAAATATTGATATTATACCTTCACGCTACCTCCTGCTTTTTCGATAGCTACTTTTGCAGATTCTGAAATTGCACATTTTTCAATAATCAGTTTCTTTTTCAACACTCCTGTACCAAGAATCTTTATTTTAGGTGCACGACCTGCGCGATTTGAAACTATCTTTTTCTCCACAAGAAGCGCAGGAGTTACGGTTTCTCCGTCTTTGCATCCCTCCTCTAACTGAGAAAGATTTACTGGAGTATGCGCAACCTTTGAACTATTGACTGTTCGTGCACGATTTTTTCCGTGTCCGCGAAGCTTAGGTAGTTTCTTAATTATATCTCTCATTTCAGGACGGATACCGTGACCGCCATGTTGCTTTTGCCCCTTGTGACCATGGCCACTAGTTTTTCCGCGTTTACCACCACGACCAACTCGTCGCTTTACCTTTTGTGATTTATTTTTTGTGAGTGAATGTAGTCCTGTCATAAGCCTATGTATTGAGTTTAAGAAGTGCATGAATTGCAGCTCGCGCAATATTTGTTTTATTCTTGCTTCTCGATAATATCTTTGAAGTAACGTCAGTAACGCCCCCCAGTTCAAGCACAGTTCGTACAGATGCCCCCGCAACCAATCCACGCCCTTGCGAAGGACGAATTTGTATTTCGGTTGAGCCATATTTTGCTTCTGTATTGTGCGCAATACTATTTGTATCAGTACGCTTTATAGTAATCATATTTTTCTTAGCGTTGCGAATTGCCTTTTCTATCGCTAATGCAGTGTCTCCTGCTTTTCCAACACCTACACCTACACGTCCTTTTTTGTCACCAATAACCATGGCCACTGAAAAACTAAATCGGCGACCTCCTGCCATAACACGCGTAACTCGACGAATACCAATTATTTTTTGGTCAAATTCTGGTGCACGATCACGACGCTCTCCCCGTTGTGGTCGTCGACTTGGTCGTCGAGCAGTTCGCGTTCGGGGCGCAGTATTAGTACCAGCATCTGTTTTCACAGCGCCCGATGTAGTTTTATCAGCAGTCTTTGCTTCAGTAGCAGTTGCTGATGTTTCTTTTGCCTGCTCAGGCAGGTCTTTTTGTGTATTTTGTTTGGTTTCTTCTGTCATATCTTAAAATTTCAACCCTGCACCACGAACTGCATCTGCAAAAGCCTTTATATTACCTGTGTATAAATACCCACCTCGGTCAAACACTACTTCGACTACTTTTTTTCCCTTAGCTAGCTCAGCTATAGCAATTCCTGCTTCAATACTACGCTCACGTGGCGTACCTTTTCGTTTTGCAGTAGTTACCGAACATATAGTTGTATTGGCCTCGTCATCTATTAGTTGCGCCGTAATCTGCGTATTAGAGCGAAAAACCGAAAGACGTGGTCGTACTGCAGTACCTGAAACCTTCGCACGTACGCGATTTCTTCTTCTAGTTCTTCGGAGTGTTTTTTCTTTAGTGTCCATAATTTAGGTGTTAGGTGTTAGGCAGTTGCGCGTTTACCTTCTTTACGTCGAACAATTTCGTCAGAGTAGCGAATACCCTTGCCCTTATACGGTTCAGGCTTCTTTACCGCACGAACATTAGCAGCAAACTGGCCAACAGCTTCTTTGTTCGCCCCCTTTATGCTAATTTCGTTCTTTTCAACCACAACCTCGACTCCCTCAGGTACGGCAACTTCAACTTGGTGTGAAAATCCTACATTTAACACCAATTTCTTTCCCTCTAAAGCAACTCGGTATCCAACACCCTCAACAGAAAGTTTCTTTTCATACGGCTCGTTAACTCCAGCAACCATATTGCGTACATGTGATGCGAATGTGCCCCACAATGCTTGAGCTTGGCGTGTTTCGTTAGTTGGTGTTACGACTACCTCAGATCTATTAACCTCAACTGCAACATCTGCGTGGAGTTCTTTTTTTAATTCACCCCCTTTTCCTTTTACAGTCAAAACACCTTCTGAAACATGTACTTCAGTACCAGAAGGTATCGCGATAGGTTGTTTTCCAATTCTGCTCATATATTTTTAGGGATTAGGTTTTAGGTGTTAGGGTTTAGGTTCGGTGCTTAGGATTTCTTTTTGGGATTAATAAATCTCGAAAAGTGCTTCGCCACCCACTTTTTCTTTACGTGCTTGAGCGCCTGTTAAAATTCCTTTCGGAGTAGAAAGCACGAGAAGTCCTTTGCCATAGCGAACAGGGAAAATTTCATCAACCGACTTGTACACACGCCGTCCTGGTTTTGAAATACGCTTTACTGATTCAATTTTGTGCGTTCCATCTGCTTTGTACAAAAGATCTACGTGGATAGTTTTACGTATTTTCTTTCCTTGTTTCTCAACATTCTTTACGAAACCTGACTCTTTAAGAACCTTGGCTACTGCCATTTTCATATTTGAGTGTGGCAAAGAGACACTGTCGTGTTTTACAGCTCCTGCATTTACTAAACGCACTATAAAGTCTCCTATTGGGTCGCTTACCATGAGGATTTTTTTATTCCGGGAATGTGACCTTCAAGAGCTTCTTCTCGAAAGCAAATTCGGCACAAGTCAAAGTCGCGCATATATCCTCGCGGACGTCCACATTTGAAACAACGTCGAATGACCCGAGATTTGAATTTCGGTGTCTTATTCGCTCGTGCGATCATTGATTTCTTTGCCATATTACTTTTTGTTGTGAACGGAGTGAGTTACAAAATGTTACACCCCGTGAAATTTTTTGCCTCCAGCAAAAACGGCGAAGCCGATTTCACTGGGGTTACTCAGCTTGAGAATTGTCGATTTATTTCATAAATCTCTGTTCCTCATTCAAAATATAACCTCGTATAAAGAGGCTATTCATGCCGTACAAACTTTGTTTGTATCTGTGTTGTGTAATCCTACTTACACCATGAATTGTCCGCCTCTTCCTGAGCATGTTTCAAACCTGCTCTCAGGTGCGAGCATAGTACCTAAAAGAGTATCGGAAGTCAACAAACCGCAATGGTTCAATACCTTGGAATCACTTTAATGGTAATTTCAA
>CAZPQI010000002.1:50479-63437 GCA_964589005.1 uncultured Candidatus Saccharibacteria bacterium | reverse complement strand
CCTACTGTGCTGTCGTATAGTGCATTTATACTGAAGCCGTTTATCGCATTTGGAGTTGGGTACACTATGATTTCATACAGTCCGTACTTTGGTTGAATAAGCTCTGCAGTACCTACCCTTCCATTATAATATGCAGTAACTACTGGGTGTTGCTTGTCTTTGTTTTCCTTTTCAAACACATTTCGATATTGTTCTTGCTGATTTGCAATAAAATACGACAACGCGCGTTCGCGATCTCCTGCTTTCATTGCCTCTGCGAATAAGCGCAGTGCATCCCCTGGCAGTTCTGCTTTCTGTCGTGGACCTAGTTCTATAGGTGTGGGAGGAAATTCTTCTCGTGTGTCTTGTGTAGGAGATAGTGATTCTACACTCACAACAGCTTCGCTTAACGTAGGCTCTATGTCTTCACTTTCAGAAACTTCACGTGGAGTTGTTGTGGCTGATGTTTCTTCTAGAATCGCTTGTGGTGATGTGCCTGCAGAATTCAGCGTCCATATTCCTAAACCTCCAAGTACCACGAATACTGCGACTATTACTATATTTTTGTGTGTTATGTATTTCATGCCGCTTATAATAACCCGTTTTATATTTTTATCCAGGCATGGGAAAAGCCCCAAGCGCTTGCGCGCTTGGGGCTTTTTCCCTAACCCTAGCTAACTATAGTAGTTAACCAGTGTAATCAGACTGACTGACTAGGTTGATGGTACAACGTGTGTTGGGCCAAAGATATCTGGCTTGAACGTTATATCACCTTCACTGTAATCAGTTGCGTCACCATCAACACGGAATGTCATGTTGCTTGCGGCGTCATCGCTCAACCATGCTCGGATGGTGTTTCCAGCAGTGGTCAAACCACCTGTGTCAACACGAATCAGAATGGTTTCGCTTCCTCCTGCAGAAATTGTCAATGTGTTATCCGCAAAGACAATGTCAGCACTGGTGCTTCCTGAGGTTGCACCTACACTTACAGTATCGAGTGTGTTACCTGTACTTACTTCAACAGCCGTAACTACGTTAACGACGGTTGAGAGAGTACCTGACACTTCGAAGTTAATCTGAAGTGAGTCACCAGAGTCGAAGATGATGTCTTCATCTCCAATGTTTGTGATAACGACTTTTGCAACAAGGTATTGCGTGTCATCACCAAGAACCAGACTCAAATTTGTGTTATCGAACGCAAATGTTGGGTATGTTTCGTACATGGTTAGCAAGTTACCGTCGATTGACGTTTCTGTTGAGTCAACGGCAGAACCTGAGTCCTTACCTGTTGTGTCAACATCACCTGCCGCAGCAATTGTTGTTGTAACAGTGTCACCGTTATTAACCTGTGTACCATCAATTGGGTTCATTATCACCTTAACGGTCACAAGAATGTTGCCATCAGCTGGAACAGTAAGTGTTCCGTCGATTAGGAACAGCTCTGCTGTATTCTGACCTCCAGTTACTTCACCAAGCCATGTTGAACCCTGATAGAAGACGTACTTTGATACGGCGTCATCTGTACCAGTGCTCGTTAGCTTGATGCTGTCAACGTCAAGATCTTCAACGTTGTTTGCAGCAAGTCGGAATACTACTGAAGTTTGTTCTGCATTAGTGTCGAGAATCAGTGTTCCTGTTGTTGGAGTTGACGAGTCGATTGTAGTGGTCAATGTACCACCTGCAGCGACTGTCATGCTCTGTCCTGCTCCTGCTGGAGTCAAGGTAACAGTGTTACCTGAAATTGATCCAACTGCAGTAACCGCGCCTGACGCTTGGTCAAGTGAGATTGTGTGAACATCACTTGCTGAAGCTGCTGACGATAGGTCGGCAACAACCGCAATGTCGATTGATGTGTTCTTAGGAATAACAATGTGTGTGTCGAGAGAAATAGTGATCACGTGGTCACCAGTTCCTGAACCAGTCAATTGTTCTGCATCGGCTACACGAGTTTCAAAGACGTCACCACGAACTGAATCGTTGGTTGATCCTCCTGAGAGGTTAGCCCAGATCTCCATGTTGTCGATTTCTGTACCTTCACCTGCTGTTGAGATTGTGTCCTCAACAATAACAGCTGTAACACGAATGTCCTCACCTGAGTTAGCTGCGTCAAGAGTTGCAGTTGCAAAGACGAAGTCTGTTGCTCCTGGAACGATTGAACGTGCTGCAGGTTGAGTTAGTGTTGTTGCTGTCAATGTAGCAGCCTGAACTGTCATTGTATTAGCAGTAGCTGTTGAGCTAGGAAGTGTAATGGTGTCACCTGTGTTATCACCTGTTGCATCAGTCCAGTTTGATGGAGTGGTACTCATGATGATGGTGTCATTAGCTCCAAATGTTGAGTCAAGGAATCCTTGAACAAACACAGTAGTAACTCCCGTTGGGAAGCTTACTGAGCTGAATGATAGGTCACCTGTTGCGTCATCACCTGTTGCGTCAACTGGACCTGCAAGAACAGCTCCATTTTGGTCAACAAGAGTAACGTTGTCGAGGTCAGTACCTACTGGTCCTCCTGCAATAGTTGCAACCATGGTAATTGTTTGCACAGTTACGCCTTCACCCTTGATGTCTACGGTAAACGCACCGAGAATTTGGTTTGAAGTTTGAATTGCAATGTTTGCTGAAGGAGCAGAGTTGCTCTTTGATACAGAGTTAAATGTACCAGCAAGAATTGTTACATCTGACGCATCGTACGCTGGGGTTCCTGAACCGAATCCAGCACCTCCACCAGTTGGAGTAATACCATATCCGAATGTTTCACCTGATACGTTTATGTCAGTGAATTTGTGAACGTTGAACGAGATAGTACGGTTTGTACCACCGGCAATATCACCCTTAAGTACTACTTCTTTCGATAGACCTTCGTTAATTACGATGCCTGAACCAAAGTTGAATGTGTATACATCACCACTAATTACTGGTGTGTATGCTACTCCATCAACGTATGCCATTACGTTTACAATATCCCCTGCTGAAGCTGAACCAGCTTGGTCGAAGCGAATTGAGTTAAGGCGTACGTTTTCAGCTGAACCGTTGTTTCTCAATTTTACAGAAGTGAACGTGTAGTCGACTGTTCCAATTTCCTTTGATTGAGCTGATGCTGGGTCTTCTACACCACGCTCTGCTGTAACGGCACCGATTGAAAGTGATCCGTTAAGTGTGTGTGATGCTCCTGAGATAGGAAGTGAACCTGCAACTGTCGCTGAAGTGTTAACTGAGATTACAGAGAAGACTGCAATCTGACCAGCGTACGTTGTACTCACTGTACCAACGTTTGCTCCAATTGTAAGAACTCGTGTCTCTCCTGCTTGAAGAGTCATAGATTCACCAACTGTTGCTTGGTCGTTAGAGTTAATAGTACGTGTGTTACCAATTTGGTTTCCAGCTTCGTCGAGCAATACAACGCTGCTGAATGCAGCTTTGTTAGCTAGACCTCCCAACTGAACTGTCACACCTGAGATGGTCTGAGCAGATCCTGAGTTGTTTGTAACTGAGAACTTTGTGAATGGTAAGTTAGCAGCGTTTGTAGGAGCAAGCGAGTTAGCAGGCTGTGCTGCTGAAGCTACACTTAATCCTGTTCCTGTAGGAACTACTACGCCTGGACCTCCAGGAGTTACTACACTTCCTCCCATTGAGTTAGCGTAGGCTCGTGAACTTGGTCCCCAGTATCCTGTTCCAGCTGTAAGACCAACTGGTGCAAGAATTGCAGCTGCGTTTGCGTTTTGAAACGCAACCACTGCCTGCTTTGTTCGGCCACCAAAGTATGAAGTTTCATTCCCTGGAGAACCTGCTCCTGTTGCTGAAACGGCAAAACCGTTTGCGTTTAGGAACTTTTGGATGTCCATAACATCACCTCCTTCGTCGCCCATTTCGTGGCTAAGAGTGAAGTTGTATGAACCCATCATAGGTGTTCCACCTCCTGACATTGCTGCAAGCTGTGCTTGTAGCCCTGAAATTGTTGCGAGCAAAGAAGCGATTTGCGCTGCTAGTGAATCAACTGTTTGAGCTTGTGCCGGTGTGACAAAAGCAAACGAGAAGACCATAGCAACACCAATAGCTGCTGCTGCAACTTTGTTTGTTGTTAATGCAATACTCATAATTATTTAATTATTTAAGAAGTTACGCAGTTGACGCATTCCGTCGTTGCTTCGGAAAAAATGTCATTCGATGTATATTAAAAATACACCTCACTTAATTTTTGCCTCGCGCCTCGGACTGCATCCAACTGCGCAACTTCTTTATTTTTAAGACCTTTGTGACTATGGTTGTCTCGGCTAACCCGAGGAATTCTCATCCCCGGTTCTGAATGACATACTCGTAAAAGTATATCGGCCCGGAGACGGCCATAGCTGCAAAATTAGTTTGTCGACCAAACCAACCTCGCATTTTTTCTTCCATTTATTTCACACATACAAATTTTATGTACACGACAAAATAATTGGGCGCTGATTTATTTTTACTCAGTTCGTAACAATTACTATTAATAAATATGTAATGGAGTTACTACCATGAGCTCGAACAAAACAACTTTTTTATAAACCGGCCTTGCTTCCTTATAATAATCTGCGCTTACTTGGCAGAGTTTCGGCTGCGACTTGTTTCGCAAAGCTCAACAATACTTTGTATTGCTTCGCTCTACTCAACTGCGTCTCGCTCGAAACTCTACCAAATACGCTTTGAAGATTAAAAGGAACAAGTCCCTTGCCATCTTACCCACCACCATTATTTCGACACAGTGATGTATATAAGTTAGCTAACGAATTTGAATCTGAATTTCAGTCAATACAGCGTACAGCGTTTAGAGTAAAGCGTTCAGTAAAAAAATGAACGATACGGTTAACGCTTCGGGACATTGCTTCTGTTTCGGGATTCCTCTGATAAGTTAAGACGCGATAACACGCCTACACTTACAAAAGTATAAACAACTATTATTTATTCAACTGTCAATGATCAACGAGTCAAACACACAAGTGTTGAAACTCTTACCACACATTATATATTGCTCTGCCAAACGAACAATCTATATGCGTGCATATTGTGGATAATGCGCTCTATGCGTTTATTGGTAACGTTGCTTAAACATTACATAACTTTGAAGATGCACATCTCCGTTATACATAAACAAACTTTGTAAACTGCATTTGATGTTTACACGCTAAAGCGACCGCAGTTGGCGGCATTTGTTTTTGGCTTTAACGTGCCAGAACAATACTACATTTTAGTGCCTAAAGTCAACGAAAAACGTGTCGAAACACGTTTTTCAGGGAGTAGGTTGTAGGAAGTAGTAAAGTAGGGGGTGGGGAGTAGGCAGTAGGGTGTAGGGTGTAGTAAAAACTATGCTAACATTTGAATTAGAACCATGCCTAACACCAACAAAATCAATAGCTATGAGGACCTTATTGTATGGCAGAAATCCATGGATTTTGTACTCGAAATATATACGCTCACTAAGAATTTTCCACCAGAAGAACGTTACGGTATAGTCAGTCAGGCACGTCGTGCTGCAGTTTCAATACCCTCAAATATAGCAGAAGGTTACAGAAGAGGTAGTAAAAACGATTATAGACGTTTCCTGATAATATCCTTTGGTTCAGGGGCAGAATTAGAAACACAGCTTAAAATAATGCAGAAATTGAACTATGGTAAACCAGGGCAATACAAGACTGCTATTAAGCTACTAGGAGAAATAATGCCTATGCTTAACGTATTAATCAGCAAATTAAAGTCTTAAACTCCCTACTATCTACTGCCTACACCCTACGCTACTGAATATAGTGTCCAGCGTTTAGATCCTTCTCTTTTGAGTACACCATCATTTACCAGAGACACTAATTCCCGTTGTATTGTTTTCTCACTGCAGTCTGTAATTTCTAGAGCAATGTCCTTGATGTGCACAGGAGCGCGTTTTGCAACGAAATCCAATACAAGCATTCGGCGTGTAGTCGAACGCCTCTTTGAGCGCAAAGACTGAGGTCTAGGCTTATCAACCGTTTTAGTGTCCTTTAGAATCTTTCTGTCCTTTACAATGTCCTTGACCACAATGTCCTTGAGAGTTTTTCCATGTCCTTTAGAATTATGTCCTTTAGAATTTCCCGTAACGGACACAAAGTGATCTTCACGTAGTTCTAAACTCTCGGATGTTACCTCGTCTTGAGACTTAATTAAAAAACGCATAAGCTCCGCGTATGCATTCTTGAGCACCTCGAGATTCATGTTAGAGATGTAACCTGACGCATGAATAACGTCAAGAAGAGACAATATATGCCGCACTTTTGCCGCAACCATATTTACTGAATCTGGCCCAACACTATGTAAGCCATCGCGAAGCTCTAACATAAGCGGTAATAATAGTTGTGAATGCATACGGACACTCTCACGGACATTTTCATTCTTAGGGACAAAATTTGTTACCAAATGAGTTGCAAGTACGAGGCGCTCGATTTTTTTATACGCAATTTCGGCAACTCTATTTTGTCCAAAAGGGTTCACGGACATATTTGCGTCAGGAAGAACACTCTCGTAAGTTCCAGAGTTTATATACCCATTATTCCCTTTAATGTCCTTGAGATGCATATCTTTGTCCTTTATATAAAGGACATTGTGTTTTGGATTTGTCCTTTAGAACGTGTCCGTAAGAATGTCCTTTATGATATATCCATTATAGTTTTATGTCCGTTAGAGTCAAGGTGTTTAGTCAACTAGACATTAGACCTTAGTCGTTAGGAAATGCTTACGATAAATCCTTTTAAGGTGCTTCCACCTCTTCTGTCTCTTTAATTTACTAGAGGCTAACGACTAATTATCTAGCAACTAACGTATATGTTATTATTAGCGCATAAATTGAATCAACAATGGCATTACGAAAGACTAAAGCGACTAAGAAGTCAGCATCTAAAAAAGAATCGAAGCGCTCCAGAAAAAAGGACGAAGAAGAAGACTTCGAAGACGAGGGTCTACACTTACCAATCCAATCTGAAACACTGCGAGGTGTCTGGGCTGTTCTTGCTATTGCCGTTGGGATATTTTTTGTACTCGCATGGTTTGGCTTTGCTGGTAAAGTTGGCTCGACTCTTTACATTTGGCTTTCTGCCCTCTTTGGTGTTGGCTATGTACTTGTGCCTATTTCGTTTGCGTTGATTGCATTCGTATTATTTAGATCAATTGAACATGAAAAAGTCGGCGCTCTTAAAATGGCGGGGACTGGTATTTTCTTTTTGAGCGGGCTCGCATTTATTGAAACACTCTTTCCCGATCGAGGAGGTCTTATTGGGCAATTGATTTCATCTCCCCTTACCTACGCAATCGACACTGTCGCAACTGTTGTCGCACTGCTGGCACTCATTGTCGTGTCCCTGCTTATTACTTTTGACGCGCATCCGCAACGTGCCTTCCCCACCTTTTTACGACTCATGGGCAAGGAAGTGAAAGATGAAGAAGATTCAATTCTTGAAGAGGAAGAAGAGGAGGCCATCGACCTTGAAACCGCTCGGGCTGACTCTGACGAGGATGAGGCACATGAAGATGAAGAGGAACCAGAAAAAACTCCTGGAATTTTTAACTTTAGCAAAAACAACAACTCAGAGGCTTCTGTGTTTAATTTTGCGACAGGAGGTTCGAGTGCGTATTCCCCTCCACCAATTTCACTGCTACAAAAAGATAGAGGCAAGCCATCAGTTGGTGATATTAAAGCAAGTGCAAACACTATTAAACGTACATTGCAAAACTTTGGTATCGACGTGGAGATGGACGAAGTTTCAATTGGTCCAACAGTAACACGCTACGCAATAAAGCCAGCAGAGGGTGTGCGCCTTGCAAAAATTATGAGTTTACAAAGCAACTTAGAATTAGCCCTTGCGGCGACTCCCATTAGAATCGAAGCTCCTATCCCCGGTAAGGCACTTGTTGGAATCGAAGTACCTAATACAACAAAGTCGACTTTAGGACTCGCCTCTATATTTGCTGACAGCGAATTTCAAAATTCTGACAAACCACTTCTGGTAGCTCTTGGTCGCGACATTGCTGGAAAACCTCATTTTGCAAATATCGCTAAAATGCCACACATGCTTATTGCTGGTGCCACGGGTGCTGGTAAATCGGTAACTGTAAACGACATTATAGTTAGTCTTTTGTATCGCAAAGGTCCGCAAGAGCTACGTATGATGATGGTGGATCCAAAACGAGTCGAGCTCACGTTGTATAACGGAATCCCTCACCTTCTTACTCCTGTGATTACGCAACCTAAAAAAGCCATCCTTGCACTTAAATGGCTGGCGAAAGAAATGGATAGGCGCTATGACATACTGGAAGCTGAAAAAGTTCGTGACATAGCCTCGTATCACCAAAAAGTATACGAACCGTACAAAAAGAAGCGTTCAGCGTCTAGTGTTCAGCGCTCAGGAGAGGAAGAAGATGAGAATGCACCAGAACCAATGCCCTACATAGTCACCATCATTGACGAAATGGCAGATCTTATGAATGCGTATCCACGCGAGCTCGAAGCTGCCGTAGTTCGACTAGCACAAATGAGTCGTGCTGTTGGTATTCACCTTATTCTCTCAACACAAAGACCAAGTGTAAAAATTATTACAGGTCTTATTAAAGCAAACATTCCTGCACGTCTTGCCTTACAAGTATCATCTCAAATAGATTCGCGCACCATTCTCGATATGGGTGGAGCCGAAAAACTTCTCGGAGCTGGTGACATGTTGTACCTCTCAGGCGAAATGAGTAAGCCTCGGCGTATACAAGCCCCTTTTGTTACAGAAGAAGAAGTTAAAAACATTGTAGAGCATATAGTGAGCACACACGAAGACGAACTTCCAGACGAAATAGATCTAACCGAAGTGATGCACGACTCGAGTGTTTTTGCCGCTACTATCGGAGGAAATGACGACGAAGACGACCTCTATGAAGAAGCCAGGCAAACGATTATAGACGCTGGCAAGGGCTCTACGTCATTCCTACAAAGAAAATTACGAGTCGGTTACGCTCGGGCTGCACGACTTATGGATATGCTCGAGGAGCGTGGTGTTGTAGGCTCTCAGGACGGCTCGAAAGCACGTGAGGTACTCGCAGAAGCAGAAAACGAAAGTGACCGTGACGAGCATGAAGATGAAGAGGATAGCTACGAGGCGGAATATTCTGAAGAAGACGAAAGTGCTAACGACGAGACGCGCCCTCACTAGGATTTATCATGTTGTTTCACCGATCAAGAGCCACTAAATATATATTCGCCGCGTTTGTACTCGTGGTACTTATGTATGCCTTTTTCGAAGCTCGCAATGTGCTCTATGGTCCGCAGATACTCCTGGGGACTACAGGAGCAATAACAGTAACTGACGCCTTGGTAGAAATAAGTGGCACGGTAAAAAATGTAACCTCTTTTACTCTCGATGGACGCTCGGTTTTTATTAGCGACTCGGGAGTGTTTCTAGAAAAAGTACTCTTAGCAGAAGGATTAAATGAGTTTGTTTTTGAAGCAAGCGACAAATTTGATAATCAAACTCGCGAAGTTCTGAAGGTTGTATATCTTCCTAAAAAAGGCGAGCGACCAAACCTAAATGCTGATAGTATTACAAATACAGAAGAACCATTACCTGATAATTAGAACGAACGTATGGCAACAAAAAAGAAAGTAGCAAAAAAGAAAACTTCTGCGCCAAAAGTGGCAGAAATAAAAATCAAATCTCCAAAAGAAGAAGTCGTCGAGAAAAAAAGTAATACAAAACTAGACGCGGCAATGGCAGACATACGAAGCAAATTTGGTGATGAGGCAATAATGACCATGGGTGAGCAATCGCGCGTTGATATAGACACCGTCTCGACTGGCTCGATTGGTATCGACTGGGCACTAGGGATTGGAGGACTTCCTCGCGGCCGTATTATTGAAATTTATGGACCAGAATCTTCTGGAAAAACTACTCTGAGCCTGCATATTATTGCGGAAGCACAAAAAAAAGATGGCGTGTGTGCGTTTATCGACGCCGAACATGCACTTGATCCAGTGTATGCAAAAAAACTTGGTGTAAAAACCCACGATCTTCTTATTTCACAACCTGACACGGGCGAACAAGCGCTTGAGATTGTCGAGAGCCTTGTGCGCTCGGGAAACCTTGATGTAATTGTTATCGACTCGGTGGCTGCACTTACTCCAAGAGACGAAATCGAGGGAGATATGGGTGCTCATCAAATGGGCAAGCAAGCGCGCCTTATGTCGCAAGCCATGCGTAAGCTCACCGCGATTAGTGCTAAAAGCAAAACTATTATCGTCTTCATCAACCAAGTTCGTATGAAAATTGGTATGGTGTTCGGAAATCCAGAAACTACCACTGGTGGTAAGGCTTTGAAGTTCTATGCTTCCGTACGAATCGATATTCGTCGTATCGCACAAATAAAAAAAGGAACTGAAGTAATGGGAGGGCGTCATCGTGCTAAGATTGTGAAGAATAAAGTTGCTGCGCCGTTCCGTGTTGCAGAGTTTGACCTTATATTTAATGAAGGAATTTCACGCGAGGGCGAACTGTTGGCACTTGGCGAAAAATTAGGTGTCGTGGAAAAATCTGGAGCATCGTACAAATTTGATGACGTTGCACTCGGTCGCGGATATGATTCAGCGCGTACCTTTTTGCGTGAAAATAAAAAGGTAGCTAGCGCAGTGCTAAAGGAAATTCGTTCGAACCTCAAAGACGCAGTGTAGATTAGGTTGTAGTAAGTAGGCAGTAGGAAAACTAAAAAGAAATTGGAGTTCTATTCAAATTCAAATATAGCATAAACCGCTAAAACGCCATGCGGCTTAGCGTAAATTCGTACCCAAAACCTTGATAGTTGAAGCTACGGTTTATATTTGCGCGACACCAACAAAATGCGTATAATCTCAAATTATGCTTAGTTATACTGAAGTAAAACCAGGAGTATTGCTCGTGATAGACGGCGACCCATATGAGATTGTTGCAACCAGTGGTGTAGTAAAGAAGCAACGTCAAAAACCGCACAATACTGCAAAAATGAAAAATCTGCGCAGCGGTGCAACCGTTGAAAAAACATTTACCCAAGCAGATAAAATTGTAGAAGCTGATATAGATACGCGCGAAATACAATTTGTATACGCAAGCAGAGGAGATGTAATATTTACTGACCCACATAATCCGAAAAATAGATTTTCTTTACCTGAAGAAATTCTCGGTAACTCATTAAACTATATTTGTGAAAAAGACACCGTTGAAGCGAAAGTATTTGAGGACCCGTCTCACCAAGGTGAAGACTGGGCAGGCGACATCATTGGCCTAAAAATTCCCATTAAAGTAGACCTAAAAGTTGCCGAGGCACCGCCGAACATTCGTGGTAATACCTCAGCAGGAGGAAATAAAGTTGTGATACTTGAAACTGGTTTGAATGTTACTACCCCACTATTTATTGAAGCTGGGGATACTATTAGAGTAAATACTGAAAGCGGTACATACGTAGAGCGAGTGTAGATAGTAGAATCCCGCGCGTCAATTGCAATTGTCGCGCGGGATTTTTTGTATAACTATCGCCTTAAGAGTTCATAAGCAAATCCCACAAACGCTCCAATACCCATCGCAATTCCAATAAAGGGAAGTAAAAACGTTTCCCTTTCGATCCACAATTGAGATTCTGGCGGCGGCAGTCCGAGCTGTTCAAGCGCAAGTATCAGCAATATTACAAAGAAAAGCGCACAAAAGATGATCCCTCCGAAGCGAAGCGCCCAGAGTAATGTACTTCTAACTAAAGAAATCATAACCACTCTCCTGACAGCTTTGCGATATACAACGCCATGGTCACACCGAGCATGACACACACCGTATTGCCATAGAACAGGTCGTTTAGGTTATTCCGTCGTATTCCACGCCATAAAAAAACAAAGCCGTACATGAACAATAACGCCTGCGTCAACAATGCCACATACACCCAACTAAAATATTCACTCATCTATTTTCTCCTTTCTTTTTCCCGAGAATACTGACGTTATTTATACACGAGAATACTCGTACATGCAAAGAAAATACCACCAGTGTGCAAGCGCACTGGTGGTATTTTCTTTAGAATTTGAAATGCTTATTTCATTATGTAGGCTAGGAGTCCAATTTCGCGTGCTCGCTTGATTGCAGTGGTAACATCACGTTGATGCTTAGCAGTAAGCCCTGTGCGCGTGCGTGCCATAATACGCCCGTGTGGGTTGAGAAATTTCTTTAGTACATCAACATCTTTATAGTCGATGTATTTAATACCATTTTGTGAAAAATAATCTGCGCTCATATCCGCAATATAATACACTTTTACCCGCGGTTTTCAAGGGTTTCTACCACATTACTTGTTTTAGCCTCAAAATAGAATGTAATACGAGGTACGAAACAAAAAAACCGCGAGCCATATCGGAATATGGTGAGCGGATTTTTTGCGCACGTACCAAAGTAGTACGTCTATTTTGAGGCTAAAACGGGATGTCGTCAGGATCAATGTCCTCTTCCGGGTATTCTATCCCATTACCAGCTGGTGTAGCTGGTTTTGGCTCTGAGTCTTCGTCTCCCTTCGCAACCGTAGAAGAAGTACCCGAACTCCCCGCTCCTGCTGAACGTGGGCCAAACTGAACGCGGTCAGCTACTACTTCTGTTCGATATTTCTTTACACCATCTGCTTCCCAGCTACGTGTTTGCATACGTCCTTCAATAAACGCTGAGCTTCCTTTTTTCAAATATTGCGCCACCAGTTCTGCTTGTCGGCCAAATACTACGATGTTGTGATAATCCGCCTGTTCCTTCTTGTTTCCTTCTTTGTCTTTATATACTCGGTTCGTAGCAAGACTAAATGTTCCCACTTGAACCCCACTTGGAAGTGATTTCAATTCTGGATCCCTAGTCAAGTTTCCAAATACCATTGCTTTGTTTATATACATACTCGTTTTCTAGTTATTTAAAAACTCACTCAGTCGGCGTATTTCTTTGTCGCCCATCGCCAACCATCGCTC
>CAZPQI010000002.1:0-50379 GCA_964589005.1 uncultured Candidatus Saccharibacteria bacterium | reverse complement strand
TTAAAAACTCACTCAGTCGGCGTATTTCTTTGTCGCCCATCGCCAACCATCGCTCATAGTATCATTATAATACAACTCACTCTATTTGGCTCGTACACCACTAGGAGTACTTCAATTTTCATATTCCTTTTAATCATTGAAAATTTGGTCGCTCCTCGAACTACACTCAACTGAGCAAGTTTTTCTATTATCGGTCAATATAACAAAAAAGCACCCATCACGGGTGCTTTTCTATTTTTTAATTATTTTTCTGTCTTTTCTTCTTCAGCGCTTTCTTTACTGTCCCCGACAAGGTCGTCAATCGATTTATCCAAATCTTCTTGCGAAACCTCTCCTCCTTCTTCAACTTTAGTCTTTCTTTCAAGGGTTCCTGTTGTTTTTATTTCCCGTAGAATATTGTTTTGTGCAGTTTGTAGTTGTGCACGAGTTTCGTCACGAGTTGTTTTAACGAGTATATGACGAAGCACCTGCGCATTCATTGTAATATCTTCATCACTAAGTGCGGTTGCTTGGTCAGCTCCCATCTCAAATTTTATCCAACCAAAATACGCTTGTTCATATTTGGTTTTCTTTCCTCCGTTGTTTATAAACATTGGATATGCAAGTGTTGTCATTTCTGGAGTCCCTTCGGAAACAAACGAACCTCCTCGCTTTTCTATTGCACTGCGTAGTTTAGCAACTTCGCTCTCTAGGTCGTCTGCTACAACCGTAGGCAAAATGTGATACCCAAGTTCGTATACTTGGTTTTCTGTTGATTCTTTTGTTTCTGCGATATTCTCGTCAGTCATGGTTGATAAATCTATCATAGCTTATTGACCCTCGCAAGGCGCTAATAAGCCAGAAACAGTGCTTTTGCATTTTCTGTAAGTTGCGTGCTTACCATTTCAAAATCTTCTCCTCGAATTTCTGCTATCGCTCGAATAGTATCAATAACAAACACAGGTTCGTTTCGTTTTCCTCTGTGTGGTACAGGAGTCGCGTAAGGCGCGTCGGTTTCAGCTAACATCATATCTAATGGAACATCACGCACTACTTCGTGTAATTCGGGTACGAATGTTATTACGCCGGGGAATGCTATGGTAAAACCAAGTTCCAAATATTCCCGAGCAATTTCTTTTGTCGAGGTAAAAAAGTGCACATTGCCGCGAATGGTATCACCATATATTTTTTGATGAAGTCGCAACACTTCAAGTGCATCGTCATGCGCGTCAGTGGTACCATCTGACGGACGGATATGCAGCATAAGTGGTAAGTCATTTTCTGCTGCAAATACTACTTGCGCTTCAAAAATTTCACGCTGGTGTATATACACTTCGTCGCGCGGCGTACGGTAGTAATCAAAACCACACTCACCAACTCCTACTACTCTAGATAAGGGGACGTCGGACGTCCCCTTATCTAGTAAGTTGGTAAAAGCTTCAACATTGAACTTTTCGCTTGTGTCTGTTGGGTGTACGCCAATGGTTGCACCTAACACGACGTCGCGCGCGCCTTCGGCGCGCGCAAGCTCAACGGCCTTTTTGCTCGTTTCTAAACACGTTCCCACTACAATAGTTGAAACACTCTGTTCTTTCATTCGTTGTAAAACTTCCGCCCTGTCTTCATCGAATTTCTTTTCGTAGAGATGTGAATGTGTGTCTATGTGTTTCATATTATTTTCCAAAGAGACCACTATGAGAGCCGACTGCTACTAAAACTAAAATTAACTGCCTGTCATTTTTAGTATATATTAGCAACATATCGTTTTTAACGTGTAACTCTCTATATAAATTAAATTTCCCTTTCAATTTATGATCTTTATATCGCTTGGATAATGTATTCCCAGAAATCAGTATGTCGATTACTGTATTTAGTAAGTCTTCATCAAAACTCTTTTGAGAAGATAACTTTTTCAACATCTTCTTGTACTCTTTTGTTGGGTAAACTATATACATAGTTTACCGACACAAAATATGATCATGCACCTCTTTTCCCGTTTTAAAATTATGCTTCTTTGCTTCCTTGAGAGCTTCCTTTGTTTCTCTCAGGAGCATCTTTTCGTACTCTGGAGTAAATCCATTTTCTGTTCGCACTTCAAAAGGAATTGACTGAGTATCAACAGCACGACGCAAGAACATCTTTATCGCAGTACTAATATCTAACCCCAGACTTTCAAATGTTTTATGTGCCGCTTCTTTGGTAGCAGAATCTATTCGTACGTTTATTGTTGTATTGTTTAATGTATTGTTCATATACTCATAGTATATACAATGTACGTACATTGTCAATACATTGTATATACGTAGAATATGTCGTGGCTATTACACCTTTTATTCGTAAAGATGAGAGAGAGTCTATGTATTTCGTAATTAGCAATTTTTATTTATCCAATCGTAGATTTCTTCAAATCTATCGCCTATATCTAGATACGTTTTAGCTGTCTCAAAATCCATCCAGTGAGCCCCCTGGCCTTCTAAAACAGTAAAGTCCTGTCGATCTGTCCTATATAAAAACAACTGACGTTCTTTTGGAGAATTACGGAAAAGTGTTTTAAATTCTCCTAGAAAAATTAATTCTTTTTCTTCTATCTCCAAATCGAGCTCTTCTTTAGCCTCTCTAATAACAGCCTCTAAATATGTTTCTCCTTCTTCTACGCCGCCCCCAAAGAAGCCCCAGTCTGGCTTCTTATAATTCCTCCTATCTTGAATGAGAATTTCTTTTTTGCTATTTATTGGTATTAATAGAGCTTTTCGTATTACCTTTTTAGAGACATCTTCTGTATTCATAGCCGTGGAAATAAATTTTCTGGTTTTTTGTTTGCGAGGATTGTTTCCTTCACGGTTTTATTCGTTTCGGGCATAAATGGATTGAGCATTCGTGTAATCATGTACAACTCTAGAGTTAACTCTTGAATTAATTCAATACTTTTCTCTTTGTCTGTTTTGATGAGTTTAAATGGTTCTGTCGTAGTAATTTTCTCATCTAAATCACCAATTCGTTTCCATACATAATCCAGTGCTTGATCCATTCTGAAATTCTCTATTGCACCAGTGTACTCTTCGGGAAACGAATTCCCTTCTGGTTTTTCTATCGGCGAATCTAAATACATTTCAGCCAACTTCATAATACGCGCAACTAAGTTTCCATATCCATTCACTAAGTCTGCTGTATACCACTCATCAAGTCGCTCCCACGTTATATCAGTATCGTCAACGGGATGGACGTGCTTTAGCAAAAGAAAGCGAGTTGCTTCAGTCCCATATTTCTCAACCAATTCGAATGGACTAATAACATTCCCAAGTGACTTGCTCATTCTCTGCCCTCCTGAATTTATAAACCCGTGGTAAAAAATTCTGTCTGTTGTTGCGATCCCAGCTGACATGAGCATTGCTTGCCATAGAATAGATTGAAAACGAATCATGTCCTTACCTGCCACCTGTAGAGTCTCTCCGTCTTCCCAAAACTTCTTAAAGTTTCCGTCTTTGTCTTCTGGCCATCCAAGTGTCGAGATATAGTTTGTAAGCGCATCAAACCAGACATACATAATCTGAGAGTCATCGTCGGGCACAGAAATTCCCCACGGAAGCTTATCGTACTCTCGCGAAATACTTACATCTTCTAGTCCAGATGCAACAAATTGCTGTGCTTCTTTCAGTCTGTGTGGTGGAATAATAGAATTTTCTCTACTAAAATACTTGGTTAGTTCTTCTTGGTAGTTTGATAATTTAAAGAAGTAATTTTCCTCTTCCAATTCAATGGGCTCCTGCCCCATATGGAGCACACATTTTCCATTTTCCAAGTCACGCTCTGTTAGAAATTTCTCGCATCCAACACAGTACAATCCTTTATACTTTTTTTTATAGATGTCACCTGCTGCATCGCACCGTCTCCACAGTTCTTGTGCTGCAAACTTGTGATTAGTATCAGTTGTACGAATGAAGTTATCGTTCGACAAGTTAAGGGTGTCTTTAAGTTGTTTAAGCTCGTCAGCATACCTGTCCACATATGCCTGTACTTCCTCTCCTTCTTCTTGTGCCTTCTCCCATATCTTCTGTCCATGCTCATCCGCTCCTGTATTGAAGAAAACATCTCTTCGCTCTACGTGCTCCCAAAAACGCGCCAAGGCGTCAGCCTGTACAACCTCAACAGCAAATCCAATGTGAGGACTCGCATTAACATACGGAAGTGTCGTCGTTATGTAGCGAGCCTTGAGATTTTTCGGTGAATTTGCTGTCATGATGAATTCTTCAAAATATAATGTGAGGCGACGTTGAAAAGCCTGAATCAATATAACGTATTGATGAAGGGTTTGAAACAAGCTGCAACAATATTTTGGATAATT
The DNA here is from genome assembly GCA_964589005.1 of uncultured Candidatus Saccharibacteria bacterium. GTDB lineage: Bacteria > Patescibacteriota > Minisyncoccia > Phycocordibacterales > UBA2100 > UBA2100. The sequence goes on along the minus strand of CAZPQI010000002.1, from coordinate 46,058 downwards.
GAATTGACATGAAATTCATCGAAGAATCCTAGCCATTTTGTTTTTCAGGTAGATGCCGAGCTTTTCCCATATCAGTAAATAACTCTTGTGCTGCAGCTGCTATGGGAACGGCGAGTAATATACCGATTATTCCCGCAAGCTGAGCACCAATTAAAAGCGACAAGATAATTAAAATAGGCGGTACTCCTACAACTTTAGTAACTACCAGCGGATAAATGAGATGGTTCTCAAATTGCTGAATAATTACATAAAATACCGTCACACTTACTGCCATCCCCGTACCCCCTGTCGAAAACGCTATGGCAATTGCTGGAATTGCTGCGAGAATTGGTCCAAAGACGGGAATAAGTTCCATAACTCCTGCAATCACTGCGAGCACCAACGGATATGGAATGCCTAGAATCGAAAGCCCTAAGTACGTAAGTACTCCAATGAGAATCGCGAGCAAAAACTGCCCCTGCATCCACAAGCCAATTTTAACTTGAGCACGATGCCATAAGTCTAATACATACTCTTCGTGCTTTAGTGGTGTAAGTACGCGCAAAAACTTTTCGATACCTCTCTCGTTAACGGCGAAATAAAAAGAAAATACTACAACGAGTATGAAACTTACTACCCCTCCAAAAATAATGCTCATAACGGAAAGAAAGTTTCCTGAGAGACCAGTGATAAACGAATTAACATCACGAGCTGTTTCCTGTATCGTAAATCCATTTATAAGTGAGCGTGTTTCTAGAATTGCATTTTCGGTAAGTGCGTCTGTTGCACCAATGGTTTCAAGATACGATGGAAGTGACGCGAGAAGATTAGATGTTTCGTCAAGTACTGGTGGCAAAAGAAAAAAGACGATGGCAAAAAATGTACCAAAAAACAGTAAGTACACACCAAGTACCGCAAGTACACGTGGAACTTTGTATCGTATAAGTCCTCGAGCGGCTGGCTCAATAGCTGATGCGATAACAATAGAGGTGAGCACGATGAGTGCCAAATCGCGCAAATACCATAGTAGTGCTGCTCCTGTAAGAAATAGTATTACACGTATTATCGTGCCGGTGGTTATAGAAAATGTCACATCGTTCATAGGAAGCAGTATACCCAGCACTAACTTCATTGTCGAACGAAGTTCGCGTGCATACGATGCACAACAATGAAGTTAGTGCTGGGTATATCGTATTCATTCGTGAGTATGTAGTGTAAAAATTAAAGACGACATGGAAGTCGTCTTTAAAAAGCTTGTTGGTTTTTCTAAGATAAGAACTTCTGCTAAATATCAAAATTGGATATCTGGATATATTCAAGTAAGAAGACAGTGGCAAAAAATAGCATGATTCCTCCCCAAAAGCATATTCTTCCCCAGAAAACCGCCCTTTGCTCCACCTGCTTTAGCCCCTGATGACCTGCACGTTCCTCTAGTCGAAGATACTTAAAAGACAAAACGACGAAAAAAACCGCACCACGTAAACCTAAACAAACTTGATAACAGTAGGAACACTTCTGGAATCGCATTCATATCTTCCTCCTTTCCTTATTGTGGTGATTTAATGAACACATGGACTCTATTCCACTATGTAAATTTTATCAACCTACTGACGTTCTAGGGTTAGCCTAATTTCAACTCACCAACAAGCGCAGTAAGTGCAACGCGTGTCTGTTCTCCTGTGTCGCAATCTGCAGAATAACGGTGTCATTCTATTTCAAGTTACAGACATGCTATAATATAGGTATTATGAGTAAAGTTTTTAATCTATTACTGCTACACCAAGATCGTGATTTACATCCACGATCATGGATATGCGTGCACGGAGCAAACATCCAACAAATGCTGCTAGAAAAAGAACAAGAAGTATTAAAACAACATAGGTGGTCTCGAGAAAAACTAGCACGAAAGATTTCGCAGATGCTAAGCTGTGCATTAAGTACTTCAAAAAACATGCTGCACCAAGATAGGCTGTACTATCCTATTCCATTTATTCTCACGCTGGCAAAACTCGGAGATACAAGGAAAAAGACGAAATTCCTGTCAGATATAAATGAAGTAACTGAAATATTAAAGGTGAATTCAGCTTCTGCAAAACCCATAACTCTACCTAAAAAGCTAAACGAAAATCTTGCAAAAATACTAGGGGCTTTTATGGCTGATGGGAGTTTGAGTGAGCAAATTGTAATAGAGTGCAACAACAGAGAGGAACTGGAACAAATAAAATTACACCTTGAAGTAAATCGTATTCACTTTTCAGAAGGCAGAAGCGAGTCGCGAAAGTTAGGACATTATGTAAGCACGCAAGTGAATACAAGTAATGCAACTAATATGAGAAAGCTCTTGCAAACAAAATTGGCTAAATTTCATTCGCAGTCGCACAACGTAGTAGAACTAACAGAAAATTATAAAGATTCTGTTGATGCATTTATAAAATGGGTCGAGGAAGAATTCAAAATAAGTCCGGCATTTTACACGCAGAAGACTAATGCGTGGAGAGTCGCTTATTCGAATAAAATATTATCTAGGTATCTAACAACTTTTTTCGGAGTTATGCCTGGGCCAAAGACATACAGCGCACACGAACCAGATATAATATGTGAAGCGAATTTGCGTATACAAAAAGAGTTCGCAAAAGGAGTATTGATGTTTGATGGATCTGTAAATAATAATTCTCAAATGTCGCTTAGCCTTAAAAGTAAAGGTCTGATAGATTCAATATCAACAATTTTTACAAAAGACGGAATTCGTCACGGAAAAACTACTAACAAAAGAGGAGAACATTGCCTGTATACAACATCAGAAAATGAGCCTAAAAAAATACTTCAATATTTTGAGCCCAATACACAAAAAAATAAACTTTTGCTTTGGCAACAAGGTGACCTTACACAACGTCCGGTTCCCAAACCAAATTCTCGCAAAACAAATTTCAACATTAGTGAGGTGCTTGATTTAATCCGACTCATAGAGGGCTGCGATATAGCATTTCTTGAGACTCATTTTAAACGTAGCAGACCAATTATCACTACATATCTAAGAATATTACAAAAGCAACGGAAAATTCATTTGACAAAAAAGCCACGTAAATTATACGAAAACACCAGCCAAGAAACGTCTGTGTTTTTGAGCAATCATTTACATAAGCAACTTTTCCAAAAGCTACTTAGAAACTTCGGGACATACAAAAAAGCAGCCTACTTCCTAAACATACATAAAGGCACACTATCAGCGTGGAAACTAAAGAAAAACAGAATCCCCATATACATCCTAAAAAGAACACTAGAAATTCTTGATATTAGTAAGCAAACTCTTGCTGAAAATATACGAGAAACGGACAGAAATATAGTGGAGATTACGAAATAACCTTACCGAATTTAAACAAGTCAGCACCAGTTATAACCTGAGTAACTATGTTGAGTAAATCCTTAGTTGCCACTCTTATTTGTTTGCCCGTATCACGATCACGAACAGTAACCGTATCGTCCTCCAATGTCTCAAAGTCTGCAACAACTGTCAAGATTGTACCAATTTCGTCTTGGCGACGATAACGCTTGCCCACATTACCGTTATCATCAAACATAATTTGTGGAATGGTTTGTTTTAATTCGTCGAATACTTCACGTGCTTTTGCCACAAGCTCTGGACGATTTTTCATCAATGGAAACACGGCAACTTTTATTGGAGCAAGCTCTGGTTTTAATTTTAGAAATACGCGCCCGTCTCCTAAGTCGTCTTCAGTGTACGCTTCTGATAGAACTGCCATAAGTGCACGCTCGACTCCAAACGATGGCTCGATAACATGCGGAATGAATGGATCTCCTTCCACTGGAGTGTACAACATTTTTTCTCCGCTTCCCTCTTGGTGAACCTTCAAGTCGTGATCGGTACGATACGCTAATCCAAGTAGTTCGTCGTAGCCTTTCCCAGGATAATTGTATTCAAAGTCTATAGTTTTTTTTGAGTAATGAGCAAGGTCACCTGCAGGAATGTCGACTTCTTGTACATTTTCTTTAGAAAGCCCGAGTAACTCTATAAATTCCCACACACGTGTGCGCCATTTTTCAAATTCATCTTCCCATGTACTTTCTTCTACAAAATATTCAATTTCCATTTGCTCAAACTCACGAGTTCTAAAAATAAAATCCCGTGGAGCAATTTCGTTACGAAATGCTTTACCAATTTGTGCGATACCAAACGGAAGCTTGGGACGCATGGTGTCTACGACATTTTTAAAATTCACAAATATTCCTTGTGCTGTTTCTGGTCGTAAATAACTTTTCGTGTCACCTTGCGCACCAACTTTGGTTTCGAACATTAAGTTAAAATCTTTTTTTGCTCCGAGCTCTCCTTTACACTCGGGGCACGTACTTACATCTTCAAGGCCTGCCTGCCCGTCTGCGCGGACAGGCGCAGGCAGGTGGTCTTCGCGAAATCGTTTCTTGCATTTTTTGCATTCAACAAGCGGATCGGTAAACCCAGCACCCGTGTGCCCACTTACTTCCCACACTTTCTCGTTCATTAAAATAGAAGCATCGAGCCCATACATATCGTCGCGCTTTTCAACAAACGTATCCCACCATAGTTTCTTAATATTGTTCTTTAGAGCCACGCCAAGTGGGCCATAGTCCCATGTACCCGCTAAGCCACCATAAATTTCTGAACCTTGAAAAATAAATCCGCGACGTTTTGCGAGACTTACGATTTTTTCCATCCCGTTAGAAGTAGAGCGCGAGTCTTTATTACTTTCTCCTGTATTTTTATCCGATGTAGTCATTTTAGTAAGATTTATTATATAAGAAGAACCTTAGACGCTCGCGACTTCTAACGGGATCCATTGTGGTGCCATCTGTATTTATCATGGGGCTACTATACCAACAATTACTTTATAGCGCAGCAACATACATTACTTCACCACGGTGCCATAAACATTCGCAAAATCAGCCTCATCTAAGATAGTTGTTAAGTTGTTGAGAGTGATGCTAACTGGCACTTCTACGAAGTTATCTATCCCTACCAACTTTTGATTCAAAATCAAATCGGGCTCTTTCCCTACCTGGCTTGTACTTGGCACTAAACCAATAGAGAACACGACGCGTCGTGGCAATGTACCTCGCACTCCTGTTTTAGGTAATAGTTTCCCAACATGCCACGTTATCGTCCCATCATTCGCATTGAAGGTTACATTTTCGACAGACGGACTCACGGTACCTAGCCAACGCACATACGGAGGTAATACTGCAGTAATTTTTACATCACGCACCAAACTCGTAGTATTAGAAATCTCCCATAAAATTCCGTATGTTGTTTCGTTTTCAATTTTTGGCGGTAGCGGACCAACACTGCCAAGTGGATTTTCAAAATAGAGCGCCCTGCCAGAAAATCCCGCGTTGGTTGCAACTTTAATTTCTTCGCTTACTGTTGCCTGAATAGTTTCGGGTACACTTCCCGCTGAAAGTTGTTGCCCTGCTGCGTGCAATTCAATTTTAATTGTTGGGTCGATAACAAAAGGTGCGTTGTCAAGAAGATTTGGAGTAAGTTGCATAGAAAGCGTACCATCTTGCCCGCCAGGAATTATGGCCAATGCCCCTTTTGTTGTTGTTTTATCCCACAACACAACCGAGTCTATTGAGCGATAAAAACCAAGGTTGGCAGAAATACCAAATGGATCAAATGCAGATCCGCTCACTGTCGCCGCTACAACAACATCGGAAAGGGACACGTCGAGATTGTTTATCCATGAAAGTTCAATAGGAACCGACTTCCCTATACGAGCCACATAGTCTTCAGAAGAAAGTTTCGCGTATGAAAGCGACATACCCAAAAATGGCCTGGTAACCGTAACCTTTTTTTCAAAATCTGCGAGTACCACATCTACGAGCGTGGATTCCGAATTTTTACGTGTTCCTGTTGAAAATTTAAAAACTCTCGAATCTCCTGTTTGCCCATCAATGGTTCCTACAATTCTCACTATTCTTGCCTCACTAGGCTCCATATTACCGAGGTTCCAAAAACCATTCGACTGAGTTTCTGGAGATGTACTTATAACTTCAAAACCAAAGGGATACGTGACTCGTAGAACCACATCGTTAACTGTGGTCTTTGCATTCGAAGTGATAGTTGCGGTCATATCAACATTCTGCCCTGCTACTACTTCGTCTTTTGCATTCACCGAAATATCTAAGGTTCCCGAAGAAACCAGTATTGTATGTTTTGCTTCAGCAAAGAACACCGCATTCGAGCCTTTCAGCCGATACTCGAGTGCCACTTGTATATCTTGATATTCTCCATTCCTACCAAATAAAACTCCGCGAACCGTACCGTTACGAGTTCCTCCAGGCTCTATTGAACCTAGCGGAATTCTTTGGTCTTCCATAGAAAGAGCGAGGTTTGTTGGCACTCGAGTTCCGGGCGGGTATGTAATAACCAAATCGGCAAGATCCAGTGTTGCACTGTTGTTATTGCGCACAGCCACTTGTAATTCAAGAATTTCTCCACCATCAATAGTTCGCGGCCCATTAATCGAAATATCGATTTTGTTAGATGTAACTACGTTTGCCCCTGAAATAAAAAAAGAAATTGCTACTCCTCCTGCTATCACAAAAACTAATACAGAAATAATCAACAATATACTTGGCAATGAATGCGAACTCGGCAGCATTGGTTCTTTTTTAGGAGGTATAGGTGGCTCTTGCCATTCTTGCGGAGTTTCTCTATCAAGAGATGTGAGTGGTCGCCGTGGACGCGCTTGTGGCTGCGTACCTCGAGAATACATCTGCTCTTTTAAGTTGCCAATACGCCCCGGGTCTTCAAATGTGGGGGTTTTTGGTTCGTTGTTCTTTTGCGGAGGTTGTATTCCGTCAGTTTCCATATAAAAAAGTATACCACTCTTACAACTGACTCTCGGTTAATCCATCGTTAATGTCGTGGATGAGCTTCTGCACAAGTGCTTCTGCATTTTGTATCACTGCACTGTCAAAATGAATAGTATCTACAACTCCTCGATATGCATCTTTACAATCCAAATAACCCAACCTGTACAACATACGTGCAACTGTGAGTGTTTCGATGCTTTCAGCAGTTCCTGCCTGTGTGAACAGCGCACTGCGAGCACCACGTATAAGTGTAAAGATATCTGAATTTTTTTCGTCGGTCGGAACAAGTCGCCGCACAAGTGCAGCAACGCGCCCAAATACTTTTGAGTCGTGCAACTCCAATGCTGTCTCGCCATTTTCTTCAGCTCCCGTTAAACGCCAAAGTCCGCGTCCGCGCACAAGTGAAACTCGTACAAGTGACAAATCTTGTAACGAATAGCGTAATTTAGAGGTCTCTTCGCGCACACTTTTTGCACTCACAAATAGCAAACCCAAGTCCTTTGTTAATAACCAAAACAATTTGTCGGCATCTTGCACTCCAGTACTACTCAAGACAATAGCTTCAGTTGTATACACTTCGTGTGCCATGATGTTTAATTTTTTGTGATTTCCATCAGCGTTTCTTCTTGCTCTTCACCTTTTTCAACAGTCACCAAGGTTTGTTTTTCAATTTCGTTGGCGAACTTAACTGCAAGCTCAAGAGTTTCGACTGAGCCAGAAATAACCCCACGCGCTGCGTCCCCTGCATTGAGTCCGTTTTCTTTCCGCGCACTTTGTATGGTACGAATAAGTTCTCGTACATCCCCCTCTTCTTTTAGTTCAGGTGTAATATTTGTATCTATTTCGACTTCATCAGTAATACTCCCGTCAAACGCCACCTTCTTTACATTCACTTCATCTAGTACCAATTGTTTAAGTTCTTCGTCGTTTAGAATTTCGGATTTAGAATTTCGGATTTTGAGTAACGCGAGTGGCTGTCGTACTTTTATATTTGCCTCTGCCCGTTTTTCAAGCGCTGCTGAAACTACACCACGCACTTGTTTCATTTTTTCCAGCACTTCGGTATCTATTTCCCGTGCTTCGCACCAGTTTGCTAAATGAATACTCTCTGGTTCTTTTTCTCCTTTAACTCTAGCCCAAAGCCACTCAGAAATAAATGGAGTAAACGGTGCAGCTACTTTTGCATATTTTCGCAGTACCCAGCGAATAGTTTCGAGTGCCGCTTTTTTGTCTTCTTCATCGTCAGATTTTAGTCGATCGCGAGAGCGGCGAATATACCACGTCGAAAGGTCATCAATAAATTCCCCAAGTGGCCGCGTGGCCCTTTCAAGCTCATAGTTATCCATTGCTCGTGTTACTTCAGTATGTAACTGATACATCCTCGCTATAATCCATCTGTCCAACACATTAGTACTGTCGCCACTTAGTTCGTGCGGTACCGAGTCTTTGTATAGCTCATAGAACGAATATATATTAGTTAAACGCCCTCCCACTTTACTCGCCACTTGAGCCACTCCTTGTTCAGAAAAATTAAGATTTTCTGCTCGCACCACCGGAGAGTTGAGCAAGTACAAACGAATGGCGTCCGCTCCATAGTTATCAATTACTCCTTGTGGATCTGAATAATTTTTAAGACGCTTGCTCATCTTTTTACCGTCTTCTGCTAATACTACCCCGTGAGACACTACATTTTTAAATACGTGCTTACCAAAGAGCCCTCCACCTAATACATGTTGGTAATAAAACCACTTGGATACTTGGTCCTGTCCTTCCGCAATAAAATCAGCAGGAATCCTTTTGTTTACTTTCTCTTTGTTTTCAAAAGGATAGTGATATGAAGCATACGGCACTGAGCCTGAGTTAAACCATGTGTCGAGCACATCAGGGTCACGTCGCATTTCTTCACCACACTCACATGGCACAGTGATTTCATCAACAACTTCTTTATGCAAATCATTTACTTCTACTCCACTCGCCTCTTCAAGTTCACTGGCTGAGCCAAACACTCGGTCTTTCTTACACTTTTTGCATCTCCACACAGGAATAGTGTTCGCCCAAAAGCGCTGTCGTGAAATTGACCAATCACGTGCACCTTTAAGCCATTCTCCCCAACGCCCCTCTTTCATATGGGACGGTGACCAGTTGATTTCCTTGGCGTAGGTAAGTAAATCTTTTTTTATCTTTTCAACTGCAACAAACCACGAACTCATGGCGTAATTAATCAGCGGTGTATCGCATCGCCAACAATGAGGATACGAGTGTTCGTACTTTTCTTTTGCAAATAGTATTCCTTTTTTAGCTAAGAATTTAATTACTTCTACATCGGTCGCTTGTGGGTCATCAATTGGCTTTACGGAGAGCCCTGCCAATTCTTTAACTTCAGGAGCAATAATGCCGTCCATACCAACGTGCTTAATCATCGGCAACCCTACTTCTTGTGCGAGCTCCATATCTTCAGCACCAAATGCAGGAGCTTCATGTGCTATTCCAGTTCCTGTGTCGGTTGTTACAAAGTCAGCAGCATATATTTTCCATGCATTCTCGCGATTTTCTAGTGTCTCGTCGTTGGTGTATGAATCAAAAGGTGGAATATATTCTTTACCAACCAACTCTGAACCTTTCATCTCTGAAACAACTGTATACTCGTCTTCTCCGAAAACATTATCAAGCGCTTCTTTTGCGATGATAAACTGAACGAGCTTTCCGTCTCCTTCGCCTGCCTGCGCAGGCAGGTCTTTTTTTTCAACGGTGACATAGTCAATATCTTTCCCAACTGCAAGCGCAACATTCCCTGGTAATGTCCATGGCGTTGTAGTCCAAGCTAATATTGATGTGCTCTCTTCATCTTTTAATGGGAACTCTACCGTAACGGCCAAATCTTTTATAGTCTCATAACCCTCTGTTACTTCGCTTTGTGCGAGTGTAGTTTCGCATCGTGGGCAAATATGCATTGAGCGATAATCTTCGTAAATAAGCCCCTTATCGTAAAGTGTTTTGAATGCCCACCATTCACTCTCCATATAATCTTTATCCATAGTGCGGTAGGGCTTACTCATATCAGCCCAACGCCCAAAGCGAGGCATGAATTTGTCCCATACGTCTGCGTAGGTAAAAATCTTCTCGCGACAAAGATCGTTGAATTTTTTAACTCCCAGCTTTTCAATATCTTTTTTATTCTTAGTTCCTATCTCTTTCTCAACTATATTTTCTATCGGTAACCCGTGGCAGTCCCATCCCCACTGACGCTCAACTCGATATCCGCGCATCGTCCAATATCTAGGAATAGCGTCTTTGATAACACTGGGGACTAAATGTCCGTGGTGGGGTGTGCCTGTGGCAAACGGTGGACCATCGTAAAAAACATAATCGCCATTTGGTGCTTCCTTTTCTACAGATTTATTGAAAATATCATTCTCTTCCCAGAATTTCTGTATTTCTTCTTCGCGCAGAGCCACAGCGCTTTTCTTTGATTCCTTTTCGCTAGCCATAAGAGCTTATCCTATCAGAATATGGCTATGTAGCACAACATGCTATTCTTTTTCTCATGAACATAAAGGTGCTCAATCATTTCAAAAAAAGTGACCCAAAATTGTACGCGGCGATTCGTGCGTTTAAGGGAGACTTGCGTGATGGTCCACAAGTGCAAAAAGACTTATTCGCAAGTCTGTGTCGCACTATTGTAGGACAACAGCTCTCGGGTAAAGCGGCGGCATCTATTTGGAACAAGTTTAGAGCACTCTTTCCCCGCAACAAACCTAGTGCAACAGCAATTTTGAAAATGAACGATACAAAACTACGAGAAAGTGGTATTTCGTTTGCAAAGATTCGCTCAGTACGAGATTTAAGTGCGCGCGTACGCGCGCGTTCATTACGCCTTTCGTCGCTTCATAAAAAAACTGATGAGGAAGCCCGTGAAGAACTTCAAAAAGTTATTGGTATTGGTCCGTGGAGCAGTGAAATGTTTCTTATGTTCGCTCTTGGACACGAAGATGTATTTTCTTCTGGGGATTTAGGGCTCCAAAAAGGAATACAAAAAATATATAAATTAAAATCGCTTCCAAACAAAAAGAAAATCGAGTCGCTTTCAAAAAAATGGTCTCCGTACCGTACTTATGCTGCAACTACTATTTGGAGTATTTTAGATAATCAATAATGTAATACCGCACATATAAAGCACGTGCGGTATTAATATTTTCTAATTGTTACTTTGGCAAATGATCCTTATGGGAAATATCGGAAACCTGAATTCCAAAATTTGGAATTCCACTTTTCCTGCTCTCCCCCGCGTCTCTGTTCACAGCACGTTTTGCAAGAACAAACAATTTCTTTTCGTCATTTTTACAAACCGCCATACTCCACTTTTCTGGGTCTCTAATTGGGCACAGATAAACTATTTCTTCCACCCCCAAACGAAATTTTAAAATTCTAACGATGCTCTGTGCATCATTACTTGCACAATGAGTATTGTCTAGCTTAGTCACGTTGGCACCCCTTTTCGATCGTCATAAAAAACAAAACTACTTACAGTATAAGCTATCGTTAAATGAAGAGAAAGTCGCCCACTTATATAAAATAAGTTGAACGACTTAAGTCGTATACACACAGTTACTAGTGTGCAAAACGTAGAGTTTCTATTAGTTTCCGATCGCGCCATACTTGAACCTCTTCATCGTTCTTAACCACATTCATGGCAATACGGGCACAAATTTTTGAATCATCATCGCCACCGTCTAATTGGTATACGAATTTCGATTTACTTAAGAGCGCCTTGATAGGGTGTCCTGATGTATCCCCTATCTCTTTAAAGAATCCGCAAAGGAACTCAAAAAGCTCTTTTGGAGTCAGGGGTTTGCACATAGCGAAATCTCCCAAGAATGAACATAAAAACTAGCCTAGCTACAATATACACCCACTATCAACGTGTTACTCACAAGTTATACACAGCTTAATACACAGAGTTATCTACATAGAGTGTTCTATCTTTGACATAATTGTATATGTTACTCTAAATTATTACATAACATGGAAAATCTCGAAGGAACACCTGGAAACTCACCCGAACTACCTGACATAACTCTAGAACACTCTGCGGAAACATACGAAAGAATACTCTATTGGAGTTTTTTACTATCTCAAGGAAACCCGCAAATACAAAAACAAGTCCTAGACTATGCAATCTCTCATACAGAACCATTCAAAAAGAATATATACAATGAAGCACTCAACCTGTTCGTAGACAAACATTTTGACGGAAAAGATATACAGCTAAGTAAAAATATTCGATCTTTTCACGAACCAATTGATGGTGAATCCATAACAACAACGAGCTACGACAGAATATACACTAGTCATGATACTAGTACTCCTTTAAAGACTCTCCAGCACCAACTTAGTTTCCTTGATAGGCAACCAACAGAGAAAGCTCCCAAACCAGATATTCGAGTATTTGCTAATAGAACTTGGGACAACGATATCAAATATTATGAAAAAAACGGTCGCCCGAATAGAAAGGAAGAAGATGACGGAAGTGGCAAACTAAAAGACAGATGGTTTAGTTTTGGAGTAGCATACCTCCTAAGAGGTGAGAAAACCCCTGTGGAAGTAATCAATAAGATGCTAGAGGAGGCTCGATCTGTAAGTCCATTCGCTGACTACACACACGATAAATTTGAACGGCTTCGTTTTGAGGATTTAAATAATTTTATTGAACAATACAATTTAAAACATGTACAAAGAATGATTACCTCAGATCAAATTACGTCCTATTTTACAGCAGTACGAAAAGACGAAGATCTACATAAAGAAACAGATCGTATATAAACTACATCTTTTCAGGAGATTCTATACCCAAAGTCCACAATCCATTCTTTAGAGTCGTCGCTACGGCTTGTGTTAGTGCCAACTTATAATTCTGCGTATCACTTCCGTCGAGCACTTGTTCTTGCACATACCAACTATTGTACGCACTCGCAAGTTCGGAAAGATAATTCGCGACATAATGAGGCTCGTATTCTTTTGCTGCACGCGCAACTATTGACGGAAAACGATACAAAAGACGCTCTATTTCTACAACAGACATTCCTCCTCTATCAGATACACTCCCCTCTGCTGAGGCTTTACGTAAAATTGAAAGAGCCCGCGCGTGCGCATATTGCAAATATGGGCCTGTATCTCCCTCAAACGAAAGTGATGTGTCCATATCAAACGTTATATTTTTTCCCATTCCAACGCGTACGATTGTATATTTAATTGCAGATACGGCAACTTGCTGCGCTATTTTTTTATCTTCTTCTTTCCCGTTCTCTTTCATTCTCTCAATTGCACGTTGCTCCACAGAATTAATGATATCTTCGGCAAGAGGAACATTTCCTTTGCGAGACGAGATTTTTCCACTCGTAAGCTCCAGCCTCCCGTGTTGTATGTAATTTGATTTTTCTGCCCATTCTGGATTAACAAATTTTGCAGCTTTTTTTACTAACTCAAAGTGATGTTTTTGTTCTATATCAGTAACAGTAATAGATGCATCAAAATTATATTTCTTAAACTTAAGACTCAAAAGGCCAATGTCTTTTGCTAGGTATGTGCCAAACCCTGCGGAGTTAATAAATACATTATCAAATAACCCATGTTCTGATCCACGAAAAATAATTGCTCCGTCGGATTCTTCAAAAACTTTTGGTGTATTGTCTGCGACTATTTTCTTCCCCTCAACTTCTGACTCTGATTCAAAGATAAGTTCACTAAATTCCGAACCTAATTTCGCCGTTATATATTTAAAATATTCCAGAGAGAGCTTTCTGCCGTCTTCATACACTTTCCATTCAGGAGTCCCTTTGTCTTGGTTGTACAGTGACTGGTTAATTGCATCAATTTGTACTTTTGCATCCTCATTTTCTTTATAACTCTCAACACCGTGCACATACGCCTCACCGATTTTTTCCAATGTTATATCACTCTGCCATCCCTTATCTAACACCGCCCATACAGCCTTCGCAATTCCGGGTGATACATCCGACGGAAACGAGAGCGCTGTTACATCGGCTCCTGTTGTACGCACTAATCGCACAATAGATTCTCCAAGAGAGTTATTTACCAAATGCCCAATATGAAATGGTTTGAATAAATTAGGTGAACTATGTTCGATTAAAATTGTTTTTCCCTGATTCGCCTTTGTGTTCCCCCACTCTTTTTCGTTTTCGACGACCTCATTCGTAACATTTGTAAAGAAGCTTTCAGATAAATAGAAGTTTATAAATCCCGGCCCTGCGACTTCTACTTTTTCGATATCTTCGTGCTTAGGAAGCGAAGCTACAATTGTCTCTGCGAGTTCTTTTGGATTCTTTCCAATTTCTTTTGCAAGCGCCATCGCGACATTGCACGAAAAATCTCCGTGAATTAAATCGCTCGGATGTTCAAGTATCACTTCACCAGACAAATCTAAACTCGCAAGAGCGTCCTGAACTAATTTTAAAATTGTTTCTTGTATGGTCATTATTTTCCTGTACTACCAAAGGCGCCAATACCTCTTTTGGTAACATCTAACTCTGCTACTTCCACTACCTCAGGGCTTTCCACTGGCTGTATGAGCATTTGTGCTAATTTCTCTCCTGCCTCAAATGTCTGTGGTTCGGATGCTGTATTAAAAAGCGCAACAAACACTTCTCCACGGTACCCAGAATCTACTACTCCCGCAAGCGTTTTTAAACCTCGCTTTGCTGCCACTCCACTTTTATCCCAAATCAATCCGACGTAACCTTTGGGAATTACCATCGATATACCAGTGGAAATTAACATACGCTGCATAGGTTCTATAGTTGCGCTGCGAAATGCAAATAAATCCATCCCTGCATCTCCTTCGTGGGCATACGTTGGAATCCGAGCTTTGTCATTTACTTTTTTAACCAAAACTTTCATAATTTATTTAACAACATCGTTAATTGCCCCAAGTGTTTGTTGTACCACTTTTTCCAGTGGCTGTTCCGCGTCAATTACAATTCCTTTTTCCACTTTTGTCATAATAAATTCTTTTAATCCTTTATTTACCCTTTTGTGAAAATCAATTTTTCGTTTATCGAAATGATTGAGCTCTTCGTTTCTTCCTTTTGCTCGAGTAATTCCCACTTCTGCCGAAACATCCAAAAGAATATATGCATCGGGTAGAAATCCATCTAAAAAATGCTCTCTCATTTTCCAAAATAGCTCAATTAGTTGGATTTGTTCTTGTGCGATGAGCTGGTACGCATACGATGACGAGTCAAAACGATCAGTGATAACCACTTTCCCATCTTCAAGAGCTGGAACTATAGTGTGCTTAAGATGATCTCTTCTACTTGCCCAAAACAATGCAAATTGTGTCTCAGCGTCAGAATGTTTGGCTTCATCTGAAAGCACAAGGTCACGAATCTTCTCAGCGTACGGAGAACCGCCCGGTTCGCGAGTATATATTGCGCCCCATCCAAAGCGCTCAACAACCTCTTTGGCGACCGTTGTTTTCCCTGCTCCTTCTCCACCATCTAAAACTATAAATGTTCCTTTTTTATTATTTGTCATACATTACTTAATTTGTATTTTCGAAATCCACGCTAATTTTACCATTCTGGTCTAGCAATTTTCTCTTGGAAAAAGGAGAAAATTGAGACATAAATTCAATATAATCACTACGCTCATTATCTCATTCAAATTTATTTTTCCACATCATTGACTCTTTCGGAAGTAGCGACTGATTATGATATTTCGCAGACGCCTTTTTGTGATAAGGATTAATTGTTTCCCCCTCCACCGTATAGTAAATTAGCTGGCCAATTGGCATGCCATCGTACACGCGCACTGGCTTACTCACTGAAATTTCGAGTGTCCAGTGTCCACAAAAACCAACATCCCCTTTTCCAGCGGTTGCGTGAATATCAATTCCCAATCGCCCTGTACTCGACTTTCCCTCCAAGAAGGGGACGTGTTTAAACGTTTCTGTATATTCTAAAGTACTTCCTAAATATAATTCTCCTGGTTGTAATACAAATCCTTCCTCAGGAATTTCAAAATGATGAACTTTATTATGCTTTTTGGAGTCCAATATTTCGTCTTCGTACGTTGCAAGATGTTTACTTAAATGAACATCATACGAGTTACTACCTAGGTTTTCTCTAGTGTATGGCTTTATACCAATGTCTCCATTTTCCAAATATTTCAAAATCTCTGAGTCAGATAAAATCATACGCTATACAGCCATTGGAGCTTTAATAGTTTTTTGCGGATTGTAATTCTCCAACTTTAGATCGTTCATTGTAAAATCTTCTATATTTTTAATACTCTCATTAATCCATAGCTTTGGTAGTGCATCAGGCTTTCTTTGTAATTGCTCTTTTACAGCATCAAAATGATTATCATAAATATGTGCGTCATTAAATGTAAAGACTGTTTCGTGTGCTTGTAGTTCAGTAACTTGCGCCACCATGGACAACAGCATCGAATAACTAGCTATATTAAATGGTACTCCTAGGAACATATCACAACTCCTCTGATTCATATGCAACGACAACTTTCCGTTCGCAACATAAAATTGAAAATCGCGATGACAAGGTGGAAGTGCCATTTTATGTAATTCTCCAGGATTCCATGCCGAAACTATTAATCGTCGATCGTATGGATTTGTTTTTATACGCTCAATAATATCTGCTAATTGATCAAATTTCTCACCGTCAGAATTAGTCCAATCCCTCCATTGAACGCCATACACTCTTCCCAAATCTCCTTCAAACTTTGCTTTCGGTTTCCAATAATCTGCCTCCGCATTTGCACTCCATATAGTTTTTTTATCTAAGTCGCGGGTTCCATGAAGAATCTCCGCAAGTCTACGCTCATCATTTGAGCCTTCAATAAACCAAATTAGCTCAGATAAAACTGACTTGAAAGCTAACTTTTTAGTAGTTACAGCAGGAAAGCCATCTTCCAAATTAAATCGCATTTGTATTGCGAACATAGAACGAGTAGACCCATTCCTTCCCTCTCTATCAATACCATCTTTCATTATAGTTTCCAGCGCGTTCAAGTATTGTTGCATCAGCGAATTATACCACCTCGTAAATTGTCTCCCACATTGCACTGCGTGTTATAGTGTGGCGTATGGATAAAAAGGATGTGAGTCACGAAATAGTTGCCATTGCGGCGATTGGTGCAAAGACCCGCGCGATTGGGAAAGACAACGAACTCTTATGGAGAATTCCGGGTGACTTACCACGCTTTAAGGAAATAACGAGTGGTCATCCAGTAATTATGGGTTATGCAACTTTTGAATCTATGGGGCGAAGAACTCTGCCGAATCGTACGAATATTATTCTTACGCTCGAACCCGATGTAATAGTAGAAGGTGCACATGTTGCGCACTCAAAAGAAGAAGCGCTGGAAATTGCTCGTAACAGCATCGGATCAGAAAAAATATTTATAATTGGTGGCGGACAAATTTATACACTAATGCTTCCCGAGACTGATACCCTCGACCTCACTCTCGTGCACGATGACGCAGACGGCGACGTATTCTTTCCAGATTATTCTGAATTTAGTGAAGTTATTTCGCAAGAGCATCACGACGAAGGTGAGTTAAAGTTTACGCGCACAATTTTGAAGCATCAATAAAAATAGCAAGCGTCACCAGTGACACTTGCTATTAGATCGTTCTTATACTCCTTACTTTGTTTTGGAGTATTCCTCCTTCATGCTCCAAAACATTTTCGGCGAAACTTCTGGATCTCGTGGCCCCCAGGGTGTGATTTCTGTACGTACAGAAATCCATTCTTCGGATACAGCCCTCTGAAGTATTACGGGAATAAGCGCCTTAGACACTTTGCCCTTACACTCCTTTAGAATTTCTCCCATGCCTCTCTCCCGACCGTCTGAGAGAAGAAAGATGACTACTTCATATTGATTTGGATACCGAATCTTAGAATAGATCACCTCCATGACAGCGAATGCAAAAACGACACCAGATACTACAAACGCTCCCATAATCGCGATAAAAATAATGTCCATTTCGAACCCCTTCTTACAAATGAGAGAATACAACTAAAATTAGATAAACACTCATGTCTTCATATGTCAATGTTTCCAAAAATAAAAAGACCGCCTGTACTAGACGATCTTTTAAATTTTCACCCTTAGGAGTTACGCGGTGAGAAAAATCCTCAACTTTTCGAATCTTTCTGTTCCGTCACTGGTGATCCAATAGATCTTGTGTCGTGGTGTATTCCTCGGATCTTTTTGCTCTTTTACCAGTTGATCACGGTGCTCAACTAAACCTCGGCTTTTGAGACGCTTCAATGAAAGTGTCACGCACGTGTCATCAATATTCTGTCCTGTAAGTTCACAAAGTTCATACCAAGCCGTACCACATTTTTTACGGCGAGTTTCGAGAATTCTTAGGATTATCAGTTCGGGGTCAGAAATGGGAAAGAGTCGGTACCGCTCGTTCCAAGCGAGGTAGCACGTGATCCCAAATATACTCACCCAAAAAAGATCCATAATTTCTATCTGTATCATTGGCTTTCCTTTTCTTCCAAAATTGCTGACCTGCCTAGTTTATAGCACAGTTTTTTACATATCAAAAGTGTTTGTCTGGAATTGGAAACTTGTGGGCGAGCTCTTTGATTTCTTCGTGTACTTTTTGTTTTACATCTTCATCGGTGTGATTTCGTAATATTTCTATCATAAGTTCGGCTACTCGTGCACATTCTTTTTCTTTAAAGCCACGTGTAGTGATGGCAGGGGTTCCAAAACGAATTCCTGATGGCTTCATCGGTGGGTTTGGGTCATCAGCTATCATATTCTTATTTAATGTAATACCAACCTCATCCAGAGCCGTTTCGGCGACGTGCCCATCGATACCAAAACTTGTGATGTCAGCAAGAATAAGATGGTTGCTCGTGCCACCACCTAACATTCGGACCTCTTCTCTGTCAAAAACTTCGGCCATTGCTGCGGCATTTTTTATCACTTGTTGTACATGATCTTTGAAACTGGGGTGTAGTGCTTCACCAAACGCCACGGCGCGCGCTGCAATCTGGTGCATGAGTGGCCCTCCTTGCAACCCAGGAAATACACTCTTGTCTATCTTTTTTGCCATCGCTTCGTCTTCTCGCACAAGTATCAGTCCTCCTCGTGGGCCACGTAGTGTTTTGTGTGTTGTTGAGGTAATAATGTCGAACCCGTAATCAAACGGATTTTTGTGTGCCCCTCCTGCGATAAGCCCTGCGATATGCGCTGCATCCATAACTGAAATCGCCCCCACCTCTTTTGCGATATCAGAAATTTTTTGATAATCAAGTTCCCGCGAGTACGCAGAGAAGCCAGCCAAAATTATCTTTGGTTTCTCGCGTAGCGCCACTTCTCGCATTTCGTCGTAATCAATCTCTCCAGTGTCACTGTTTTTCATTTTATACCGTACGAAATTAAATATTTTAGTTACATACGTGACGGGATGTCCGTGCGTTAAATGCCCACCGTGTGAAAGATCCATACCCAACACTGTGTCGCCTGGTTCAAGCAATGCAAAGTACATAGCAATGTTCGCCGATGCTCCTGAATGAGCTTGGACATTTGCGTATTTGCAGTTAAAAAGCTTTTTTACTCGCTCTCGCGCAGTGTCTTCTACCGAGTCAGTAAATTCTTGTCCACCATAATACCGTTTCCCCGGATACCCTTCAGAATATTTATTAGTTAATACCGAGCCCATTGCTTCACGTACTGCTTTTGAGACATAGTTTTCTGATGGAATTAATTCAAGTCCTTCTTCTTGACGTTTTTCTTCACCACGTATTGCATTGTATACGTCGCTGTCTTGCTCTTCTAAAAATGATAGATCTTGAGGTTTAGACATAAGTTAATTGCTTAGGTTATTAGCTTCTTAGGTTACTAGGTTTTTAGGTGACTTATGTCATACGCAAATGTTATTACATAGAGTATAGCAAAAAGTTACAAATGAAGTGTGGTTTAAGAATAAACTCAAATTTAGATGTAGTGCGCGAAGCGCAAGAAAAAACACGCAAGACATATCGAGATATGGTGCGTGTGTTTTTCTCGCAGTGCGCCAAAGCAATACGCTAAATTTGAGATTATTCTACCTCGATTCCCATCGAGCGAGCTGTCCCCGCAATAATCTTGGCTCCCGCTTTTACATCGTTGGCACTTAAATCTTCAAGTTTTCGTGTAGCAATATCTTCAAGCTGTTGTTGAGTTACGCTACCTACTTTTTTAGTTAAATTACTTCCTGAACCTTTTTGTTGGTTGATTGCTTTAAGAAGAAGGCTCGATGCAGGAGGCGTTTTAAGGATGAAATCGAAACTTCTATCATCGTACACACTAATGACTACAGGAATTAAATCTCCCATCATGTCGCGTGTTGCGTCGTTAAACTGGTTTACAAAATCACCAATGTTAATACCCGCTTGCCCTAATGCAGGACCAAGTGGTGGCGCAGGAGTTGCCTTACCTGCTGGTACCTGAAGCTTTAATTGTTTTTCTACCTTTTTTGCCATTGTTGCAGTATGTTACTTAAAAATTACACTTTGTCCACTTTTTTTACATCGCGAACATGTGTGGCAACACGCCACACATAATATACGTATAAAAGACTGCCAACTAATACATCAATCCAAGACATGCTTTCCTCCATATCCTCCAGAGGAACACCTGATATCCACGAGCTTATGAAAACCGAAAGTATCATACCAACAATAAATACTGGAAGAAAACGTATGAAAGTGACAAAGCTGATACTTAGATATTTATCTGAAAAATCAAAACCTTGTTTACCGCCGTTCATTAGGTACGCAACGTACATACCAATAGCTGCAATTATCCATATAATTATAGACCAGAAAACTTCGGGAGTATTTTGAATAGGTATCACCACCGCCATCCACTGCCCAAATGCTGTAAAGACTATTACAGCGAAGAACAAATAGAAAAACTTAGCGCTCTCTGACAATTCTCCTGAACTTATTTCTTCTTTGAGTTTTTTTATGTTCCAAATGCGAATCATGCTTTTATATTCTTTTTACTTGCAAGAAATCAAGCTCCACTGGTGTCTCGCGACCAAACATAGGCACCATAACTTTAACTTTACCGCGCTCTTCGTCGACTTCTCCAACTTTTCCTTCCAAATCTTTGAATGGTCCGTCTGCGATGACCACCGCGTCGTCAATGTTAAGTTCAATAGTATGTTTTGCAGTGTCTGATGTCATTCGCTTAAGAAGCGCATCTACCTCTGCCTGCTCAAGCGGCACTGGCTGCGTTCCTGAACCCACGAAGCCTGTCACACGAGGCGTGTTACGTACTACGTACCACGATTCGTCGTTAACGAGCATGTCTACGAGCACATATCCAGGGAATACTTTTTCATTTTCTTCGACGCGTTTTCCAGCCTTAACTTTAATCTTTTTTTCCGTTGGTACGATGACTTCAAAAATTTGGTCTCGCATGTTCATTGAGTCAATACGTTGGCGCAAGTTGCGTGCAACTGCTTCTTCGTATCCAGAGTACGTATGAATAACGTACCACCGGCGCTCTGTCGATGCTTGTTGTTTTGCCATAGATTTAAATTATTAGGTTGAGCGCTCCAGTAAAGAAATAGTCAAATGTTCCTATATATAACGATATAACTATCGAAATTATAATCACTAATATGGTGAATATCGTAGTTTGTTTCTGAGTTGGCCACGAAACATGCTTCATTTCAGCATTTGTGTCCTTAACGTATTGGATTAGTCGTGAAATCATATAATGTGGTAATTAAAAACACCCTCTCGGGCGATATGTGGATATAATAGACGAAATACGTGTTAAGTCAAGAAAATTGACTTCGAGTACGAGACATCTGTCATCGTTGCCCGAAACACTGGAGGGCACTGCGTATGTTTTCCAGTGGGAATCAATACACACAGCGAAGGCATATTGCGCTCTACAGAGCATAAGAAATCTTCTCTTATGTCTTTTATCTCTCCCAAAGTACGCGGAGAAGCAGCGAATATTGCAAAACTTCTTGCGAGAAAACTCGATGTCGTTGGTCTTCTTACAGTGGAGATGTTTGTAACTAAAGAAGGTGTAATTTTCATCAATGAAATTGCTCCACGTCCACATAATTCGGGACACTGGACTATTGAAGGATGTAATCGTTCGCAGTTCGAAATGCACATTCGTGCCATATGCAACCTAGAGTTGCACCAACCTAAAGCGTTGTTCCAATATGTTCGTATAGATAATCTAATTGGAACCTGCGCCAGCAAAGCGAACAAAGCACTCAAAGATCCGGACGTTCATGTTCATTTCTACGGTAAAAAAGAGTGGAGGGACGGGCGCAAAATGGGTCACGTGACTAGTTGCACTCATCCATAAGTGTAGCTCTATTGTTCTTCAGAACATCAAACAATCAAAATGGTCGGCTATTCTTTTAGCCGACCATTTCTTGTGAAAAAGTCCAGCTCTCATGCATCCACGAAAATTTCTTCTCGATCATTTGTACTACAAAAGATTAAGTAACGATTCATACTCAAGGAAGCCAAAAAGTTTAAAGCCCCATACGATAAGAAGGACAAAATTATTCGTTACCAAAAGAAGTCCAATTCCTATAAGGAATACCCCGCCAATTATTGATACCCACTTGAGCCATTTCTGAATTGCGTTAATGCGCTCACTCGCATGTGCAAAGCCTACTGCGGTAATCATAAACGGCACTGCAAGTCCCAAAGAAAATACCAACAGTAAAAGCCCTCCTGAGAATGCTGTCGCACTTGAAGAAGCAAGAAGCAAGATAGAACCGAGCACGGGGCCCACACACGGTGTCCATCCGAGTGCAAAAATTGCTCCAATGAGGCTTGAGCTCGAAGGCTTACCAACTGCAATCCAACTTGGCATTTTTATTTTGTGGTCGCGCTGTAAAAATGGAAGGTTAAATACTCCAAGCATCAATAAACCAAATAAAATAATAAATACCCCACCGACACGCGAAAGCCAGATGCGATACGGAGCTAGTTCGGCGCCGATAAACCCTGCGAGTGCGCCGAAGAGTACAAAGATTATTGAAAATCCAATAACAAAAAAGAGTCCGTTTACTATAATTTTTCGTCGTACTTCTTTTCTACGGCTCGGATCCTTAAGGGCGTCAGGGTCTACCCCACTAATAAAGCCTAGATACGCAGGTATGAGAGGAAGCGTGCAGGGTGCTAAAAAAGTAAATATTCCTGCGATAAAAGCTGCTGCTATAAGACCTATGCTTATCGGTTCCATACTACCAACCTAAGTTATTAACAATATTTTCAAGTTCTGATTTTGTAAGAGGTCCTCGTTTGTGAAAACGAATTTCACCCTCGCTATCAACAAATATAGTTTCAGGCATCGAGAAACCGCCAAACGCTTGATAGAGTGACTGGTCTTCGTCGTAGAATACTCGCATACTCGTTTCACTCAACCCAAGCTCTTTAAGAAAAGCTTCTCCCGTTTCTACTGATTCCCCACGGTTTACGATGATAAGATCAATCTCACCTTCGCGTTCAGATGCAAACTCCGCGAACTCAGCTAACTCTTTCACACAAAATGGACACCACGCCGCCCACGAGTTGATTACCGTATTGCGCACAAGCACCTCGCTCAATGCGACCTCACTTCCGTCTGGATTTTGAATATTTGTTTCGGGAACTGTGCCAAGTGAGGGAGTTTCTTTTTTTTCTGAAGATTCTGATGGTACGGGCTCTGAACTACCTGAAGAAATATTCGAAGTATCTTCCCGCAGAAAAAAAGCACCGCCTACAATAATAACTAATATAACAATTCCTATGGTGTATATATTTTTCATACGACTAATTTAATTGCTCTCGTAAAGTTCTGTGGTTGGGTGTACCTCAGCCCATGAGAACCAAAATCCTCCAATGTGTGGCAGTGGCTTGCCTTCAACCGACATACGTACCTCGCTTGCTACACTTTTTTCAATCGTTATTGTTTTACCTGCAAAAGTGTCGTTGGTCGTACCAACTGGTAGCGCATCTGAAACATACGCCTTAAATTGGTCATCAATCTCAATGCCGAGAATAAACTCTTTTGGATGCAAGCGCGTATCGCTAAAGCTCGCCCCAAACGATACGTCACGATTAGTATAATAACTACCATACGGGTCTGTTCCATATGCTCTAAACGCTCCGGTTTTACGTGAAAGCACTGCTCCATCGGGATGCGCCTTACTCCACTCACCAAACTTTATTGTGTCCGATGGATAAATAGTGAGTTGTGTGCCTGTTTTTGGTCCTTTAATTGCACGCCCCAACACTTGTGACCACAGTGATTCATCCGCGGTATTTTCCGTTCGGTCATACATCACTAAATTCGATTTCCAAAGTCTCCCCGAGACGCCAAATTCAGTTACCTTTCCATTAAGCGTTCGTTCAAATGTAATACCTGTAAAACACAGGGGGCAGTAGGTAACGGCCAGGGGTATCCCGCCGACTGTATCGTTAACAATTTCATGCCACACAAGTATTTGGAAAGGATAAAAACGAGCCTCAGTGCCAACTTGTAAAGCGATACCTATGTCGTCGTCGTTAAGAAAAGACGCTTTCTTTACACTGACAAACTTTGGATTCTCGATAGATGGAATGCCGTCTTTACCTGGTCCACCCGAGAGAATTTCGCTATCAGGAATTTCTTCGAAAATTTTGTTTATTTTATTTGTAGCATCTCCTAGTGCTCCATCGTTACTGGAAGATTCTGGAGACCGCTGCACGCTTTCAGTATTTACTGGCTCTTGTGTATTTTCTCTTACATCTTCTTGGCTAACACCACTACTACCCAGAGAAGATACTTTTTGTGTTTCGTTTGAATTTAAAACGAATAATGCCACAACGAAAAGTATCGCTAGAATGGCCACAATCAGAATTACATATTTTTGAGTCATACTTTATTATTTATTTGAAAAAAACTTCTAATATCCTCATAATATTTCGTGCGATACGCGTATCGGAAACTTTGTAACATATAGACTGCCCTTCTCGAAAACTCTTTAACACCCCACGAACCTCAAGCGCGGTGAGCTGGTGGCTCGTTGCTGACGGAGAAGAGTCTATGATGTCTGCTATTTCTCCAACGCACATGCCCTCTTTATTTTGTATAAGTAACTTGAGAAGCTTACATCGTGTTGGATCGGCAAGAATTTTAAAAACAGAAGCAGTTTCCTGCGCCCACCCTATTTCTTTCTTGGTTGTATCTTTATATGAAAGCTCGCTCATACATTCATATATTATCGCACTCCCTGAAAAACACAAGATGCGTTAGACATGCTCCTGTGGAAAACACCCCAGCCTGTACGGCTGGGGTGTTTTCGCTAGTAGTTCAATAATCCTTTATGCGACTACGCACCAAGACCGAATCCGACGTATACAAGATACGCTCCTACGGCTACTGCTGCGATGCCGGCTAATACCGCCATATTGCGGTTTTTAGCAAACCTCCTTGCCTTCCTCATAACCATTTTTGGAACGAAGAAAATCGCAATTCCCTTGGCTACCATCGCCCAACCAATGATTGTTGGAATTATTCGCCATGTTGCTTCCCACACGTTGTGGTTAAGCACAATGAGGAGTCCGAGGATAAGAATCATCGCTCCCGTTACGTACATAAGAGCTTTGTGGTTGCTCATGTCGTCAACGATATGCATAACAAATTTACGTTGCGTAAGCACCACGAGTCCCTCAAGAACTAGATATAATCCTATGACCTGTGCTAAAAGTATTGATGTTTCCATAACAATATAAATACTATAACTTAATAATAATGTAGTTTAAGTGTAGCACGCTGTTTTTTTCGGCAATCACACCCTGTGGGGAACTTTTCGTCAACTTCAAAAGCCGCGTCTGCTTTCGCATACGCGGCTTTTGGTATTTATCTGGGCGGCTATCGGGATTTGAACCCGAACTGACTCCTCCACAAGGAGTAGTGCTACCATTACACCATAGTCGCCATAGTGTGTGCCTACGAGCACTCGCTATATATAACAAATTTTACACTACTTCGCGAACTTCTTATACAGCGCTAACTCTAGAATCCTCAGAATTAAATGTAGTTCGAGGAGCGTGAGACAAATGAAGTGAGTTGTATCGCGCATACAACAATCGCCATTTGCTGAAGCGCGACAAAGAAATACGTTAACTCTGAGGATTCTACCCAACGTACTCTGGAGGTTGTTCATCAACATCAGTATTATGATTTACAAATCGCACCAAAGCATACAATAGTGAAGAAAGCCTATTCGCATATGCAAGTGTAAACCCAGATACTTTTTTTTCTTCCTCGAGTGCTACCAGTCTTCGCTCTGCTCGCCTACTAACTGCGCGGGCAATATCGAGTCGCGACGATAACTCACTACCTCCTGGAACAAAAAAAGTTGTTATCTCGGGAATTTTTTCTTCAATTATTATTATGCGTACTTCAATTTGTTGTACGTTTTTTTCTGGAATACTTTTTTCTGCTCCAGCCAATTCGGCCTGAATAGTAAACAAGTGATGTTGTACATCTAACAAAATTGAACTAACACTCTGGTCACCCACAAACCAATCAATCGCGCATGCACTGCGGCACCACCCGATAACGGTATTGAGTTCATCCACGGTTCCGAGCGCTTCAAAAATTGCATCATCCTTAGAAACTCGACTGTCTGATTCTGTGTTAAACAGCTTGGTCGTACCATCATCACCTTTTCCTGTGTATAGCACCATGCAACGAGTATACATAATGAATCAACAATTGAGTACAGTAGGCAGACATTTTATGTTGCGTACGCGGTAAAAGTCGTTAAAATACGCACCACACTGCCCAGGTGATGGAATTGGTAGACATGCATCCTTGAGGGGGATGTGCCTTTACGGGCGTGCTGGTTCAACTCCAGTTCTGGGCACAAATCGTAAAGAAAAACAGCACTTGTGTGCTGTTTTTTAGATTTGTGAGGCGGAGTCATGTTTTGCGACTTTCCTTGAGCAAAACGGGCGAGCCAGGGCAGGAGGTACTTATGAACGTAGTGAATTAGTAACCTGCGCCAAATAAAACAAAACCCTGCGATTCGATCGTAGGGTTTTGTTTATTCTTTCTTCTTGTCTTCCACCTCTGGAGTTTCTGCTTCTTTTTCTTCAGTGTCTGCTGGTTTCTCTTCTTCCTTTTTCTCCTCCTCGTGAGCTTCATCTTTCGACTCGCCCTCAGTTACCTCTTCAGTGCTGTCGTCTGCATTGTCTGTTGTTGTCTTCGCGGCCTCTTCCTCTTCTACTCGTTTTGTTTCTTCCTCTTGTCGTTTATTTTCTTCTGATTCAGCTTGCTTACGTTCAGCTTCAAGCTCGAGCGAACCTTTAGTAGAAATTCCCATCATCTTAGTATTACGCAATAATCGTTTAACTTCGCGAGCAACTTTGTCGCGAATAAAGTACAACTTAGCACGACGTACTTTTGCTCGCTTTACAATTTCAATTTTATCAATAATTGGCGAATACAGTGGGAAAATTTTCTCTACACCTACCCCACTGGAAACTTTGCGTACTGTAAATGTTCCCCCTGCTTCTGCTCCATGTTTGCGGGCAAGCACCAAACCTTCGAAGGCCTGTAAACGCGTTTTGTCTTTTTCTTGAATCTTCAACCACACACGAACAGTGTCCCCAGATTTAATGCCAAGATTCGCTCGCTCTTCCATATTTACTGGACTTGTGATGACTTTGTTATTCATATATTAGTGCGCGAAACTGTATCACGGCTGATACCACTAGGCAATGCAATGAACTAATCTAAGCCTAATTGTATTTTCATTATTTGTTCCACCGAAATTAAATCTTTACCTGAAAGGAAGCTGATCTTCTTACCTACGCGAATAGTATCTACGGTAGTAATTTGATCTGCCATGGCTTTGCTTTTTTGCCCACTAGCCAATACCAAGCATTCAGAAGGATATATTTGTTTTATATTTGAAGTAAGCGGGATAACCTGAAAACGACTTAGGTATTTATTTGCACTATTATTACTTACAATAATTGCTGGCCTAGTTTTTTGCGTTTCTGAGCCTTCACTCGGGTCAAAATTAATCCATCTCACCTCACCTCTCTTGGGTTTTAAAACTGCCATACATTTTCATCATCCGACGTGTACAACGTTCCCTCAATCCATTCGTTGGCTTCTTTGTTATGTTTATCATCAGCTGCCATAGCTTTGTACCCTGCTTCGATATCATCTGAAACCACATAAGGACGCGCTAATTTACTAAGATACTCACCGATGCCACGCGCGCCAACTTTGGCACGTAGTCCTTCATACACTTGTGTATCAAGCATAATGGTCACTTTGTTTTTGGAGTTGGTGATATTCATATTACGTAATAGTATACGTAATAACTTAAGGTGTCAATCTTCTAATGGGTAAGTGTGTAAGAGAACCCCTTGCCCATCAGTTATTATCTATAATATCCAGCTCTTGTATTGCGTCCTCAAAATCCTCAGGAAACGGAGCTTCAAATGTACCCTTGGTTGAAATAGTTAAAGTATGTGCGTGTAATGCCAAACGCTTAAACCCAAGATAGCATCCACGCTTTGGTGCGTAGAGCTTATCGCACACTATGGGGTGGTGAATTGCTTTTAAATGTACCCTCAACTGATGTGTACGCCCTGTGGTGGGAGTTAGTTCAAGGTACGTGTATTTTTTATTGTTCTTCTCAATTCTTCCCAATACCTCCCACGCAGTGTGTGCACTCCTTTGCACTCCCCGACTTCCGGGCTGTGCTGACCACTTCCTAAAATCATTTTTGCTTTTCCCAATGGGTCTTTCTATGTCTCCATCCTCCTCTTTAAATACATCGTATACGAATGTTCGATATGTCTTTTTTACATTCCGTTCTTTAAACTGCTCTTTTAAAAACTCGAAGCTCTCTTGTGTTTTAGCGACCACCATAACGCCACTCGTTTCTCTATCGAGCCGATGCACAATACCAGGGCGAGGTATCAATTCTCCTTTTTGATTTTCCCATGGCTCTCCCACTTCTTTTATTTCAGGATACTTTTCTACCACCCAGTCAGCAACCGAATCCTCTTTTGTACGTCCGTCGCCATGCACCACTAAACCAGATGGTTTGTTTATAACCAACACATCCTCATCTTCATAAATTATAATGGGATTATTTTCCATAAGTTTTTTTACCTTTTCTCTTGAGAACAATGTCTAACCACTCTTGTCCATTAAGCTCCGTATCAACTACATTTACAATATCGTAATTATTTTTAGTAAGCTTCTCAATGTCACCACGTGTGTAGAAGTAATAAGTTCTTGTACCGAATTCATCTGTCTTTACATGTTTTCCATAATTACCTTTCTTTAACGAAATATAGAAAACTCCTTCAGGTGTAAGTGAGTTCCAAGCTTTTTGAAGCACACTTGCAAAGGTAGCTCTATCAGAATGCAACAATGATGCGAACGCAACAACAGCATCTAAGTTTTCTGGAAAAGTGTACGTTTCCATGTCCGCTACGATAAACTCAGTGTTGGGAACAGTGTCTCTAGCTATATTAATCATGCCTTCCGAAACATCTATCCCTAAGTAATTTTTGGTTCTTCTACTTATTTCTTTGGCATCTCTACCGTTCCCACATCCTATTTCCAATATTTGAGGGTCTATTACCCCATCCTCAAGGTAAGAAAACAAAATGTCTATATCTTTAGTTCGTGCTCCTATATCGTTAAACTTCTTCGCCATTCTAACTGCCGTTTTATTGTAAACTGCCAAATTTTCTGCTCTCCAGTCTCGTTCCAACTTTTTATTTTCCATACCTCCGTTCTCTATTTGCATACTCTTCGAGTATCGCCTGTAATTCTTCCTTTGTAAATGCAGGCCAGTATGTGTCAGTAAAAAAGAGTTCAGAATACGCCCCTTGCCAGAGCAAAAAATTAGAAAGGCGTTTCTCACCTCCAGTGCGAATAATTAAATCGGGATCAGGCATACCTGCACTCCACATGTGGTTGCGGATACTTTCTTGTGTCACTTCGTCACCTGAAGCAACAAGACTTTTTACCGCGTGTTCTATTTCTAGTCGCCCACCGTATGAAAGACACACCCACACATGAAAATCGTCATGTTCTTTACTTTTTTCTTCGAGTCGCTTGAAGTTATCTTGCAGTTTTCGAGGGAACCGCGACACATCTCCAACAAAATGAATACGAGCGCCCTCTTCTTCTAGTCGCTTAAAAGCATCATCGATGGCAGTCTGAAAAAGCTTTAATAAATACGAAACTTCTTCTTCACTACGATTCCAATTTTCAGTAGAGAGTGCGTACACGGCCAGATGTTTAACACCAGCATCGCGAACCCATCGCGCTGTTTCGTCAAAATTTCCCAGACCTTTTTTATGACCTTCGAATGTTGCAAGTCCTCGCTCCTTCGCCCAACGACGATTTCCATCCATTATCATTCCAATGCAGTGTGGTGTTTTTGCGCTCATAATCATTGAAATATACTAGAAGCTATATATAATGCCACAACCAGTATATAACATACTGAATAAGGGCGTTTAGCTCAGTTGGCTAGAGCAACTCGTTTACACCGAGTAGGCCGGGGGTTCGAGTCCCTCAACGCCCACATTGTATAGAAAAAGGTCGTGCTAATCGCACGACCTTTTTCTATACAACAGTGTTTAGGGACTCGAAAGACGGAAACGCGCGTGCTTAAGCACGGCAAAGCGTTGAGTCCGGGTCGCACCCCGTGGGCACTTCCTGTTCTACTAATTCACTCTGTTCATAAGTAAACAGGGGCGAAGCACTTAGTAGAATTAAGTGCGAAGCACGCAAATTATACTTAGTGACTGTGACCGAGTCCCCAATTTCTTTCATATAACTTAGTTATATGAAATACTTCCTACGAAAAGATTTTGAAGGTTTACAAATAGATTTTCTTATTGTATTATCCGAGCTAGATTTATTCGGAAATGGAAGGAACATACTATGCAACCGGTCCTGCTACTAGCTGAAGACAACGATGACTTGCGCGATATATTCGTAATGATTGCAGAGCGCATGGAATTCGTAATACATGCCTTTCCCGACGCACAAGAGGCGTGGGCGTGGCTCCAAGATCAAAGTCAGTCGCCTGATTTGATACTGTCGGATAACGATATGCCCGTTATGCAAGGTACGGATTTCCTCGACCGTGTACGTGCTCACCCACTTCACAATAATTCCAAATTTGTTTTGATGAGTGGCGGTGGTGATCTAACAGAATTTTGTAAATTACGAAACGCCGTATTCCAAGACAAAGGAAATTTGATAGCTCGAGAACTCCTTTTAAAATTTTTGGTTAAAAAATAAGCTTAAACGGCTTTGTCGACTCTATCACCACCCCTCAACAAAGGAGGGGTGGTTTTTTTATCCATTGCTTTCCTAGTAAAACTACTCTACTCTGCGTACAGAAGTGGTTGAAATAATTCACCACGTAACAAGCGGGAGAAAATCAATGGAACCCGAAAAAATCATTACCTTGCTCAAAGAGCATGGCTCTTTCCATGAAGGACACTTCGTATTAACAAACGGATGTCATTCAAACTTCTACATCGATTGTGCGACAATTCTTAGGAAACCAAAGTTAGCAGATGTTCTCGGCGACGTGATGGCAGACCGACTCAAAGACATAGACTTGGATATCGTAGTAGGACCAGCAGACAATGCCGTCCCCTTTGCTCTCATGACTGCACTCGCCCTTTATGGTTGGAACAAAAAGCACGTTCTGAACGTCATAGCCAGTAAGGGCGAGAGAAGGGGTACGTTCGTATTCAAAAGAGGCGCCGATAAAGAATTAAATGGTAAAAGTATTGCTGTTGTCGAAGATCTGTGGTCAACCGGTGGCTCAACTAAATCGGTTATCGAGGAAATCCGTAAATGTGGGGGTACGGTTGTCGCCGCAGGTGCTATCGTTAATCGCGGAAATGTAACCGCAGGCGATATCGGTGACGTCGGGCACTTCTTTTCGCTGTGCAAAGTCAACGGGGTTCCCCATACTCCCACCGACGACTCCCCTTGCCCGTGGTGTGAAGCTCGCATTCCTATGCGGACTGACTACGGACACGGAGCAGAATGGTGCGAAAAACATCCCGACTACCCAGTCGCAGACTAATGGCTGTTATGTTATGTATTTACCTTAGAGACCCGCCAAGTATCAAGCTTGGTGGGCTCTTTTTTTAAATTAGTCCCGTTATTTTTCCTACAAAGGCAACGTAAATAATAAGTAACGCTAGGCCTTCCCATTTTTGAATGCGATCGTCTGATGTTGTGAAAATAAACGCAAGAGATGCAACAATAAGGAATGGCAAACCTATTTTAAAAACTTCAGGAGAAACAGTGAGTGTGCCAAAAAACGAAGGGATACCCGCTACTGCAAGCACATTAAATGTATTTGAGCCGAAAATATTTCCCAATGCGATTGAGTGTCTTCCCGCCATTGCAGCGCGAACAGAAATTATAATTTCAGGCAAACTAGTTCCGAAAGCCACGGCGAGCATAGTAATAATTGCAGGGGCAATATTCATTAACTGTGCAATATGAGTAACGCTATCGATAGTATATTTAGAGGAAATAACAATAACTACAATACTTACTACGATTATACCGAGCGATTGAAACACTGTTTTTAACGCTGGTTTTGTATTCTCACTTTTATCATGGTCAGGTATATTATCCCTTCCTGCGCTAATGGTGTACACAACAAAAACTCCTAACATTACTAAACTCACAACCCCTTCGGCTGCGGTAAATTTTCCATCCATTATAAAAAGTATGAACATTGCCGTCGACATAAAGAAAAACGGGACATCTACATCAATGAGCTGTTCTTTCACACGAAGAGTTTTTACTGCCACTGAAGCAATACCCGCCACCAGAAGAGCGTTGGCAATATTTGAACCTACGATATTATCTATTGCAAAGTCAGTAACTCCAGCCTTTATGGCAAAAAGTGCTGTTGCAAGCTCTGGCATCGAAGAACCAAAAGAAACAATGGTTGCGCCGATAACAAAACTCGAAAGTCCAAAGAAAAGCCCGAGCCGTTCGGATGCGACAGTAAAGTAATCGGCTGATTTAACGAGCACAGCTAATGACACAAGGAGTACTCCTACCCAAATAAATAATTCCATAGCGGAAAGTGTAGCATGCTAGCAACTAAACTATAGCAAATGCACGCACAGGACTGCCGTCCCCTTGAGGAAGGTTGAGTGGGACTCCGTAAAAGATAAACTGTTTTGGTAGTCGCTCAGTATTTGTTAATCTTTCAAACGAAATTACCCCTTCTCCGAGTAAAAATCTTTCAATCTTAATATCGAACTCGAAACGGTTCGATAGCCCAACGAATCTTGGCTTTCTTTGCACGATTATCTCTGCAATTTCTTGTGTAATATCGTGGTCGTGAAAAATCACACCTACATCTTTTTTTATGTCACCTTCTGACTCAAAAAGCACAGCATCGCCTATAAAATGACTTAAGTCGTAATCGTCAAGATTGTCCCCACCAACTATCGCATGCGAAGGCATGTTTACATGAGTAGCGTCATGAGAGCTTATTTCCAAGCGACGCATTTCCCATTCGTCTTTTGCAATCGTCTGGATAACCTCTATGGACACTTCAGGGTCACCAGGGAAAACTGGCATACCACTGTAAAGTGGGAGTGTTAGGTCGATAATTTTCATACTCGTATCTTACTCCTTACAGTCGCAAAGTGCTAAATATTTTCTTGTGGTCACCCGTCACTAAGTATTTTCTTCATGCTTTGCACTCAAAAATACTAAGTGCGCTCGACCCCGGCTCGCCGTTTTTATTCCCGTGGGGTCATAAAAACATGCTCCGCCCGACACAGCGGTCGAAAGCAAAGCAATTTGCTTTATAAACTAAAATTCGCTCAACAAAAGTTGAGCGAATTTTAGTTTACCGCTGTGCCCCCACCAGGACTCGAACCCAGATCGAGAGGATAGAAGCCTCTTGTTTTATCCATTAAACTATGGGGACATTTTTTTGCCGACAAGGCAGGCAATGCATGAACTGTACGTTTTCTATCGCCCAGGGTCAACGATAGAAGGTGGTGTAAGTTTCAAACGATCAAATTCTATTTGCTTCGCTTCGTATGTGTCTAAAGCATTTTTTAGTTTGTCTCTTTGTATGGTGGTAGGTTTTGCGGTGTTGCTAAATCCCCCCTGTGTTTTAGTAGCAATACTCTCGAATGAAACCCACGCAAGAATGACACTAATAATCACTAATGTGAGACAAAAAACCAGCAGAAAATACCAATGGAGCACATACGCAGGAGTTTTTTTGAGCACAGTAAATACTTGAGCGAAAAAAGGATACTCGTACAATTTCCTATACATTCGTTTTAATAGTGAGTCCATAATATTAATTTGCACTTGGCATCGAAACTTTAATTACTTCGATATCAAACGTCCCAACCCATGCAAGCGTATCCGACCGCTGATTCATTTGTACGCGCCGCACAGAAAGTGCCTTAGGATAGGCTTCTAACAAACTCAAAATATAATATATCTCCTTAATCGTACCCTCGCTTTCCAAAGACAACCTTAGTTGAGAGACGAGCCCATCTTTGTCTATTGAGTCACCGACACTTACCGACTGCACCTCAAGACTTACCCCTGCTCGTGTACCCAGACCCTCAATATTCTCTAAAAAAGAAACGAGTCCTTCATCAGTTACGAAATATGAATTTATTTTATCTCGCTCGGAGCTTGTGTCACGTACTATCTTACGAATTGTTTGTGTATACGCATTTTGAGCAGAAAGAAGTTGTGCACTTTCTGAAACAATAGCGACTTCGCGTATCGTGTCATTTACTTTTATAAACAGCCACATATACGTTGCGGACGAAATCGCCAGGGCAACCAGACTTACTCCAACAAGTATCATTAAGGGTGTGCTGTGTTTGAAAAGATTCATATTATTTAAACTTCACTACAAGCGAAAAATCCAGAGTACCTCCACCTGCTAAATCAGAAATAGGAAACGACACTTCCGAAAGAGCAGGGTCCGATCTCAATGTTTGCACAAACGCATTAAGCGTTGCCCTATCGAGGGCTTCACCCGATACCCGCAACGTAGAAACTGTCACTTCTTTTTCTTTTGTTACTGCATATGCAAACCCGCTAATGATTACGTTATCAGCGTGAGTCGACCAGTCCCTCATAACCAAATCAATTGCCCTATCCGCACTTATATCTAGAGCGTTAGTAAGTTCACTTATTTGAACATTCGCCAAACGAGCACTCACCATTGAGGTACCTACTGTATCTGCTACACGTACATCATCTTGTAACTCACTGTATTGAGTAGTTTCCGCGAGCTCTGCTTTTGCTGAAATATACGAAGGTACAAGCGCGACAATTCCAACAGTAATTGCGGATGTAATCATTACTGAAGAAGTTACAAACAACCGTAGCCAATAATTTCGGCGGAATATTCTTCTATCTTTTATTGGTAATACATTTGCCATATATACTAGAAAACTACATCACATCCCGTAACAATAATCCCGTGGACGTGGCGTACTGCCAAGAAATAACACGAGACACTTTTGGTATATGTTCATTAAGGTTAAACATGTTGCCCCACACATTACCCAAGCGAACCGGTACTTGTAGTACTCCCGATACATGCTCAGGTAAACCCTTTAACCCCACCGCTCCTCCACAGAGAAAAATTCTTTCTATTCCTGCAATTTTATTTCCGTCTTCGTCACGGCGTGTGTCCCAATACCGATAGTGTCGTCGAATTTCGTCTATAAGTGCAGTTGTGGTGTCCATGAGATTTTTACAAAGCTCTTCGTCTTCACATTCAGATATTCCTTGCTGTCGTTTTATTTCATCGGCATCGTCTTCGGAAACCGAATAATGTTCCATAATCGCCTCAGTAAGCGCATTTCCCCCAATTTTTACTGTTGTGCTAAAAATAGGTACCTGCCCCAACGCAATAGTAATTCCTGTGCGTGTTCGCCCAAAATCAATAACCATAGACACACCAACTGAACCTGTCGGAATAATAGATCGTGCAACCGACTGAGCTTCGAGCTCAAATCCTTTTACTTTAAAACCACTTTCCTCAAATGCTTGCTTGTATCCTTCGATAACATCTTTAGGAAAAACGGTGACACTTATTTCCGTTACATCACCATGTTTGCGCATGACGTCATAATTAAAAACGGCATTACCAACAGGAATAGGAACGTGTTCGCTTAGCGAGAACTCGACTATTTGCAAAATATCTTCATGTTTGTGCGCTGTGGGAACTTCTAGTGTATACAAATATACTAATTCTTCAGGAAGTGACACATTGGCAAACTGTCGGTCATTTTGTCCGCGTAATTCTCGTAGCGCTTTTGCAAGCTCGGGAACATTTGATACAACTCCATCGGTCACTATCCCCTTAGGAAGTCTTATTGAGTCAAATACTCGCGGAACTAAGCCTGCACGAGAGTATGTTGCATCAACATATTTAATGGAGGTGTCCGAAATATCGATACCAGCTGAAGGCATCGCAAGAAACTCTGGCGGCGGAAAGAGCGCTGCAATTCTATTTGTATGCAGACCCTGCATGTATGTAAGTATACCACCATCAATTATAGTCCTGAGTCGTTATGCACGACTAATTGAGAAGTGAATACGCTATAAAAATTCCAAAAATTAAAATACCCATAACCATGGAGTACCACCAAAATCGTTTTATAATATGTTCTGAATTTTCTCCTAAAATTTTTGCGATAAAGGCTACAAAAAAATACCGAGCACTGCGCCCTATTACCGTAGCGATAAAAAATATTATAAAGTTTGCTTTTGTAAATCCTGCAGTAAACACAACAGCCTTAAACGGTATCGGTGTAAACGCTGCAGTGAGAGTAAATATAAATACATTGTCGCGCATAAGTTTAGTGGTGGTGTCCATATATTCTTGTAGTCCATACATTTCAACGATTCGGGCACCCACTACTTCAAACAGTACTGCTCCGATAAAGTAGCCAAACACCGCACCTGCAACAGATGCTGCTGAAGTTATTACTGCATATCTAACCCACCTTTCTTTTTGTACAAATACCATTGCCGCCAATAGTGGATCCGGTAAAATTATAAAAATACTACTTTCGGTAAACGAAAAAACTGCGAGCCACCACCGAGCGTAGGCCGTATCGGCCTTGCGAGCAAACCAATCACGTGCACTGCGCAGTTGTTCTTGTGTGTGCTCTCCCATACTATTTTCCTGAAGTTCCCGCAGGAACCGTTATATCGGGATGCAAAAGTGCAAATGAGTCGTCATCGCCGACCGCGAGTAACATTCCATTGCTCTCCACTCCTTTTATAGTACGTGGTGCTAGATTCACAATATAGGGCAACTGTTTTCCAACTAAATCTTCATAATTGCGCAGTTGCGCAATTCCCGACACAATTGTTCGTGGTTCTTCTTCACCAAAGTCGACCGTACACTTTACAAGCTTATCGGTTTCGGGCACGAGCTCAGTTGCAACAATAGTCCCAATGCGAATATCTATCTTGGTAAAATCATCGATTGTTATTTCGTTTTTCATAACTACTATCTTAAACTTTCTTCGTATCTCTATCAAGAAAACTTTGTAAAATAAGTGCCGCCGCAGATGCGTCAGCCATGGCGTCTTCAGTATTTCTTTTTGCTTGAAACGTAGTTAAGAATTCGGGCTCGAGGTACACAACATAATTCTCACTCTCCAATCGATTTTTAAATTCGTGTGCCCCTTGCATAACTGGATTCTCGCTTCCATCATGTGCCACTGAGTGCCCAATAACAACACGTTGTATATCATTCTCTTTTAAAAGACTCTCAACTGTTTCAAACAAGCTCCCGTCGCTCGGAATAACAGAATGTGGGAATGCTAAAGATCCCCCATCGTCAGAAAGAGCAAGGCCTACTTTTTTAGTACCATAATCGATTCCAAGATATTTCATTACAGATCTTCTCCGACATGCTGCTCGGATTTCGTATCACTTTTCTTTGCGATTACAAAAATATAAAAAATCTCAAGAATTGCGAGTGTATTTATAACAAGCAGTTCAATAAACCACCATTTTTCTTTGCGGCGTGCCGCAAGCCACAGTGCCCACCCCTTCCAAGGAAGAACCCACAACGCCAGAAGAACCATAAAAAGAAAAGGGCTTTGTCCAAATATATTTAACATGCTTACAGTATAACATTCTGTATTTTAGGAAAGCAATCTGTTAGGATACCCCCACGGAGAGGTGGCAGAGTGGTTGAATGCACTGGTCTTGAAAACCAGAGTGCCGCAAGGTACCGCGAGTTCGAATCTCGCCCTCTCCGCAATAAAACAAAAATGATGTACTGATAGGTGCATCTTTTTTGTTTTAATGTAGATTAAGAGCTGGATTCGAAAGACGGAAGCGCGCGTGCCAAAGCACGAAGAAGCGCTGAGTCGGGGTCGAGCGTACTTAGTAAAATTGAGTTGGAAGACGAAAATTATACTTAGTGACGGGTGGCCGAATCTCGCCCTCTCCGCAGATTAAGAAGTTCTTAACTATTCTTCTTCACCCACATTTTTAAAACGAGAACGGAACCAGAGTATGAGCAAATGTAATATCCCCAACGTAAGCACTACGAGTTCCAGATAAAATACCCATCTCTTCTCAAGCATAAATCCAAATGTTGCGGCTCCTGCTGCGGCAATTTGCTGTTCGCGCTTCTTACCCTCATCTTCAGCCGAAGGAACAAAGCCCTCTACCGCATCTATGTTTTCCTGCTCTAGTTGTTCAAGCTCTTTTAATTTGGCTCTTCGTTCTTCCTCGTATCCCTGCAGTGCTATCGCTGCTCTTTTTCGAGCACTTTCAAGAGAGAGGAGTGTATCTACGAATGCATTCGTGCTCGTACCTGTTGTTGCTTCATTAGAAGTGTTATTTTCTGCAACGCTGACAGACTCTTCTGTACTCTTGTTAGCACGTCTTGTTATTTTCTCAAGAAAGTTTCTACCAGTCTCACTTAAATTGATTTCGGGCGTAGGGATGATTTGTTTTACTAAAGGCTCACTGTCTTCTGTGTCTAATATTCCATCGTTGTCGTCGTCAGTATCAGTTGTGTTTCTAATACCGTCACCATCAGTATCTCGAACAACAAACACTTTTTGCGTAGCTAGTTCTGCAATCGCTGTTTCAACATTATTTCCTGCAGTAAAACTCATACTTACATTTCTCTCTCCTGAGAAAAATGTGTATCCAATACCTATTCTCTGAATATCGCCAGCACTTATACTTACTTGCTGAACACCTACTGCTACCCCATCTACAACGAGCGTCGCTATACCTTGTATTTTTTCTTCAGTTTGATTTCGAACTACAGAATATACAATCGTTTCTCCAAAATCGCTCACTTGATCATCTGAAAACCATATGCCATTCACCAGCCCAGCCCCATTTGATGCATATACAAACGTAAATGATACAAAATATATGAAAACTGCAAGAAGTATGTTGTTAGTGTTTTTCATGCTCGTATATACACTCTACAATAGCTTTGGCTAGCTTGTCACTATCATGACGAATAAGTGACCGACTTTTTCCAATCGAATCTCCCGAATGTACTACCGGAGCAGCATTTGCGAGCACATCAACAAAAATCGTCTTGTACGAGTCCCCGTCATTCACTGCGCAAACAACCAAAGCATCTACACCTTCTTGTTCTTCGTAATTTTTAAGCAGTTCGTCATCGGGATGTGCACTGTTGCACATAACTGTGTCAATCTTTCTTTCTCCTAAATGCGCCTCTATAGAGGTTACGTAATCTTGCACAGTGAAATGTTCGGTTTGTCCTTTCTTATTTGTTAAATTACTGATATAAATAAGTTTTGCATTTGAATCTTGAATTGCCTCTGAAAACCCGCTTACCAATAACGGTGGCAGCAAACTGTCATACAACCCACCTGGTCCAATTACTATCACATCAGCTGTGTGTATAGATTCAACCGCCGCTTTCGTTGCCGTTACTCGATTTTCAAGAATCACATCTACGACCCCCTGCTCTCGCACCTGTTCGTTATCATTCAAATAATGCTCCCCTCGCAACTGTGAGCCGTCTTTTAAAGTAATAATGAGGCGCATGTCTTCTTCGGAAACTGGAATGACTCTTCCTTGTACCTGCAAAATTTTTCCTGCTGTTGTTATTGCATCACTAAAACTTCCGGACGTTTTTTGAAGTGCACTGAGAAACAAGTTACCTAACGTGTGCCCCGACATTCCTCCATTCTCAAAACGATATTGAAAAAGTTCTCGTAACTCTTGTGCCGCATTTGAAAGGGCTACCAAACACATACGCACATCCCCTGGAGGAAGCACACCAAGTTCATCACGTAGCACACCAGTTGAACCTCCGTCATCTGCCATCGATACTATCGCAGTAAGTTGCAGAGGATATTCTTTTAGTCCAGTAAGAAGAACCGACTGCCCAGTGCCACCGCCTATTGTTACAACTTTTAGTAATTTTGTATTTGGCATATTCTTTTTTTCTTGAGCATCCATATACTGGTAATCTTATTGAAGAGAAACCTTTCTGTCGACATACTGCTACTAAAAAGTAACACAATGCGTGTATGCATTGTTACTTTTGTTATGCACCAACTAAAAATACAACTCTCAAACCTAACTGCTAAGTTGGTATACTTGAACTATGCCACAAGATATTATCTGGAAAGCATACG
Organism: uncultured Candidatus Saccharibacteria bacterium; assembly: GCA_964589005.1. Classification (GTDB taxonomy): domain Bacteria; phylum Patescibacteriota; class Minisyncoccia; order Phycocordibacterales; family UBA2100; genus UBA2100. Next base: position 5,454 of record CAZPQI010000002.1, on the reverse strand, counting down.
AACACCAACACTCAGAAAAAAGCACCGATTGGTTTTGGGCACTTGGCATTGTCGCGGTATCAAGCGCAATTGTGGCGCTACTGTTTAAAAATTTCTTGTTTGCGTTACTTATTTTAGTTGGCTCCTGTACCATGGCTCTTCTTGCAAAAAAACCAGCTCGCGAACTTACATTTTCTCTTTCCAAGCGAGGTATTACTATTGAAGATTCTCTGTATCCATATCAAATGTTGGTTGCTTTTTGGATTCACGGTCGTGACACCGAAAATCCGACTCTAATTATAGACGCTCGTAAATTTATGACTCCCCACCTAATTGCTGAACTTGACCCGGCAGACACAGAGAAAATCCACGCCTATTTATCAGAGTATCTACCTGAAGAAGAAATCCACGAGCCGTTTTTACAGCGACTACTTGAGATGTTCGGATTCTAAGTAAAACCTACACGGCTAGCGTACTCCTTTGTCGCATATCATAAAATTGTCGCTCGTTGTATGTTCAATACAACTTATTCCATTTTACTCATGCTCCTTGAATTACATCTAGCCGAGCAGGTTTTTCGCTACACTTGCTCTGGTAAAAACTCAATAATTTTGTATAGTACGGCTGTAACTGCTCCCGTAGTTCAATGGATAGAATACAGGTTTGCGGAACCTGAGATCTAGGTTCGACTCCTAGCGGGAGCACACGTTGAAACTTCTTCGGAAGTTAAAGAACACACCGAAGGATAAATTATTGAATCGTAATTTATAAAGATTTGCTAGATAGAATAGTGACTACTTACAAATGATATGTTTATTGGAATAGATATTGGAGGTACAAATATCAGAATCGTTACCTGTGAATCACTAGAGGATGTTGTATTTCGTGATGAAATTTCTTTTGAAACACCACAAGATTATATTCAAGGCGTCACAAAGATTATTGAGGAAATTAATTCTTTAAATATTAAAATCACCGCTATCGCTATTGGTTTACCTGGAAGTATAAATAGTGACGGCATACTTGATGGTTCTACTAATTTGCCTGATTGGATTCATAAACCTTTGGCAAAAAATCTGTCAGGAAAATTTGACTGTCTAATTCATGTAAAGAACGATGCCGAGATGGGAGCTTTGGGAGAGGCTTATTTTAGTCAACCTAACCAAACTGGTTTTTTCTACATTACATGGGGCACTGGTGTTGGATGTGCTCAGATAATTTGGAACAAAACTGAAGCAGTAGTTAGTCGACCGAAAAATAGAGAACCTATATATAAGCTAGAACACGAAATAGGTGGAGACAACATTAAAAAGAGGTTTGGTAAACCCGCCCAAAAATTAAACGAATCAGAATGGACAGAAATATTAACCTCTTTAAAGGAAACTCTGCCATCTCTAGCAGAGAATTACAATTTTGAAGTTTTCGTGATTGGAGGTGGTATATCTGTTCAACAAAAAAACCGAATACAAGTTGCTTTAAAAAATGTCCGATGTCCAAAAAGTAAAATCACTGACCTTAAAGGAAAATCAGGATTATACGGTGCCTTAGTCTCATTGCGTTAACATAAACTATAGCAGTTTTGGATAGCCGTGAGCGTCACTAAAAGTAGGTTCAACTCTTAGCGAGAATGCAACTAAAAAATCGCTCTTTCGAGCGATCTCTACTTTACTCCTGCAATGTCTCGTGCAAGTTTTGATTTTCTGCGAGATGCGGTGCTCTTCTTCAAAATTCCTCGTTTAGTAGCTTTGTCGATAGCTTTAAATGCTTTAGGTAAAATATTTTCTGCTGCCTTTGTATCTTTTGCATCCACAAGTACTGCTACTTGTTTGATAGCATCTTTCATAGCTCGCAAACGACGCACGTTAAATACACGCTTTGCCTCTGCTTGTTTGACTGATTTGTTACCTGACTTTGATGTTGCCATTGCGCGACATAGTACTGTATCTAACGGTTAAACGCAAATGTCTTTATACCCGAGTCACATGGTATGATTTGCATAATGATTACACAACTGCGCGGTATAGTCGTCGCCAAAGACCCCGAATATTGCATCTTAGACGTAGGAGGAGTCGGTTATCGGATATTTATAACGCCAGAAACGCTCGCTCACACCCCTGAAAATAAAGAAATACGGCTATGGACGTATCTTTCAGTTCGCGAAACCTCACTCGATATATTTGGTTTTCTTACGCGAGAGGATTTAATTTTTTTCGAACAGCTCATTGGTATATCGGGTATTGGTCCTAAATCTGCACTTTCTATTTTAGGACTTACTGATGTTGCAACTCTCACTAGTGCAATAGCCCAAGGCGACACCTCTTATCTTACAAAAGTTTCCGGTATCGGCGCAAAGAGTGCGCAGAAAATTGTACTCGAACTGCAAGACAAGGTTGCCAACGTTGGCAGTAGTGCCATCCTTAAAGAAGACGCTGATGCAATCGACGCGCTTGCTGCAATGGGATACACAATTACCGAAGCTCGAAACGCGTTGAAGAAAGTACCAAGTGAAGTAACGGGCGCTAGTAGTCGATTAAAACACGCGCTAAAACTTCTTGACTAGTAAAAAGTTAAGGAACTCAAAAAAATGGACGCATTAAAAAAAATTATTCCCGTCGCTCTCTTCGAAACACTGGCCCCTATATACCACAAAATGCTCGCGCACGTAGGTGCGCGTTTGTATGGGTATCCTGCACGCGAATTAAAAGTAATCGCCGTTACAGGAACTAAAGGAAAGTCGAGTGTCTGCGAATTCGTTAATGGAATTTTAGAACATGCGGGATACACTACTGCGCTTGCAAGCACTATTCGTTTTAAGATAGGAGAAAATTCACAACCGAACCAACTTAAAATGACAATGCCAGGTCGTTTTTTCTTGCAGAGTTTTTTGCGTAAAGCAGTAAGCGCACAGTGCGACTGGGTAATTGTGGAAATGACATCGGAAGGCGCTAAGCAATTTCGCCACGTTGGCATCGACATAGACGCTCTTATTTTCACTAATATTGCAGCTGAACACATTGAGTCGCACGGTTCTTTTGCAAATTACATCCGTGCTAAGTTTTCTATTGGAGATGCACTCGTGCAGTCAAAAAAAGAACAGAGAATAATTGTAGCTAATGCAGACGATGAATATGGACCTGACTTTTTAGGATTGGATGTCGACACGGCGATTCCGTATGCCCTCTCACATGCAGAGCCTTGGAGCACAAGCGAGGAAGGAACTGACATTACTTTTAATAAAACCGCCATACATTCGCCAATCCCTGGAGAATTTACGGTGTACAACATGCTTGCCGCTGCATCTTTTGCTCAGGCAATTGGTGTGCAGACACCTGCCATTCGTTCAGGGCTTGAGGCCACACGCCTTATTCCTGGCAGAGTGGAACCAATAGATGAGGGTCAAAGTTTCGACGTCATAGTTGACTACGCTCACACCTTAGAATCTTTAGAAAAACTCTACCTTGCGTTCCCCAGCCGAACAAAAATTTGTGTACTTGGCAACACAGGAGGTGGACGCGACACATGGAAACGACCTAAAATGGCAGCACTAGCCGAAAAGTATTGTGAGCGTGTCATTCTTACCGACGAAGACCCCTACGACGAAAATCCAGAATCCATAGTGCAAGAAATGGCAGCAGGCATGCAGAAAAAACCTCAGGTAGTTATGGACAGACGTAAAGCAATTCGCGCTGCATTTAATCTTGCATATATAGGCAAAGCTAGTGCTGTGTTTATCACCGGAAAAGGTACGGACCCTTTTATAATGCGTGCAAACGGAACTCGTGAAGAATGGAGCGACGCGCAAGTTGCACGTGAAGAGCTAAAAAATCTACTTGGCACGAGTACGAGTGCTGATACTATATAGATATGTTTAAAAAAATACTCTGGATATTTCTTTCCATAATTATTTTACTCACACTGTGGTTATTTCTTAAATTTGTTGCATCGTACGCAAGTACCCCCGAAACTCTATATACTAAACTTCCCCAGACCACTTACTTTCAGGCGGTAGCTAAACGAATCACCGACCCTCTTGGAATTGGAAAGAAACTCGGCCCCGCACAAGTGAGCCTCGAAGAATTAGGAGAACTCTCGCCCGTTGTAGGTATGGTGTCTTTCGTAAAAAATACTCCCTCTGCTAAAACAACAGATATGTTTTACGAATACGTTGAAATAATCGCCAACGAAAAGAATGTGCAACCAATTAATATCAGCAATTGGTCGGTGCAGAGTTTGGTAAGTGACGAATGGATAGGCATTCCCCAAGGTGCTGAGCTCTACATAGCAAACGAAGTGAACGAACTACAAGATATATATTTACAACCAGGAGATCGCGTCATAATATCTACGCGCCAATCCCCCGTTGGAGTTTCGTTTCGTGTTAATAAATGCTCTGGTTTTCTGGGAACCACACAAGATTTTGCTCCATCAATTCAGTCTTCGTGTATTGACCCTAAAACAGTACTCATACCAACCGCACCAAACCTGAAAGAATTCGGCGGTTCGTGTGTCGAATTTATCGAAGGCATGGATAGATGCAAATACGTAACCGATAGTCTTCGTGGATTTGAAAGTCTCACACAGGCGTGTCGCGAATATATACAACCTCGATTAACCTATAATTTTTGTAGTGCCTCTTTTAAAGACGACTCAGACTTCTACTCTAAAAAGAATTGGCGCATTTTCTTAAACCAAGACCGACTTTTGTGGCGAGAGAATTATGAAATTATTCGCCTCCTCGACGAGAATAATAAAACTGTTGATGTGTTTAACTATTAGAGTTAGAGGAAGAAGTTACAGAAAATAGCACAATACCTGCGGTAACACTTACATTAAGAGATTCTTTTTTTCCGTGCATTGGGATTTCTATAATACTATCGCTCGCGTCCCGCAACTGTTTTGAAACTCCTCGTACTTCGTTGCCAAAGATAAGCGCTAACTTTTTTGGTGCGATGTACTCTTCTAACGACACTGAACGCTCGTCTTGCTCTACTGCAATAATTTCGAATCCATTTTTCTTAAGTGTGGTTACAGTTTTTTTAATTTCTTGGTGCTCCCACGTAATATATTCTTGGGCACCGAGCGCAGTTTTTTCAATATCCTTTTGTATGCGTCCAAATCTATCAATAGGAGTTGAGGTATACCCGGTAAGATATATTTTTGACACCCCAAACGCATCCGCGGTTCTAAACATAGACCCTACGTTGTGAGTACTGCGTATGTTATGCAATATGATTATCACTTCTTTCATGCAAAATACTATACAATATACTGTGAAAATAGCTTTCATGTGCTATATTTTTGAACAATCCGCCCATAGCTCAGTTGGTAGAGCAACCGCCTTTTAAGCGGTGGGTCCTAGGTTCGAGTCCTAGTGGGCGGACTAGAACATTAAACCCCGACTAATTAGTCGGGGTTTAATGTTTCTCCGTCGCAGTAGCACGAGAAAGACGGAGCCGGTATACAAGACGACTGAAA
>CAZPQI010000001.1:0-139931 GCA_964589005.1 uncultured Candidatus Saccharibacteria bacterium | reverse complement strand
ACCATCGTACCACTGCGGGTATGTTCATTGGTGCACTTGAGGGTTTAGATTACTACAACCTCCCAGACCAATTCGCGATCTTCTAAACTTACTCTTTTAAGTTTCATTTTTACTTTATCACCAATACGGTGGAAGTGGTTGATATTACTTTATAATATGATATCATCATATCCAACATTAAATAAAATAAGGTAATAAAAAAATATGAGCACACTATCAGTACCATTAACACCAGACCTCGAAGAGTTTATCGAGACTATGGTAGATGAACATAAAGCAGACAATAAAGCTGCAGTTGTTCGCCGTGCACTACACTTACTAGCCGAGGAAGAAGCAATACAGCGAGTTTTAAAGGCTAGTCGAGAAGTTAAAGAAGGTAAATACTTTACTGGGGATCTAGACACTTTGGTAGAGAATTTCAAAGACTAGTTTGTATGTTGACTGTTCATTATTCGAGCTCATTTTTACGTCAATATAAAAAATTACCCGCAGCGCTTAAAGGTGACGTTAAGAAAAGTATTGAAGAATTTAAACGCACAGCTAATCATAAGGCACTTGGTGTGCACACTCTAAAGGGGCATCTGAAAGGTAGAAGTAGTTTTTCAGTTAACTATAAAATCAGAATCGTCTTTGAATACTTACGAAGGTCTAAAAAAGAAGTCGTACTACTGTCTCTTGGAAATCACGAAGTGTACAAATAGTTTGAGCCCGGCCGAATAAATTCGACCAGGCTTCAATTGTGTACTCGCTACTCAAACTCCGTTGTAGCAGGCGGTTTGTCTGTTTCTGCAAACATAACGTGAACGATGTCTGGATGCTGTGTGACACGGCGACTTATTTCTTTGCGGATTGAAGAAGGGAATTGAATTCCTTCGGCAGTCATAAAGTCAACAGTTTTTATTGCTCGCACGTATACCGAGTATGCATAGATGCGTGCATCACCTTTAACACCGACAGTAGGTGTCGTTTGAAGTGCTACAACCAATTGCGATACATAGTCATACCAAGATCCTTCGTCACCACGTGTCTTTTTATATTTAGCTTTTTTTAGTATATTTGCAACAGTCGAGTTTGCCCAACGTACAATATCTAAACGCTCAAGAGTAGGAGCCCCTAAGATGCGAATAAATAGACCAGGACCGGGGAACGGTTGTCGCGTAACTAAAGATTGTGGTAACTCTAGTGTGTAAGCTAGTGCTCTTACTTCATATTTAAATAAATCACGAAAGGGATGCACTTCTTTAAGGTCACCCCATTTCAGTCCAATGTTATGATGCGTTTTGATTTTTGCACCTCCAGTTGCGCCAGATTCAATAAAATCAGTAGCGAGGCTTCCTTGTACAATACAAGTTGCTTTACATTGTTTGGCAAACTTTCTAAATTCATCAAGATACACCTCACGAAATGCCGATCGTTTTTTTTCAGCATCGACAACATTACGTAGTTTCTTTTGAAATGCATTACGCGCATCGACGACGGTTAACGAAATGCCGATAGAAGAAGCGTAGCTTTTAATTTCTTCTAACTCTCCTTCACGCAACTGCCCACCATCTATACACAGGGCGTGAAGATGTGTGCCTAGTACAGGTGCTAGTACAGAAGTGAGCGTTGCTGAATCTACCCCACCACTAAAACCAATAATTGTATTCTGACCGCCTATTTCTTCGCGTATTTGCGTACGGATTGTTTTAACAATATCGTTTGGTACCCAGTCTTTTTTGCATTTACAAATAGAAAATACGAAGTTTGACAGAATTTGTTTGCCGCAAGACGTATCAACAACCTCTGGGTGGAACTGCACGCCCCATATATTTTTCTTTTGCGAATATAGTGCGGCGATTGCACCATTTGTTGTTGTGCCTATAGAAACGAAGTTTGCAGGCACTTTTGAGACAGTATCCCCATGGCTCGCCCAAACGCTCTGATGCACTTCGATGTTATCAAAGAGCGTATTATTGGTTTCTAATATAAGAGTTTCTTGTCCGTAACCAGAATGTTCGGAGGTGTGCACAATTTTTCCTGAGACACCACAATGCTTCGCGATGTATTGCATGCCGTAGCAGATACCAAGGATAGGAACTCGCGCATTCCAAACTTCTGAAGGTACACTTGGTGCATCAGTATCGTAGACACTTGATGGACCGCCCGACAAAATGATGCTTCGTGGTTTGTTTTGCTTTAGCCAATCTTGTGCGCGTGTTGGCGACAAGACTGCAGACCGTACGCCTATTTCACGCAAGGTCCGTGCAATTACTAGTGTATATTGAGAACCTAAGTCAACAATTAATACTGATGGTTCTCGCATTACATAAATTATAGCAAACTTACACAACCTCCCAATCTAATTCGCGGTCTCCTAGATTAACTTTTTTCAATTTTATTTTTACTTTGTCACCAATACGATATGTTTTTCCCGATTTACGTCCAACCATTGAATATTGCTTTTCATTTATTTCGAACCAATCTCCTGGAATGTCTTTAGCGCGAACCATCCCTTCTGCGTGCGTTTCGTTTTCTGAAACAAACATGCCGTTTTTTGTAACTCCTGATACTTTTCCATCGAATGTTTTTCCAACACGCTCACTCATATATTCCACTTGCTTAAACTTAACTGAATCGCGCTCGGCTCGTACTGCTTCGACTTCGCGCTGGCTCGCCGCAATTGCCATTTGACGATACGCCATTATTTCGGCGTCAGGGATAGTGGTGAAGTCGTCGATGTTAGCTAAGAGAAGACGATGTACCATCATGTCGGGATAGCGACGAATGGGGGATGTAAAGTGCGTGTAGTGCGAAAAACCAAGAGAGAAGTGGCCAATATTTTTGTCGCTATACACTGCTTTAGCCATACTTCGCAGTGTCGCCATTTGCACCACACTTTCTTCAGGGTGACCTTTAATGTCGCGCATAAGTTGAGCGAGGTCTTTGGCTTTAATTTGATGAGCTTCTTTGTTGAGGTGGTCGTGACCAAGTGCGCGAAGAAATATACTTAATTCTGCAAGCTTGTCGGGGTCAGGAGCATCGTGCGTGCGATATATAAACATAGATTGAGAAGGGTTTTTCCCTTTGCAATGTTCGGCAATATGCTTTGCAACGCATCGATTTGCTAAAAGCATAAATTCCTCAATCAATTTCATTGTGTCTAGACGTTCCTTTATTGATGCTTTCAGTGGCTTGCCATTTTTGTCGAGCTCAAATTCTATTTCTTCACTATCAAATTCTATGGCGCCGTCTTCAACACGCTGCGCACGTAACTCACTCGACAAATCCCACAGCGTATACAAATCTTCTGCAAACTCACTGTGTTCTTCCGCGGGTTTTTCGCGAGCATCCAAAACATCTTGGGCAGTACGGTACGTGAAGCGTTTATTTGAGCGAATGAGTGTTTTAGAAAAATGGTGCTTGACTACACGAGCTTTGTTGTCGAGTTCAAAAATTGCAGCAAACGCACGTTTTTCTTCATTAGGGTTTAAGCTGCATAAGTCGTTTGAAATGACCTCAGGAAGCATGGGAATGGTTCGATCAACCAAGTACACCGATGTACCGCGCTTTCGCGCCTCGAGATCGAGTTTAGTACCCGCACGCACAAAGTGTGTGACGTCAGCAATATGAATTCCAATTTCCCAGTTCCCGTTTTCCAACTTTTTTATTGAAAGAGCATCATCAAAGTCTTTAGCGTCGTGTGGGTCTATGGTAAACGTATTAGTCTCTCTAAAATCTTTACGCCATTTCATTTCCGATTCAGGCACAGCGCGCGAGTCAAGCAACACTTGAGCTTCTTCTTCAATGTCATCGGGAAATCCACTTTCGAATCCACGACCCAAAATAATGGCCTGCATTTCTGTTTCGTGTTCACCGGCTTTACCAATTATTTTTAGAAGTTTAGTTTGAGGTAGTGCTTGCGGGTCATCCCAAACAGTGAGTTCGATGAGTGCTTTGTAACCGGCGGGGGTATCCGACGGAACTTCGTTAACAACGAAGTTGTTGGATATTCTGGGGTTGTCGGAGTGCAGTACCCATGTACCTTTTTCTTTGGAAAGCGTACCTACAAACTTAGTGTGAGCACGTTCGATGACGCGTAATACTTTACCAGTACCTCTCCTCCCTTTAGCACCTTTCAGATCGATTTCTACCTCGACAGTGTCGCCATTAAAGGCGGTGTGAATGTCAGAGCGTTCAATATAAACGTCTTCTGGTAAATCTGCATGCGCAAAAAAACCAAAGCCGCCTCTGGCGATGCTGATAATTCCTTGCATAGTACTATTGCTTTGTTTTTTCTTTTGTTGCATAAGTGTTTATCAACTACTGAAAGTTAGTGAATTTATTGCACCATGATACCATTCTTCTCGGTTGATCTTTACTTTCCGTAACAAGGAAAGTGATGGGCGCTCCCTTATTTTAAGGGGGCGTCTAATAATACATGGGCACGCCTCGCATAACTGAAGCATTTCTTTGTTGCACTGCGGCAAACTCACTCGCAGTATGCACGATACAGCTTCACTTCGTTTGCCTTGTGCGCCTCAAACTGCACTCAGTTATGCGAGACTAAAAACATTAGAGGCAATTGACTAGTTGAGGCTTTAAACTAAACCCAAAAGCAGAAAGTAGCAAGATTTTACATAACTTAACTATTGACACCCGATGTAGTCGTGGTAATATATTAGCACATACCATGTGGTATGCATTTGTTCAACAACACAAAGGAATTTTGTTATGAACAAGAATACTCATGTAGCTTTGGCTGCAAAAGTAGATGATAAAGGCACTCATCGGGCTTACCCGTTAGGTACCTTAAAATCATGCAAAGATGGAGCCCTTCATTTCTCTGATGGTTCGTTTGTTCCATTGGCCGATGTCTTGGAAGGCAAAGTCGATGTGAGCCTTCATCAACTGGTGCAAGAAATCTGCGATGAACTGTTCCTTACAAGGAAAATTCTCAAAGATGTAGCGCGCCAACAACGTGTTCGTATCGACTCGAATAGTGAATATCATCGTGAGATGCAATCTCTAGCTGGTAAGTTGGGGGAGAATTCTGATGATATCAAAGCTATTATCGAACCTATGATCCGCGAACTTTTTGAAGACATGTTTGTCTCCAAAACCAAAAAGTCCAAACGACAAAGGAGGAAATGATGTCCGGAGTCACAATTTGCAGGGTGAATCGAACGTATGGAATTTTCATGTGGTCGTCTGGCTACAGGAGAGTTGTACCTTCGGATAAACCGATTTCCGAAACGGATGTGCTTGCTCAAGCCTTATGGCTAGAGCGACATGGACGTTCAGGGGATGCAGATACTCTGATAGATTACTTCTGCGAACACAATAGTGTGCAAGGTTTAGACACTCGGTGTCTTGTTAAAGGTTAATTGCCCCATACGTCGTTAATTCGACCGATGGGTGACAGGATAAGAACCTTACCTCCACACACAATCCCCCACGATGCTGAGACGCGTCGTGGGGGATATTTTATTTTTAATGTAGACATTAAAGGATATTAATTGCAAAAATTGCAACTTTATCATAAACTATATTTAGAATTAAGAGATTCGAATAAACACAGGAGTACATTCGAAATGGAAAACACATCTCATGCACACAAGTCTCTTTCGGAAAATGCACAGTTCATTATAGATTCAGGTGTAAATGGCTATATACCGCCTGGATTCAATAAAAAAGTAAGCGGCGACGAAGCTGTAAGACTTGCCATAGGAGACTTGTCTCTTAAATACGATATGGCACAAAAACACATGGTCATCTTAGCTCTCGAGGAAATTGCGCAACTTTTTGTACGAGAAATAAAAGAGCAGAGCAATGTCTAGCAATGCACTTACAAGATAAGTATTCTTCTAAAAACAACACATATGAACTGGCGACTAAATCGCCAGTTCTTTTTTTTGGGACGACTTTTCTTACTTTCCCGCAAATCATAGTAAGACCTAAAGCCATAGACATTAAAGGATATTTTGGTATAGTGGCGCACATTCGTCTAACTCGTATGGGTTGGACGTAGTACTTGAGTGCAGTTCTAGGCGCAAGCGAAAAATAGAAGAAGCCATATTTAACAATATGGAGACTGAGATTTTTCACGAAGCAACAACGAAATGTACCAAGTAATGAGTTCAACAATTATGTTAAAAATAAGATTACAACGTATAGGAAGAAAAAACGACCCGTCATTTCGTGTGGTTGTTACTGAACACACTCGTGGTCCCAAGAGCGAGAAACACGTCGACCGTGTAGGTTTCTACAATCCAAAAACAAAAGAACAAAAGCTTGATGCCGAAAAGATTACTCACTGGATTAGTAAAGGAGCCCAAGCAAGTGGGACAGTACACAACATGCTTCTTAAGGCGGGCATTATAAAAGGAAAGACAATTAACGTACTTCCGCAAAAGTCTCCAGTAGTTAAAGAAAAGACTGAAGAAGAAACAAAATCCGAGGAAGCTCCAGCTGAAGATGTAACTGAAGAAAGCGCAAAAACAGAGGAGGCTACTGAAGAAACTAAAGAAGAGGAAGCTCCAATTAAAGAAGAGAAGACTGAAGAAAAGAAAGAAGAGGATAAAAAGGAAGAAGAAAAAACAGAGGCGTAAGTTCTTGGACTTACAACACTTGCATGCAATAATAAATATGTCGATTAGTAATAGTCGACGCATTTTTACAATTTATAAATAGCTAATCAGAACGACATGGAACAGGATCAAGATTTTCTAGAATTCGCGGTAAAGGCATTGGTAGACAACCCGGACGACGTTAAAGTTAATCGCACAGTAGACGAAATGGGAGTATTGCTAACTCTCGACGTGCACAAAGACGACATGGGGAAAATTATCGGACGAGCTGGTAACACAGCGAAAGCAATCCGCACTCTTTTGCGAGTAGTGGGAATGAAAAACGACGCGCGAGTTAACTTAAAGATTAACGAACCAGAAGGAGGAGCACCACGACCACGACGAGAAGACCTGCCTGCTCAGGCAGGAGCTCCAGCAGCCGCTGCTCCAGTACAAGAAGAGGCAGAGGGAACGATGTCAGACGAAGAAAAGAAAGCAGCTTCTAAGTCAGTAGACGAAGCAATGGAAGATTTAGGTCTTTAGAACTAGATAGCGTTCAGGGATTAGCGTTTAGCGTTTAGACGTTTAAAAACACAACACCAAACCCCGCGTGCGTAGCACGCGGGGTTTGGTGTTGTGTACTTAGAAAATTATAGAGATATAAATACGTATGTAAGTCCACACCAACGCCGCGACCATCGCGGCGTTTCGTGTTATAAAATACAAATGAGTACTAATTGGGTGCCCGACGATAAAAAACTATATTTGTTTGACGTAGACGGTGTCTTGATAAAAGCAACTGAGCATTTCAACACACGCTATGAAAAAGAAATAGGAGAGCCAGGCTTGATGACAACTTTTTTTAAAGGTGTGTTTCAAGAATGTTTAGTCGGCCAAGCAGATTTAAAAGAGGAGGTAGCAAAGCGTTTACGGGATTGGAAGTGGGAAGGCGACGTTGATGCTTTTTTACAACATTGGTTTAGCGCTGAATCCGCAATAAATTATGAAACGGTGGACATAATTAAAGATTTACGAAGTCGAGGAAAAATTTGTTACCTTATCACTAACCAAGAAAAATACAGAAGCGAATATTTAACTGAGAAATTAGACGTAGACGCATTGGTTGACGGGTTTTTTTCGTCGAGTGAACTTGGTGTTAAGAAACCTTCTAAAGAATTTTATACAACTGTGCTTGAACGAATTGGGTACACAGGAGAGGCAAAAGATGTATTTTATGTCGACGACGACATGAAAAACATTGATTCGGCGCGCCAAATAGGGTTTGATACCTTCTACTACAAAGCATAAATTAGGTTCTAGGGATTAGGTGTTAGGATTTAGTATTCACAATGAAATAATTACCGTATTCATCCATAACCTCTAATCCCCTATACCCTAAAACCTAATCCCTAATCTATGATTCACTTTCATTTAATTACATTATTTCCAGAATCTATAGAGGCGTACTTTAATGCGTCGATGCTTAAGCGCGCACAACGCGATAAAAAAATAAAAGTTTCGTACTACAATCCTCGCGATTTCACTAAAGATAAGCATAAGCGAGTCGATAGAAAGCCATTTGGCGGTGGACCAGGAATGGTGCTTGAGGCAGAGAGTGTATTAAAAGCGGCGAGCAAAGCTATCGGACGTAAAGATATAAAAGATGTAGAAGTTATATTTTTCTCACCAAGTGGCAAACAGTTTGAACAAAAAGATGCAGTGCGTCTTGCGGCAAAGAAAAAGCACATCATATTTCTCTGTGGCCACTACGAAGGAATCGATGCACGTGTGGTGAAAATACTGAAAGCAAAACCAGTGTCAATTGGCCCGTATGTACTCACTGGCGGCGAGTTGCCCGCAGCTGTGGTTGCGGACGCAATAACACGCAATGTTCCTGGAGTACTTGGTAATGTTGAGTCACTCGAGGATTCTCGTACCGCAAGCCCCGAAGTATACACACGACCCGAAGTATTAAAATGGAAAGGGAAAAATTATAAAGTCCCCAGTGTCTTGCTCTCAGGTCATCACAAAAATATCGAAGAGTGGAAAGAAAAACAAAAAGAAAAGAAAAAATAAAAATCTCTCAGAAGTAGTCTTATACTTCTGAGAGATTTAGGAATACCGCAATTTTTAGGAATCTCGTTTAAATTCGACAGAGAGAGGTATTTTGTTAATGAACGCCATTTCCTCAGATTTCTTAAGGTTTACGGGATTTACGACCGCTTCATATGGAACACCTTTGGATACATGTATGTGTATTTTTGCAATAATTCCATAACCATCGGCATCACCCTCCACATAAAGTTCCGCACATTTCTCTTCTCGAACGAATCGTGTGAGCACCTTTCGTGTGTCATCAGACAGAAAGTCTGCAATATTCTGTATCTCTGACTTGTAGACGCTAACGTGCGTACCAGAGCTGCCTTCCCAAGGATCTGGTTCGGTTGGCTGTGAGGTAGGCTTTTTTCCTAAAGTTATTCCAAAAAGTAAAAAACTCATGATATATATCCTCCATATGAGTTGGTTTTCAATTTGTTTTGTTCTGGCAGGATGATGACGCGTTTTAAGCGATGAGTCAATTAACATCTGGTATATGAGTTTAAGAGATCCCTCTTGGGTAATATGAAAACAAAAACCTTGCGATTAATCGCAAGGTTTTTGTTTTGGCACAGAATATTTAGAAGTTAAAAACCCCAGCTCACCATCGACGAAAAACGTACACGTATAATTATTGAAGATTGAAAGATGTCAAAATGCCCTAGGAGGCTCCTAGGGCATTTTGAAGTGTATGTTTTACACGTGTCTATCCATCGTGTTAGTTGATTGAATGCTTTAGATTGGTGTATAATGACTATTAATACATTCATATGACCACCATTAAAAAAATCCTAAAGAGAGCAGTTCAGAATCACACAATTAAAAGTGTGAGTAAAAGTGCATTAAAACGATACGAAAAGACTTTTAAAGATTTGGCGCGATATGATCGGGGAGAACAAGTCAAAGATACAGTATCTCGATAAAGAGGATTATAAGCGTATCCATAAATTACTCGCCAGTTGGACTGGTGATAGAGGAGAGCCAATTCCAGATTTTTCACTGGCAGATAATATGGGAATAGAACGTCTTGTTGCTGTTCCTCAGCGCACATCCTACGGTACAGAGTTGTATCCAGATATTGAAGATAAGGCAGCTATTATTTTCTACACAATTTGCAAAGGGCAGATATTTGCTAACGGTAATAAACGCATGTCTACAATTTCTTTTTTGGTGTTCCTGTCTCTTAATGAGCAAAGGTTCACTGTAAATCCTGATGAACTTACCAATAAAGCGCTTTGGTTAGCTCGAACAAAGTCAGAAGATTTTCTTGAAGTTAAAAAAGATTTAGCGAAATGGATTCGAGAAAATATATCCACTTAGCAAAATACCCTCAACTCACCATCGACGAAAAACGTAAACGTATAATTACCTGCCTGCGCAGGCAGGTTGAAGATTGGGAGGAATCAAAATGCCCTAGGAGGCTCCTAGGGCATTTTGAATAAACAGACAGTTAACTGTCTGTTTTGGGTTTTTAGAATAAAAACATTCACCCAGACACAACGACATGTGTTTTTTGAAATTTGGTTTCTGGCAGTAGTCTTGACAGAAGGATTTCAAAGTAGCATAGTCTAAGCACAGATCGTAAATGGTTCGGTCTTGAAACAAAAAGGGAATAGAAAAATGGCAGATACGAATATTCTTCAAGATGGACATCCTCTTAATGGGTGTGATATCCGCCATCTATGTACGTACTCTCAGTGGAGGGAAACTTTGGATGAAGTTCTTTTGCAAAAACCGGTTCCACTATGGCAAGTGAGTGAATTAGTCCATATAGGATTTGATATGAATACGCTCAGTGGTAGCGATTGGGATAAGAAACGTGATTTGGAAATTGATTGCATAATTCGTTACTTGGATCTTGCTAATGGCTACGACGTGTTTGGTGTATCCAGTCGACTGGACTCTCGACTTCGCGAACAACACGAATCGTTGCAAGCAGTCGTAAAAAAGGCACACCGCGCTCTTGCTAGAAATTTTTTCAAAGGGTGTAATCACAGTAATGATTTTGAGAAACTCTTCTTAAAGTCTGGCGCTTACGGTGTTGTTTTGTTAGAAAAGTTACTGTGGTTTTTTGATCCAACTGAACGTTCTTATAATATCCCGCGCCCAGCTTGGAAGAATTCTGGAAGTGATCATGCCGTTTCGGTCACGTTTGCTTTTTGGGAGTCTTTTGTTCGTTGGGTGTGGAAGCCAACAAAGAGTAACGGGCTTGAAACGCTTACGTTAAAATCTTCTTCGCTACTTGATCCACATATAGTTGAATCGGTACTACGTGTCTGTGGGGATGCTCGGGCAAATGTTTTATTAATGATTTGTCAAGCGGAGAGTCTTAATATGCTTACAGACCCTCACCGTCCAATGGAAATGGACGAAGTGACGTGGAAGAAACTGCACGAAATTGCTACACAGAGTTGCGGTTCTGTGTTCGCCACTGTGCAAGACGCGGCAAGAGGTTCTGTTAATCGGCAAACGTCGGAAGCTGCTTGGACATATATCAAGTTAGGTATACAAGAGAAAAAACTTAATATTATTGCCTAACTAGATTTTCCACAAATTTATATTTTACCGTCGCCCACCTCGGGCGGCGGTATTTTTTTACAAACAAAAATATTCAACCGAGCACACCAAAGATGTGTTTTAGGAGAAGGGAGTTGGTTTTGGTGGTGTGTGGAGGTAAGATTGTTGTATGGAAGAAATTGAAGAACCAGAAATAACTTCTGATCTCGAGCGAGAAACACAAAAGATGTATGAGGAGGATCAGGGAGATAGAGTGGCTAGTGGTCTTTTTAGTACAGATCCACAACTTTGCTTTGAACGTGATAAAGTTCGATACGCACGTGCGGTAGAAATAGTAGAAAACAAGGAAACGGCACCTCTTTCACCAAAGAGTTTATTTCATCTTGCTTTACTATTCCAACATGGACAAAAAACCAAAGACTATCAATTAGCCCAAGAGCTCGCACAGGAATCAGTAGACGGAGGATATGAGGTTGCTCGGCACTTTGTGTGTCTTGCAGAGGATAGATACTTGCTTTCAATAAACGAAAAACAGAAATGGGGAACGCAGATGGGAAGAGACGAAGAGGGAAATATAATTCTCCGAGAGATTCTCTCTGATGAAGAGTCCGGTGTTACTGATGAAGCACGTACCGCTAATGGCATTATGACTCGAACTGAAATGCAGAAGTGGATCGAAGATGCAAATAAAAAACCTAAAGACAATAAGTCATGACAAAGAGCCGTCCCTTGTATATAGAAACCTCAAAACCTCCAGTTAACTGGAGGTTTTGGAGTTTTATAATAAAAAATATTCAATCGGATATAACAAAGATGTGTTTTAGGGGATGGGTGTTTGGTTTGGTATAATGAAAATATGAAATTACTTTTGACATCGGCGGGGATTAGAAATAAAACTATCGCAGACGCAATTCTTGATCTTGTTGGTGTTCCTGCCAATGAAGTGAAATTAGTATTTGTTCCGACAGCTGCAAATCTTGAAAAAAGCGGCAAGGGGTGGCTCATCGACGACTTACGACATTTTCAAGAACAAGATTATGGATTTATTGATATTGTAGATATTTCTGCGATTCCTGAAGACAAGTGGCGTCCAAGACTAGAAAAAGCAAATTTGATTTGCTTTGGCGGTGGCGATGAGCAGTATTTAGCAAAAATGATTAGTGAATCTGGGTTGGGAGCAACACTTCCCGAACTATTAGAGACCCGTGTGTTTATGGGAATTAGTGCAGGAAGCATGGTGGCTGGGAAATTTATGCCAGGTGAAGTATTTAAACAAGTGTATCCTAAAGAACAACGAGAAAAAGAACTGGAGCCGTCTTTAGATTTTGTTGACTTGATAGTCATTCCTCACCTCAACTCAGCTCACTTTCCACAATCTAGAAAAGAAATTTTAGAATCAATAGAAGACTTGCAAACTCCGTTGTACGGAATTGACGACAACTCAGCGATCAAAGTTGCTGACGGAGAAATTGAAATAGTAGGAGAAGGCGAAAGTGTTGTTGTATAAAAACTCCAATCCACCATCGACGAAAAATGTAAACGTATAATTACCTGCCTTGCCGGCAGGCAGGTTGAAGATTGGGAGGAATCAAAATGCCCTAGGAGGCTCCTAGGGCATTTTGAATAAACAGACAGTTAACTGTCTGTTTTGGGTTTTTAGAATAAAAACATTCACCCAGACACAACGACATGTGTTTTTAGGGTAGAGGTGTTTGACAAAATTCCTGCATCATGTAAAATGGCGGGAACTTTTTGTTCGATTGTGTTATGGCTAGTTGTGTGCTTGTCACCAGCTGTGTTATGAAAAGTGTTTTTTAATACTTTAGTTAGGTGGTTAAACTCCCAGTCCCACCTGACCCCTTTATAAACATAGTGTGTAAGTTAAACGAGGTAGAAAATCCTTTGGTCGGGATTCTGCGTCGTCGTTCTAGTTTGTAGTTATTCTAGAACTTACGCATTTGGATGTAGTTCTAGGCGCAAGCGGAAAATCGAGCGAGCCATATTGCAATATGGGGAGCGAGGGTTTTTTGTGCGGTAACAACGAACTACGCCAAATAAGAAAGTTATAAAAATTATGAGTAACACAAAATTACCCAAAAAACATTTCGGGAAGTTCACCACGAACATGACCGAAACACCTGACCTTGTTTGTGAACAATTGAACTCGTACAAGCGACTCCTCGAAGTTGGAGTTAAATCTGTTTTTGAGGAGTTCTCGCCAATTTCCGATTACTCGGGAAAAAAGTTTGATCTCGACATCTCGAGCTTCAAATTTGGAAAACCAGAGTACGACGAGCACTACGCTAAATTTAAGCGTCTTACCTATAAGATTCCACTTCGCATTGAAGCGAAGCTCACTAATAAAACTACAGGAGAGAAAAAGAGCCAGGAGATTTTCCTAGCCGATTTCCCATATATGACCGACCACGGTACGTTTATCATCAATGGTGTTGAGCGTGTGGTGGTACCACAGCTTGCCCGTTCGTACGGTGTATTTTTCTTGAAGAACGAAATAAAGGGAGCAAAATATTTTGGCGCAAAAATTATTCCAGCCCGTGGTGCATGGGTAGAAATTGAAGCAGAACCAGATGGAGCTATTTACGTAAAGATTGATCGCAAGAGAAAGTTTCCTGTAACTACATTCTTAAAGATTTTTGGTCTTGAGACTGAAAAGGAGATGCTTAAAGCGTTTAAGGACGTGAAAGGGGCAGATGAAGTAATTAAAGCGTCACTCGAGAACGACATTGCAGAAACTACAGCTGATGCATTTGTTGAAGTATATAAACGACTTCGCGATGGAGACCTAGCAACACCTGACAGCGCACGAGAATTTGTTTCTACAATTTTTAGCAAGGAACGATACGATTTCTCGCGTGTGGGACGATACCAGTTTAATCACCGTTTTGATCTTAAAACTACCCCTAAGGCACTTGAAGAACAAACACTTACAAAAGATGACGTTGTGCGTATTGTAGGGAACATAATTACACTTAACAACACAAAAGGAGCACAAGAAGATGATATCGACCACCTTGGATTTCGTCGTGTTCGCTATGTCGGCGAAATGATGCAACACCAAGTACGAATCGGAATGAGTCGTATGAAGCGTAACATTCAAGATAGAATGTCGACCGTTGATGCAGAAACTATTTTACCCGTACAATTCATTAACCCGCGGCCATTCTCAGCTGCGGTTATGGAATTCTTTTCCACAAACCAACTTTCGCAGTTCATGGATCAGCACAATATTCTCGCTGAACTTGAGCACTTGCGAACCTTAAGTGCACTTGGCCCCGGAGGTCTTACACGTGAGCGAGCTGGTTTTGATGTGCGCGATGTGCACACGAGCCACTACGGACGATTGTGTCCAATTCAAACTCCTGAAGGACAAAACATCGGACTTATTCTGCGTCTTGCAGTACACGCACGACTAAACGATTTTGGAATTATTGAAACTCCGTATGCGCGTGTAGAGAAAGGAAAGGTTACAAACGAAATTGTTTACATGAATGCACTTGTGGAAGAGCGTTACTTTATCGCTCATGCTGCAACCGATCGCGACAAAAACGGAAAAATAGAAGGAAAACTTATTGAAGCACGCAAAAAGGGAGAACCATATTTTGTGAAGCCAACAGAAGTTGAATATATTGAAGTAGCTACAGGACAAGCATTTTCAGTTGCAACAACCATGATTCCGTTTTTGGAGCACGATGACGCAAACCGCTCACTTATGGGATCAAACATGCAAAAGCAGGCAACTCCCTGCGTCATTCCTGAAATTCCGTATGTTGCCACAGGTATCGAAGAAAACGCAGCGCGCGACTCGGGCCGTCTTATAATTGCAACTGAATCTGGCACCGTTACCTACGCCGACGCGCGTAAGGTAGTTGTTAAAAATACAAAAGGAAAGGAAAAAGAGTATAAACTTGTTTTATTTTCACGTACCAACGACATGTCTATGTTCCACCAACGAGTTGCAGTAAATGTTGGCGATAAAATAAAAACTGGTGACATTATTGCAGATACATCTTCAAGTGTTGATGGGCAAATTGCTATTGGACAAAACGCACGCATTGCATTTATGTCGTGGGCGGGATCCAACTACGAGGATGCTATTGTTATTTCTGAACGACTCGTGAAAGAAAGTAAATTTACCTCAATTCATGTTGAAGAATTTGTGTCGTATGTTCGCGACACGAAACTTGGCCCCGAGGTAACAACCTACGATATTCCGAACGTTTCGGAAATGAAACTTAAAAACTTAGACGAAGAGGGAATTGTGCGCATTGGTGCAGAGGTTCGCTCGGGCGACATTCTAGTAGGTAAAGTAACGCCAAAGGGTGAGACACAATTGACACCAGAAGAGCGACTACTTCGTTCTATTTTTGGTGAGAAAGCTAAAGATGTTAAAGATACATCACTACGAATGGAAGCAGGAAAACGAGGACGCATTGTAAAAATTCGCATATTCTCTCGTGAAAACGGTGACCAACTTGAAAGTGGAATCATTAAGCGAATTCACATCGAAGTAGCGCAATTGCGAAACATTTCAGTGGGAGACAAACTTGCAGGACGCCACGGTAACAAGGGTGTTATTTCTCGCGTACTTCCCGAAGAAGACATGCCATATACAAAAGAAGGAAAGCCAATTGATATTATTTTGACACCCCTCGGAGTGCCTTCTCGTATGAACTTGGGGCAGATTTTGGAAATGCATCTCGGGCTCGCTGCTGAAGAGCTTGGGTATCAGGCGATTGTTGCACCGTTCTCGGGAACGACCGAAAAAGAAATTACAGATGAACTTAAAGAGGCCGGATTCCCCGAAACAGGAAAACTAGAACTTTACGATGGACGAACAGGAGACAAATTCGACCAACCTATTGCCGTTGGAAATATGTACATCTTAAAACTTCACCACATGGTGGAAGATAAGATTCACATGCGTAGTGTGGGACCATATTCTATTACTACACAGCAGCCACTTGGCGGTAAAGCGCAAAACGGGGGGCAACGAATTGGAGAAATGGAAGTGTGGGCAATGCTTGGCTACGGTGCGGCGTATGCACTACGTGAAGTGCTCACCATTAAGTCAGACGATATTCTTGGACGCTCAGCCGCATTCGATGCGATTGTAAAAGGGGAGCGTATACGAGAGCCAAACGTACCTGCGACATTTAATGTTTTGGTTCGTCACCTGCGTGGATTAGCACTCGATATAAACCTAGAAAAAAATCCTATTAGTAGCTCTAACACCGACAAATAAGCGTATGAAAACCAACAAAGAAATGCTCATAAATGATTTCGACAAGGTAACGCTTAAACTCGCGTCACCTGAGAGGGTACTGGAGTGGTCTCGTGGAGAGGTTACCAAACCAGAAACAATTAACTACCGTACACAACGGCCAGAGAAAAATGGTCTTTTCGACGAAAAGATTTTTGGTCCAGAAAAAGACTTCGAATGCTATTGTGGAAAGTATCGTGGCATCCGATTTAAAGGAATCGTATGTGAAAAATGTGGCGTAGAAATAACGCGAAGTGTTGTGCGCCGTGAGCGAATGGGACACATCGAACTTGCAACACCCGTAGCGCACATTTGGTTCCATCGTGGAATCCCATCACGAATCGCATTACTACTTGGTATCTCTGCTTCTGAAGTGGAAAAGGTAGTCTATTTTGCGGGATACATTATTACGAAAGTGATTAACGATGAGAAAGCGCGATTGCTGAAAGACTTGGAAAGCGAATTTAAGGCTAAGAGCAAGGAAGTTAAAGATGAAAAAACAAAGAAAGTTTTGAAAGAGCTTGCAACAGTTGCGAAGAAAGAAATTGAAAGTATCAAGGAAGGAGTAGTGCTTGAAGAAGGTGAATATCACAAATTTGCACTTAAGTATTCGGCATGTTTTGAAGCAAAAATTGGAGCTGAAGCTCTATACGACATTTTTGTAAAGCTCGACCTTCCAGAATTTTTAAAAATTCTTACAGAAAAAAGTGAAAGTGCCGGAGCAGCAGAGCGAGTAAAACTACAAAAGCGTATTGCATTAGTAAAACAAATGCACGACGCAAATGTTCGCCCCGAATGGATGTTTATGACTAGGCTTCCAATTATTCCACCTGCTCTGCGACCGATGGTTGCACTTGAGGGTGGACGACACGCTTCGTCGGACATTAACGACCTCTACCGACGTGTCATTAACCGAAACAACCGACTTAAAAAACTTAAGGATATTTATGCACCAGACGTAATCTTGCGTAACGAAAAACGAATTTTGCAAGAGGCAGTTGATGCACTGCTCGACAACTCGGTGCGCCGTGGAAACACCGCCTACTCAGTTGGCGGGCAACGCTCACGACCACTTAAGTCTCTTGCAGATTATCTTAAAGGAAAACAGGGATACTTCCGCCAAAACTTACTTGGTAAGCGAGTAGACTATTCAGGACGAAGTGTAATTGTGGTTGGTCCAGATCTTTCTCTTGACCAATGTGGACTTCCTAAGCACATGGCATTGGAATTGTTCCGTCCGTTTATTATTGCAGGACTCCTTGAGCGAGAAATCGCATACAACATTCGTGGAGCGGGGCGACTTATAGAAGAAGGAATTCCAGAAGTATGGGCGATTCTTGAAGAAGTAATTCGAGAAAAGTACGTACTCCTAAACCGCGCACCAACATTGCACCGTCAAAGTATGCAAGGGTTCCGCCCCGTACTTATTGAAGGAAGTGCTATTCAACTTCATCCATTAGTGTGTGAAGCGTTTAACGCCGACTTTGATGGCGACCAGATGGCAGTACACGTGCCTCTTAGTGACGAAGCACAGTTTGAGGCACGAACTATTATGTCGTCACACAAGAATATTCTGAAGCCAGGATCGGGGGATGTTACAACAAACGCTCGTCAGGATATGATCCTCGGAATTTACTGGATGACTAAAATTGTTGAGGGAGAAAAAGGAGAAGGGGCGATATTTGAAACTACAAACCGCGCTATTGGCGCATACGACTACGACATAGTGGGCTTCCGTTCAAAAATCCAGGTTCTTCCTGGAGATTCAGAAAAATACAAAGAATTTGAAGGAAAACTATTCGAAACTACGGTAGGACGACTTTTGTTCAATACGGTGTTGCCAACAGACTTCCCGTACATCAACGAGACTGTCGACCGCCGATACATGAATAAACTTGTAGACGCTCTTATTGCACAGTACGGACTTGAGGGTATGCCAAAAATTCTCGACAAAATTAAGGTCTTTGGATTCAAATATGCTACTCACTCTGGCGTTACTTGGGGACTTTCTGACCTTGCTTCACCAGTTAAGAAAGAAGAAATAATTGAGGTTACAAAAAAAGCAGTTCTTGAACTTCGAGAACAATACAACGAGGGGCTTCTTTCAGATGGAGAGCGACGTCGCATGTCTATTGAACTGTGGCAAAAAGCGAAAACTCAAATTGAAGAATCAGTGATGGACGCAGTTGACCCGCATGGTTCAGTAAGTGACATGATTACTTCAGGTGCTCGTGGTTCAGTTGGCCAGCTTACTCAGATGACAGGAATGAAGGGGCTTATTCAAAACCCGAAAGGAGATATTATTGAAACTCCTGTTATTGCTTCATATAAAGAGGGAATGACACCAATTGAATACTTCATTACGACTCACGGATCTCGCAAGGGCCTAGCCGATACTGCACTTAAAACTGCACAGGCCGGATATCTAACACGTCGACTCTTTGACGTGGCACAAGACATCGTTATTACCGAAAAGAACTGTGGAACAAAAGATGGGGCATTAGTTTCTCGTATAAACGCATTAGGAATGGAAATTTCTATCGGACGTGCAACAAAAGGACGTACTCTTTCAGAGCCGTTGATAGACGGAAAGAAAGAACTCTTTAAACGAGGGCACTTGGTTTCTGCAATAGATGCAGAGGTTATCGAAAATTCAGGTATAGAAAGCGCTATGGTGCGCTCACCTATGACATGTAAAACTCGCAAAGGTGTGTGTCAGCAGTGTTACGGATACGACCTAACTACAAATGAACTCGTTGATCTTGGAGAAGCAGTTGGTACGGTTGCTGCGCAGTCACTTGGAGAACCGTCGACTCAGCTAACCATGAACACAAAGCACGCAGGTGGTACCGCCTCAATTGGTGGAGATATTACGCAAGGTTTGCCACGCGTGGAAGAGGTGTTTGATAAGCGCTCACCTAAGAGCCCGGCAACTCTTGCACGAATTGACGGAGTCGTTTCTGATCTTATTAAAGAAGGAGACGATACGATTATTACGTTGCTTCCAACAGGAACAAGCAAGAGTTCAAAGAAGCGTGAATTGGAGTACAAAATTCCACACGTGCGACAGATTCTGGTAAAGAAAGGGCAATCGGTAACTAAGGGAGATTTTATGACTGACGGATCTGCAGAGCTTCCCGAACTCTTCCTTTATGCAGGAAAGGAACTCACCCAAGAATACATAATTACTGAAATTAATAAGATTTATGAACTCCAAGGTATTTCGATTTCTCGTAAGCACCTTGAGGTGGTAATTAAGCAAATGTTCTCACGTCGAAAAATCAAAAGTTCAGGAGATACGAAATTCTCTGTGGGACAGGTGATTGAGGATGTTCAATTAGAAATTGAAAACGATAGGGTTAAGGAGGCAAAGGGAATAGTTGCCGTTGCCGACCAAGTTGTAACTGGTATTACCGAAACGTCACTTACGCGAAATAGTTTCCTTTCTTCAGCATCATTCCAAAACACTACACGTAAATTAAGCGAAGCTGCCGTTCGTGGAGCACAAGACAATCTTGTTGGGTTGAAAGAGAACGTGATTGTTGGGCGAATTATTCCCGCAGGATCAGGATTTGAAGGAAGTAAGAAGTACGATGCCATTAAAAACTTACAAAAGGAACTTACACAAAACGAACCGCCGCGAGATAGATAAATAGGCTTTAAATCTACGTAGTTTAGTGGCTAATAAGCTAGTTAAGCGTGCTAACATAGGAATTATCTATGGCTATAGGAAATGTAGAAAATATAAAAGAACGGCTTTCTATCGAGGAAGTGGTAGGGCAGTACGTTGAACTTAAAGCAGCGGGGAGTAACCTGAAGGGTAAGTGCCCGTTCCACGCAGAAAAGACCCCGTCGTTTATTGTGTCACCTATGCGAGATACGTATCACTGCTTTGGTTGCGGTGTGGGCGGCGACATTTTCACTTTTGTGCAAGAAATCGAGGGGCTTGATTTTAGAGGTGCACTTAAAATGCTCGCCGATAAATCTGGAGTAGAGTTAACATTCGACAAAGGAGTTCAGAAAGACGACAAAGATACTTTGTTTTCTATTCTT
Organism: uncultured Candidatus Saccharibacteria bacterium; assembly: GCA_964589005.1. Lineage (GTDB taxonomy): Bacteria > Patescibacteriota > Minisyncoccia > Phycocordibacterales > UBA2100 > UBA2100. Next base: position 119,435 of record CAZPQI010000001.1, on the reverse strand, counting down.
GAATCGGTAACTGCGTATTATGTAGACAACCTAAAGAAAAATAAAAAGGCGATCAAGTACTTAACCGATCGCGGTCTGACTAAAGAAACTATTGAATCTTTTCGTGTTGGATTTGCGCCCGATGGGTGGAGTGGTGCACTGGACCATCTTAGGGCAGCTGGATTTAGTGAGAAGCATATTGAAGATGCGGGGTTGATAAAAAAGGGAGATAAAGGCTTTTATGATCGTTTTCGCTCACGGATTATGTTTCCCATTACTGATAGTGTAGGGCGTGTGGTGGCGTTCTCAGGAAGGATATTCGATAAAGAAGACGACAACACTGGGAAATATATAAATTCTCCTGAAACTGCGCTGTATCATAAATCGAAAATTTTATACGGCTACGATAGGGCACGACAGGCTATTCGTAAAACAAATTTTGCAGTGTTAGTTGAAGGTCAAATGGATTTGCTAGCGACACATCAAGCGAAATATACAAACACCGTGGCGCTTTCGGGCACTGCACTGACCCCCGAGCATATTGTGTTACTGGGGCGAATGTCGAATAATCTTTGCTTAGCACTGGATTCAGATGAGGCAGGCATCGCAAGTGCAGGGAAGTCGGCTCGCGCTGCGCTGCGCGCCGGGTTTGATGTAAAGATAGTTGCCTTGCCAGAAGGAGAGGATCCGTCGGATATGCTTGGAAGAGGCGACGTAGATAATTGGAAGAAGGCGATAAAAGATTCTAAACATGTTGTAGAGTTTCTTCTAGAATATTATCGCGAGCATGCAAAAGACGACCGCGCATTTAAACTTATCGTAACCAAAGAGGTGTTGCCATATTTACACGACATTGCGAGCGAAATAGACAAGAGTCACTTTATTCAAAAAGTTGCTGCTCAGTTGGCAGTAAAAGAAGAAGCGGTACGACAAGAGCTTTCCAAAATAAAAGCGACACCATTAAATGCTGGAGTTACTAATGGGGGTGATAAAGAAAAACGTATGGAGAAGGTACGTAATGTAGAAAACGAGTTGATGTTAATGTACCTATGGCAAAAAAGTCTTAGCGAACCATTTGTTGATGTTAAAAGATTTAAAAAACAGATAGAAGATGCACTTACGCCAATTGGTTTTAAAGCACATGAAGAAAGATTAATAGGTGATACAGAAGCAGCGTTCCGATTCGAATTGTTATATACAACAGAAGACGCAACAAGGAGCGCAATTAATGATTTACTCGAGCGCTTAATAAATGGAGGAGTTAGAAAAGAGTTGGAAATAGCTAGTGCAGAACTTAAAAAAGCAGAAAGCGAGGGGAATGCAAAAAAAATAGAGGAAATGGCACTGAAGTGCCAAGAGTTACATATAAAGCTCGCAAATTTATAAGATAACGCCAACTTGGAAGTCGGAGGTCCAAGTGGAGCAAAACAGTTGAATTTTATTTAAAACACTATAAAGTAAGACCTGTTCACGTTTAATCTTCGAAGTATATTACGTGGCGTTTTGAGCGAAACGAAGTTGAGCAAGTTGAATCAATACACCGTATTGGTGAGGTTTACGAAGCAAGTTGTAGCCAGAACTAAGCGTAATAGGCGAAGATTATTATATGGGAACAGGTTTAGAAATTAAAATATATGGCCAAAAAGAAGACCACAAAGAAAATTGCCCCTAGAAAGGCAGTAGTAAAGAAGAAAGCAGTGACCAAAAAGGTTGCTAAAAAAACGTCAGTAAAAAAAGCGGTAAGGAAAATCACGAAGAAACCCGCTGTTTCTAAGGTTGTACCCGTTGTTAAAGCTGCGATTAAAAAAATTACTCCAAAACGTACACCACCAAAGAAAGGGGCGTCAAAAAAGGAACGTCAAGCGGAAAAGCTATTGAAAAAAGGACACGAACGCGGGTATGTTACATACGATGAGATTCTTAAAGAGTTTCCCGCTATCGAGCAGGATATTGTATTTCTTGAGGAACTGTACGAACGTTTCGCAGCAGCGAGGATTGATGTGCTCGAAAGTGGTGGTCTTCTAGAAAATAACACCGAAACTATTCTTGATAAGAAAAAGTTTGGCTCAGGGTCGGATGCGTCTCGCGACTCAGTACAAATGTACTTGCGCGAAATTGGTCAATACCCACTTATTAATGCTGATATGGAAAAAGAGCTCGCAAAGCGTATTGAGGTTGGCGACGATGAGGCGCGCGGTATTTTAGCTCGTTCGAACTTGCGTCTTGTAGTCTCGATTGCCAAAAAGTATGTAGGACGTTCAAGCGACCTTACGTTACTCGACCTTATTCAAGAAGGAAACCTTGGTCTGTTTAAGGCAGTTGATAAATTTGATTACACAAAAGGATATAAATTCTCAACATACGCAACATGGTGGATTCGCCAAGCTATTACTCGTGCACTTGCCGACCAGTCGCGCACGATTCGTATTCCTGTGCACATGGTGGAAACAATCGCAAAGTATAAACAGCGAGTGCGCGAGCTTTCGCAACACTTAGGGCGAGACCCAATGCCAGAAGAAGTCGCGGTAGAAATGGACTTAGATGTTGAGAAAATTCACCATATTCAGAAAATTAGCCAAGCAACTATTAGTTTGGAATCACCAGTGGGTGATGAAGGCGAAGACAAGTCAACACTTGGGCACTTTATTGCCGACGATAGAATGGAGTCCCCCGACCAATCCGCGAGTCGTCGTATTCTTTCAGAGCATATTACTGCAGTACTTGAAGAACTTTCAGATAAAGAACGAAAAATTCTGGAAATGCGTAACGGCCTCAACGAAGAGGGGATTTGCCACACACTTGAAGAAGTTGGAAAGATGTTTGGTGTTACGCGCGAACGTATCCGACAAATTGAAGCAAAGTCGCTTGAGAAAATACGATTACACGAGAGGGCTGCTCAGTTGAAAAACTACTAGTCGGCGAGCAACAGCACTACTATTTCTTTGTCGCATTTACAAAAACTACTTCGAGAAGTACCAAAGACGTACATCTCGAAGTAGTTTTCTTATACTCCTCGAACTAGCAGCACTCTTGCTCGCCTTGGGAAAGTAGTCGTGAGCTTGGAGCTGCTAGCTTAAATAATACCGCACTTATTAACAAGTGCGGTATTATTTCTAAAATTAATCTTAAAATCTAGTGCATAAGTGTATCGGTTAACCGATACACTTTGATCTAGTATGAATTTGAAGCTTCATACAGTATACCCAACACTGGATTCGCTACGTAACTACGAAACAGTTTTTTTGTGCATCCTGTGTATTTCTACCTGTCTTTCAGGACTTGCGAACTTGCGTACTCTATAAAATGTGGTATAGTATACGCATAGTTCTTTACATAAGAGATTTTGTTGGTTATAGCTACAAGGTACCTAAGTTTAGGTGATTTGTAGCTATGACCATTGTGGCGTAGTATTTTTCAACTTAAATTGGTGAGAATGAGGTTTGGGACACACGTTCTGAATGAGATTTGAACCATAGGAAGGACTAAAATGTCTAGCAAAAATAAACCACACGAGATTATCTCTGGTGCAGGTTGGCTCGTTCAGTTTGCAGGTGGGGTTATCAACGGACTCCGTGAACACGGAATAAGTGATGAGGCGATTCATCGTCTTGGCACTCAGGCTGGAGCCGAAGCAATGGAATGTGGTATCGAGGCATTTTTAGAGGCCATCGCCCCTACCAAGGACAACGATTACCTCCATTATCTTGAAAGTACCACCATCGCTTTCGCGAAGGGCGCGGTCACACTCGCTAAAGCCAACGACGTCTTCAACGGATGGGTTGACAGTGACTTCAAAAACTGGAGCACGAACGTCCCCGGCGAAGACACCGAAAAAACAGCCGTTGACGTGTACGAAATGACACACGACGGTAACTATCAAACGCTGTTTAGCTCACTCGGCGACCCACACAAGTTCTGTCTCACCCAGGGACAGATAAAAGAGTTTTGCCGCTCGCATCGCGACTTGCTCCGGCAAGAAGGATATGGCACCTTCTTTTTGTTTGAAGTAAATGATGAACTGTTTGTCGCTTACGTCGATGTGAGTGCTGGTAAGCTCAAGGTCTACGTGGACCGCTTTGACTATGGCTACGTCTGGCGTGCGGACTCTCGCCATCGCTTGGTGGTCAAGCAACAGACTGTTTGATTCTTTGCACTTTGGTCTTTGACCCTTTGAACCTTAGTCCCTCGGACGCTCTCATTTTTTATGGGCGCCCGAGGGATTTCTTTTGTATACTAAGGAAGCCACAGATAATATTTCAACGGTCACGGCTTTGGAAGTTTGTGTGTAGGAAGACGTAGTTTAGAGTTCATAAAGTTACGACTGATTGGAGCATGGTTACGTTATTTCTTTTAAAAAAATAGTTTGTTGGTGAGGTGTTCTCTGAAGACTTTTAGGTCTCGCATAAAATACAAATATTTGTTAATTCGCTATCAAATGTTGGTGGTATGGATGGCACACTTCACATATCGTCTCTGTTTGTCGCTAACGTCAATGTGAATGCTGGTAAGCTCAAGGTCAACGTGAACCGCTTTGACAATGACAACGTCTGGAATGCGGACTCTCGCCATCGCTTGGTGGTCAAGCAACACATCATTTTCTCCTCACTTTTGTGGGGAGTTTTTAACTTCCAACCCCTTTCTCCACCCGCCAAGCATTCTGCCTACTTCCTGTAGTTGTTCACTAAGTACCGTATATTTTTTAGTGTCCAGTGCTTGTATTTCCCAAGATAATTGTAAAAGTAACTTAAGAAGGTCAACTCGCGATATACAGCGGTTGAGGTGAATAATTTTAGTATCTTTTGGGGCGTAACTAGCTAGGAAACAATATTCTATAGCGAGCAAGAATACTTCGTCAATTTTTGAGCCAAGAGTATAGCGATTTTGTTTCGGGAAGTGTATAAGATATGCTTGCCATATACCGTACACATCCTTCAATCTTAAAACCACTGGTATCAACTTAGGTTGAGTAGTTGCGGGGGGGGGGTAGTATTATGCTGATGTTGAGATTTTCTCATACATACAATGATATCATCTCAGTAGAAAATCTTCTTGGTGCGTGGAAGGAATTTCTCAATGGTAAAAGAAAACGAAAAGATGTGCAGGAATTCCAATTACATCTAATGGATAACATACTTTCATTACACCAAGATTTAAAAAACAAAATATACAAGCATGGCAAATACGAAGCCTTTAATATTTCCGACCCGAAGCCAAGAAATATTCACAAGGCAAGTGTCCGTGATCGCTTGCTTCACCACGCATTATATAGACAACTCTATCCATATTTTGACAACACGTTCATCGCTGACTCATATTCTTGTAGAAGTAATAAGGGAACACACAAAGCGGTGAATCGTTTTCGTAGTTTTTCAAACAAAGTTTCCAAAAACAACACGAAAACAGTATGGGTATTTAAAAGCGACATACGAAAGTTCTTTGCCTCTATTGACCATAGTATCTTAATGGATATTTTGAAGAAACATATCGCTGACAAAGATAGTATTGCACTTTTGGCAGAAATTATGGGGAGCTTCAACTCCGGGGTGAAAGGAAAAGGATTACCGCTTGGTAACCTCACTTCGCAACTTTTTGTTAATATATATATGAATGAGTTTGACCAGTTTGTTAAGCACAAACTGAAAGCAAAATACTATATTCGTTATGCTGACGATTTCATGTTTCTTTCACACGATAGGAATGTTCCTGTAAAAACCTTTCGATATATCGAAAGGTTTTTACAAGTTAAACTACAGCTCGAATTACATCAACGAAAGACTTCTGTTGAGACACTTGCTTCTGGGATAGATTTTTTAGGTTGGGTACATTTTCCTAACCATCGTGTGCTACGCAGTGTAACAAAACGCAGGATGTTAAAGAGGGTTGCTGAAACTGATGGAAAGCAAGAGACTTTGCAATCGTACTTAGGTTTACTAGGACATGGGGATGCTTATGAGTTAAAAGAATGCATACACCCTTTTTCTCAGCATTTAAATACGTAGATAACTACGTAGTAATAAACTACTCTAGAGCAAGCTAATGAGGGTAATTTATTTTTACAATATTTGTGGTTTGTGAGTCCCAATGTTACCATTTAGTTTTAATGGGTACGTACCCGAGTCCGTATACACACACTATACTCGCGCAGCAATTTACGCCGGAGTTTCTAGCGGAATTATTTGCTCTTACTGACGATATTCGGACAAATCCTCAGGAATACCAAAATGAATTGCGTGGCAAAGTAGTTGCCACGCTTTTTTATGAACCCTCAACTCGCACGCGCCTTTCGTTCGAGTCTGCAATAGCTCGCCTGGGTGGCTCTATAATTTCCACTGAAAACGCCCGAGGTTCTTCTTCAGTATCTAAAGGAGAAACTATTGAAGATACTATTCGTATTATTTCGATGTACAGCGATATGATTATTATGCGACATCACGAAGATGACGCATCTATAAAAGCACTCTCCACAGTTTCTGTTCCATTGATAAACGCAGGCTCGGGGCGTAGCCAGCATCCAACGCAGGGGCTTCTTGACGTGTACACCATTTGGCGCGAGCATGGAACGCTCGAGAACTTACATATCGCAGGAGTGGGCGATTTACTCAACGGGCGCACGTGTGATTCGATGGTGTATATTCTTGCCAAATTCACAGGAAATTCTTTTAGCTTTGTTGCTCCAAAGAGCTGCTCGCTTAAGGAGAGTCTGAAAGAACATTTAAAAGAGAATGCAGTTCCATATATGGAACTGCAGACGATTGAGGAAGTCATTAAAAAAGTAGACGTACTCTATATGACTCGAATACAAAAGGAGCGCTTTGGGAGTGAAGAAGAATACGAAAAAGCTCAAGGAAAATATGTATTAACAAAAAAGTTAGCTGAACAAATGAAGGACGATGCAATTATTATGCATCCATTGCCGAGAGTGGATGAAATGGCAGTGGAGGTGGACAACGACTCGCACGCACGCCACTTCGAGCAAGCTCAAAATGGTTTATGGGTTAGGATGGCACTTTTAGTTATATTGAATCGTTCCTCTAATTTATGATCTGGTATACTTTCGATACGAGTTAGGCGATAATTTTTAATATGATCGAAAAAATTGGTAACGAAAATCCGGAAAAAGGTAAAAAGGTCAACGGGAAAAAGGCGGCTATATTTGCCACAGCACTTTTTGGAGCACTTGCTGTTCCAGAAGGTAATGCTCAAGCAAGTATTTCAACGAGTCCAAATGAGAGCCAAGCTCATTACAGTACTGGCTTTGTGAAAGATTTATTTCCAGAAAAACCAATAGTCCCCCGTCTTGACACAGAGGCTGCAAAAAAATTACTTCAGGAAATTAATGCACTTTCAGCACGCATGAGAAAAATTAGTGCCGTAGCAAGGAGCGAAACGTATGAGTCTAAGGAACTCAGTTCTGAAGAAAATATTCTGATTGCTCAGGCGATCCGAGAACTTGAAAATATCGATGATTTGTATATAAAAATGGAGAGATCCTTTGGAAGAGAGGATGTGCTTGGAGAGAAGTTAGAAGAAAATATAGAGGGGTTAATAGCCGATAGCGTCCGTAGACTCGTGCATAGGCTTGAGAAATTTTTCGATGCGTATGATGAAGAAATGATACAACGAGCAATGAATGAACTTTACAAACTGTACCAAGAAGACCAAAAATTGAGAGAACTGAAACCTGAGGAAAAAGAAATTGTTTAATCTTAATATAAAAACCCTCGCACTTAAGCAAGGGTTTTTGTACAACATTATTTCGTTAGGCTCCTACTGTGGAACAACAGACGAATGGTGGTGTAAGATTTTCCACGAACCGTCTATTTGTGTCCAAACAAACGTAAAGCGAGCATGTGCGATACTTCGGTTATTTTCTGGACCAAGTTCAAAGTCATAAAGGCCTGAGTGGACGATAGTATCGTTGGTTATTTGCTGCACGGTATCTTCTGTAATAGTACCAAGTGGTAATTTGTCAAGAAAATGAACAAAATATTGTTCCGCTTCAGCACGACCACTTTTTGTCACCTCCATAGTGGGAAGAAATGATGCACTTTCTGTATAAAGTGCGGACACAATAGCTGGATCTTTGCTCTGCAGAGCTTCGTTCCATTTCTCGAAATTTCCACGTGCAATGTCGAGCGGTGTTTCGATTCGTTCGACGTCGTATTGTTTTTCTTGTGCTACTTCGGTATTCATAAGTTCCCTGTCCTTTATTAAGCTAGTAACGGATAAATGTACCGAGCGATTTTATCACTAAGAGCACCTTTCTGCAAAGGCTGTGCTGTATAATGCTGCGTGATATACTTGCCCGAATGAATTACGGAGAGGAATCAATCAGGCAGCACGAAGAAAAGGGTGGAAAGATTCGCATTGAAAGTATATTCCCCGTTACAAACAAAGAGGAGCTTTCAATCGCCTATACGCCAGGCGTGGCAGCAGTTTCAGAATTGATTGCCAAAAATCCTGAACGAGCACGCGATTTAGTCGCGACTAAAAAGATGGTGGCTGTCATCACAGATGGCTCAGCAGTGCTTGGCTTGGGCAATATTGGCCCAGAAGCGGCGTTACCAGTTATGGAGGGCAAATGTGCACTGTTTAAAACCTTTGCTGGTGTGGATGCTTTTCCTATAGCTCTTGCCACACAAGATGTTGACGAAATAGTAGAGACGATTAAGAATATTGCTCCTACATTTGGTGGTATTAATCTTGAAGATATTTCTGCACCACGGTGTTTTGAAATTGAGGAAAGATTAAAAGCAGAACTCGATATCCCTGTATTTCACGACGACCAACACGGCACCGCTATTGTAGTTTTGGCAGGACTCATTAATGCACTTAAGGTTACTGGGAAGATTAAAGATGATTTGAAAATTGTTGTTACTGGTTCTGGGGCGGCAGGTATTGCGATAGTTTCGCTATTGCAGAAGTACGGTTTTCCTCGAGTAACTATTGTTGACGGAGGAGGTATTGTTTCAAAGTGTCGCGAAGACTTAGATGTGTCTCAGAAAAAGATACTGGAATGTTGTGCTATTAGCGAAATTTGTGGCGGGTTAGAGGAAGCCGTAGTTGGTAAGGATGTATTTATAGGGGTTTCAGCACCGAATATTTTAACGAAAGAAATGGTTGCGACTATGAATTCAGAACCAATAATCTTTGCACTTGCGAATCCTGTGCCTGAAATTGATCCAGATGTTGCAAGAAATGCGGGAGCTACAGTAGTAGCCACGGGCCGTTCGGATCAACCAAATCAGATAAACAATTCATTAGTATTCCCTGGAATATTTAAAGGAGCATTTGATTCAGGAGTTTCGCAAATTACCGACGATATGAAAATTAAAGCAGCTGAAGCCCTCGCAGCACTTGTTAAAGAGCCAACAGCAGAAAAAATAATTCCTGAACCATTTGACGAGGGGATAGTGGAAGCGGTTTCTGGTGCCGTGGCAAACTCGTAATGTATACTGCTGCCTATGGTGCGAGCGAAAAAGAAACAGAAAGTTATACAGAAGACGAAAGTCAGGGTAAGAAGAAAACCTCCCATAAAATACTGGAGCCACTCTTCTTTGATGGCATTGCTGCGCAACCCACTGGCGTGGTACAAGCGCTATGTTGAGCATATATACGACACTCCGAGCTCTCCTGCCGGCATTACAGGCCGAGCTGGACATGTTGCGCTACAGCATTTTTACGAGGGAGTACCTAAAGATGAGGCAATTGATATTGGACTTGAATATCTACGCGACGTACCAAATTTCGAAATAAACTTTGGTGTCCACAAGACGCGCGGAGCGCAAAAAAAGAAAAGATTAGTGATGGAGAAAGAGTATTTACGTTCAGTTGGTTTTTATCTCGCACGCCCTCCTAGGCATAAAGTGCTTGGAGTTGAAGTTAAAGGATATGCAAAAGTAAAAGGGTTAGCACTTCCTGTGAAAGCAGTTTCAGATTTAGTTGTGGAATCGAGAGGAAATAAAGGTGCGGTTGATATTGTTGATCACAAATTTGTTGCGTTTTTCAGCTCAAAGGGGAAAGACAAAACACTTTTTGTATTACAGGCAATTTTTAATTACTACACCGTTTCGCAGGAATTTAAAAAACCAGTAAAGCGTTTTATTTTTTTTGAATGTAAAAAAACTAGAAATGCAGACGGGAGAAGCCAAATGCGCAAGCATGTAATTAATTTTGATGAGTGCAAAGAGGAATTTAAAGTTTTTCACAAGCTCATAAACGACGCGACAAAAGAAATTACACGTAAACGTATTTATCTCCCGAATCCCTCCGACATGTTTGAAGGCGAGGATTCTTTTGATGTCTATCGTTTTGGTTTAGTTGATGACGAATAAAGAAATTTTGTTGAAATACGTTAGTGTTGTACGATATGGTTCATATATGATTGAACCAACAATTTTTACAAATATAATACTAGGAATCGTACAGGGACTTACCGAGTTTTTACCAATTTCTTCTTCGGGGCATTTAATTCTCGCACGTGAATTTTTAGGGTCTGCGGGGGTACTTGACCTAACATTTGATTCATTTCTACACTTTGCCACAGCTGCCGCAATAGTTGTTTATTTTTGGCGTGATATTTTGAAATTAACAGCAACTCTTTACACGGTAGTAACCGGACTGCTGCCAAACGGTAGTAATCGGATTACTCCTTTTGGGATTGAGGTTGCCGAAGAGGACAAGCAAATGTTATACGCACTTATTGTTGGAATAATACCAGCAGTAATTTTAGGACTTTTTCTTGAAGATATTATGGCTACGATTTTTCGGAACCCGTTACTCGTTGCAGTAGCTCTTATAATTGGGTCATTAATTATGATCTCTGCCGAGCGATACACAACAGTTCGTAACTCAAATGGTCAAGGAGGCTCCCTGACCATTTGGGAGAAGGGAAGTTGGAAGAAAGGGTTGGCTATTGGATTGTTTCAATCACTCGCCCTCATTCCTGGAATGAGTCGCTCAGGAATGACTATCTCGGGTGGAATGTTTTTTGGCTTACCGCGAGCTGTGTCTGCAAAGTTTAGCTTTTTGCTAGGAATACCAATTTTTATCGGCGCAGGCGCCAAGCAGGCATTTGATGTGGGACTCGGTGAAATAGGGGTTGATGTCCTAATCGGAACGTTTACAGCCTTTATTGTAGCAATTTTTGTAATCCACTACCTTCTGAAATTTCTGCGCAACAATACCCTCTATATATTTGTTTGGTATAGGCTATTACTCGCACTTGGAATCATTATCGTGTTTATTTAAAATGGTAGAGTATGTGTGAGCGACGAATCTTCTTTGTTTTCCCATGTGCTTGTATCGAGCTGAATATCTTTAATGGTACTTAAATCTTTATATTTCACTTTTCCGTGCTTACGTGCGTATTCGTACACTTTCTTGGTTACTTTTACATCCTGAATACAGTAGTCAATAACTTTTTGTTTTTCACCTGCGCGCCACCACTGGATTGCTTGCAAGCCATGCCCGCTCTTTTTTTCTCCAAGGGTCGCCTGTGCAATTGCGTCGAGTTTAACACGACGTCCAAGTGATGCGTGAATTTCTTTCAACAAATCTAAACTTTTTATAGCAGTTAAGTCGCCAGGGTAGTATTTATCCAAAAGAGGAATATCGAAATGATCTGAATTGTATCCTATAAGCATGTCGGCTCCTTCAATAAATTTCCATAGTTTCGAGAAATCTTCCTGAAGAAACGAATGGTATTCGTCTGTTTCAGAATCATGCAAGCATACAACCGATATATCCAGCGCTGCGGGATTCCCCGAGCCCACGTCTCCAAAAGTATTACTCGTTTCTATATCAAAAACTATTTTACGCATCCTAGAGATATTACAGTATTAGTAGTGGCTACGACGCGAATTTTTGCTTAAATTGTTTTTCGAGTTCTCCGACACGACCTATAAGCGTATCAATCTCTTTTGAGTATCCACGCATTTGTTGTAAGTTTTCGATATCGTTTCTTACTTCTTTCAGTTGTTGGCTGAATTCGTTACGCATTTCTCGTAGTTCTTGTTCGATGGAATCGAAACGTGTATCAACTGAGTCAAAACCATCTTTCATTATTATTGCAAGTTTATCGATGTCCATATTTTTAGTGTAGCATATTTCTTTATTGGCCTCGATAAAGCATCTATTGCTGTTAGTTTTGGTTTGATTCCCTTGTGTTTTCCCATGTAGAGAATCCTATAATTCGTGAGTGAATATATGGTCGGCTATTTCTTCAATCGAAAGTTCGCTTTGGTCACCGCTTGCTAAATGTTTTACAGAAAGTTTGCCACTATCTATCTCTTTTGCACCAACACACGCGGCGAAAGGAATCGACTTTTTGTCTGCGAGCTTGATTTGGTCACCTGCTTTTTTATAAGAGTAATTAACCGCAACGTTAATATCTTGGTCACGCAGACTTTGCGCCACTTGATTTGCAAATTCTGTTGAATTTTCGTCTAGGACGCACAGCATTATGTCAGTCGGCGAAACGTACTCAGGAAGGAGATCATGGGTTTCCAAAAAATCTTTCATAGTGACATCACCAAGCGCAAAACCGACAGTGGGAATAGCGTCAACGCCAAACATTTCAAGGAGACCGTCGTAACGGCCGCCACCTGCTAGTGAGCGATTATTTTCTTTCGCTGTATCAAATATTTCGAAAACCATACCAGTGTAATAGTCAAAACCACGAACAATTGAAGTGTCGATGATAGCGTTGGTGATTCCAAGTGTAACCAAGCGTGATTGCAAGTTTTCTAGTAGTGGGTTGGAGGCGGCGCTATTAAGAAGCTCGATGAGTTTTTTTGATTTGTCTCCGGTTAATTTTGTGAGTTCGCTTTCAAAGTTGTCTATTTTAGCGCGTTTGTCTAAAAGAGACATGATACCCTTGCGAGTTCCTGAGTCTATATTTAGTTCGTCAAAAATGTGTTCAAAGACACTTCGGTCGTTGAGTCGAATTACGAAATCAGCATCAGTTGCACCAAAGGAGGTCATAAGGTTATATGCAAGCGAAATTATTTCCACATCTGCATCTACTCCAGCAATGCCAAATAAATCGGCGTTAAGTTGCCAATGCTCACGAAGGCGACCTCGTTGTGCTCGTTCGTATCTAAAAAGGTTTGGCATTGAGTACCAACGCAGTGGAAAGCCAAGCTCGCGCGATTTCCCAGCGACCATGCGCGCTACCGTTGGAGTCATTTCAGGGCGCAGTGTGACTTCGCGGCCACCTCGATCTTCAAATGTATAGGTTTGCTCAGTGACTATTTCATCGCTTGTTTTAGTTCTATAAAGCTCGGCAGGTTCTAAAATTGAGGCGTCGTAAGATTCATAGCCAAAACTCTCACACACCTGCGAAAGAGTATTTACCATATAGTCGTGTACAAATTTATCGCGTGGATAAAAATCTCGTACTCCTTTGTAGCTATCTGTTGAAAGTTTCATTAGCAGCAATAATAGCAAAAAACGTAATCAGTGTCTTGCATATATTACTATTCGCTCTGCGACGGTCGTTGATCGGTGTTGTATTGGAAACGGTCTTTGTGTTCGGTCGTTAAATCAACGCGCTCTAAAATGGCGTTGCGTACATTGCTCGGATTAGGAATTCCTTTAATAAGATAAAAGCTGGCTTCTGGACCTGCAGTTTGAATTTGTATATTTCCAAAATCAAAGAACGTTGCAAAAAAACCATGGACTTCTATTTTAATATCCTGCACGCGTTCAACTCGCAGTGTAGATATGTTGCGTTTAAATAAATATACTTGGTCTATATTTATAATTCGTTTGTCGGTAACTATCCATATGTCTAAATAGTAGTTTGTCCAGACAGTAAAAAACATCATCCAAATAGCTAGTAACCATACTGCGGTAAAAAAAGCGGGCACCGCAGGGTTGGCGGCTATAAAGGGAGCAACGAATGCGATGACGATAAAGGGGAGTATGCCGATACCAATAATTCCTAGTGTGCTTACAAAGTAGGTAAACCAATGTTTTCGTACTATAAGCAAGACCTTCTCGTTTTGCTGCAAACTTATTTTATGTAGTAATCTATGCACCATAATAAAAAATTAAAAAATTGAAAGTGTGACGGCGCTCGCTAGCATTGAAAAAAGAAACACTGCACTCAGTATAAAATAAGCGGTGGTTGCCATAATGGCGGCACGTGCGTGAATACTGTATGTAAACCAATGATACACGAGCACCGCACTATAGAGTACAAAAAATACGAATATTGCAAGAAACATTGGTACCCACACAGAGGAAGCGGCAGAACTTGCTTGTGCTAGCGAGCTACTTGTGTAAATATCCATGTGCTTATATTTTACAGCTTATATGACAGATACACAAAGTACACAGCCAAAAATTACAGTTAAACGAGCCAGCACGGGTATGGGGCTTGGTCTTTTTGCAACAGCGCCAATACAGAAAGGGGAATTTATAGTTGAATACACTGGAGAGCTTATTTCAGCAGCGCAAGCAGACAAACGACTGACAAAATATTTATTTGAAATAAACGAGTGGTATACAATTGATGGAGCAACACGCGAGAATACTGCGCGATACATTAATCATTTTTGTAAGCCAAATGCAGAGGTAGAAGTCGAAGCAGGACAACTTAACTTTTATGCAACAAGAAATATTACAGTAGGAGAGGAACTTGGATACGACTATGGAAAAGAATATGTGGATGAATTTATAAAACCACATGGATGTAAGTGTCCTGCGCATGTAAAGAGTTAGGGAAGGCGAACACTATTCACATACTCCCCATAAACCGAGTTTGTTTTCTTGTGCGTTGCGCTCTAGTCCTTTTAGTTCTGCTTGTAGTTTAGTGTCGGGTGGAAAAGCACGAGCGCGTGCGAATCCTTCTTGCACCAAGATTTCATTTACTGACACATCTTCGGCATCAGAAGAAGGGGAATTTTCGATATATACATATCGTAAAAGTCGGTTATATTTGTCGGTCTGCGAAACGTCGCTTTCTAGACGTATACTTTTTCCGAGGATAAGTTGTTCGATGAGCGATTTTGCTTCTAACGCAAAACATTCGTTACTTTCGGAATCTCCATAAAATTCAGGAGTATTTATACCGATAAGTCGTACTTTTTCAGCACCAGTAATCACTATGGTGTCCCCATCTATTACTCGTGTTACCACTGCTGACTCAGGCTCGGCAACTATTGGTTCTATTGTCGTCGAAGGAGAAGTAATCGCCCAAAGAATAAACGCTATTACGGAGAGTATCACAGCTCCCGAAAGGCGTAGTGTTGTGCTCATAATGGGGAGTATACCATGAAGGAATTAACTCTAGAGTTAATTCCTTCTATTCACGAATTCTCCAACCAGTGTAGAAAATCCACCATACTATGGCTCCTAGCGAAAGAATGAGTGCAAGCATTAGTCCAGCGCCGACAAGCAGATTGGAGTCGTGAATACCTACCATTGCGTAGCGAATTCCATCAACAAAGTAAAAGAATGGATTAAGAACGGCTACTTTTTGTGCCGCAGCGGGTAACATATCGAGTGTGTAAAACATTCCTCCCAAAAATGAGAAAGGAAGTATTATAAACGTGCTTAAAATATTAAGTTGCTCAAAACTTTTGGCGGCAAGACCAGTAATAATACCAAGAAGTGCAAAAACAACAGCAACTGCGATAATATATATGAGAAAGAGAAAGAAGTTTTGCATTTGAACAGCGCCGAAAAGAATACCCACAAGCACAATAACAAAACCAACGACAATGGCGCGCGTTACAGAACTGATGACATTAGCCAGCATAATTTCGAAGTATGAAAGAGGGGCGACAAGCATTTCGTCGATGTTACGAATAAACCGAGCAAAATATATTGCGCTTGAAGAGTGAGAGAACGCTGACGTAAGAACATTCATAATTAAAATTCCTGGAAATACGAATACGATATATGGTACGCCTCCGATTTCGTCGATGCGTGTCCCTACGATTGTTCCAAAGACAAATATAAATAGTGTGGCAGAAATAACAGGGCTAAAAATTGTCTGAATAACCACGCGAAATGTTCGCTCCATTTCTTTGCGCACGAGTGTGTAGAGTCCTATCCAGTTCATACGTTGTTATTACTAGTTAATTCAAGATATAAATCTTCTAAGTCTTTACCTCCTGTGAGCATTTTCTCTTTTGATCCTTGTGCAACTATTTTTCCGTCGCTAATAAAAGCAAAACGGTCTGCGAGCAACTCTACTTCGTCGAGGTAGTGAGATGTAAGGAGTATGGTTTTTCCTCGTTTTGAAAGTTCTTGTAAGTGTCCCCATAATTCACGGCGGAGCTCAACATCAATCCCTGCTGTTGGCTCGTCTAGAATGATGAGCTCAGGGTCGTGTATGAGTGCACGAGCGAGCACAACACGTCGCTTTAATCCACCCGATAGTTCGTTAAACGATTTATCGCGATGTTTCTGAAGTTGAAATTGGTCAAGGAGTTCTTCGA
Organism: uncultured Candidatus Saccharibacteria bacterium; assembly: GCA_964589005.1. Classification (GTDB taxonomy): domain Bacteria; phylum Patescibacteriota; class Minisyncoccia; order Phycocordibacterales; family UBA2100; genus UBA2100. The sequence goes on along the minus strand of CAZPQI010000001.1, from coordinate 103,005 downwards.
TACGTTGTGCCCTCTCTTCTTTTCGCATACCGTAGTACCCGCCTACATAGTCGAGGACTTTCCAAACTTTTGCGAAAAAATCCACATTAAATTCTTGTGGGGCGATGCCAATTGTTCTGCGCGATTCACGGTAGTCTTTTTCGACATCGAACCCAAAAGTGCTAATCGTACCACTTGTTATTTTGTTTACTCCTACAATGCAGTTTATAAGAGTCGATTTACCTGCACCGTTTGGTCCCAAGAGCCCTAAAAAAGCACCACGCGGTAGTGTAAGAGAAATATCGTCCACAGCAACTGTTTTGCCGTACGCTTTGTGTAAATTTTTTATCTCGAGTGCGGGTTTTTCTCTATCCATAATTTTGTATGCGAGAGTATATCATACGTGATAGGCTTATTATGGTTTTCGAAATAGATTTGCCTGCAGTTTGTGTGCACTAATCGCGTCGACACTGAAAACGTACTAATAGAAAAAATATTTTACAATGAACGAAGAAAGAAAAATGTTCACTGGAGATTGGAAATGTGGTAGTTGTGGAGGTGCAATTACAGAACTTCCATTCGAACCAGATCCTGCGCGAGCAGACTCGCTTAAATGCGGAGACTGCCACAAGAAAGGGCAAACTGATCGTCCTGAACGTGCAATGCACGAAGGAAACTGGACTTGTGCTGATTGTGGGGGAGCCATTACGAGCTTACCATTTGAACCTCGAGACACTAGCAATTTGAAGTGTCGTGATTGCTTCCGTAAATAACGGTAGTGATACATATAAAAACACTCGTCATTGACGAGTGTTTTTATATGTACGGTTATGCATATTTTATTGACTAAGTGCAGTATTTATATATTACTTACTATAGTCGCTCTTTTTTAAGGGCAATTTTTTGTAGAAAGGCAAATAAATGAATATGGAAAGGTTTCGCAGGGTAACCATTACTCTTGCGTTGAGTTTCACCATGATTTTCTTTCTCACAGCTTCTTACCATCCTCGAAAGTATAAGAAACCATTTACGATTGGTGAGATGACTCTTTTTACTGGTCCGTATTGTCAGAACAAGGACACTGCTATTTTAATCGGAAAAATGTTTGAAAGGGATTTCAATAAGGGTGTGGAACTTTTTAACAGTAATCTGCTATGTATCAGGATTGTCCGACTCATTACAGTACTAAATGTAATCGAAGACTTCGGAACGTACAGGGTTATAAAAGTTAGGTACGCCAATACGCTTAAAGGATATTTAATCACCAGCACAAAGGTGGTTGGTGATGAAGCAGTTTAGTGTGAATGCGCTCAATCAATATATACACTGTAAGTGATACGTTACTTTTTATGACGTATCACTTACAGTGCTTTTTGTTTTCTTTATATTCTCGTCGAAAATAGGTGATTGAGGTTGATGCAACGTGGTACTCTTTTAGATAATTATGAAAGATGTTCAAATTGAAAAATCGTGGGGAATTAAACTAAAAAGTGAGTTTAATAAAACGTACTTTAAAAATTTGTGCGAATTCGTACACGAAGAATATTCTGAGAGAAAAGTATACCCTCATCCAAAAAACATATTTCGAGCTTTAGACCTATGTCCGTTTGATGACGTTAAAGTTGTTATTCTTGGGCAAGATCCATACCATGGCGAAGGACAAGCAAATGGTTTATGTTTTGCGGTCAGCGAGGGTGTGCGGCTTCCCCCTTCACTACAAAACATATATAAAGAGATAATGATGGACATCGGATGTCCATCATTACTGGAAGGTGGTGGTGATTTAGAGAGATGGGCGAAACAAGGGGTGCTTCTTCTTAATTCTACTCTTACAGTTCAAGCTCACGAAGCTGGCTCGCACCAAGGAAAAGGTTGGGAAGAATTTACTGATGCGATAATTAAGAAGTTATCTGACGAACGCGAAGGAATTGTATTTATGTTGTGGGGAAACTACGCAAAAAAGAAGGGGAGTGACATCGACTGGGCAAAACACTTGGTGCTTGAGGCTTCGCATCCGTCACCATTTTCTGCATATAATGGTTTTTTCGGCTGCAAACATTTTAGTCAGGCAAATAAGTATCTGCATGAAAAAAATGAAAAAGTTATAGAGTGGTAGATTTTATTTTTTGAGTCCCGTTTTCTACTATAAATGTGGTGCGTCCAATTAAATTACCTCGTGCAGTTTCAACACCGCAACGCCATGTGCCCTCAGATATTTGTGAAGTTTGTGTATAGCCTCGGAACCCAGCATCGCGACCGCCAAGGATGGGAAATGGAATACGCGCAACAGTTCGCCATTCCTTTTTTGTTTCGTCATATCTTTCCCATCGATGGCGGATTTCAGTTTTTAAATCACGTGGTGCAAATACTGAAGAAAAACAATACGCAAGATCACCTGCTTTATAGCTGAATGTTTTGTTAGTTTCTCGCCAAAATTCGTACCATCGCGGTGCCTCGTATTGCGCATTATACACTTGGTCTACTCGTTCAACTGAGTGGTAGATGCCGATAGATTTTAGTGCGAGTGGTACAGGAGGGATAAGATTAGCAAAATACAAGCCACTAAAGCCTGTTGCTACCAGCACGACCGAAACTAACGCACGACGAGCACGACTTTTGAATGAGTTACGTACGACTCGAGAAAGAAGAAAGACAAAAAACGCTGCAAGACCAAGTGCTATGAGAATACTTACAAAGAATGTCATTACACCGATGCTGTTTAAAAGTATTGGAACTGCGAGTGTGCTGTAAGTAAGCAGGAGTGTGAACCAAATCACAATTCGCAAATGAGTTCGTGCGTAGTTATTTTTAAGTACTTCATTTCCAATTAATAAAAGCGCAAGAATAATAATAAAAATTGCGCTTCCAGCTAGTGTTCCACTACGTGCGTAAAGCACCATAAGTGCGCTCGCTAGGTTTCCGAAACTAAATTGTAAAATACCAAGTAGTAGTAATCTTTTATTTTCGCTTTCTTTATGTATACGAGCTTGTAGAGCGAGCATCGCAAGAGCACTGAGTACTAAGTAACCAATGATGGTTACGTTTTCAAATAGTGCGTCTGGTCGGTCGATTGTAAAAATATCGAAAACCAGACCGAATGCTAGTGCAGCCGTCGGTATGTATTTCATATACGGACGAAATTGGTTTTTTATGTTATCTCCCATCGTCTTTGTAGCTGCGCGCTTTTCTTGATTCCATTAAGAAAATCAGAGACGCTTCGCAGTGTCCTTTTGTTTTTAGCTTGACCTGTGCCATTTTTTAAAATTCTTACAAAAATGCGTGTGCGGCGATCATAATGATCACCATAACGAGAATGTATCCCGATTCAACAGCAATTGCATACTTACTTTTTTGGGACCAAAAGCCGTTGGCTTTTATAAGAACCGAAATGGTAAGTGCAATAAGAATAGCAAGAGCAATTGCTCCCGTGGTTTCAGTAACACCGATAACCCATGCGAGAAGAAAAGTTCCAACACCTTGCGCAACCATTGCGTGCGTCGTTGGTTTGTGATCTCCAACTAATCCGATTCCTTCTGCCCATTTAGTACCAAACATTTTTTGTGAGTACCACAACCATCCAACACCAAAGGCTACGACTGCTCCGACAAGAGTCGCGACCCAATTTACGTTTATAATAATAGATTCCAACATACACGTACGTAATTACTTAATATAAGTTTAGTATAGCGCACATATTGAATTAATAGTGCAAGTGTTGTATAGTTTGCACACATTACCCGCTAGTGCGGGTTTTTTTGTTTAAATGCAACTAGTGTAGAAGTTGCAGAACTACGTACAGTTCGAGGCGTGAGGGATTGTTAGTGGTAATTGTGGTCTAGCAATTTCTCCCTAAGAAAAGCGGGGAGAAATCGAGACATAAATTCAGAATAATCACTACGTTTATTTCTTCATTCAAAATATACGTAGTTATGAAAGTTATACATATGGAAATACGAAACATAGCAATCATAGCCCACGTAGACCACGGTAAGACAACACTTACTGATGCTCTTCTTGCGCAAACTGGTGCTGGAAAAGAAGGAGTATCTATGGATTCTGATGCACTGGAAATGGAACGGGGTATTACAATCTATGCAAAAAATACTAGCGTATTCTATAAAGACACCAAGATAAATATCCTCGATACGCCTGGGCACGCCGATTTTGGTTCAGAAGTTGAACGTGTACTGCGTTCGATCGATTCTGTTTTATTGGTAGTAGACGCAGCCGAAGGTCCAATGCCACAAACAAAATTTGTATTGAAGAAATCGCTCGAGCTTGGACTCAAGCCGATACTTATTTTAAACAAGATTGATAAACCAGCAGCGGATGTGGATAAAGCTCAGGAGGCTGTATACGAACTCTTTTTAGATCTTGGAGCGACTGACGAACAATTGGATTTTCCGACGCTATACGCTATTGGGCGCGATGGTGTGGCAAAGCGTAAAATGGAAGACAACGCCGTGGATTTAACTCCAATACTCGACACAATACTAGAAAAAATCCCCGCAGCTTCGGGAGATAACCTTAAAGACAAGGCTCTGTCTAGCCAAGTATTCAACCTTGCGCATGATAATTTTCTCGGACGTATGGGTGTGGCGCGCATTTATGAAGGAACTATTAAAGAGAAGCAAGACATTTTTCTTAAAGATGCTACGGGCAATGAGTTCAAGGGGAAAGTAGCAAAACTTTTTACGTTTGAAGGTATGACCAAAAAAGAAGTTAAAGAGGCTAGCGCAGGTGACATTGTGATGATTGCGGGTATCCCAGAAATTTTTATCGGTCACACACTTTTGCAAGTTGCCGGAGGCGAAGCACTTCCCGCTATTGCAGTGGATGAGCCCACGATCTCCTTCTTTATGTTTGTAAATAGTTCCCCATTTGCAGGACGCGTAGGAAAGTATGTAACTGGACGACAGATTCGAGAGCGTTTAGAAAAAGAATTAGAAGTAAATGTCGGGCTTCGTGTAGACTTTCTAGAGGGCGCACGAATGAAGGTGTACGGACGAGGGGAATTGCATCTTGCAGTTCTAATAGAAAATATGCGTCGTGAAGGATTCGAGCTTTCTGTTTCGCAACCTGAAGTTATTTTTAAAGAAAAAGATGGTAAAAAATTGGAACCGTATGAAGATGTGAGCATTTTGGTCCCAGACGAATTCTCTGGAGCGGTTATTGAAAAATTGGGAAAGCGTCGTGGTGTTATGACAGGTATGGTGCAAGAGCACGGAGAGGTGCGTATTACGTTAGAAGTTCCTACGCGAGGACTCTTAGGGTATAGAAACGAAATGATCATCGACACAAAAGGAGAGGGAATTATGACATCTATATTTAGTCACTTTGGACCATACGCTGGAGAAATTCAGAAAACAGAACTTGGTTCGATGGTTTCAATGGCAAATGGGAAAGCACTTGGTTTTTCATTGGCAAATTTGCAAGAGAGAGGAGTATTGTATATCGCTCCCACTACTGAAGTATATGAAGGAATGGTAGTCGGTAATACTTCTAAAGGAGAAGATATGATGGTAAACCCTACAAAAGGCAAGCAACTTACAAATATGCGTGCGTCAGGGACGGATGAAAATATAAAGCTTGCACCGCCACTAGAGTTAACATTAGAAAAAGCGATGGGGTATATGGGCGCAGATGAGTATTTGGAGGTAACGCCGAGTGATATTCGCTTACGTAAGCAGTACCTCACCGAAACCGACAGAAAAATGGCAACGAGCAACCAAAAGAATAATCAGAAGTAAAAAAATACGGCGCGAAGACTTGTTTTCGCATCGCTATTATAGAGTTTCAATCGCAGAGTCTTTACGCTTTTTATTTTTGAGCTTCACTGATTTATACACAAAGTAAAGAGCGAGTATCGATAAGAATGTTGGAATAGCATTCATGGAGAAATGCCACCATACGCGAATGGTTACTGAAATTGCTGGATCCATAGTTAGCCCCCAAAGAGTGCTCATACCAATAGGAGAGCTCATTATTGCGGCAGAAAGGGTTAGAGAAATATGTTCGTAGAGATGAAACACTTCTATAAGTGCAGCTGTTATAGCAACTTTGATACGAATAAAAAAGAGTAATCCCACGGTTCCAAAGGCATAGATTGCGTTTCCGATGAGGTGCAAGATTTCGTTTCCCATAAGAAATTGACGAGCCGCATCAGCTGTAGGAGCTGCTATGGTACCCAATGTTTGAATCAAGTAATGGCCAGTAGTTGTAACGTATGGAGCGCCACGGTATCCAAAAATCCAAGCTACAGTTTGGATTATATGTTCACCAAAATGTACTATTTGGAAAAACAGTGAAAGGAGTACCAAAATAAAGAATAGTGCCCAAAATTTTCCTCTCCGTGTACTTAGTAGCTCCTGGAAAAAAGATTTCACCTCAACAGTATAAAGTATTTGCACGTGTGTACTAGTGTGGATCTTCGGAGTAGAAAAACAAAAACCCCGCGGGCTAGCCCGCGGGGTTTTTGTTGTGAGAGCTTGTTTGAAAACTTGCTTTCGAGGATGTTTTATCGTATTTCGTTCGATACGAAGCAAGAAAGTTAGAGGAATATCGAGATATTTCAAAAATTTTCTTACGAGTAGTCGGGGGAAATACGTGAAAACAGAGCCGGAATGAAGTTTTCAAATATGCTCTAGTTAGACTTTGCTAACGTTCACAGCTTGTGGTCCTTTTTCTCCCTCTGTAACTTCGAACTCTACGTTGTCTCCCTCTTGTAGGTCGTCAAACGAAGCGTTTTGAAGTTCGTTAGAGTGAAAGAAAAGGTCCTTTTCTTGCCCTTCAACCTTGATAAAGCCGTAGCCTTTATCCATGATGCGAGCGATAGTTCCTTGTGTCATTTTTCTTTGAACAAAAAATTTATAATACTTCAAATATGGAATTCGTTCCATATTGTGCCGTAACTCGGATATCGTGAAAGCAAGCTTTCGCGATTCTCCTAGCTAGTCACAGTAAACAACCCAAAAAATCAAACTCGACTTGGTTTTCCTCTATAGGAGCTACTTGATTAAGAGGTATTAAATAGCATTAGGGTGCATATGTCAAGCAAAAAGGAGCTCGCGACGCGAGCTCCTTTTTGCTTGAGGTAAAAATCTATCTTTTTCCCTTATTTTTGTTCTTATACTTATTTTTTTCTGCTTTTTTCTCAAGCATTGCGTGCTTTACGTCAAGACGTTTTTTTGTTTTTCGTGAATGGGATTTTTTACCTTTTTCAATACCTGTTGCTCGTTTTGCCATAAATATGAGTTTTAACTAATCAGTTTTCAATGTTCGATACGTTATCCTAACGTTTTTAGGCATATACGCAAGCAGTAGCAGTAATTTTGCACACCTTTGTACTGAATTAAAAACATCCTTGTGTAAGGATGTTTTTAAATGAATGTGTTTCCGCTATTTCTACTGCACAAATTGGTTGCCATTCAATTCTATGTTTCCATAGAAGTTTGTGTGTATGAAGGGCTGTTCGACTCCGTTAGGTAAAATAACTCCCGTTGGCAATGGACTGTCAACTGGTCCTGATGGCGTTCCCTTCTTTGGAGGCATTGCTAAGTGAATTTCCAGTTTGTCAGGTTGCGCTACACCAAATCCAACTTTGAAATCAGCATCTCGTGTGCGCTCACTGACCATAATATGAATTATTCGGTTTTCATCTACAAGTTCTCCGTCTTTGTAGAAGTCTCCAGTACCCCAGAGGGTAATGTATGAGAACTCTTCAGCAACAAGGGGAGTCCCAATACCCGTTGCACCATGCATAAGCACGTTTGTGCCTACTCCACCAAACATCTGGTGTTCTCCACCTTTTGATATGAGTTTATTAAGAACTACTCTAAATTTCTCGCCATTTGGTCCCTTAAAGTTAGCTTCCACTTCTGCAGAATCTTTTGAATTCGGTCCATCTTTTGCTGTCAAATCTGAAACAGAAATAGTTATCGAGCCGGTAGTTTGCTTTGTTTTATTTGAAAACATGGCTGGCTGTTTTATTGTTGTATATGCTGTTCCAGCTGTGTTTACGTCCCGTTTGCTCAATGGAAGCAAGTCACTATTTAGTGGATTTTGTGGAGTCCCGAATATTTCTGGATCGAGCGCCCGTTTGTCAGGGAACTGCCATAAAGCTAACCCATCAGCACTTGCAGACATTTCTGATGCTACAGCTACATTCTTTGCTGAGCTTCCTATACCTAATCCGTAGGATCCTACAAAAAATCCAATTACTAAAAGAACAATTCCAGTAACCCATGTATTTGTATTACTCATACGATTTTCTAGTTAATTTTAATTATTATATTTTAGCAATGTTCAAATATATGCACAAGTATTCAGATACTCATAAACAATTTCTACACAGTATATAGTTGCCATTTAGCAAAGTAAAAAGCACCGAGCTCGGTGCTTTTTACTATTGTGACAGTCTCGCGTTATTCAGCGTCAAACCGTGCTTTGTTTTCATCCATCCACTTTTTCATATGTTCCTTCTTATCTTCTTCGCTCATTCCCTCCATTCCTTTCATCATATCAGCGTGAGCCTCCATATAGTGAGGATGAAGTGCTTTCATCCATTCTTCGAATGTCTCGCCGTCTGCTGTTACTTCACATAAATCACATTTAAGAGTTTTCATATTTTTTGTATTTATTACTAACATGAAAAATATAGCATAAGTAAGAAATTTTGTCCTTATGGAATTAGGACGATATCAGAATTTTTTATACGTTTTCTCATTTCGTCTACTAATCTCAAGCACGTCAATGCGATTTTCGTTGATGAGAAAAATAATTCGAATTGTTTTAATTCGTACTCTATATACGTCTTGGTATCCTGTTAACTTTTTTATATCAAGATTTTTAGTATCACCAACATTAATTTTATGCAGGGCTTTTTCTACAGATGAGAATTCTTTAGTACTGAGTCGTTTAAGAAACTTTTGATTTTTGTCCATGCATCTTTTTCATTGAGGCTAGTAGTTCTTCAACAGGGACGCCGTGTCCTGTTTTTTTGGTGAAATCTACTATGGTTTCCCAGCCAGTTTCTTCCGCGTCGACTGGGGATATTTTGAAAAGGGGAGTAGAGCGTCTAAAAACAGTGAGTACTTCGCCTTTACTCACACGTTTAATGTATGTTTCGATGTTCTCGCGCAGTTCTTTAAGACCCACGGTATTTTTTTTTGTTAAGTTTGCATTCATGACACAAGTTTATCTTAAGATAAACTTGTGTCAAGTAACATATGTTCCACATCTATAGTGTTAGTTTGTTATTATTTTTGTGTAGCGTTTTTTTCGGGCGAAGGCTTGTCGTTTTCGGCAAAGTATTTTAAGTCTAGTAAAACTTCGTTTATTGTTTTACTGAGATTCATTTTAATCAGCGGATACATTAACATCCCCAAAGGCGTTAGGTTGATGCTCGGAGTTACGGTGACCTTCGACGTGTTATCGTCTATAGCCGTAACAAGGTTTGTGCTAATTACACTCGTAAACATTTTTGAGGTGATAACACCTTTGAAGCTAAATGTCATACCCTCTTCGTCGTAATCAATAAATTCTTCAGAGATGTGACCAATACTGGTCGAACATACGCGACCACCGACAGGGGAGTTACCAACGTTTTGTGCATCGCGATTTACTGATGATTCTGAAATTGAGCGTGCCCAACTACCAACATCGGCAAATTGATGTGCGAGAATATCCCAAACTTTCTCAGCCGGTGCATTTATAGTGATTTCTTTTGAGAATTCCATATTTTTATATTTTCATTATTGATAAGATTAATATATCACACGTGGCCAATTTTATTTGCTCCAACTAAAAAATGCACTCAGAACAATTTATTGGAGGTTGCTAAAAGCGCGCTTTGGCTTGCGTATGGAGTTATTTACTAAACGTCCCATTCAAAACCTCTACCAAAATGGCCCCAGTTAGAGGTTGTCGACAACTTTAGCTTATCTAGTTTCAGTAATTTCCTTATCCCAGCAGGTGTTAAATTGTACCCCTCTATTGGAATTTCTTTTCCGTCTATAATAGCAGTTGCCATAACTGGTTCAGGTTTTCCTATCGCATATGCTAACTTCGTATGTACTTCCTTGGCTGAGCGCTTCTTTAGGTAGTCAACAGATATTTTTCGAGCCATATATGCTCCCGAGCGGTCCACTTTTGTGTAATCTTTTCCAGAAAAGGAGCCACCTCCTATGGTCACTTCAGGGCCATAATTATCTACAATAAGTTTTCGTCCCGAGAGCCCAGTATCTGCATCAAATCCACCTTGCGACCACTCTCCTGATTGGTTTATGAAGTACTCTTCGGACTGAATAATACTTTTTACTAATGATAACAGCTCATCACTTTTAGAATTTTGAAAACTAGCAATTACCGACGTAACTTTTTCTCCATCGATTGTAATTTGAGTCTTGCCGTCATAAGGATAAACCTCAAAAATTTTCATACATAAGTTTCGAGCAAGTTCGTACTCTAATGGCATTAGGCTTTCTGTCTCGCTTGTTGCGTAACCCTTCATTATTCCTTGGTCACCTGCACCTCCAGTGTCTACACCGCGCGCTATTTCGCTACTTTGTGCTACGACATTAGATATCACTTTGTAATCTGAGCCTACTATGTTTTTTATAAGCCCCTCAATATCTATGGTTGTCTTGCTCGTTACTTCTCCGTTTACGGTAACAAGATTGTGGCCACCCATAACCTCGATGGCCACTCTGCTATCTTTATCATCACCCAAGTAAGCATCTAATATAATATCCGCTATATAGTCGCATATTTTATCTGGATGCTTTGGACTTACGAATTCTGCTGTTTTCTTCATATCTTTTAACACTAAAAAACATCTTTCCTGTGAAGGGTAAGATGCTGATGCATTGTTATCTTTCCTATACAGGCTAGATGGAGCACCTTATCTGGACGAAGAGACAGGTTGCTAAGATGGTCATAAGGCTAGTCCCTTCACATCTTTCTTGATAATTTATTCAATTGTTCGTTTAGTATAGCACTTTGAGTCTAAGATTCTTCATTTTATCTTAGCTTCTCATAAAGGGAGTAAAGACCATCCCAAGATTTAGTTTTTTGATGCTTTTTGATCTTTCTGGGCTTTCTTTTGCCTTGCTTATCATCTTTGTTGCCCATTCTAAGATTGCATTCCCAACAAGCTGTTACGAGATTTTCAAGTGAGTCTTCACCGTATTTTGTAAATGGTTTTACGTGGTCAATACTAGCCCATTTATTAAAAAACAGCTTTAGCATTTTCTCTGATTTACCATTAGGGTGATAGTATCCGCAGTCTGGACTGAGTTTTTCTAATAGTTTCAAGGTTTGAACATAAAACACAGGATCTCCACAATACTGGCAAGTCCAGTAATCTCGATTATATATTTCGAGTTGAAGCTTTTTAGGTAATGATTTTCTCTTCTTCATATCCTTGCAATATATTATGAAATTAAAACAACAACTTCGATACGTTTACGACTCTTCCTTAATCTTCTTATATATCTCTACCATTGCGAACGTATCTAACCCGCAATAGTCGAGTAAGTCTTTACGAGCCTTTTGTGCGCTCTTTAGGCCCAGTTCACCATCGATAATCTTTTTCCACTCACTCATTGCCATTGTTCCATTCTGTACTTCCAAATCTTTGTACGAGAGTTCGGGCACCATAGCGGGTAATACAGCTTTAATAGAGGCGCTTCCGTAAAAATCTGGGCGAGTATAGTCGCGTTTAAATACTTTCATTAAATCAAACGTTCTTTCGTTCAACCCAAGCAGGAAGTCCTTTTCTTCTGGGTGTAGCTCCGCGAGTTCTATATTTCTACCTTTCTCAAACACATCGTTCCAAACCACAATACTGCCAGTGTCACCAATACTATCGCGCATCATATTCACCAACGCTTCTGTCGAGCCTTCCATTTCTTCTGCTAAAAATTCAAAGTGCTCTAGTTCTCCGTCTTCATGCAAGGCATGAATAGAAACCTGAAATACAAAGTGTTGGTTTGGTTTGTACGCATCAAGCGGAGGAATGGGCGAGGGGTACGTTTCGTAGTCGAAAAAGTATATTGGATACACCAGCCCCGAGAGTGCTTCGTCCACTGCTTCGCGATTAATAATCGGCTGTTCGTCTTTTTGTAAATCTACTTTTTGCTGTTGAATATCAGTAAGTTCAAAGTTTTCTGGGATTTTTGTAATGTCTACAATTCCGTCATCCACCAAAGCTTTAAGCTTCTTACCCATTAAAATATTGTGCACTGAGTATTCAGGCACTTGCGGATTAAACTTTGCAAAACAGTCGCAGTGTTGACCACTGCTTTTATATAAACAGTCGCAACTATCAAGCGCAATTTCGTCTTTTGCCAATAGTTTTAACGCTTGGTTCATTTCGTCTCGCACTTCTTCTTTTTGCTCGCCCACTTCCTCTTTTAGGTTTTCAGTAGTAAGAAGCTCATGAATATCTACTTCACCATTACGCCTGTATTCTTTGTTGAGGTGAATTATGTAACTCTCACCCAAGTCTACTCCCGCGTTTTCTAGCAAAATAGTTTGGAATATAAGGTCTTTTACGTGATTGTGTTGGATATCAGTTTTTATGTCCGAGCTCGCTTTAACTTCATACAAATCCCACTTTTTAGTTTCCTCATTAAAATTGAGAATATCAATTTTTGCAAAAAGACCCTCAATAGTTTCAAATGTCGCTTGGAAAATTGGTTTTGTGCCCTTTAGTAGCTCCTTTGTTTTTTTAATTAGTGTTTCTTTATCCCCGGAAACAAAAACCCCACCAGGAAACAACCCCTGAGCGTACCTTTCAACTTCGTAACCATCTTTTATCAGTTTTTTAAGGAATTGCGAAAATTCCCCATCTATATACTCATCTGGTTTTTTCTTCTTCAACCACAAGCACTTATTACAGAGTAGGTACTCCTTAAAATCCGTTTTTGTAAGGTTTATTTTGGTCATATATCATTAAAGACTGTTACTTCAGCATCATTGTACTCTTCCTCGGTAATTTCATCGCCACTCACCAACACTTCAAAAACCACCTTGTTGTCGTACTCAACCTCTGCCTCGCCAAGCGTTGTTTTTATAAATCCAATGTAGGGAGCTCTCGGGCCACGTGTTGGTATAGTTCTCACATAATGTCCACCTCCTTCGGCGAAGATGTTTTCATCGTGCGCTCGTATTGTCATGTTGTTTCTCACGTGCCCAGTGTAGCAAATATTAACTGTTAGAATGAAGGTGTGTTAAACAAAGAAACAAATATCTACCTAGATATAGACGGAACAATAATCCACGAGGATTTGGCGAATTACAATAAACCAGCTGCGCATTTGGAAGAATTTCTGGAAGCTCTCTCGCTCCACAATGTGTATTGGCTTACTACACACTGTCGCCACGGAGACGAGACTAACGCTCAACGACACCTGCAAAAAATATTCCCGTCTGAACTTTTTCAGTATGTTCTCGCATACAAACCAACAACGTGGAGCGAAAACAAAACCGAAGCTATCGACTTTTCAAAACCCTTCGTCTGGTTCGATAATGATCCGTCACAGGGTGAAGTAGATGAACTCGAACGCAACGGAGTCTCCGAGAGTTTAGTGTTGGTTGATTTGGTAAAGAATCCGGAGCATTTACATGAACTCATTGCACGGCATTTTTCAAGCAAAACTTAGCTTTTTTGTACAAAAAGAGTAGTATTGGTAATAATAAAATCGGTTTAGTCCCGATTGTTTTGAAATCATTATGGCACAAAGTAATTTGGCAGATGCGAAGAATGCAAAAAACGATGAGTTTTATACACAATATAAAGACATTGAAAAAGAGATCAATGCTTATCTTGAATATAACCCCAATGTCTTTAAAGATAAAGTTATTCTCTTACCTTGCGATGACCCTGAATGGAGCGACTTCACTAAATACTTTGCACAGAATTTTGAGAAATTTAAATTAAAAAAATTGGTTTCTACAAGTTATGCTGTAGAAAGTAAAAAATATAAGGAGGGATACGAAACAACACTTTTTGAAGAAAAAAGTTCAAGGTTTGACAAAAAGAAAACCAGAATAAAAGGGAAGATTTTTACTCTTACAAAAGATAAAACAGGAGATAATAAGATAGATATAGATGATTTAGACTGGAAATACATGAAAGGGGATGGAGACTTCAGAAGCAGCGAAGTAAAAAAGATAAGAGATGAAGCAGATATAATTATTACAAATCCTCCATTTAGTTTATTTAGAGAGTTTTTAGCTTGGATACTGGAAGCAAATAAAAAATTTGTAATTATAGGGAATTTGAACACAATTGCGAATAAAGAAATCTTTCCTTTAATTAAAGATAATATTATGTGGCTTGGTGCTACATACTTTAATGGGGGAGCAGCATATTTTATTGCTCCAAAAGAACTATATGATTCACAAAAAATGTCTGACGAAAAGAATGCATATATAAAAGATGGTAAATTTTATTGGAGAGTAAATGGTATAAGGTGGTATACAAATATTGACCATGGAGTTAGGCACCATCCCCTGCAGTTAATGTCTGAAAAAGACAATCTTAAATTTAATACTACTCTATTAAATAATTTAAAAAAGAAGTATGAAGTAGATTATTATCCAAAATATGCTAATTATGACGCGATTGATATCCCAATGGTAAGAGCGATTCCAAATGATTATAAGGGAGAAATGGGTGTGCCAGTATCATTTATGGATAAATATTGCCCAGAACAATTTGAAATAATTGGAATTGGAATTGGGGCATTAGGAAAAAAATTGGGAATAACTCCTATACCAAAAGAAATAGACAAGTCTCTTCCAGGTCATTCTTCTGTATGGAGATTTTATATTATGGTTGGTGATAAAGCTGTTGTTCCATACTCAAGAATTATAATCAAACACAAAAAATAAAATGAAAACAATACTAAAAACAACATACACTGTAAAAGAGATTTGCGAAGGATTTGTTTATAATGAGTTAGAGGGAAAAGGACTTTTCGGGATAAATGGGAAATTAAAAATTCAGCCAGAGTATCAAAGGAATTATATTTATGCTGATGGGAAAAAAGATGTGGCTGTAATTGAGTCAATTCTGAAAGGTTATCCAATAGGTTTGATTTATTTCAATAAAGTTGGAAAAGATAATTTGGAGGTCTTGGATGGACAACAAAGAATCACTAGCTTTGGACGATATGTAACTAATAAATTTGCCGTTAAAGATGAAAACGGCATGGAGCAATATTTCAGTGGTATTTCAAAAGACAAACAAGAAGAAATAATGCAAACTAAATTAACAATTTATGAATGCATGGGAAAGGAAAGTGAAATAAAAGAGTGGTTTAAGACAATTAATATTGCAGGAGTGCCATTAAACGAACAAGAACTTCTCAATGCGATATATTCTGGACCATTTGTAACACTTGCAAAAGAAGAGTTTAGTAATTCACGAAATTCTAATGTTCTGAAATGGGGTGCGTACATCAAGGGTAGTGTTAATAGACAAGATTTTTTGGCAAAAGCACTTGATTGGGTAAGTCGTGGAAAAGTTGGAGATTATATGAGTAAACATAGACAAGATGCTAATATCAGTGAATTAGAAACGTACTTTAGTAGTGTAATTGATTGGGTTTCTAAAACTTTTATCGATATAGAAAGTGAAATGAAAGGTTTGGAGTGGGGAAGGCTCTATGAAGAACATCATAAGAAAGGATATAACCCAAAAAAATTATCTGATACAGTTCACAAATTATATGCAGACCCTTATGTTAGAAATCATAGGGGAGTATTTGAATATATTTTAGGTGGTGAAAAAGATACAAAACTTCTTGATGTTCGAGTTTTTGATGAAGCCACAAAAAAATCTGTCTATGCCTCGCAAACAAAGACAGCCAAAACCAAAGGGAAATCAAATTGCCAGCATTGTGCTATTGGACACGATGTTAACAAGGATAAGGTATGGAGCTTGAGTGATATGGACGCTGATCACGTAGCCGCATGGAGCAAGGGTGGTGCAACTTCACTAAAAAATTGCCAGATGTTGTGTAAAACACACAATCGCGCAAAAGGAAATCGGTAATTTTAAAACAAATTAACATTTGTCCTACGATTTTCTTAGTTAAACATCTAATTCATTGCTAGTATATAAAAACAAAGTCACCCTTCCGCACGACCTTGAAATAAAACTTTTGTAGAAAACCGATCCTTTAGGTCGGTTTTCTACTATTTACCTTTCCTGTGTTTCCCCTTGCTTTGCGATAGAGTAGAGCCAGCAAGTGACTTCGTAGTTTTTCCTGTGCTTCCGCTACGCAAAGCCTTGCTTGCCTTGGTAGACATACTCTTGCTTGTTACTTTCTTGTGTCCCATATATTTTGAGAAACTTAACTAATAATCCTCCGTTGCACTCGAAGTGGTTTGTATTTTACCAAGTAACGTTTAGGATGTCAAAAAGGTGACATCCTGTGGATAAGATGTTGACGTAGCATAATTTGTATGTAGTATACTGTTTCTATGAGTAATACTTATTTTAAATTTATAAAGAGTCTTCGTTTAGACCGTAAGTTTTCGCAAGGTGAAGTTGCTGAGAGGATTGGCATCTCTAGACCATCTTACGTTTCTTTAGAAAAAGGTGTAAAAGAACTTAGTTTACTGGAGGCACAAAAGCTATCTGACATGTTTGGTATCTCTATTCAAGAGCTTCTATCTAATCAAGCACCTAACTATGAAAAGTATAAGCAGATGATTCTATCGTATTTACGCGATGCAAAAAAAAGTGGGCAGGTATTGAAGAAAACTAAACTAGCTAAACTTTTGTATCTTGCTGACTTCGCTTGGTACTACAAGCATCAAGAGAGCATAAGTGGAATGCCATATCGTAAAATTGAATTCGGCCCAGTTCCGGATGCGTATTTTCGTGCAATTCAAGAATTAGAAGATGACGGAAGTATCGTGGTAAGTCACAAAAGTGACGAAGGAAAAGATACATATTCTTTTTCTGAAACTCGAGGTTCAGAAAAAAATTCTTTAAACTCTATTTCTAAAGCAGAGGAGAAACTTATGCACGACGTCTGGGATAATTGGAAAAAATCAAATACGCAGGATATTGTAAGGTTTACTCATGAGCAGATACCATATATTTTTGCCGATAAAGGGTCAATTATTCCGTACGAACTTATAACCCAAGAAGACCCAGAGCATGTCTACTAATTATTACGATGTCTCTACAGAAAGTGTTGCTGAAAAATTATACTTAAAGAGTTTGCGCAAAAAATATAAAAGTTCTTTTAACACTCCGTGGTCAGCTTTTATTCTGATGCTTAGAAAGTTTGATTTAATGATTGATCGGAGTGTAACTAGTTCTATTTCTGATTTGGATAGTGACATTGTCATCTATAAGTGCGAATTTAAAATTTTACCAAGTGAATCCGCAAAAGCCTCTGGGAATAGATGTATTGTTGCTCAATACAAAACAAAAAAAGAAGTTAAAATATTGTTAGTTTATTGTAAGAATGACATTAGAGGTAATAACGAGACTGTCTGGTGGAAGAAAATGATTCAAACTAACTATATAGAATACAAAGAAATTTTATAGAAAAATCTAAAAAGGGTTTAGAAGCCTTTGTTCTAAAAATTTAAGATTTTTATTTTTTCCAATCTTTGATGACAATGGTCTTGCCTCTTTCTTCTACAACAACCTTTTGCTTACTTCTCCATCCTAATTTACGCACCATTTCAATAGGAATCGTGACACCGATGCTTTTGCCACCAATTTTACTTAGTTTTCGTATGTTTTTGTCACTTAGTTTGCGTCGTCCCATTATTTTTGATTTTAGCAGAATTACGTAATTTATTCCATATTTAATTACGTAATTAAATATGGATTGAAAAATATTTTTGCATGTCGATGGCTCCGCGGATAGGATTCAACGTAAAATTACCTTTTCTTTGGAACTTTAGTAACTCCATCATGTATTTCCATGTGGCAGTTCATACATAGCAAAACACATTTTTCTAACTCTGCTTTAGTTTTTTCCCATGAGCGAGTTATCCCTCTGGCAGATAATCCGAACTTTTTCTTAGATGGATCCAGGTGATGAAAAGTGAGCGCTCTAGTGCATTTCTTATACCCACAAATCGTACACTTACCACCTCCATGCTCTAAAGCCATAGTTCGTAACTTTCTGCGTCGTTTAGCGACTGCCTTTATCATGTACTCACGACGATCGGCGTACGTACGTTTTTCTTTTCGTTTCTTAGTGGTAGACATCTATTAAGTCTACCACTCTTTAAGTATAGATTACTTCGCTCCGCGGATAGGATTCGAACCTATGGCCAATCGATTACACCTTTTCCAATTGTTTCCAAAAGGGGTGGACTATATCATCATCCATCCTAAATCACTGACGTGATCGGATTAGGATGCGAGGCGCTTCCCGTCCAGTTGCAAAATAATTACAATGGATAGTACTTCCTTTCGGAATAGTCTCTGAACCTTCAATTAAGCTTGGCTGCTGATTGCCCTCGCCTTTACGTTAGGGTTTCCAGTCAATTCACCTCGTTCTTCACTTTGATATTACTACCAAAGGCTGCCTTCGACAGTCGATTGCTCTACCACTGAGCTACCGCGGAGCGAAAAAATCTATATAACTTTGGAAAGAACTGAGCCGTATTCTACACGAGAAAAGTGTTTTTTCAACGTGATATAATAGAAAGTAATGGTAGAGACAGTGGTAAACGTAAAAGTTTTTCCGAGCTCCAAAAAAGAGAAAGTTATTCACCATACCGATGGGACTTTTGAAATATACGTCCGTGAAGCAGCACAGCGCAATATGGCGAATATTCGCGTACGAGAATGCATCGGGGAGCATTTTGGTGTACCGAAAGAGAGAGTTATAATTAAAACAGGACATCGAGCACGAAAGAAAGTGCTTACAATTGTTCCAGAGAAGTCTTAGTAACTAACATAAAATTATGCACATAGATTTTAAGGCGACTACAATAGAACTTACCGATACAATTCGCTCATACGCAGAAGAAAAAGTAGGGATGCTCGTTAAGTTACTGCAAAACGTAGAGTTAGAAAATGTACAAGTGGAAGTAAGCTTAGATAAAAAACAAAATCAACAAAGCGGTGAAATTTTTAGAGCCGATATTACTATTCACGCAGGAGCCGACAGAACACACGCAGTAGGGCACGGTGAGTCGGTACTCGCGGCAATCGACGAATCGAAAGATGAACTTGCGCGACGTCTGCGACGCGGTAAAACAAAACGTCTCGATTCTTTACGCGAAGGGGGAGCCAGAATTAAGAAAATGCTAAAGTTTTGGGAGTAAACATGTAAGTAAACAAATGAGACGCAAAAGCGCCTCATAGGTGGGGTAGCAGTTACTTTCAGAGTTTTATATACTGCCTTTAATCGTTTTGTGTTCACCAGACTCGAGAACAATTTCTATTATCCAAGTGTTGGCGGTTTCGACGTATTCTAGAAGGCGAAATTTTCCTTTAACTCTGTGGCTGGCCAAGTTTCGTGCACGCACGGAATCGGCAAAAGATACATCTTTTATACGCATGACGTACTCCTTTTCCCCAGCACTATAACTATTGCACGAGTATAGAAAACATCAAGACTTTAAAAAATCTACGTACGACATTTCTTTTTTACCTTCGGGAACAACGCGCTCAATAAGTAAACGCTTGTCGCTGCTTAGGCGAGCTTCGGTTATTTTTACACGAATTTCCTTTCCATTTTTCTTCACATAAAAATAGGTTCCTGGCCAGCCTGCGTAAGCTTTGATTTTCAACAGACTTTGGTAGGGGTCGTCGTTTAGGTCAATTAGTCCGTCTTCTTTTTTTAACATATGACAAAACGTCGCATCGGAGTGGTCTTGCTCGCGTGGTTCCACATCTTTACTAATAATTTTTGGAATAGTGTCTGCAAGTAGCTCTCCTCCTATTTTCATAAGAGTTTCTTCCAATTCTGTAACAGGAAGTGGCCATGTTTCGGGAGTAATTTCTTCTTGGGCAAGAATAGAGCCATGGTCCATTTTTTCATCTATTTGAATTACAGTTACTCCAGTAGTTTTTGCATCGGTAAGAATAGCACTCACTATCGGTGATGGTCCACGAAGTTTCGGCAGAAGTGAAGGGTGGAGGTTTATGGTTCCGTGAATGGGTATTTCAATCACTTCTTTCTTTAAAATTGAACTAAAGGCGAATACCACAAACAAATCCCATTTGTCTTCCTTAAGTTTCGCAATAAAATCTTCATCTAATTTTTCTGGTTGCAGGGTTGGAATCCTATTTTCATCAGCCCACACTTTTACAGGAGGGGACGTAAGCTTCATTCCGCGTCCTGCGGGCCTATCAGGTGCGGTAACAATTAGTGAAGGAGTTAACTCCTTCATCTTGAGTTCATCCAAAATAGTTGCTGCTATTTCTGGTGTGCCAAAAAATACAAATTTGATATCAGAGTTTTGCATACACTTATTTTATTTTTTGAGAGGTTTAAGATCGTCGTCTACATCGATTACCTCGAGAGCTTCGTCTACATACAGTATTCCATTTAAATGGTCAATTTCGTGAAGAAAAATTCGAGCAAGAAAACTAGACGCGCCACGCTCGGTTTTGATTCCAAATTCATCATAATACGAAATCGAAACTTTTTCGTTTCGTAGAACCTTTGAACCGTATTTTCCAGGAATCGAAAGACATCCTTCGTCGCCGATTTTTGTTTTTTTAGAAACCTTAAGAATCTCGGGATTTATAAATATTTGGTCAAGGTGTAACTTTGGATCAAAATCTACTTTTTCTCTCGATGCGAACACGGGACCGCCCACAGCAAAAATTCGCAGAGATTCTCCTATCTGCGGAGCTGCAATAGCTACACCAAATTTCTCGCTCGAAAGAACAGTTTTCATATCTTGTATTATTTTCTGAATTTCCGCACTTTGAATATCACCAGGTGCAACCTCGTGAGCAATTTTGCGCAGTACGGGGCTGCCTATGTGTACGATATTTCGCATAGAGGGACTATACCTTGAAAGACCATAGTGTTAAAGAGTTCGTTCAGGATTTACATCAACAGTAAAAGAAAGTGGTAAATTTTCTAAAATTGCAGCGAGTTCTGTATCTGGCCAATTCTCCACTGGTATTCGTATAAGTGCGTGGAGTTGCACGTCGCGACCTTTTTGTATGAAGCCAGAAAAAACGCGTGGTTTGTATTTTGCGTACGTACATTCCACAAATTTTTGCATATTTTGTATGGCAGCTTCTTTTGTTCCCGTATACGTTATTTTTATAATATGAGCATACGGAGGGTAGCGCAGCTGTTCGCGTAGTTTTAGTTCTTCTTCTGCGTACTCAGCTAATGCACCATTTTGAGCATGTTTGAGCATTGGGTTTTCTGGGGATCCAGTTTCAATAAGTAAAATGGTACTGGTTCGTTCGCGCAACATTGCAATGATTGAAAAAATTCGCTCTTCAATTTGGAAGTCGGCAATACACAATAAGGAATCTATTGAGCTCATAATACTGCACGAAACTTCAATGGTGAGGTACGGGAGTGCCATTTCTGTACCGATGAGAATTGCTCCAGGGGTTGCATAAAACTCTTCGATTATCTTTTTTGCTTTCGTCGGTGTCGAGGCAGTATCGCGGGTAAGTACAAAGAGCTTGGAATCGGGAAGATGTTTTTTTAAAAATTGCTCGATTCGTTCTGATCCAATACCAAGTGGTACTAAGTTCCAACTACCGCACAAGACACACGTTTCGTTTGCATCGCGCATGCTTCCACAACGATGACAAAGTAATTCGCGCTGCCCGCGGCTTTCGTGTAGTACCATTGGCGACTCGCAGTGCACGCACTTTATTGTCGTGTCGCAATCATTGCACGTTGTTTGTGATGCTATGCCTCGCCGCGCAGTGAATACGAAAGAGAGCCTCCCTTTTTTTTGGCATTCGTACAACTCAGAGAGCGACTGTACAGAGAGCACGGGGAAATCTAATTTTTCCTCTCGTGCGCTGCGACGAGATTTTTTACTATCGACTATGGTAACGGTATTTTCGGTGCGTAACTTGCGTACCTGTTCGTCGAGTTCGTGTGCACTACCATCGTGCAGCAACTTGTGTACTCGCACACTCACAGTAGTTCCGGCGTATAGTAGGGTGCTGTTAGTTTCGCGAGCGACGTTTTCTATTACTATACGAGCATCTGCGCGCGGTCGCGTTTGTTGTTTATATGCCGACGACATCTCGTGTTCCAAAATAAAAAGCGAAATATCACCACGGGGGATACTTATAAACGTAGGAGTAGCAACTATCAGTACAGGGTGTTTTTCCAAAAGAGCCGCATTCCATGTTTCTTGTTGAACCTTCTTAGTTTGCGAACTTTCAAGCAAAAACGAATATTTTTCAATACCGCGACTGTATTGCTCGTAAAAGAACCGAGCTTCTCGAAGAGTGGACACACACAGCAATACCGACTCCCCTTTTGCGAATCGGTTTCGAATAAGCACTTTATATTTTTCGACGCGAGCGTGGCGGGGAACTTGAAGCACACATCTTTCAAATGGTACGGAATCTTTTCCAGGTATTTGTTGTGGCGAATTTTTTCCACTCGGAGCAGCTAAAATAGCAGCAGGAACATAACTGTGAATGATACTTCCAACAGATGTTGCAAAGTACGCCGCAGTAGTTTGTGCTGCTCTTACAAACTCAGGAGAAAATATATGCACGGCTTCTTGTTTTCGTACTTTTCGAGTTTCGTATACGTTTGTGCGCAAAATTGATTTAACTGCGCGCGCGTCTTCGCGCTCTAGCACCAATGCGGGGATTTCTTTCTTACGTAAGGGAACTTGAATAATAGTGCCCACAGGAAACTCTTGGGACGAAAAGTAGGAGAGTTGATGTATGCCTCCTTTGGCAACTGGTGTAACGTGGATGATAAACATACAGAGTTTTGGAGACGGTAATCTCCAATGCGCACAGCATACCATAGGTGTCATGGTGCTTGTGTTATATCATATATGATATAACATATTTACATTAGAAATTACCCTTGAACCCCATGTCTTCAGAATCACATCGTAAAATTGGACTTTTTATCAAAGATCTTCGTCGTAAGCGCGGGTTAACTCAGAAAGCGTTTGCACAAGCAATGCAAACTTCGCAGTCGGCAGTTGCGCGCATGGAAAAGGGTGACCAGAACCTTTCTACAACACAACTATTGAAAATAAGCGATGTATTACAACATCAAGTTGTTGGTTTAAAAGAAGGTTTAGACTTTAAAGTTACCGGTGGAAAAAAGTTACATGGAACAGCAGTTACTAACACTTCCAAAAACGGCGCGCTTGCTTTGATGTGTGCGTCTCTTTTAAACAAGGCTCCGACAGTGCTACATGGAATTCCACGCATAGAAGAAATTCATAGACTGATTGAGGTATTTAAAAGCATTGGCGTGCAAGTTGATGCTCTTAACGAGTGCACATTACATATCACCCCCCCGAAAAGTTTTAAACTTTCCAGTATAGACAAAAGTGCTGCAAGCAAAATGCGATCGGTACTTATGCTTATTCCCGCAATGGTGCATCGTAAAGGCGATTTTACGCTTCCACACGCTGGTGGATGTAATATGGGTGATAGAACAATAGCTGCACACAAGCACGCCCTTGAATCTCTTGGTGTTCGTGTAGGAACCCACGAAAATCACTATTCATTTAAAGTAAAAAAATTGAAGCCTACAGAAATTGTTATGTATGAGGCGAGTGACACTGCTGCGATTAACGCACTGATGACAGCGGCGCTGATTCCTGGAAAAACAGTAATAAAGTACGCTCCACCTAATTACCAAGTACAAGACGTTTGTTTTTTGTTGCGGCAATTTGGCGTACGTATTGATGGGGTAGGAACAACGACTCTAACCGTGTATGGGGTAGACGAAATAGACAAAAAAATTACACACTACAATAGCGAAGACCCGATAGAGTCGATGATGTTTATAAGTGCCGCAGCAGTAACGAAGTCTGAACTGCAAATAAAAAGGTGCCCCATTGAGTTTCTTGAAGTCGAGTTACTTAAGCTTACATACATGGGATTAAAGTATGAACAAGGTAAAGTGTATTTTTCCAAAAACGGAAAAACGAAACTTGTAGACCTTACGATATATCCATCGGAGTTGAAAGCGTCTCCCATAAAAATACATCCGCTACCGTATCCAGGGCTTAACATTGATAACTTACCGTTCTTTGTTCCTATTGCGACACAAGCAAAGGGCACTACTCTAATCCACGATTGGGCTTGGGAAGGAAGAGCTATTTATTTTACTGAGCTTAATCGTTTGGGAGCGGATGTAAAACTTGCCGATCCACATCGCGTATTTGTAACAGGACCAACAGAACTTAGAGCTGCACAGGTAGTGTGTCCACCTGCTCTTCGTCCTGCGGTGGTGGTGCTTATTGCCATGCTTGCAGCAGAGGGAACTTCTTTATTGCGAAACGTATATTCAATTGAAAGAGGGTACGAGCGTATTGCCGAGCGCCTCGCAGATATTGGGGCACAGATAGAAATAGTGAGTGATATTTAAATTCTAAATAGTGATATATAGGTAGCCGTCGGCGTCGTGTATAAATATTTTGTCGTATGTTGATTCGTCGTCGACTGCCTCGGGCGCGGAGCCTGTATAAATCGGTTGGAAATTTTTAACAGGAATTTCTCTTACATCTAAAGCGAATACATTATTTAAAGATGCGATGATTAAGATGCCATCACGATCTCCATACCAAAAAATGTTTCTAATGGTATTTTGTGAGGCGTAAATATTTATTACTTCGCCGTTCTCTTGTTGCATAAAAATATTTGAACCGACAACCCAAATTTTTCGAGTACTGCGCTCTAACGGATTTGCTTGTGTAGGCGGTTGGTAGTTTTTGAATGCTTCAATAGCGATACTGTTTAGAGGGTTTTCCGTATCAGTTATAACTTCTCCGTCTGTTTTTACATTAACTTGCAAAGGTTCAAGAGTAATAGATTCGCTTGAAATACTAACGAATTCAAATGTCCATGGCCATGCACTTTCGTTTGACACTATAATATTTCTCTTACCGGGTTTGATTCGAGCGAATGTAGCTTTGCCCTTAGCGTCAACGATGCCAACTTGCCTGTTGTCTATGAAGACATTACTTTGTGGCCGAGCTTGTTCTATTAGTAGTGTCCCTCCTTTAGTTATTAGATACGGCCCAGCGAATACAAAGCCAGCCTGGCTGAACGCTCCGAAGAGCAATATGAATACCGCAAGGATACTACCTCCTGTTAGAATGGTTTTTCTCTGTATTTTGCGCTTCATGTGTGGCATTAGAACAATTTTTGAGATAAATGCAAAGAAAATTAGTATAAAGAATTATTATCTCATTTAAATTTGTAAAAAACTTTGAAGCGAGTACAATCACCATACGACTTTACATTGAAAGTAAATCATTATGGAATTTTCACTAACACCAAAATTGGGAATAGATTTAGGAACGACCTATACTCTTATTTATGTTCCTGGGAAAGGCGTTGTGCTTAGGGAGCCTTCAGTCGTGGCGGTGTCTGAACAGGAAAATAAAATTCTAGCAGTGGGGGATGAAGCGAAAGAAATGGTTGGAAGAACCCCTGATGACATTATTGCGTATCGACCTATGAAAGACGGAGTCATTGCAGATTATAGAGTAACTGAAGCAATGCTTCGCTACTATATGCGCAAGGCAACAAGCTGGTGGAGCTTTTTTCGCCCTGATGTGATGATTTCAGTTCCAGCTGGAGTTACATCTGCCGAGCGCCGAGCGGTTATTGAAGCAGCAGTAAAAGCTGGAGCTAAAACAGCACAAGTGGTAAAAGAGCCGATCTTGGCCGCAATTGGCGCAGGTATCCCTATTCATGAGGCTCAAGGAAATATGATTGTTGACATTGGTGGAGGAACCACTGATGTCGCGGTGATTTCACTTGGTGGAATTGTTGCTTCTACTTCAGTAAAGTGTGCGGGTAATCGCATCGACGAAGCTATCGCCGCGCATATCAAAAAAACATTTAATCTAGCTATAGGAGACAAAACGGCAGAAGATGTAAAAACCCAAATTGGTTCAGCCTTGCCAATGGAAGAAGAGCTAACAATGACAGTTAAAGGTAGGGATTATTTAACAGGGTTGCCACGTTCGGTTGAGATGAGTACAAATGAAATAGTAAAAGCTATTGGTCGGGAACTACGCGAAATTGTAAAGGCTATTAGGGACGTTTTACAGGAGACACCGCCAGAGTTGGCGGCAGACATTATCGACAACGGAATTACCATGTCGGGAGGATCGTCGCAGTTGCGTAACTTGCCAGAGTTGGTGTATCGGCGTACTGGAGTGAAAGCAGTTCTTGCCGATGATGCACTGTATAGTGTGGCGAAGGGGACGGGAATAGCACTACAACATTTAGACGTCTATAAAAAGGCAATCATCTCCAAGAGGTAGAGGCTTTTATTTTTGGCGCATTACTGCGTTACAGTTCAAAAAACTTCACTCGCCGTATTGTTAATACGTCTCTTTTGTTTTTCTCCTGCGCCTTGCACTACATCCAAAAATAAAAGTCGCTATGACCTAAATTTTACTCGTGTTCCTAGCACGGTATTCGCAAGATAACTTCACCTGTACGTATCAATTTTAAAAAAATTACATAAAAAAAGAACCCCACATTTCTGCAGGGTCTTTTGGTCGAGCGTCTTTAAGAAGAATACACTTCTTTTGACGATAAGTGTCGCTCATATTTTGCTGGCATAGAACTGCATGCTAAAAAATAACTATACAAAAGCGCCGACAATGGGTATACATACAGTAGAAACAGATTAAACCATAAATCAGATTCGGATCTCAAAAATTCTACTTTCCGATAGCCAGTTTCGTCACTACGTTCTAGCATGGCAATAGTTAGGAGCAAAAGTACAAATACAAGAGCCCAGCCCATTAATCGCCCATGAACGTGATACCACGCTGTGCGAGCAATACTAAGTGTGCCACTGTTTCTTGTTTTTTCCAGCCATTTTGAATGGAAATATAATAAAACAACAGCAAAAACCATTGATATCAATTCCACTACACTCAAGCTACTACCTGAGGTATTCAATCCATAAGAGGAAACAAAAAATGCCAGAAGTGTCACTCGTGCTTGTCTAAAATTGCTAAAGTTGGTAAATGATTCAATGGTCCACGAAAAAGGCTCCACAACTTTTTCAAGAATCCATATATCGACAGTGCGAAATGTTGTAAGCATATTCTTTCCTCCAGTTGTGTGTTTTCTAGTCAATGTATAACACGTAATTGTTATTTTTGTAAGTTTGTATACAGCGGTATACTTACACAATGGAATCTCTCAAAACTATTGACACAAAAAATCTACACCATGCGTATTTACTTGAGGATGACGAGGGGATTTTTATTGGTTTGCAGGAATTACTGAAAGGTTCTCACAAAGATGCTGAGGTGCATGTTCGCGAATTTGAAACGTTGGGGATTGATGACAGTCGTGCACTTATTCATATGGCGGGTATGCGTTCACTAGGAACGCAGTTATTTATATATCGAGCGCAGTCGTGCACGCGAGAGGCACAAAATGCACTCTTGAAACTTTTTGAAGAGCCACCAGAGCGAACACACTTTTTTATCTGTCTCACAGGCATACAAAATGTATTACCGACGCTTCGTTCTCGCGTTTGGGTGGTAAACTCGACTACGGCGACAAAAGAAAGCACTTCTGGAAAAGAATTTTTACATGCATCTGCAGGCGCTCGGTTAGAACTACTGGAGCCAATACTTAAAGAAAAAAGTGTATCAGAGGCAGGGGAACTTTTGAAAAATATTGAAGCAGAATTATATAGTACGAAGAATACTAAGAACACGGAAATTACCGCACTTGCACTGCAGCATATTATTGATGTACGAAAAGTTTTACAAGACAAAGGAGCATCACTTAAAACACTTATGGAAAGTGTTGCATTAGTTGTACCAAAGAATTGACTATCTTGACTTGGAATGGTATAGTTTTATTAGCAGAAACTTACGAAGAGGGATTAATTAAATGAGCGAATCTACACACAGACGCATTTCGACAATTTCGAATGAGAGGAAGTTGTATCTGCAATGGGAAAAACCGAAGGGGTGGTTGGCAAAAAAGTTTCCATATCTCGCAAGGACATGGCCGTGGCGTTTACGTTACTTTGTGTTTCGTGCGGATAAGGAAAACGCTGCACTAATACCAGCACAAAAGCTGAATTTAATGACTCGAAAAGCCGAAAAATATTTGCTTCGTACTTAATATTCGGCACTTTGGTTAAAATCTTAAAAAGTGGTGTTTCGACACCACTTTTTTGTTTTTAAGTTTCCTGACACTCAAATTTTCTTTATTCTTTTACTCAAATATTAAATACCCATTTTAATATATATTAAAATGGGTATTTAATATTTAAGAGAAGTGTATCGGTTAACCGATACACTTTAAGTGTTTGTATTCAAGGTGTTTAATATAAATAAATGTAAATAAAATTAAAAATACTATATACTATGCAGCATGTACGATTTCAAAGAATTGCAGTTAAAAATTACTGAAGGGGAAGAATGGCTGCGTAAAGAGTATCAGGGACTTCGCACGGGGCGCGCAACACCAACGCTACTGGATTCAATTCAAGTAGATAGCTACGGTTCACGGATGCCCCTTAATCAAGTGGCAAATATTGGTGTTGAGGACGCACGAACGCTACGCATTGTTCCGTGGGACACTTCGCAAATAAAAGAAATTGAGAAAGCAATTAACGACGCAAATTTTGGTGTTGGGGTGGGTGTTGATGACAAAGGGATTAGAATTTCGTTTCCTGAGCTTACGTCCGAGCGCCGCGACTCGCTTATAAAAATTGCTAAAGACAAATTGGAAGACGCACGCCAAAGTTTGCGCGGTGCACGCGAAGATTCGTGGGGAGATATTCAAGCAAAAGAAAAAGCAGGAGACATGAGCGAAGACGAAAAATTTGGCGCTAAAGACGAACTACAAAAACATATTGATACAGGAAATAGTTCGCTAGAAGAATTATTTAAGAAAAAAGAAATAGAAATTAGCCAGTAGACATTAGTCGCTAGTATCTAGGGAAATGTACTACAATATTTTGATTAATTTTACTATAACGACTAACGTCTAATAACTAACTACTAATAAATTATGTCATTTGTTCTTTTTATCGCAGTCCTCGTCGTGCTCATTGTAATCCATGAGCTTGGACATTTTCTAGTTGCAAAATTATTTGGTATTAAAGTAGATGAGTTTGGCATTGGTTACCCGCCGCGCGCATTTACAATTGGAAAGTTAGGAGACACGGTCTATACAATCAATTGGCTTCCTTTTGGTGGATTTGTAAAGATATTCGGCGAAAGTATAAGCGAAAAATATAGCGAGCAAGATAAGAAGCGTGCATTTGTCTATAAACCAAAGTTGGTGCAGGCCGCGGTGTTAATTGCTGGGGTTACATTTAACCTCCTATTTGCGTGGCTGTTGTTTTCGACGACGTTAATGATTGGCGCTCCTACTGCGATAGACGAAGCAGATGCAGTTGGTTTGGAAACACGACTCATCGTTAGTTCAGTTATTTCGGGGTCTCCAGCGGCGGCAGCTGGTTTGGCAGCGGGAGACGAGCTCGTGGGGTTAAAAGACAAAAACGAGAGCTTGCAGGAGCTTTTACCAAGTACGATTTCTGCGTTTATTCAAGAAAGAGCGGGGCAAGCGATTGTAGTTTCGTATATACGCAATTCGAAAGTTAAGACAGTAGAAACAGTCACGCTAACTCCAGCTCATGGTGTAATCAACGAAACTCTAGGTACTCCAGCAGTTGGTATAGCCATGGCATTGGTTGCAGATCAATCGCTACCGTTTACACAAGCAGTCGCACAAGGTTTTACTGGCACTATGAAGGCACTAAAAGCAGTAACTATAGGCTTGGGAGGTTTTCTACTTTCGGTGGTGACCGTGTCTGCCGACTGGTCTCAGGTTGCTGGTCCAATAGGTATTGCTGGGTTGGTTGGGGATGCGTCTTCGGTTAGCTTTGTCTACTTACTATATTTTACAGCTTTTATTTCTGTGAATCTTGCTGTTATTAACCTTATCCCACTCCCCGCACTTGATGGTGGACGACTTCTGTTTATTGCTATCGAGGCAATTTCGGGAAAACCAATGAATGAAAAAGTCAGCACTATATTTAATATTATTGGTTTCTCGCTATTAATCTTGTTGATGTTAGTAGTTAGCTATTACGATATCGCGAAATTATTTTCGTAGTTTTGGTATTGGCAATAATCAGATACATAAAAAAGTGGTCTTGGGCATACTTACATATGTCCAAGACCGTTCTCGTTAACTTCGAATGAGATCTGGCGTTCGCGACTTCCCCTGTTCATTCGAAGTTTTTTTTGCACCAATCCACAGGGAGCCGCAGGGTGCGAATACAAAGTTTATATGCACACCTTGAGACTCTTTATGGTTCTTGATTTATTACAGCGTATCACTAGTGTTCTGGACGTCAATGTTTTGTTTAGTCACGTTTTCTGATAAACTTGCCAGACATATGACTCAAACACTTCGCCAATCTAAACTTTTCACCAAGACTCGAAAGGAAGCTCCGAAAGACGAGGTTTCAAAAAACGCTCAATTACTTATTCAAGCTGGCTATATTCATAAAGAAATGGCGGGGGTGTATACGTTGCTACCTCTAGGGTTGCGCACCTTTAATAAAGTAGTGCAGGTGATTCGGGAGGAAATGGACGCAATTGGCGGACAAGAAATAGACATGACTGCATTGCAAGACCCAGAAATTTGGAAAAAATCTGGACGTTGGGAGGATTCTGAAGTTGACGTATGGTTTAAAACGAATTTACACAAAGGCGATGAATATCACACAGGTTCAGAGCTTGGGTTAGCAAACACTCACGAGGAGCCACTCACGAGGCTTCTTAAGGAACACATTTCTTCATACAAAGATTTACCTAAATACATTTATCAATTTCAAACAAAGTTCAGAAACGAAACTCGAGCAAAAAGCGGCATTATGCGTACTCGAGAATTTGTGATGAAAGATTTGTATTCATTCAACCGCGACGAAGAAGGATTTAGAGAATTTTATGAAAGCTGTGCGGCAGCGTACACTAAAATTTTTAATCGATTGGGAATTGGAGATAAAACCTATCGCACATTTGCAAGCGGAGGTTCTTTTTCAAAATTTAGTGATGAGTTCCAAACAATATCTGATGCAGGAGAAGACCTTATTTATATTAATGACGAAACGGGTACTGCCTTGAACAAAGAAGTGAACACCGAAGAGGTTATAAAAGACCTTGGATGGGAAGGAGTTGCATTGCGTGAAGAAAAAGCAATCGAAGTTGGAAACATTTTTCCACTGGGTACACGTTTTTCAGAAGCTCTTGGTTTAAATTTTAAAAACGAGGAAGGTGAGAATATTCCGGTTATTATGGGCTCGTACGGTATTGGACCAGCACGTGCCATGGGAACTGTTGCCGAATTGCTTTCTGACGACAAAGGCCTTGTGTGGCCAGAAGAAATTGCTCCGTTTACGTATCACTTAATTTCGCTTGATAACGGAAATGCTGATGTGAAAGAAGATGCTGAAAGATTATTTAAAGAGATGGAAGAGCGCGGAATGTCAGTATTGTTTGATGATCGCGAGGCTAGAGCGGGTGAGAAATTTGCTGACTCCGATTTAATTGGAATTCCGAAACGTGTAATCGTAAGTGAAAAAACACTGCAATCAGGTGAGTACGAGCTTGTTTCTCGAGCTACTGGTACATCTACCTTTGTTACCGAACAGGAGCTTTTAAATATCTAAAGTGCGTATGGAACGACTTCGGGCATGGTTCAAGCATCTCTCCACTCGTGTGATGGGATTGATTTCCGATGATATTGGAATTGACTTAGGAACTGCGAACACGCTGGTGTATGTAAATGGCCGCGGAATAGTTCTCAATGAACCTTCGATGGTTGCATTGAATCAAAAAACTGGTCAGGTAGTGGCGATAGGAGCTGATGCTAAACGCATGTTGGGTAGAACCCCTGCGCATGTTGTTGCAGTTCAGCCGTTAGTTGATGGAGTGATCTCAGACTTTGAAGTTACCGAAGAAATGCTTAGCTATTTAATTCGTAAGGCGCAGGATGGAAAAACTCGTCTCTTAGGGCCTCGTGTTGTCGTTGGTGTTCCTTCAGGTATAACCTCGGTTGAAGTCCGAGCCGTACAAGACGCTACACGAAACGCAGGTGCGCGCGAAGTGTTTATTGTGGAAGAACCAATGGCAGCCGCAATCGGAATTCGTTTACCAGTTAAAGAACCTTCGGGCTCTATGATTATAGACATCGGTGGTGGCACAACGGATATCGGTATTATTTCTCTAGGGGGGATTGTGAACTCCAAAAACGTGCGAATTGCAGGAGACAAGCTCGACGACGACATTATGAATTACATTCGTAGCGAATTTAAGATTCTCATCGGGAAAAAGTCAGCAGAAGAACTAAAGATTACAGCTGCGAGCGTTGTGGAAGGAGAGACACCACTAGAAGGAACAGTGCGAGGGCGCGATTTAATTACTGGATTACCGCGAGAGGTTATTATTACTGATACAGATATACGCGAGGCTATTGCTGGTTCGATTGACCAATTGGTAGATGCAGTTAAGGAAGTTATTGAAACAGCACCTCCTGAAGTTATATCGGACGTGATGCGCCGTGGAATATACATAGTTGGCGGAGGCGCTCTTATACGTGGCTTGTCGGGGTTGCTAAGCGAACATATAGGTGTGCCGGTATACGTATCAGACGATCCGATGACGGCCGTGGTACGAGGTACGGGAATGATATTAGAAGACTTAGAGTTGTATGAAGAATCACTAATAACACAAACACATGAACTCTCTCCTACAGAATAAAAAAGACAAAAAACCAGCGAAAGAGAAATTATTTTTTGGTTTTTCTATAGTTATAGTTCTGTTGTTCACCGTAAATTTTTTTACTAGCGGGTCAATTTCAAATGTAGTGCGAACGCCAGCTGCATCACTTTGGGGAATCGAAGGAGTGTTTGGAAATACATTGAGTACATGGAACACTGCGCTAGCCTCAAAAAAGGCTTTACAACAAGAGATGCGTATATTAAAAGAGCGTGTGCGTGAGCTAGAGTTGTATTCGCTGAATAATTTAATTTTGGTTACAGAAAACGAAGAGTTGAGGAAACTCCTTGCGGGCACTAGCTCGCACACAAACATAGGAATTTTGGCGCAAGTTATTTCGCGCGGTGGAGAAAATCCATACGGTACTATCGTTGTTGCAAACTCTGGTAGTGCGCCGTTGGCTGTTGGGTCACTGGTTTTCGGTGCGTCTAATGTTGTTATAGGTTCGATTACTGAAAGTAATAAAAAAAGTGCACTTGTTACTTTGTTTTCAGCAGCAGGAGAAGAAACACAAGTGCTTATCGGAAGCGGAGAAAGCGTAACGCAGGCGCTTTTGGTTGGCACAGGAAATGGCAATATGACTACAAAAATACCGCGCGACGTACCTATACAAATAAATGATCCTATTATATTGGTTACTGAAGGATCTGCGTTAGTTGGATTTATTGGAGATATAGAAACAAAACCAACCGACGCATTTCAACATGTTCGGGTTCGTACACCTCTTAATTTAGAGACTATTCGATTCACTCGAGTGCGCCAGTAAATATGAAATCTTGCCACCTTTTTTTATTGGGAATATTTACTGCCAGCGCAATTGCAGGAATGTGGTGGATGATTGTGTTATTTGGACTAGCAAGTCTACTGATACAGCGCTCTTACTTTGTGGTAGTAACCGGACTACTACTCGATTTTTTGTTTGCGGTTACGGGTGACGCAGTTTTTTTTGGAGGTTTCTATACCAGCCTCTTTTTAGTAAGTACAGTACTTATTGAATATGTTCGAAACAGGCTTTTTTGGAGTTCATAATATTGATATGAGTAAAACTTGCTCTATTGACGCATACATTTTATTCTAAGTGAATGTTTGGAAGAAAAAAAGGACCAACAGGATTTATTAAAAATACTGGAATAGATCCCGACGAGGTTTTACTCGACGCTTTTAATCTACCTGCTTTTGACACTAACCAGTTCGAAGGGCGAGTCGAGCGCTCTATTCATGGCATGGTTCCGCATTTTGTTGGAGTTGCAACGGTGCTGATTTTATTGCTATTTGCATTTCAAGTTTGGAATTTGCAAATTGCAAAAGGGGAGGCATTCTCTGTTCTTTCTCAGAAAAATCGTCTTGATCACGAAGTGTTGTTTGCAGAAAGAGGAAATGTCTACGATAGAAACAACAACGAGCTTGCGTGGAATGTACCACCCTTACCTGAAGAAGGAGAAGATATTTTTGATTCGTATTCACTGCGCTCGTATACTAGTGCAGAGGGGTTTGGCCATATTTTAGGATTTGTAGGGTATCCAGAAAAAGATGCGAGCGGATATTGGTGGCGCACAGAGTATGTTGGTAAAGATGGAATAGAGAGTAGTTTAGATAGTATCTTGCAAGGAACAAACGGCGTTCGTATTATCGAGGTAGATGCTCTAAATAATATTCAATCAGAAAATACTATCGAAGATCCAATTGACGGAGAGAGTGTCATGCTTAATATCGATGCGCAAGTGCAAAGTGCTTTATTTAAGGCGGTAAAAGAAGGTGCACGTACAGCTGGTTTTGTGGGAGGCGCTGGACTCATTATGGATGTTACCTCAGGGGCGATTATAGCGATGACTAGTTATCCAGAATATTCTCCACAAATAATGACCGATGGTTCAGATACTCAAAAAATAGGTAGCTACTCAGTGGACGAGCAACAGCCATTTTTAAATCGTGCAGTATTGGGAGAATATACTCCGGGATCAATCGTGAAGCCCTATATAGCAGCAGCAGCACTTGCTGAAGGTTTGGTGACGCCGAGTACGTCAATTCTTTCTACAGGTGAAATTAGAATTCCTAATCCTTATTCACCGGGAAACGATTCGATATTTCGTGATTGGAAGGTACACGGATGGGTGAATGTTACTCAAGCATTAGCAGTTTCTTCTAACGTATATTTTTATGCTGTGGGAGGAGGATACGAAGATCAGGAAGGGTTGGGAATAGAAAAACTCGCCGCATACGCTTCTCGCTTTGGCCTTGGTAAAAAAACTGGAATTGAATTAGGCGCTGAAGGACGTGGAGTTGTGCCGACACCTGCATGGAAAAAAGAAGTGTTTGGAGAAGAAAATCCCTGGCGTCTTGGGAACACGTACCACACGGCAATCGGACAATTTGGTTTCCTTATTACTCCCATTCAAGCGCTGCGTTATATTTCCGCGGTCGCTAACGGTGGTACGCTCGTTACTCCTCGCTTAATGAAGGAGTCACGTGTACGAGGTACTTCGGTTGGTATATCCGATGAGTATTTGTCAGTGGTGCGTGCAGGAATGAAAAAAGGAGTTACGGAAGGCATCGCTGCTTCATTGAATGTTTCAGGAATAGAAATTGCCGCAAAAACAGGTACTGCACAATTAGGAGAGCGAAACGAATCTATGAATTCTTGGGTTATCGGTTTTTGGCCAGCTGATAAACCACGGTTTGCTTTTGTGACGGTTCTTGAGAAGGCACCCGCAGGAACATTACAAGGGGCAGCTCCTGCAATGCGAAGTTTTTTTGAGTGGCTATCTAGTGAGCAGCCCGAATATGCACGTGGAGAATATAAAGAAATCTAGAACGGCTGTAAATTTTTATTTTCTCGCGTATACTATACGCCAACATGGATCAACAAGATGAAAATCAATATATAACTCAGGAAAAGTTTAAAGAATTTACTCAAGAGCTTGATCACCTTAAATCAACGCGACGACGAGAAATTGCCGAGCAGCTTGAGTATGCTCGTTCACTAGGAGACCTTTCAGAAAATGCGGAGTATCAAGAAGCACGCGAATTACAAGGGGCAACCGAAGGAAGAATAAAGCAGCTCGAGAATATTTTGACAAACGCACAAGTAATAGACAGTAGCGTGAAGAGCAGTGAAATTAACGTTGGTACTAAAGTCACCATTGTAAAAATTGGAGAACAAGAAAAACGCGAGTATGAAATAGTAGGGTCTGCTGAGGCGAGTATGCGAGAGAGAAAAATTTCGCATATGTCACCACTTGGCATGGCAATGATGGGGAAAAAACAAGGAGATGAGTTTGAGTTTGAGACTCCGAATGGTGTCGCGAAATACAAAGTGACAAGAATCTCCTGATTTTAGCGGATCACTTCGTTGCTCTACGCTCACTCACTTTCAGTGTATCAGTCATACACCTCAAGCTCATTCGCTTGAGCGCCTTGTGCTCCATCTAAAATCAGGAGATTTTAATTTCGCGTGCCACTTTTTGTTAGGCGATTCTACTTGCAACTAAAAAAGGAAAACACCTAAATCGCCAAAACGCTAGGCGTTTTGGCGATTTAGGTGTTTTCGGTTACAATCATAAACAATGTTTTGGGCAGATAAAATAGTGTAAGAACATGAAAATAAATTTCTTAGAGATTCAAAAAAGGTGTTCCAAGACAGCAAAACTGATACGAAAAGAACGGCAATCACTTATAAATATACTCACCAGATACGAAACAAAATTTGTTGCTGCTGATGAAATTATCAGAGTATTGGATCTTCTGGAAAATATAAGTGAGAATTCAAAATATTTTCAAGGCCAGAAAATTAAAGACGTCGCCGTCTTTCTGCCTAGCAACCAACCCTTGTACTCTTTTTTTTGCTTCGCAGTTATACCCTCTTTTCAATCTGCAAAAGTCAAAGTTAGACTACCAGACAATATGGCATCTTTTTTTGAAGATCTAATGGTGGCGATTAATTTAGAAAAGGACTTTACTAATATAGAAGTTCTAAGATTAGTTAGATCAAAATTCTTAGCAAAAATAACTCAAACACGAATAGATAAGGTAAGTAATGAAGACCAACCAATAACGGATGTTGTAATTTTCACCGGGAGAGCACAAAACTCAATAAAAGTTAAAAAACTTTTTTCCAAAAAAACACTTTTTATTTTCAATGGTTATGGCCACAATCCAGTTTTAGTTACTGATAGTGCAAATATACAAGAAGCAGTTATGGCTACCATCCAATTACAATTATATAATCAAGGACAGGACTGTGCCGCACCAAATTCCATACTAATCTCTAGTGAAGTTTTCCCGACTTTTATGAAAAAGCTGCATATGGAATTAAGGAAAGTGAAAGTGGGAGCGTATACTGAGAAAGGGGTTACAGTAGGTCCGATAACCAGAAAGGAAAACCTTATTAGTATCGGTAAATTTCTAATTAAAAATAATAAGTGGATCGACAAACAAACTGGTGCACATATTGACTTCAAGACACATACAATTAGACCAGTCATAATAAATAAGGACTTGAAATATGGTGGCAACTATGTCGAGTCATTTGCTCCTATATTTATTATACAGAAGTATAGCGCTGAAGTGGATTTGGGATTATATTTCGATAACGAACATTATAGAAAGAACGCAATGTATGTAACAGTTTTCGGAAGTAGCGAGTTTCTTAATTCAAAAAAGAATGATTTGAGTTTTCCATCGAAATATGGCATTTTAATTAATGACACTCATTTGCACGCTAATGGTGTCGAACGTGGTATTAATGAATATGGAGGATACTCAAAAAATTCCTCCAGCTTGAGCCTAAATGGGATTACAGTACCCACTCCAACATTGCCACAAAGAGACATATACAATATATTAATACGAAAAGATATGGAAAAATTTCAAACCATGGGAAAAGGAAAAAAAGAAAAGATTAAAAGCCAACAGGAGAACCCAGAAAATAGGATTCATTGGGCCAGCAATTACACCGATGAGGTATTAGATAGATTCCCAGATAGAGACGAGTATGTATGTGCCGCAGGTATTAGTCCGTCTGGAATGGTTCACTTTGGTAACTTGAGAGATATAGTTGCTCCGTATGCAGTTTTTAAAGAACTAGGAAAAAGAGGGAAAAAATCAAAAATGATTTTTTCTTGGGATGATTTTGATAGATTCAGGAAAGTTCCTCAAGATATTGATTCGAGTTTTGAAAAGTATGTAGGAATGCCTCTTTCAGAAGTTCCGTCTCCAGACGGTACTGATAAGTCTTATGCCAAATATCATGAAGAAAATTTTGAGCATGCAATGAAAGATCTGGATATGGAAATAGAATATAGATACCAGACGGACGAATATAAATCAGGACGATACGATGAGTATATTATAGAGGCTTTAAAGAAGCGTAACAAAATAGCAGAGATTTTATTGTCATTTATGACAGAAAAAGGTAAAAAATCAAAGAGTATTCGAGATAGTGAATATATAGAAGGATATTATCCTATAACAGTTTATTCTCGTTTCTCAGGTAAAGACAATACTGTGGTGATTGACTACGATGGAGATAAGAAAATAACTTACAAGTGTTTTGATACTGGGAAAACCGAAACAATTGATATTACAAAAGATAGGGTTGTTAAGTTATCGTGGAAAATTGACTGGCCTATGCGGTGGGGAGTAGAAGATGTTAGTTTTGAGCCAGGAGGCAAAGATCATTCTACTCCAGGCGGAAGTTATGATACTTCATCTGTCATTGCGACTGAAGTTTTTGGTGTTGAGCCTCCAGTGTATCAAGCTTATGATTTTGTTGGAATTAGAGGTGTTGGAGATAAAATGTCTGGTTCGAAAGGAAATAGTATTTCACCAGAACAACTTTTGGGAATTTATTCACCAGAACTTTTAAAATGGCTTTACTTTAAGACAGACCCAAATAAGACTTTTTCACTAGCGTTTGATAGTGAGGTTTATAGGCAGTATGATGAATTTGATACTCAAATTGAAAAGATGAATAAGGAATCAGAACAACTAAGTAATTTTGAAGTCAGTGCTTTAGAAATCAGTGGTGTTTTAAAGAAAGACGACTATAAGAAACCAATTTCCTTTAGGCAGGCAGTTGGGCTGGGGCAGGTTGTGCAGTGGAATAGGGAGAAAATGATTAAAATCTTGGATGAACAAGGGGAGTCTTATGATAAGGAGAGTATAGAAAACAGATTGGAAAGAGCCAAGATTTGGCTAGAAACTTATAATAGCAAGGACATAATAAAGCTAGAAGACAAAAAAAATCTTGGCTATATAGAGACGTTATCCAAAGAAGAATTAGAAAAGGTTAGGGAATTGCGTGCAGAGTTGGTGACTAATCCACATAGGACGATTGCTGAACTGAACGGTTTAGTATACGGTATTGTCCAAAAAGAGAATTTGGATAAGAAAGAAAACGCAAAAAGACAGAGACTATTTTTTAAAACGATATATAATTTACTTATTGGTAGAAATTCCGGACCCCGACTATCAACTTTTTTGTGGGCTCTAGAGAACAAAGATAAAATAAATCAATTACTAGACGTATAACTATAAAGAAATATTGTTAGAGACTATCGTATTCTAGAAAAACCGTAATATATTTATGAAACACAAAACTCTAGCAGACAATGGTAGATATGTTGCAACCCCTGCTAGCAATAGTTTTTTAGGTGAATGCATTTCAGTTGGATATTTTCTAGATGCAGTGGAGGAACAAATCGCTGGCATAACTGGGGATTCAGTGATCTTCCTAGTTAAGACCAATGTTCCAGTATTACCAATAAAGACTGGCGAGAGAAGTGTGCTTTTTAACGAATCGTTATTCCTACGACCTTCAAGAGTCCCTTTGAGAATTATGAGTGCATGTATTACTGGTATATTGGGCGATTCTTCATGTGACTGCCATACTGATATGGTAGAATATTTGGCGAAAATTGCGGAATATAAAGAAGGAGTATTTGTATATTTGCCACAGGAGGGAATGGGACGAGGATTACGTAATAAACTTAGTGATCACAGACTCCAAAAAGGTATTGACGCTACTGGTGTAGCTATTCCACCTGTTGATTTTAAAACTGCAGTAGAGGAGATTATACCGAACGAGGAATTTGATATACGCTCGTATCATTTTTTACAGGAAAGTTTTAGGGATCTTGGGTTGACTAACTTGTCATATAATTGGCTTGGCAATGAAGACAGATCGCTTTTATTTGCCACTCAGACTGGAGTTTCTATATCTTGCACTAATAAACAGTATGAAGACTATTGATTCAGCACAGTTCTGCACGGATTATGATTTTGTCAGCATCAAAAAACAATTAACTGAGGCTGCCTTACGCATCTTCGGAGCTAACATGGTGTTTTCTTTATTCAGTGGCAGTGTAGCGTATGGGGGCGGTAAGATTGGAAAAAGTGATATCGACGTAATGATTATACTCCTCAATAAAAACGTTTTCACGCTAAATCAATATCTAGAATTCGGAAAAGAGTATATTAATATAAATCATATTCATGGTTTTGTACCAGATAAAATATTCCCTGGAGAAATAATCACTCTAGATTCTGTTGAGGACGCAATTTCAGGGAGAGGTTTTTCGGTTAAAAGCCAAGAGTTGTATCTTTCTCCTGCTTCTGAAGAGTATTATATGAGATCCTCAGAACATTGGTTCCGAGCATGGCTAAGTATGTTGGCTTTTTCCGTTGTTGACTATGGAGAACATGAGGTATTCTTAAGCTATAAGATTAGAGCTTGGAGAACTGTAATATTATATCTATTGAGGCACGTTCGTTCAGAAGTATCAGCAGAGTCTATATTAGAATTACTTCTTGATCAAAGCAATAAATGGATTGGATTTGGAATAACAAGTAATTATGTAAAATTTGAGGAATTTGAGTCTCGTATTATCACACAAGTTCTACGTGGTCTTGAGAAAGAAGGGTTTCTTTTCAAAAATTCACTTGGATTATATAGTGTACAGAGTGAATTACTGCAGGAATGGAGTAAAGAGATGGCTTCTGCGATCACTAAGAGAATAGTTCGTAAAAGTGAGTTATTGTTTAATCTAGCTGATGCTTCGGAAGTTTCCAAAGAAATGGAAAAACATGTTGTTGAATAGTATCTAGAAGATGACCTAAAGAAGAGTAGTCAACGATCTAAGATTACAAAAAGACACGAGAGAAGCATCTCGTGTCTTTTTGTTTTGTGTAGATGAAACCATGTGGATAACTTGTTTCATGATGTGGGACGAAGTGTAGTAATATAACCTTTAAGTGGGAAAGAGTGGGAAATAAACATTTGGAACATGCTTCTCGGCGAATACACATACACGTTAGACGATAAGAAGCGACTCATGTTGCCAAAAAAGTTTAAGGATGGACTTGGAAAAAAGTTAGTAATCACCCGAGGACTCGACAACTGTTTGTTTCTCTACTCAGAAAAAGAATGGGCCGAAATTGCGAAGCGTTTAAAGGAACTAAGCTTCGCCCAATCAGACACCCGTGGATTCACCCGCTTTATGTTTTCTGGCGCGGTAGAAGTTAGTTTAGACAGCACAGGAAGAATATTGGTTCCTGAACATCTTAAAAAGTTTGCGACTCTAAAAACAAAAGTTGTTTTGGCAGGAGTAGCAGACAGAGTCGAAATTTGGGATGAAAAACGATGGAGCACGTACCAGTCGCATATCGAAGAACAGGGAGACGCTATGGCGGAGAAGTTGGGCGAAATTGGAGTTCTTTAATTTTAGAAAGTAGCTAGTCAGAACATTACTTTGTTGCATTTCGTGAAATTTTCATCGTTGTATGCACGATACAACTCAAAAAAATTAACTCATGCGCCTCGTACTGCACTAACTATCCACTTTTTAAAAGATGGGATGAAAGTTTATTAATAAGTAACTAAGTACGACCAACTCGAAGTTGTTTACATCGAGTTGCTGGAGGATTTTCCATAGTCATGCGCACTCAATATTATGCAATCCTCCAGCGGCTCGACGCCGACAACCCCCGAACCACATCCAAAGGATGTTAACGGGGCAAGCACCACCCGGCACGTACCTGTTCTTTTACAAGAAGTACTTGAAGTACTTGAAATACATGAGGAAGATACCGTACTCGACGGCACCTTAGGTGGTGGTGGGCATGCCAAGGCCTTCACTAATCTTTTAGGTGTCAAAGGTCATCTTGTAGGTTTCGATGTCGACAGTGGTGCTTTAGCGCGAGCACGGAGTGCGTTGAAGGGAAGTAAGCCACACGTCACTCTTATTCACGATAACTTCCGTAATGTTTCGGCGAAATTAGCTGAATACAAAATAGACGGTATCGACAAAGCGCTATTCGATTTAGGTTGGAGTAGTGATCAGCTTGAAGTGTCGGGCAGGGGGTTCAGTTTTTTGAAAGACGAACCATTGCAGATGACACTCAGTGATACTGACGATACTAATGCTTTAACAGCACACGAAATCGTTAATCATTGGCAGGAAGAGAATATTGCCGACATTTTGTACGGTTGGGGCGGAGAGAGATTTTCTCGACGCATTGCTCGCGAAATTGTAGCGGCGCGCAAGAATGCACCGATTGAAACCACACAACAGTTAGTGGACATAGTTCGCAAAGGAACTCCAGCTGCATATCGCCACGGCAAACGAAATCCTGCTACAAAAACATTCCAAGCGTTGCGTATCGCAGTGAATGATGAACTGGGAGCACTTAAGAGTCTTTTAGAAGCGCTTCCAAACATTACTCACGAAGACGCAGTAGTTGCATTCCTCACATTTCACAGTCTTGAAGATAAGTTAGTAAAGGAGACGTTTCGCGTTTGGGCAAAAGAAGGGCGCGGCGAAGTGGTTACAAAGAAACCAATAACTCCAAGTAGTTCCGAAGTTGGGCAAAATCCGCGTTCACGTAGCGCGAAGCTTCGGGTATTTAGATTCACACACTCTGATGAAAAAGATATTTAAACAAAAAGTTGGCTTGCGTAGGCAAGTGAAAGTTGCTGCAGCTGTTTTACAAAATGTACAGCAACGTACGATAGGATTATTAATAGTACTAACACTGGTGTTGGTAGTGCTCTATATATATTTTATTGGTATGGCTGTCGTATATGCAATTGATCGCGAAGAAACACAAGGTATGGTAGCCGATGCGGGTTCGCGCATTGCAGAACTCGAAGTAGATTACTTGCAAGGAAAGAACACTATTACTCTTGGCTTAGCAACTACGCTCGGTTTCAGTACCATTTCTAGCAAAGATTACGTGACCAGAAGCCGATACCTTGGGCAAGCAAGTACTCAGTAATAGCGGTACTATAATAAGGCGATGGTGGCGAGACAAAAAAGAGAACGTTTTATAATACGAACCCGCCTAGTGTTAGGACTACTACTTTTGGTAGCATTACTGTTGGTTGTGCGCCTATATTTTTTACAGATAATTCATGGTGCCGAGTATCGCACGCAAGCAACTGACCAATACGTAAGTACGTCTGGAGGATTTTATGATCGAGGTGGTATCTTTTTTAAAGATAAAGATGGGCGAGAAATAAGTGGTGCCACAATAAAAAAAGGATTTGTTTTAGCATTAAATCCAAACAAAGTTACGAAACCAGAATTAGTGTATAAAACTCTAGCTCCCTATATAGAACTAGATCGCGAAACATTTATGATTCGTGCGACAAAGACAAATGATACCTACGAAGGGATTCAAACGCACCTCACCACAGCACAGGCAGATGCAATCCGTACGGCCGACCTCGATGGGGTACTAATTATTCCAGAGCGTTGGCGTTATTATCCAGGAGGTGCACTTGCATCGCACATATTGGGGTTTGTAGCCTATGATGGCGACGTACGCAATGGACGCTATGGGCTGGAAAGATATTTCGAAGATGTACTTGTGCGGGGCGGGAGCAACTTATATGTAAATTTTTTTGCTGAATTGTTCACGAATGTTCGCGACGTGGTATTTGTTCCCGTAAATCAGCGCGAAGGAAA
Source organism: uncultured Candidatus Saccharibacteria bacterium (assembly GCA_964589005.1). Taxonomy (GTDB): domain Bacteria; phylum Patescibacteriota; class Minisyncoccia; order Phycocordibacterales; family UBA2100; genus UBA2100. The sequence continues at coordinate 59,080 of CAZPQI010000001.1, read as the reverse complement.
TATCATTACCACCATTGAACCTTCGGTGCAGCTCTATGTCGAAAACGTACTGAATGATTTACAAGATGAATGGGATTCAAAGTTTACGGCCGCTATAGTCATTGAGCCTCAAACTGGAATTATACGAGCGATGGCAGTCTCTCCTGGATTTGATTTAAATAATTTTGGAAGTGCACAAATATCTCAGTTTGCCAATCCACTTGTCGAAAGAGTATACGAGATGGGGTCTATTATGAAGCCGCTTACCATGGCTGCTGGTTTGGACTCGGGTGCGATTACAACAAAGTCAACATATAACGACAGAGGGTCATTAACGCTCGACGGTTCGACAATATCTAACTTTGATGGAAAAGCGAGGGGAGTCGTACCAATGCAGCAGATACTTTCCCAGTCACTTAACACCGGCGCAGCGTACGTTGTTTCCGCAATGGGTAAAGACGAATTTCGTCGCTACATGTATCGCTACGGATTGAACGAAGAGACAGGAATAGATTTACCCAACGAAGCACGTAACTTAACAGAGAATTTAAACAGTCCTCGTGATATTGAATATGCAACCGCCAGTTTCGGACAGGGAGTTGCCGTGACACCGATAAATATGGTGCGTGCGCTTTCAATACTCCCTGATGGATATGCGGAGCAACCATACGTGGTTTCGGCCATCAATACGCGCAATGGTCTTACTCATACAATCAACAACTCTGATGTACGAGAACAAGTGCTTTCTCCTGAAACAGCAGAAACAATAACTCGGATGCTCGTTGAGGTTTTTGATGAGGCGCTTCTAGGTGGGAGTGTGAAAATGGATAGATATAGTATTGCCGCAAAAACGGGAACTGCGCAAATAGCTTCACCAGATGGCGGATACTATGAAGACCGTTTCCTACATTCATTTTTCGGTTACTTCCCCGCGTATGACGCAAAATATTTAGTATTTTTACTTAATGTAGAACCACAAGGAGCTTTGTATGCTTCTCAAACACTCACACGGCCGTTTATGGACATCACTCAATTTCTTATAAATTATTACAACATTCCTCCTGATCGTTAGAATACGTAATGTTTACACATATATCTCGTGGTATGCTACATGACGTAAAGTTTTACACGCATGAAATCATTTGTAAGAAAAATAGTCATAATAATAATTACGTGGGAAGCACGCCTCGTTCTAAAAAAATATAAACCGCAGATTATAGCGGTAACTGGAAGTGTTGGTAAAACAAGCACTAAAGATGCAATCTATACAGCCCTACAAAGTTCCCTGTACATTCGCAAAAATATTAAAAGTTTTAATAGTGAAATAGGTGTTCCGCTTACTATTTTGGGCTGCGATACAGGTTGGAATAATCCTTTTCTTTGGGTCAAAATTATATTTGAAGGGTTAGCTCTAATACTTTTAGCTAATCACTATCCCAAGTGGCTTGTGTTGGAAGTGGGAACCGATCGGCCGGGCGATATCCAAAGTATTTCAAAGTGGCTGTCGCCCGACATCGTTGTAGTTACAGCACTGCCCGACGTTCCTGTACACGTAGAAAATTTTGCAAATCCCGAGGCAGTGATACACGAAAAGAAAGCACTTGTAAAAGCGTTGCAAAGTGGCGGAACGCTCGTGATTTCAGGAGACGATAAACTCACGCTTGCCTTAAAAAAAGAGTTTCCAAAAACACACACGCTTTTGTTTGGAATGGAAGCACATAACGATGTTTCGGCGTCGCATTCTTCATTCTTGTACGACACACAAGGGGCTTTGGTTGGTATGAGTCTGCACATCGAGGAAAAAGGCTCGCATATTCCGGTGCAAATCTTAGGACGCGTAGGAAAGCATCAGGTGTATCCAGTGCTCAGTGCGTTTGCAGTTGCACAAGTGCTTGGTATGAAGCCTCTGTCAGTAGCAAAGGCACTTGAGAAAGAAAGAGGGCCCAAGGGTCGTATGAAAATTTTGGAAGGGTTTAACGATTCAATTATAATAGATGATTCATATAACTCATCACCCGTAGCGCTTCGCGCTGCAATAACGACGCTCCGAAAAGTTGAAGTTACAGGAAAAAAAATTGCGGTGCTTGGAGATATGCTAGAGCTCGGACGTTTTAGTGCAGATGCACATAAAAAAGTTGGAGTTCAAATTACAGGAGTTGCAGATTCACTAATTACTGTTGGTGTACGCGCAAAACAAATCGCAGCGGCAGCGCGCGAAGCTGGTTTTAGTGCTGAGTGTATTCAAGAATTTGATACCGGGGATGCCAAAGAGGCGGGACTCACTGTGCGTGCGATGCTCGAGGAGGGAGATGTTGTTCTTGTAAAAGGGTCGCAGTCTGGTATTCGTCTCGAAAAAGCTATAAAAGAAATTCTTGCTGAACCGCAACGTGCACGAGAACTTTTGGTTCGCCAAGAAACCGAGTGGCTTGAGTCGTAGTTGACAATTGCGACGTAATCACTACACTAAAAGCAAGGATAAAAAGTTTCCTTTTCCCGTTGGAATCTTTTCCTAGTCCTAGGCGCTCAATTTCACCCCCGCTGATTACAGCGCCGCCCACCGCACGTTGCGTGCTGTACTTGGTTTTTATAACTACTCTTAAAACCTTGAACAGCACGTGATGCGTGGTTTTCTTTTACCTGGAAGAAAAGGTGAAATCGTGCACGATTTTAAATTATGGCCTTATCGCATGCCTGCCATGCCTGCGAATGCGGAGCAGGCAGGTCTAACGGGTGGGAATGAAAAACAAACTGCTTTGCTTTTCATCCGATTCTCAACGTAGTTGAGAAATCAGCGTTGTCGAAGTATTAGACAGGTGATAGGTAGGTTTTCATCTTGCAATCGCGAAAGCACAAATTTTTTACGTATTTTATTTAAATAGTATAGAACCATAAAATATATTATACTCTTTGCACTTGGCTCCATCGTCTAACGGTTAGGACACAAGGTTCTCAATCTTGCAATCGGGGTTCGATTCCCCGTGGAGTCACAGCATCTTAAGGCCTCATGCAACGCATGGGGTTTTTAGATGCTGCAGAGTCTCGACGGGGAATCGAAAGACGGAGGCCGCGAAGCCGACTCTGAAAGAGTTGTGGCCGAGTCCGGGTAGGAGCCACTTGGCAGAATTGAGTTCATAGAACGCTAATTTTGCGTAGTGAGCTGACGCCGATTCCTTACAGAAACAGTATAGGTTGTCAGCATTTTTTGCGACCTCAAAATACTAGGCAACCTCTTGCGAAAGAGCCCAACACTTTCTCACCCCGTGGAGTCACAAAACACTAAAAATACTTAGCTAGTATCCATTCTGAAATAACAGAATACATGAGTGTGCTAAACTTTCTTGTAATGCAGATTGGCAACAAAAAAATTGATTTTTTCCGTCTGGCTATGTTTTGGCGCACTTTTTACGGAGCACTAAGGCTTTTGTTTGGTCTGGCGTTACTTAAATTGATACATGTCCCCCTTATTGATTTGCTGTATAAGATAATGAGGTCTGAGCTAATAGAAGATCCAACAGATTTTTTATTTACGGTGGCTAATGGGTTTCTACAATTGCATCCAATATATATAACTTATTTCATTTCTGCTTATTTGATTTTTTGGGGAATCATCGACATTGTCATTTCAATTTCGCTGTTAAAGCACAAAAAATGGGCTTTCCCTACAAGTTTTTGGCTTATAGGTTTTTTTGTTATCTACGAGTTGTATAGATTTACATACACAAATTCATATATATTGTTAGGTATTATTTTTGTTGACCTGTTAATACTTTGGGTTATTTGGAAGGAATACAAGAAAATGTAATAGGGTATCCCCATAATGAATGGGTGTCTCAAATTTAGCAGAAACGAGGTCAGTCACCATTTGATTATACTTTCCGTACCAACCAAATCACAAAACCAAACACAAGAGCGGGGAGTATTGCGAGGTATATAACTTCAGATGCAATATATACCGGAATGCTTTTACCTGCTTCGAGCGCAACATAGAAAATTCCCAAATTAAAAGCATAGAGTGCTGAACTGCTGAGACTCACTGCTGTTGTGTATACCCAAAAAGCCGCCAATGCTACCATCAGTATTTTTCGATTTGTGCGAGTAATAAAGGTGGGCAAAAAGTATGCAAAGTAAAGAAAGATGCCAGCGAATAATACGTCAGCTGCTGCTGATAAGTAAAATGGGAAACGGGCCAGAAACTCTTGATTGTCGTACACTCCGTAGAGTGAGCCTGCCGCCATTACGATTAGAAAAACACGAACTAGAAGAACACGAGCATCTTTTGAAAGGGGAAATTTCATACAGTAAAGTGTAACACGCATAGAAAAGGAAACGCCGCGCAGGATATTTTTCCTGCGCGGCGTTTGAAATCGTGTATTAGCATCATTCACACATGTATATCCACAATCTCGCCCATGGTTCTTTGGGCTGCCTCGTACGGATTTTTGTCGCTAGTTATCGGGCGTCCAATGACAAGCAAGTCTGCCCCGTTCTTCATTGCATTTTCCGGAGTAGCAACACGTTTCTGGTCATCTTCATTTAGATACCACTTTGGACGAATCCCGGGAATCACCTTAATGAGCTCGGGTATTTCTTCGAGCAATTCAAGTTCCATTGGGGAACATACAACCCCGTGAACTTTACTGAATTTCGCTATCTCAGCAAGCCATAAAACTTGATCGATAGTCGAATTGTGATAGATAGCATCCACACCTTCGTCGTCTAAGGATGTGAGAATAGTGATGGCAAGTATTTTACTGTTAGAAGTTGCTTGAACTGCAGCTTCCATCATTTCAGTCCAGCCTGAAGCATGAATAGATATAAAGTCTGCCCCAGCTTCATCCAGTCGTTGTACACTGTTGGAAACAGTATTTGGAATGTCGTGGAGTTTTGGGTCAGCAAAGACGTTGCCGTATTTTTTCAATTTAGTGACAATACTGACACCACACTCGATAAGCAGGTCATTCACTTTGAATCCCCACACGCTACCCGACAATTCTTTTGCCATAGCGAGCGCCGTAGATTCGGTCATCCCGTCAAGAGGGATGATTATTGGACTAGTAGACATTATGGTTTCTCCGTTTACCTTGTTTCTAGTTTAACAATGTGCAGCTAATGCGAGCTTATATGAAAACACTCTATTATTCAAGATTAATAGGACCCTCGCGAACAATCTTTGGCTTGTTGCCTGTGCAGTCGATAATTGTAGAAGCAGTGCCACCTTGCACTGAACCGGGAATTATCACAGAAGCCTTTTCTGAAAACGTAGCATATACTTCGTCGTACGTAATAAGTGGTGGTTGTCCAGATAAGTTTGCACTTGTGGCGGCAAGAGCTCCACCGACGCTCGTTATTAATTCCAACAAATCTTCGTGGTCGGGCATACGCAACGCGACTGTGTCATCATTAGAAATCAAGGAAGGAAATTCGGTTTTTTGTTTCGCAATAACAGTAAGTGCTCCTGGCCAATGTTGCTCTATGAGGTTTTCGCAATATTGGGGGATACTTGCTAACGAATGCGCAGTTTCGATGGAGTCGACAAGTATAGGTGTGCTTTTTTCTAGAGAGCGGTTTTTTGAAGCGCGAAGTGCACGCAGTGCGTCTTCATTAAACGGGTCACAGCCAATACCAAAAACAGTATCAGTTGGAAAAACTACAAGCTCGCCTTTTCGCAGTGCTTCTGCTGCTTCGTCTATCATTGTTGTCATGTTTTTTATATTAGGGAGGGACTAGGTCACGAGTATTTTTCCTGCCGGAAAAATCTCTCGACCCCGCATCGCGGTACTCGTCTTTCGCTCGTTCCTCGCTCAAACTCGCACAACGCTGTGGCTTTCGATTCCCACAACTAAATAAAAAATAAAACCAGAAAAAATCTGGGTTTATTCTTCATTTGTGCCGAGGGGGGGAATCGAACCCCCACTCTGTAAAGAACACGATTTTGAGTCGTGCGCGTCTACCAGTTCCGCCACCTCGGCATAGTGTATTGATACACTCTGTACGGGACACGCAAATAAAATAATTGCGAGTCGTGCGCCCGTATTGAATCTACCAATTCCGCCACCTCGGCATGTGTTGAATATTCTACATGCAGAAGCGAAAACTTCCAGCCCTTTAGGTAATTTGTGTTACACGCATCAGGTTTCCACATATGCACACATTTGTGAAAAACTTGGTAAAACTCACTATGGTATACTGCCCGCAATGGCATCAGACTTTTACAACAATTCAGTTTTTTGGGTAGAGGTGAATCGTATTCTCCCAAACCCTTTTCAGCCGAGAAAGGAATTTAATGAAGACGCACTCGCAAGTCTTGCAGAATCTATTCGCCAATATGGAATTTTGCAACCTTTAGTGGTAACGCGTCGTGAGATTGAACGCAGTGACGGCGGTATATCAGTTGAATACGAACTTGTAGCAGGGGAGCGACGACTACGAGCTTCTAAACTTGCGAGCGTATCGCAAGTACCTGTTTTGATTCGTTCTTCCGAGGATTCTGACAAAATGAAGCTGGAACTTGCGATTATTGAAAATTTACAGCGGGAAGACTTGAATCCAATTGACCGTGCGGTGGCTTTTCGACAGTTGGCAGACACGTTTAACCTAAAGCATGTAGAAATTGCAAAGAAGGTGGGGAAAAGTCGAGAATATGTTTCCAACTCATTACGACTACTCTCTCTTTCAGATGAAATGCAGCAAGCTGTAGTTGCTCGCCAGATAACCGAGGGACACACACGCCCGCTTTTGATGCTCGTCGATAGGCCAGAACAACAAATTGAATTGTTTAAAGAAATTTCGGAAAAGGGATTAACGGTTCGCGAGACAGAAAGAATTGCGCGCAGTATTGCAACAGATCGTGCACGTAAACAAGATCTCCCTCCAGACCTTGCACAACTTGAGCGTGACCTAACAGAAAAATTAGGTACACGAGTTCAGATAGAGCCACGTGCCAAAGGTGGTAAAGTCCATATAGATTTTTTCACACCAACTGATGTTGCTCAGTTACTTTTGTTGCTTAACAACAGTGTGGTATCTGCCACGACACAACCAGTTTCAACACCGGTAGGTACTGTAATACCATCACCGTTGCTGCAATTTATTGGAGTAGCAGATTCAATAGAGATAGAAAGTACTCCACGCACCGAGGGTGATAATGAAAATGTGCTCGTCGTTCAAGAACAAGAAGAAGATGATGAGGAAGACATCTACTCGATTCAAAATTTTGCTGTATAAACAGCCTAACTACTTAAGGGTTTTTGCAGAAATGAGCGTATCTGCCGTTTTGCCAAACCTGTTTTTGCCATATCAATCCATTTTTGAGTTGCATTAGACTTACTGCTAGTCATTATCTCAACGATATCGCCGTTTTTAAGACAGCTATCAAGCGCTGCCATTTTTCCGTTAACCTTGGCACCCGACATGTGGTTACCTACATCAGAGTGTATGGCATACGCAAAATCTATTGGACTTGAATCGAGCGGTAGGTCGATGACGTCGCCGCGAGGCGTAAACAAAAATACACGATGGCTAAAAAAGTCTGCCTTCATATCCTGTAAAAAGACATGCGGATTATTGTCGTGTACATCTTGCGGCTCGGCCATATGTTTTAGCCATTCAGGAGTATCGTCGCCGATGTACGTTTTTTTTGTTTCTCCAGTGGACGATTTGCCCTGGCCTTCCATCCAAAGACGAGCAGGTATAAACTGACGAATCCAACTTATTGCACCACTCTCCGAACTCTTTTTACCTTTTTTAATTTCTTTATATGAAAAATGCGATGCAATACCAAGTTGTGCTTCTTTATGCATTTCTTTAGTACGAATTTGTAGTTCGATAATACCACCGTCGCCTGTGTGTATTGTAGTGTGAATACTTTTGTAGCCGTTTGGTTTTTCAAATGCAATATAATCTTTTACCCTGCCCGGCAAAGGGCGCCACTCTCCATGCACAATTCCTAGCACGGTATAGCAGTCTGCTACTGAGTCTACGATAATGCGTAGTGCCCAGACATCAAAAATCTTAGTGACGTCCCAGTTTTTACGTTCAAGTTTTCGAAAAAAACTATACAGCCCCTTTACGCGGTTTGATGTTTGAAACTTTTTAAGGCCATATTCGGCGAGCTTCTTTTTTACATTGTTGTGTATACGCTCCAATCTTTTTATGTCGTCTCCGCCCGCTTCTTTGAAAATTTTTGAAACTTTTTTGTACTCATCGGAGTAGGCGTGCGGAAATACTGCATCTTCTAATTCTCGTTTCATTAATCCCATTCCTAACCGATCAGCAATTGGAGCGTAGATTTCGAGTGTTTCGTGGGCAATACGCTCTCGTTTGTCGTCTCGTGGAACATGTTCAAGAGTTTTCGCGTTATGGAGTCGGTCGGCGAGTTTAATAATCATGACACGAACATCTTGTGAAGTTGCCGCAAAAAGTTTACGAAGACTTTCGGTGTGGCGTTTTACACCTTGGTAACGCACGTGACCCAATTTTGTAACGCCCTCAACAAGTCGGCACACATCGGCGCTCAGCTCCTTTTCAATTTCTTCGGGAGTGATGTCGCTATCTTCTAATGTGTCGTGCAGTAAACCAGCGGCGACGATAGTTGGACCCATACCAAGATTTGCCAAATACTGAGCAGTGGAGACAGGGTGATCCAAATAAGCTTCTCCTGAGTAGCGCTTTTGTCCGCGGTGGGCGCGACGGGTAAGCATATATGCACGCGTGACAAATTCCACATCCCCCTTTTTGGAGAGGCTCATTGCACTCAAAATATTCTTCAAGGCTACGGGTGGAATCTTTCCGTTTTTCTGTTTGGTAACTGCGCTAAAAATATCCATTATACTATGGTACTCTGTTCGTAGGTATTTTCAAATTTTTTGGATACAGTTCTGCATCCACGTTAAACAGAAAGGAGACGTTCGATGACTTTGGAAATCGAAGAAGATATGCTCATTCCTTGTCCGAGCTGTGGAACATGGAAAAATTCTTCCGCATGGGACAAGTATTGTACGGAATGTGGTGAAACTCTGGCGGCTTTGCGCGTAAAAACAAGGAAAGCAAATGTGCCAAAACCACGCATTGACGACGCGTGGGCTGAGGAAACCCAACGTTTTCTCATGGGTATGTAACATTGAAGACCTCAGCGAGAAATCGCTGAGGTTGTATTTTTACGTGAGTTTATCTGGGCGATGGTTAGGACACTTTTTGTCTGAACATCGTTCGGGGATCGTTTTTGGTCACCCGTCACTAAGTATAATTACCACGCTTTGCGTGTAATTCTACTAAGTGCGCTCGACCCCGGCTCGCCCGTTTTGTTCCTTGGTGTCACAAAAACATGGCTCCGCCCGACAAAGACAAGCTGCACACGCAACGCAGGTTGCGTGCTACTATTCGGATTCTACAGCTTGTGCGGATTATGATTAGGGCAGGCTTTACTACTACAGCGCTCTGGTATGGTTTTTGTCCCATCCATCATAAGCTGTTCGCAGGTAGGGCATTTTTTTCCAGTAGGTCGAGCCTTAATTGCGAGTTTACAGTCAGGGTAGTTTGAACAACTAAAGAAAGGACCAAAGCGACCGTGTCGCTCGATTAGCTCGCCGTCTTTACATTCGGTACATTTAACTCCAGTAGAATTCAGAGAATCATCCTGCTTTATGTATTTACATTTTGGGTAACGATCGCATGATATAAACATACCAAAACGCCCCTCGCGTTCCACAAGTTTCCCAGGGTCTTGCTTGCTTCGAGGGCCCGGCTCACCACATTTGGGACACTTTTCCCCAATTTCTTTCGGCGGTTCGATAATGCTTCCGTCTTCTTTGCGCGCACCGTGACATTCGGGGAATTTCGCGCAGCTCATAAACTTCCCGTTTCTAGCTAATTTGAATACCATTTCTTTTTTACACAACGGACATTTGAATTCTTTTGGAGTGGGGCCGAGGTTGGTTAACTTTGGTACGCCTTCTTTCGAGGCGACTGCCTTTGCAAACGGTGTATAAAATTCTTTCAAAGTTTTTGCGTACTCGCGCTTTCCATCAGCAATTTCATCGAGTTCAGTTTCCATTTCCGCAGTAAAGGTATCACTCACGTAGTTAGCGAAGTGTTCTTCGAGAAAACTACTAACCACGTCACCTGTGTCAGTCGGCGTAAGTGTTCGCCCCTCTTTAGTTACGTAGCCTCTGTCAGAAAGAGTGCGCATAATAGCGGCGTACGTACTTGGTCGTCCAATGCCACGTTTTTCAAGTTCTTTAATGAGTCCTGCTTCAGTGTAGCGAGGAAGTGGCTGTGTTTCTTTTCCCAGAGCGTCCACACTTTTTACGTCAAGAGCTTCGCCTTCTTCGACTTTAGGTAAGTCCACGTCTTCACCACGTGCTGCTGGGTCGGCTTGCAGCCAACCTTCTTTTACGACGCGTGAACCAGTTACGGTAAAAGCGGGAACTGCAGTACTTTCTACTTCAGCAGTAATTTTTGTACGTTTTATTTCCGCGTCTACCATTTGGCTTGATACTGCACGTGCCCAGATAAGAGAATATAGTCGCTTCTGGTCATCAGTGCGCCCGGCCGAGATTTTACTAATATCAGAAGGGCGAACAGCTTCGTGCGCCTCTTGAGCCGATTTCGATTTGGTTTTGTATTCACGAATGGAGAGTTGATCTTTTCCGTATTCACTTCCCACGACACTGCTTATCTGTGCGAGTGCTTGCTTCGACATCGTCGTGCTGTCGGTACGCATATAGGTTATAAGTCCAGCTTCATAGAGTTTCTGAGCGATTCCCATGGTTCGCGACGGTGCATAGCCCAAGCGTGAACTAGCAGTCTGTTGCAGAGTACTTGTGGTAAATGGTGCGCGAGGTGAACGTTTAGCTGCGGTTTCCTTGATACTGGCAACCTTCCATGAATTTTTTTTCGCCTCGCTCACTATTGTGTCAGCATCTTTTTGAGTTTTAGGTTCCTCTATGCAAGTAAATGTAACTGGTGTAGAATTTTTTGTTTTGGTTTCCGAGGTAATAACCCAATATTTCTCAGGAATGAATGCACGAATTTCTCGTTCGCGCTCCATAATTATGCGCAGTGCAGGCGATTGTACTCTTCCTGCAGAAAGGCCGTAGCGAACTTTTTTCCAAATAAGACCAGACAAGTCGTAACCCACCAGTCTATCAAGCACTCTGCGAGCTTCTTGAGCTTCGCGCATGTTCTCATCAATCAGTCTATGATTTTTCAAAGCATCTTGAACAGCTTCCTTAGTAATCTCATTGAACACAATACGCTTAGGTTTTTTAAGACCCAATACTTGTTGTAAGTGCCACGCAATAGCTTCTCCCTCTCGGTCGTGGTCAGTTGCAAGAATCACTTCATCAGCTTTCTTTGCTATTTTGGTAAGTTCGGAAATAACTTCAATCTTTTGAGGCGATATTTCATACTTTGGTACAAACCCCTTTTTAATATCTATCGCGTCCTTGTTGCTCTTGGGTAAATCGCGCACGTGCCCAACACTTGCACGCACAGTAAAATCCTTACCAAGATATTTCTCGATGGTTTTCGCTTTGGCGGGTGATTCAACTATTACCAGCTTCATACTAGGATAGGGTTACATGGTTTTTGCAAAAAGGCAAAAGTGTTGCGTGGGGTAACGTACTATGAGATTGTAAAAACGGCACACAAAGGAGGTTGCTATGAAAGAAATTGTCTTGTTAATTTCATTATTGTTTCCCGACGGAGAACTTTTCCAAAGCATGCGCATATATGGAACGAGTGCGCCAATGACACTTCCGGAATGCATAGCACTTGATAGAGCTATGAAATTGACTTTGTCTGTAGAATTTCCCGGACTCACAATCGTTAGTGAGTGTATCGAACGCAGTAAGTTGGGGACACCATCGTGATGAAGTACAAAAATATAGACCTACTCGATTTCAGTCGAGTAGGTTTTTTCTATGCTTGTCTGAGTGTACCCATTTTTTCAACAATCACTCCATCGAGTTCCAATTTTGAAAGTAAGATATTTGCCTGCGTTACGGAAAATGAAAGTTGTTCGATAAGTTCGTCGCGAGACATTGGGTTTGCAAGAAATTCTACGATTTCAAGTTCTTGTTTTGATAGATTGGATATATCGCGGTGCACTGCACTTTCAATACCTTTCGATATATCGAAAGGTATTGAAAGTGCCTCTAAAATATCTTCGGGAGTGGTAACTGGAGTTGCTCCTAATTTTAAAAACTGGTGCGCTCCTTTGGAGGAAGATGCAAAAATTGATGCGGGCACAACTAAGAGATCGCGATTGTAATCCGTGGTAAGGCGTGCAGTGATCAAAGTACCGCTCCGCTGCGTAGCTTCAATAACAAGTACGGCGTGTGAAAGTCCAACCATAATTCTATTGCGTTTGGGAAACGTCCACGGAGCTGCGCTCTGTTCGGGTTCAAGTTCGCTTATAAGGGCTCCGCCACTTTCTACTATTTGGCGAGCCAAGTTTACGTGTGACCGGGGATACAAAACTTTTTCTGATAATCCCGACCCTGGTATTGCTATGGTATGAAGATTATTTTCCAACGCTGCACTGTGCGCGTGCCCGTCGATACCGAGTGCTAGTCCAGAAACTATGGAGATGTCGTAACCGCGCAGCCCACCAATTAAATAGTCGACCACGTCACGTCCGTAGCTTGTGCACTTGCGAGACCCTACAACTGCCAACTTCTTTGTGTCTTCAGAAGGGAGAGACCCATGTAAGTATAGTTGTTCGGGAGGGTCGCTAATTTGAGTTAATAGCGAAGGAAAGTGCGCTTTAGGGAGTTGTTGGATATCGTTGCTCATAGTAGGATTGTATCATCATGTTAAACATCAAATTCATTCGTGAAAATAAAGACGCCGTAGCTGCGGGTGCCAAGAAAAAACATATCGAAATCGATTTAGATAAGCTTTTGTCTTTAGATGATTCCCGTAAAGAACTGTTGCAAACAATAGAAGAAAAACGTGCAGAGCAAAACGAAGTTTCTAAAAATATCGCCACTATCATAAATTCGGAAACCAAGGAAGAAAAAATAGCTGAAATGCAGACACTGAAAGCAGAACTTCAAAAAGAGGAAGATGCACTAAAAAAAGTTATGGAGGAGTGGCAAGCGCTGATGTTGCAAGTTCCAAACGTCCCAGACATGTCGGTTCCTGACGGTGACTCTGACGAAGACAACCAAGAAATAAAAGTTTGGGGAGAAAAAACAAAATTTGAATTTGAGGCCAAGAGCCATGTGGATATTATGAATGATCTCGACATGGTTGATTTTGAACGAGGAGTGAAGGTTTCAGGCTTTCGGGGATATTTTCTTAAAAACGACGGAGCACTCTTATCGTACGCAATTTGGAATTACGCGATGGACTTTTTTTTGAAGCGAGGATTTGACCCGATGATTGTCCCTGCAATTGTACGAAAAAGTAATTTATTTGGTACAGGACATCTTCCGAACGAGGCTGAAGACGTGTATCGAACTCAGGATGACGATTATTTAGTTGGTACTTCTGAAATATCTACTATGGGATATCACTCTGACGAAGTGCTAGAGAAGTCTGAGTTGCCGAAAAAGTTTCTTTCGTTTTCGCCATGTTATAGGCGCGAAGCGGGAAGTCACGGAAAAGATACCAAGGGACTTATTCGGGTGCACGAATTTTATAAACTTGAACAAGTAATTTTGTGCGAAGCGAGTCACGAAGAATCAGTTAAATGGCACGAATGGCTAAATAGAAATACAGAGGAGTTTATCGAGTCTCTTAACATCCCCTATCATACAGTTCTCAATTGTGGGGGCGACTTAGGACAGGGGCAGGTAAAAAAATATGACATCGAGCTTTGGGTTCCACTTGAAGAAAAATATCGTGAAATAAGCTCAGCTTCATATTTTCATGATTTTCAAACTCGCAGATTCAACACGCGATATAAAGACGACGATGGAAAAGTTCGTTACGTGCACTCATTAAATTGTACAGCAATACCAACACCTCGTATTTTAGTGTCACTGATTGAAAACTATCAACAATCTGATGGGTCTATTACAATTCCTGAAGTATTGCGACCGTATATGCAAGACAGAGAGTCGATATCTAAAAAATAACGGGTATGTGGAAGGGGAGTCGTAAAGACAGAGTTCCAGTATTGAATAAGGCTGGGCTGTCACGGTTGGTAGTTTTAACAAAGGATAAACGAGCGCGTACTAAGCTTTCAAATTCAAAAGTAGCTCAGCGGCGCAACAAAATGCGTGTACTTCGCGTTGCGCTTATCGTAGTGGCGATTGTTTCTTTCTTCGGAGCGCTTAGCTGGATTTCGTTTGCGGATTTTTTGACAGTTCAGGATATTAATGTTGAAGGAAATGTATCCTTAAAAACAAAGGCAATTCAGGCAAAAATTTTGGAACATACGAGTACGCCAACTTTGTTTTTATTCTCAAGGCAGAATTCTCTTTTGTATCCTAGTGCTGAACTCGAGGACATTTTAAGTTTTGAATTTCCGAAGATAAAAACTATCGCAGTTAGTGCGCGCCCAACAAAACGTGTTGCTGAAGTGGTTATCACAGAAAGAGCACCTGATGCACTATGGTGTGCCGGTAGCATTAGTACGAGCACTCAAGCGTGTTATTACGCGGACGCAGGGGGGTACATTTTTGAGAGAAGCATGAGTTTACCAGAAGGGATGATAGTTTTTAGGGGAGGTCTTAATGAATCGAAAGCAAACATGCTGCGAGCGTACATAGAGCCAAAATATTTTGCGCAAGTCAGCGAATTTCTAGCTGCACTACGAGTATTAGATTTACAGCCTCGTTCTTTTCTTTTTGAAGGAGATGACGCACGGCTTGTATTCGCATCAGGTTGGGAGCTACGTATTGCACTCGATAAAGATTTAGGAGCCACAATATTTAACCTAAAGGCTGTAGTAAATGATAATGATTTACGAGAAAATTTGAATAATATTCAATATATAGACATGCGCTTCGATGAACGTGTGTATTACAAGTTTGGCGAGTAGGAAAGTATCCAATTTTACAGTGGAATTTTAGGAAATTCCACTACGCACTTTTCTTGTGCATTAGTCAAATTTATGGTTTAGTGCTTTCGGTTGGTGTTTTACCTGATTCTATTTTGGTGTAGGGAAACGTTACCAACCAAGGCGAAGGTGGTGTGTGAAGAAACGTACTTATTTTTGGAAGTGCGCATGAGTTTTCACCACCTTCGCCATCCCTTTTAGTTTCTAATTAGATAATTAATTAAGTTAGGTGTATCGGTTAACCGATACACTTTGAAAATTGGAATTTAAAAGGGGTGTGAATTGGTTTTCCGATAAGTATAAAATCGGTGTATTGAATAATCCCCCTAATTCTCATCCGAGAATTGGTAGCACATTAAAAAAGGGAGTGGTAATCATGATTACAGCTCGATATATTGGAATACAGCATCGCATTAAAGCGACTGCTGAAGGTGAAGCTCATCCAACACGAGTCGCAGTGCGACTTCCGACAGGAAGTGTCTCTCGCTTGAATCTGAAAAATGAAGACGAAGAACTCGCCTTTATTTCCACACAACTGAAGCGGGGTGACACAATTGCCATGGTTCTTGGTGGCTCAGGCGACAATCTCGCATTTGCAGCAAGTCGTCTTGTTGCAAAACTTGATGGGCAAGTGGTACGCATTCCTCCTTTTATTCTCAAAGAAGAAAGGGGAGAGACGGACAAAAAAATGGATGCATCTCTGCTGGCAAATCTTGCCCTGCGGAAACCTAAACTTTTCTATCCTGTGTTTGATGCTGACCTCAACATTATTTTGGTGCGAGAGCATTATAGGTTTTGGTTAGATGCACAAAAAGCACGCATTGCCTGTGAACTTCGTTTACGTCAACGCACTATCGGTGGTGTTTACACACATGCTGATGGGGTTTTTCCTGAGGGAGGAATTGAAAAATACTTTGACGCCAAAAAAGCGAATGATGTCATTTTTCAAACACTCGTGCAGGAAGAAAAACGCCTCATGGCGGAGCTTACTCGTGCCGTTAAATGCACAGAAGTATACAGGCGAATTTTTGAACCTGTAACTGGTGTTGGTCCATCGATTGCCGCTCGTTTGATTTCGGCGATTATTGATGTTCGCCGTTTTGAACATCGCGATCAGCTTCGTTCGTTTTGTGGCGTGCAACCAAAGAATAATGTGATGCAAAGGCGTCGTAGTGGTTCAGTTGCAAATTGGCACAACGATGCACGCTCGGCACTTTACTTGCTTGCAGATCAAGCAAATCGTCGCCCGGATTCAGAATGGGGTAAAAAACTTTTGTTGAACAAGGCAAGGTTGATTGTCTCTAAATGTGAACTTTTCCCGAAATTCGCGAAAGACATTCGCTCTGGGAAAGGTGTAACCATTGATGGAAAATTGAGTTGGTACAAGGGGCATATTCACAAAACTGCTCTTTGGCGTACGTCGACTCATTTTTGTGATCATATTTTCAACGAATGGTGGAACTTGGCAAACGAAGTTCCAGTTACCGTTCAGAAAAAGGCGGCATAGTTGTATTTCAAGAAGGACGACATGACTCAATGTAATGTGAGTCGTGCCGTTCGGCGGAGGTGGTGTGTGGAAAAGAATATTTCTTGCTAGAAATGCTTAGGAATTTTCACCACCTTCGCCATCCCTTTTAGTTTCTAATTAGTTAATTAATTAAGATAAGTGTATCGGTTAACTGAGACACTTAGGACATTGGAAGTTAAAAGGGGTGTGCTGACAGATTCTTAAGTTCAATTAGTGTTTCGAACATTACCCCTTGGCGAGTGAGTGTGTGGAGAGTTGTTCTATCTACTCGCGGTGTATTTCATAGTTCACTTACTCGCCATCTCCTTGGAGTATTTAATGTTTAAAGTTGAATACTGCAAGGAGGTGTTTGTAAGAATTCATATCCCATTTGTGTATCAGCACATTCCTCCACTAGCCTGTCGCGTAAGCGACAGGCTTTTTATTTTACTGTTCTCAACCTGTAAAGGATAAACAATCCATCAAGAAATATCCAATAGGTCGGTTAACCGACCTATTTAGCATTTTGAAAATAAAAAAGACCGCCCTTTCTCGCCATCTCCGCAGCAGAACTGAGCGGAGTATTGGCGGGGCGGTACCGTGGTTTTATGTTGGAAGATGAGTCGTCCACCGACGACACGTTCTATAGTGTTACCCCGCAGCAAGCTGGCGGGGTATTCACGCCAATAAAATGTGGTAGTGTGCTTTAATGAATTTTTGGCAAAAATTAGAGAAGCCGTTTTTTGTGCTGGCACCCATGGAAGACGTCACAGATGCTTCCTTTCGGGCCATTATTGCAAAATATAGTAAAAACCAAGGAGGCAAAAGTCCTACTTGGACGTCGGAGGTCCAAGTGAAGGAATACGTAACTTTCACTGAGTTTACTTCAGCCGATGGGTTGGTGTTTGCTGATGAAAAGGGACAAGAGAAACTTCGGGCTAAGTTTCGTTTTGGTGAAAGTGAACGACCAATTGTTGCGCAAATTTTTGGTGCAATACCCAAACACATGGAAACCGCAACGAACATTGCGCGCGAGTTGGGCTTTGATGGAATTGATATAAACATGGGGTGTCCAGATAAATCAGTTGAAAAACAAGGTGCCGGAGCTGCTCTTATACAAAACCCTGAGCTAGCTCAAGAAATTATTTATGCAACAAAAGAAGGAGCTAAAGATTTACCAGTGTCGGTAAAAACCCGTATTGGATACGATACTAATGAACTTGATACATGGCTACCAAAATTATTGGAAACGAAACCTTCGGCAATTACATTACACGCTCGCACACGAAAAGAAATGAGTAAGGTTCCCGCGCAATGGGATACTTTAAAGCAAGCTGTTGCCATCCGTAACTCATTCTGTAATTCTGCAGAATTACAGAATGAAAGCGATAAAACTTTAATAATTGGTAATGGAGATGTGCGCGACGTTGCACATGCTCGGAGTCGTGCAGAAGAATCTGGTGTTGATGGAGTAATGATAGGACGTGGGATGTTTGGCAACCCTTGGGTTATGAGCGGGTATACACCAACACTCGAGGAAAAACTAAAGGTACTTATTGAGCACGCCGAATTATTCGAAACGGAATTTGCTGGAATAAAAAGCTTTGCCACTATGCGTAAGCATTTTTCAAGTTACGTAGAAGGTTTTGCTGGCGCAAAGGAGTTGCGTATAAAGCTAATGAATTGTGTAAACGCAAAACAAGTTAAGGAAACAATTGAAGAGCATCTTTTGTAATCTGGTATACCCAGCACAAACTTTACTGTTGTGCCTGATGGCACGTGAACTACGTTCGACAGTAAAGTTTGTGCTGGGTATACTACTCTCCAATGACAGCCGAAAATAATGTAGCACTGTATAGAAAATATAGACCGACTTCTTTTAAGGACGTATTAGGGCAAGACCAAGTTGTAGAAGTTTTAAAAAAGGCGATCGCCGACAAAAATATAGCGCATGCATATCTTTTTGCGGGAAGCAGAGGAACAGGAAAGACAACAATCGCACGTATTGTTGCAAAGGAGATAGGCACCTCCTCTAAAGACTTATATGAAATGGATGCGGCTTCGAATCGTAAGATTGACGATTTTAGAGAACTTAATGAGTCAGTTCACACACTTCCCTTCGACTCTGAATTTAAAGTGTATATTATCGATGAGGTACACATGCTCACCAAAGAGGCCTTTAACGCATTCCTCAAAACTTTGGAAGAGCCACCAAAGCATGTGGTATTTATTTTGGCGACTACCGAAATCGAAAAGCTTCCCGACACCATTGTGTCACGGTGTCAAAGTTACACGTTCCAAAAGCCAACGCGCAGTATCTTAACGAGCGCTGTAGTGAAAGTCGCCAAAGAGGAAAAGGTAACATTAGAAAAAGATGCGGCAGAACTCATAGCCATTCTTGCCGAGGGTTCGTTTCGGGATGCTCTTGGGACTTTGCAAAAAGTTTTATCGTATTCCTCAGACCTGTCTGCGCAGGCAGGTAAAAAAATCACTCGCAGTGAAGTTGAATCGGTAACCGGAGCGCCGCGCGGTGAGCTAGTCAACGGGCTACTCGTCGCAATTTCAGAGGGTGACATAGAGAAAGCACTTACACACGTGGGAGAAACAGTAGAAGAGAATATAGATTTTGTAACATTTCAAAAACTTCTTCTTGATAAGGTACGCTCAGTGTTGTTGTTGCGTAATGCTAGTGCGCTAACGGAGAATATTAGGGAAAAGTTTAATACTGAGGACTTCACATTGTTAGAAAAGCTCTCAAAGGAATCAGAATCGAAAGTGAATTCGAAAACGTTACGCGCGTTACTTGGCGCCTATGCGGATACACCGCATGCATATATAAAACAACTACCACTTGAGTTGGCATTAGTAGAATCTTTATCCTAAAAATTTGAAATGGAATCTGAAAAACATATATATTTAGTACGCCACGGACGCAGTCGCGCAAATGAAACTGGAATAAGAGAAGGAGCAAGCTCTCCACTCACTAAAGTAGGACGAGAACAAGCGACCTCTGTAGCTGAGCGCTTTAAAAGCATTCCAATAGAACTGGTGCTTAGTAGTCACTACAAGCGAGCACAGGATACTGGTATGAAAATAGCAGAAATTAACAATGTACCGTTTGAACTTGTGGACATGGCACATGAACGTGAATTGCCGAGTTCGGTGCAAGGAAAACATCGAGACGATCCATTCGTAAGAAAAGCACTTGCGGATTTTGAAAAAAAATGGCTAAGCGATTCCGTGGTTGGTGAAGGAGAGCACTTTTCCGATATTCGAGCACGGGTTGTTGCACTTACACAGGTTATCGAGGCGCGACCAGAGACACATATAACCGTTGCTTCGCACGGACTTTTTTTGAAATTTTTCATGGCCCACCATGTTTTTGGAAAACACCTAACTCCCGCCATTTTCTTGGATAGCATTACAAAGAATATGCAAATTCAAAACTCTGGTATCACATATTTCACCATTGACGAAAATGGAAAGTGGTTACTCTCAACGTGGAATGACTCCGCACATTTAGGAGAACTGCATACGTAACGGTGGTTTTAAGTTGATTTTTTGGTAGGATGGGTGGTATAAAAGCGTTCACTGAGCGTTTTTATTTTGTCGGATCGTCTAATGGTAGGACTGCGGCTTTTGGTGCCGCCTATCTAGGTTCGAGTCCTAGTCCGACAGCCACCTCGTGATAGGTTATTTCGCACGAAGACCGTCGTTTTGTGACGGGTCTTGTGCGCCCGAGGAGGGTTCGAGTCCCAAACCGGCAGCAAACTTGATTACTCAGCGTAACTGTTTAGAGTATAAGTATGGATATTAACGAGGTTTCTTTACTTGGGACAATAAAAACACTGTCAGACATTCAAACATTAAAGAATGGTCAGCAGTGTTGTTGGTTTACTGTTTCTACCGATGTAGCTTATTTTAAAGGAAATGAGACAATTGGATCGAATACAGTGTTGCATCACGTTGTTGCGTATGGTAACTATGCCAGAATTATTAAAAGGGAAAGCTCTAAGTCTCAGAGAATATTTATCCACGGGAGACTTAAGACCGTGAAGTGGACACGACATGGACAACATGGGGTAGAATTCTCTAAGACATTCATAGTCTTAGAGCGATTTAAGCTACATTTACCTAAACAAGCGAGAAGAGAAGAATCCTCGGAAAACGAAACCGAATATCATCAAGAGTACCCGGAGGAATCATTTGACGATGAGGAAGAATTTGTACCTAAACCTTATTTGTATCCGGAATATGATTTGGAGTGGGCTCAAGAACTACGTGACTTACATAGTGATGATGAAGCTACAGGATGGGCATATCCAGATTAGCATACCTGCTGAGTCGCAGTAATTAGACTCAAAAGCCACCCGATTGGGTGGCTTTTGAGATGTTATGTTTTAATATAACATTGTGGTACACTACGGGTCATTATGAAAGAAGAGGCAGAAAAGCTTGGGAAGAACCTAAAGCGTATTAGAACAGAAAAAGATATATCGCAAGTCGATGTGGCTCGATCACTTGGGGTTAGTCGTGGATTTGTTAGTAATATTGAAAGTGGAAAGACAAATCCAACACTTGCAACAATAGCAAGATTAGCTAATGCAGTCGGAGTATCATCCGATGAGCTTTTAAAATAATTAAAAATGAAAATCACTGATTATCATGCAAAATATTATGCTTACGAGCTAACCAAGCGAAGTTCTTCGGACAGTTTGAACAAGCTTACGTCAACATTATCTAATGCACAAATTGATTTAAACCCACATCAGATTGAAGCTGCTCTGTTTGCTTTTCGTTCACCACTCTCAAAGGGCGCAATTCTGGCTGATGAGGTTGGTTTAGGAAAAACAATTGAAGCAGGTCTCGTCATTTCTCAAAAATGGGCGGAGAGAAAAAGAACAATACTTCTTATTGTTCCATCAAATTTGCGAAAACAATGGATGACGGAGCTTCAAGAAAAGTTTTTTCTTCCTTCTACAATTCTAGAGGCGAAATCATTTAACCAAGTCGTAAAGGATGGCAATCTCAACCCCTTTAATCAGGAAGATTGTATTGTTATTTGTTCGTATCATTTTGCTCGCAATAAATCTCCATATGTAAAACAGACATCTTGGGATCTTGTGATTATAGACGAAGCTCACAGGCTTAGAAATGTATATAAGCCCAAGAATAAAATTGCTAAAGAGATAAAAAAATCACTTGAAAATGTTCCAAAAATCTTACTTACTGCCACACCTCTTCAAAATTCGCTACTAGAGTTATACGGACTCGTTAGCATCATTGACGATCATATTTTTGGTGACCTTAAAAGTTTTAAAGCACAATACGCCCGAGTTTCTCAAGTGCAGGATATTTATGAAAATGAATTAGGCTTAGTTGAGCCGAGGCAAGAGATGTTTCTCAATTTAAGAAATCGGCTAAAGACTGTTTGTATTAGAACGCTTAGAAAACAAGTTTTAGAATATATTAAATATACAAAACGCATCCCCTTAACACAGGACTATATTCCTTCCGAAGAAGAAATAGAACTTTATGATGAAATGACGGAATATCTTCAGAGACCGAGGTTGTATGCGTTACCTGCGAGCCAAAGACACTTGATGTCACTTATTCTTAGAAAATTGTTAGCATCCTCTACTTTTGCTATCGCTAGTACATTAAATAATCTCGCATATAAATTAGAAAAACTTATTGAGGAAGCAAAGAACAAACAAGTTTCGTCAGATTTAGGTATTCCTGGAATAGAAGAAAACTTTGATTCGTTTGATGAATTATCTGATGAGTGGCTTGACGATGAAGAAGAAAACGACGATGAGAAAGATAACGATAAAGTTTTTACACAAAAAGACATTGTGGCAATGGAAGCTGAAAAGAAGGATCTAGAGAAATATAGAGACCTTGCAAAAAAGATTTGGAAAAATTCAAAGGGTGACGCTTTACTAATAGGTCTTCAAAAGGGATTCCAAAAAGCTGAGGAATTTGGTGCTCAAAAAAAGGCTATAATATTTACAGAATCTAGAATTACACAAGATTATTTATTAGAGTTGCTTTCTGACAATGGTTATAAAGGGAAGATAGTTTTATTTAATGGTTCCAACAATGATCCAAAGTCAAAAGAGGTTTATACAGATTGGTTAGATAAACATAAAGACACAGATAAAATAACCGGACTCAAAACAGCAGACATGCGTGCTGCTATTGTTGATTACTTTAAAGATGAGGCAGAAATAATGATTGCTACTGAGGCAGGTGCAGAAGGTATAAATCTTCAATTTTGTTCTTTGGTAATAAATTACGACCTACCTTGGAACCCTCAGCGTATTGAGCAGAGAATAGGGCGTTGTCATCGTTATGGTCAAAAATATGACGTTGTCGTGATCAATTTCATAAATAGAAAGAATGCAGCAGATCAGCGAGTCTTTGAGCTACTCGACCAGAAATTCAGATTATTTAAAGGAGTATTTGGTGCTAGTGATGAAATACTTGGGGTCATTGAATCAGGTGTAGATTTTGAAAAACGAATATCATCTATTTATCAAACGTGTCGTAGCGAGGAAGATATAAACAATGCATTTGACAAACTCCAGCAGGAGATGGATGAGAGCATTCAAGAGAATATGGGTGATGCTAAGCAGAAATTGCTTGAAAATTTTGATGTTGAAGTACATGAAAAATTACGACTAAACCTTGATGAAAGTAAGAGGTATCTTGATACATACGAAAGATGGTTATGGGAGACGACAAAATATTATTTAGGTGATAAGGCAGATTTTGCGGAAGATGAATATTCTTTTTTATTAAAAAATAATCCATTTAAAGAAGAGACCATTCCACCTGGGCCATATAAAATAGGAAATAATATTGAAGATTCTCATGTGTATCGCCCTGGCCACCCATTAGCTCAAAGGATTTTGACCGAAGTAAAAAATAAGGAATTGCCTGTAAAAGAAATTACTTTTGATTTTATTAACCACAAGACGATCATTTCTGTGCTAAAGCCATTAGCAGGTAAGAGTGGAATAATTAGGGTTTCAAATTATACGGTTCAAGCATTTGAGAAAGAAGATCATATAGTTGTATCTGCAATTGATGCAAGTGGTGAAAAAATAGAACCAGAAATTGCCAAAAAACTTTTCTCACTTTCTGGGCAGTATAGTGATTGCAATGACTTAAGTGATGATGAAAAAAAATATATTGATGAGTTTGAAAAGCAAACTATTAAAATAACTTCTGGAGAGATTGCAGAGCGAAACAGTGAATTTTTTGACGCTGAGGTAGACAAGCTTGATAATTGGGCAGAAGATTTAAAAAAGAGCTTGGAGTTAGATTTAAAGCGCATGGATATTGATCTCAAGGCGATGAAAACGAGCGCAAAGAAAGTGCTGGATTTGGAAAAGAAAGTAAAGATTCAAAGAGAAATAAAGGATTTGGAAAAGAAAAGAAACGAAATGAGACAGAAGCTCTATAAATCGCAAGATGAGGTTGATGTAAAAAAAGGAGATTTATTAGACAGAATAGAGGCACAACTAAACCAAAAAATGACTCTTACGACCTTATTCACGATTAGATTTAAGGTAATATAAGATTATGAGTAAAAACAAACAAAAACTAGAACTTACATGGATAGGAAAGAGCAATCCCGAATACGATATTGCTAATATTGAGCCACGAATTTTAGAAGAGGACCCAAAACTTTCTAATTGTAAGAATGATCCAAATACCGAGAATATGATAATCCATGGTGATAATCTTTTAGCACTTAGGGCACTTCTTCCAGAGTATGCAGGGGAAGTTAAATGTATTTACATTGACCCACCGTACAATACCAGGAGTGCTTTTGACCATTATGATGACAGTGTTGAACATTCAACTTGGTTATCCCTGATGAAACCAAGGCTCGAACTTCTGAAATCTTTTTTAAAGCATGAAGATGGAGTCATTTTTATATCAATTGATGACAACGAGATGCCTTATCTTAGGGTTTTAGCTGATGAAGTTTTTGGCCGCAAAAATAACGTATGTACATTAATATGGCAAAAAGTTTATAGTCCTAAAAATCAATCTAAACGAATATCTATAGATCATGAGTATATTCTTGTATATGCAAGGAATGAGAGTAAGTTAGATTTTAATTTACTTGAGAGGACTGAAGAAATGAACAAGCGATATAAAAACCCAGACAATGATCCAAGAGGGCCATGGAAACCTGGTGACTTAATTTCAAACGAGGAACGTACAAACGGTCATTATATTATAACTGGACCACATGGGGATCAATTTGATGCTCCTCTTGGAAAGCATTGGGCTTTTAATGAGAAGAAAATGATGGCAATGATTAAGGACAACAGAGTTGTTTTTGGTAAAAATGGTAAGTCCATACCGGCTTTCAAGCAATTCTTGTCTGAAGTTCAACAAGGTAGAAAAGCTACTACTATATTATTGCATGGTGAAGTTGGACACAACGATGAAGCAAAAAAGGAAGTTATTAAAATTAATCCTAATGATGTGTTTACTACCCCTAAGCCAGAAAGATTAATTAAAAGAGTTTTTGAATTATCGACAAAAAAGGGAGATTTAATCCTTGATTCTTTTTTGGGTTCAGGTACTGCCGCTGCCGTTGCACATAAAATGGGTCGAAAATACATTGGTATTGAAATGGGTGATCACGCTTACACACACTGCAAAGCGCGCTTGGATAAAGTGATTAGTGGTACTGATGGTTTAAAACTTTCTGAAACACTCGAATGGGAAGGCGGCGGCGCATATAAATTTTATGAGTTGGCACCAAGTTTCATAGTAAATGACGAATTCGGTAATCCAGTAATTGATGACTTTTATAATGATACAAAGCTCATTAAAGCGATGTGTAAACTGATGAATTTCACCTATAAGCCAAGCGAGACAGAGTATTGGAAGCATGGAGTAGGTCAAGGGAAAAACTATCTATATGTCACGACACAATTTCTTACTACTGGTATGGTCCAACAAATCATGGCGCACCTCGATGAAGGAGAATCACTTGTTATTTGCCCAAAGAAATTTGAGCCAGGAGCAGATAAGGTAGATGATCGGATTATGATTAAAAAGATTCCGCAGTCAGTTTTGAAGTCGTGTCACTTTGGAAAAAAAGAGTATCTACTTCCAATAAAAAAGTCTGCGCTTGAAGAGATTGATTTGGATGATGATAATAACGAATAAATATTATGAAACCAGGGCAAGCGATTAAATATCTAAATGGCGTAATGAGTTTGCATATACCACAAGCAAAAAGCTTGAAGCTTTTTGCTGATTATTTGGAGTCACCTGTAGGACAAAAAGTATTGGCGCGGATGAAAAAAGGAAATCGCGGAAACACAAGTGAAATTTTGGCTGAATCAGTAAAATATTTTAAAAACATTCCTGAGGCCGACAAGTTTGAAGATTTTGAACGCACATATCCTGCTTACACTTTTGCGTTAGCCACAGGCGTCGGCAAAACACGGCTTATGGGTACCTTTGTGGCGTATCTTTATCTTGTTTATAATATCCAACATTTTTTGATTGTGGCGCCAAATCTTACTATATATAGAAAGTTGTATGATGATTTTAGTAAAGCAAATAATCCAAAGTATGTTTTTAAAGGCATTCAGGAGATAAATATAAATACAGCAAAAGTTATTACTACAGACAATTATGCTCAACAACGCGGGCAGTCACTTTTCGGTAACCAGATTGAAATCAATATTTTTAATATCCAGCAATTTGCGCAAAAAGATATGACGAACGAGCGTGGTATCACGAAGGCATGGGAAACAGCT
This sequence comes from uncultured Candidatus Saccharibacteria bacterium, assembly GCA_964589005.1. Classification (GTDB taxonomy): domain Bacteria; phylum Patescibacteriota; class Minisyncoccia; order Phycocordibacterales; family UBA2100; genus UBA2100. Next base: position 32,784 of record CAZPQI010000001.1, on the reverse strand, counting down.
GGAGAATCATATTTTGATTATCTAAAAGAACATGATGATTTAGTCGTGATGCTTGATGAGGCACACCATTACCACGCAGATGCCGCACTTGGAGCTTTTGATTTAATGGATCCGTTGTTTGGTTTAGAAATGACAGCAACCCCATATCTTGGCACCAAAGGAAGCGGCAAGAATGCTCAGCAAATTAGAATGAAGAATGTTTTATATACTTACAATCTTGGAGATGCAATTCGTGGAAAACTTGTTAAAGATCCATGGATAGGAACTGAAGCTGATGTAGATTTTAAACAGTTTGATAACGAATCAATTGAAACAGATGCGCGTAAATTACAATTGGCAGCATTCTTTCATGAACGCGCAAAAAATGCGCTTAAGGAATATGCACTTGAAAATAACAAGCAAGTTATAAAACCCGTATTACTTGTGGTGGCAAAGGACACGGATCATGCAAGAGAATTAAGGATCTTGATTGATAGTGGTGATTTTAGAAATGGAGAATTCAAAGGAAAAGTAATAGAAATACATACAAAACTCCGCGGAAGTAAATATGACGAAAGTATTGAAAAATTAATCTCGCTTGAGGATCACGAAAATATTGTGGAGGTCGTTATACATGTAAACATGCTTAAAGAAGGGTGGGATGTAACAAATATATACACAATTGCGCCATTACGTGCTTCAGCAGCAGCAATATTAACTGAACAAACAATCGGTCGTGGCTTACGATTGCCATACGGTGAGAGAACTGGTGTGCCTCTAGTAGATAGACTCGTTATAGTTGCACACGGACAATATTCCAGGGTGATTGAGCTTGCTAAAGACTCAACTCTTATACAGGGACAAGTTGAGAAAATATCTGAAAAGGAAGTAAAAGAAGTCAGGGTTTTAAAAGAAATTCAGCCTATTATATTGCAGGATATTGCTAATGAAATTAGAAAGAATGAAGTGATCATGCAGGAGATTGAACAGAAAGTTACGGAATCAATTACAAAAATGCCACTTACTGAAAATATGGAAGACAGCGTTAAGGAAAAGATGCTTGAAATGAAAACCGAAGAATTGGTTGGGGTAGCAGCTAAAGAAACAGCAAAAAATCTCTCTTTCTCAGAATTTCATGGTCAAACAACAAAATCTAGCACAGGTATGTCTTTTGGCTCTGATACGTTGTTTGGTTCGTTCAATTCAAATGTGCAAGATGAACTTTCTGAGATTGCGAAAGGTGTACGCGCTAATTTAGAGACAAGAAACATACCAATACCAAGGCTTATTCTTACTCCGCATTATGGAGAGTTAATAATCCATGATTTTGATTTGGATACTAGTATTAACGCGCTTCAGTCTTATACTAATGAGAGAGCAATTTTAGAAGAACAACTTCAAGGTGAGCGCGATGTAGACTTGTTTGGCAAGGATGTTCCTGGAAGACGCATGACGCAAGTCACACAAATAACAAGTTTTGGAGCAAAAAATAAACAGTCGCCAGAGAGCACAATTATAGCAGCGCTCTTGGACTTTCCTTTGGTCGACTATGATGACAAAACACAGAGACCTTTGTTATTGAAACTAGCAAAACAGGCTGTAACTCACTATAAAAAGAAAGCTGTTGATGATGACAATCTAGCATTGATTGTTGAAAGTAATGCTCGGTCAATAGCCGATGATATTTATGAACAAATAGTATCTCATAAAGAATTGAAATCAGAAGGATATTTAGATTCAGGTGTTACCGAGCCGAAGCCTTGGCTTGAGCAATATAATATATCTTCTGCAACAAATCCTGTAACACTAGATTCTCAACTTGATACTTTTTCGCGAGAACATACTTACACTGGGTTTAATAATGCTTGCCATGCACAATACAAATTTGACTCCTCTGATGAAGCCAGACTAGCCTATCTTTTAGATCGTGATTCTACAGTGAGTGATTGGCTTAGACCTGCACCGAATCAATTTGAAGGACTCTATTGGCGTGATTCTGACGGAGCGTCGCATCATCGATATGAGCCTGACTTTGTGGTTGAGTTTGAAAAAGAAATAGTGATGATTGAAGTAAAGCCAAGAGACGAAATAAACACACCAGACGTTCAGGCTAAAAAAACTACTGCTGAGGAATATTGTAAAGTTGTAAATGAAAATGTTGGTAAATTTGGAATTGTAAAACCCTGGAGATATATAATTGTTCCTACAGAAAAAATAACAATACAATCAACTATTGGTGGGTTATTAAAATAAACTGTTAATGTAAAAAATAAGAACAGATTATGAAAACTAACCTTTAGTATTTAAAATGATTGATTTATTTTTTAATTCAATTTTTCCTTTTAGACAACCAAGTAATTCTCGTTTCTCGACGTCTTTTCCTTCCTGTAGGACATACTTTGCGTAATTTCGTATATCTATATCGGCAACAACTATTTTTTCTTTGGTGCTAAGTAATGATTGCTGAAACTTTTTGAATCGTGTTACTTCTTCTTTAATCTTCTCCTGGATACCAGTTTTGTCTATATCAATCTTATCGATTAGTCCTTCAAATTGTTTAATTAAATCTGTTTCGTTGATGTATCCACACTTGCAATTTTTATCTCTCACTTTCGTACAGCCATAATAGACATGTCTGTTGATTCCGCCGTTTTTTAATTTTTTAAACTTCTCGTCGGCTGTGATACCTGAACCGCAAAGACCACATTTCATAAGTTTAGTGAAAGCAAATTCCTTACTTTCGACACGTACAATATTCGTTTTTATTTCCTGACGGACTTGGCCAAATAATTCTTTAGTGATAATTGGTTCGTGTTTTCCTTTATACCAAACACCTCCTCCTCTAGGATACTCAAATTCACCGTAGTAAAAAGTATTTTTTAGAATTAGAAATACATTACTGAGTGTTAGGTTCTTATTACCTGTAGTGGTTTTGAAATTAAGATCAAACTTTAACCAATGATATATTTTCCTACCGCTCCATTTTTCATTCGCAACTTTTTCAAACATTTGTTTAATAATGTGAGCTGCCTTAGGGTCTATCATCACATATCCTTTTCTGTCAGTTTTCTTTTCGTTTAAGTATCCAGTAGGAGCAGGAGCTGGCCACAGCCCCATTTCACATCTGGCACGTAATCCTCGTTTGACGTTTATGCTCTTGTTGTCATTTTCTAACTTTGCTTGGCTACATAAAATCATCAACAAAAACTTTTCATTTGGAGAGTTGCTAAATGTTTGTCCGTAAGTGCGAATTGTAAGAAGTTTCTTTTGATCCATAAGATCAACTAAGCTTCCCAAATCTCCAGCGTTCCTGCTTAGACGATCAGGCGCCCAAGTTATGATCGCGTTGAATCGCTCCCGTTCAATATCCTCAATAATTTGTTTAAAGACTGGCCGTTGCCCTGAGTCTTTAGCTGAGTGAGATTCTCTTCGTATATCTATGACATCAAGGCTTTCCCTTTCTGCAATTGCTAACATCTCTTTCACTTGAGATTCTATAGAGAGAGCTTGTTTCTCATCCTGCTCGGTTGATTTTCTGGCGTATAAGCAATATTTGATGTTTGTAGTTTGAGGTTCAATGTCGTTATTTATTGGTACTGATATTAACGCGTTCTCCATACTTAATTAATGACAGAACCATGAGATTTGCTAAGCGATATTGTGTAGACAGCATGTTGGCAACTTTACTTAGCAAGCAATAGATTCTGTGATTTCTTCAGATAGAAGAGAGGTAATATATAGTGTTCATAGTCAAAAGTTCCAATTAGGATTCTGGAGTACTGTCGTTGTCAGTCTTTGTTTTTTTCATTTTTCCTTTTATCTCTTCTGCCAATACGTTCGCCTTTTCGCCAAAATAAGAATCGTATCTTATTTTAGCGATGTCGTAATCGCTTAATCCAGATTTTTCCTTGAGCGCTTCTCTGTCGGCAAGTTCTCTCAAGAGGTCTTTATTCCTATCTAGTTCAGATGAAATAACATCGTCATAGTATGGGGATTTTGGATGACCATAATTTTGTTTGTTATTTCCTAACCAATATTTTATTGCTCCCAACTTACCTTCGTTAATGAGGGATATCAATTTACTTTCCGCTAAATCATTTATACTGTCTCTCCCACGACCAATACACCCATCAAACTTCTCTTTGAAGGCTTTATCTTCCGCACACCACCTATAAATTGTCTGCCTAGACAAACCTACTCTTTTGCAGACAATTGCCACTATGGGTGTTTCGCTCAACTCTTCCAGAAAGACTTTTCTTTTATCTTTCTTCATGGCTACTAACTACCTCCGCTTTTTTACCACTTACTTTTTCATAACGGTTAATTATTACGTCACAGAACACAGGCTCCAATTCGACCATGTACACCTTTCGTTGTAATTGTTCTCCTGCGATTAGAGTGCTACCTGAGCCACCAAATGTATCGAGTATGATATCTCCTGGCTTTGTACACCTTTTAATTGATTTCTCATACAATCCAACAGGCTTAGATGTGGCATGAGAATATTTACTCGTACTTATTCTTTTGGCTGTCCAGATATTTACATCGTCAATAAGATTATTTCCCGTACCAACGCCTTTATTCATCACTTCATTTAATCCATGTTCTTTCTTAGATAGATAAGGGCTACCGATTGTTCCGTATATACAAGGCTCGTAACACTTATCGAACGCAATTTGAGGGGTCATATTCTGCCCATTCTTAACCCACAGACATACTCTCTTGTTACTAATACCAAGCTCTCGATAGAGTGTCTGAAGAATCCATATCTGCTGTTCAGTATTCCAATAGAATATATGACAGTCTGGCTTAACGACCTGTAAGGCAACTGATATATTCTGTCGAAGGAATTCTATATATTCTTCTTCTGTCCTATTGTCTTCTACATCAGCACCATAATCTTTTGTACCCCCTAGACCAGTCCTGTACGGCAGATTGATGTTGTATACAGGATCCGACATAACCATCGATGCACGATCTTCTCCAAAAAGTCTTTTAACTATTTCTGGATCATTTGAATCACCACAGATTAGTTTGTTGCTTCCAAGAATAATAAGATCACCGAGTTTTGTTTTCGGTATCTTAATCTTTTTAACTTCTTCTTCCTCGTCAAAGTCATCCTCTGTTATTCCGATTTTGTCGTCCCAAATATCGGACAGTTCGTCTTTGTCGAATCCGATATCAAGAAGCATGTCGAGATTAAAGTTTTTCAATTCCTCAAAGCTCCATTCTCCATCATTTATGTTACTTTCAAGAGCAACTTTCTCTTTTTCTTCTTTGGTAAGTTTACGGTCTGGAAGCAGTACAGTTACTTCCTCAATGCCGAGATCAATAAGTGCCGCCCTACGCTGGTTGCCAGATAGGATAGTTCCATCAACATCAATTTTTATTACATCGTGAAAACCTCGTTTTACGATTCGTTCCTTTAGTTTTTCAAGTGCTTCTTCTGTAATACTTCTTGGGTTCTTACTCCAAAGGAGTAAGTCACTAACTTTACGTCTCTCGACGTTCCATTTAATTTGTTTAGTCATGATTTGTATTAATTAGACTGATAGTAACTAATCAGTCCTGGGGGATATATCGACCCATGACAATAGAAAGAGCCCCAAGACAATACAACTTCAGTTACATCGTCTGGGGCACTTTCTCGCCTCAATTTAATACATTTTCAAATCCAATCTTCTATTGTTCCCTTATTGTATAACATATGCTTATGTGACGACAAGATTTAAGGTGTTGATATCTCTGTACTTTATTAAGAAACGTAACCAGAATAGTGTCAATGAAATATTTAAAACCAAAACAAGAGTATATTGATCGTTATGATCGCATGACGGTTGAACATTGCCGATGGGCTGAAGGAGCGATTGATGGCCCCAAGGTTCTAAAACATCACGAGGAAAAAATAGATAAGAGTGAAGAGAAACACCTTACGAAAGCATTCAATGAACTTCACTTGTTTTTTGTTCAAGGAGGTATGTATGAACAAAAAGAAGAAACTATTTCTAAGTGGATGAGTGAAGACGAAGCACACGACCGCTTTTACGAAACTGCAGAAGCTCCTGATGGAATTACTTGTCTTACCTGTAGCAGAGAGGTATTCGTTGAGTCAAAACATTTAGATACAAATTTAGATAAACCCGACAGAGTTCTTTTTATGTATAAATGCACACTTGGGCACACTCCAATGCGCTCGTTTTATGATAGCGGCGAAGAATGGAAATATAACAAACCGAAGTGTCCAAAGTGCCAATCTGTTTTTGAACAAGTAGATGAAGATACTGATGATGTATTTAAAATGACATCAACGTGTCCAGACTGTGATTACGTCGAAGTGAGTGAGATTCCAAGAACTGCAAACAAAAAGGAGAAACACGATCCTGAATATGAAAAGGATCGCGCGCGATTTTGTAGTGAGGAAGAAGGCAGAAAATATGCTGAAGCGATGAACAACATGAAAGAGCTAGGTAAGTTAATAAAGGAAGTTGAGGAGCGAGAAGAGAATAAAGATGTCTATGACGAAGTTGAGAAGATAAAGAAACTAACCGTTATCGAGCTTGAAGAATTACTAGCTCCTGTCTTTGAGAAGCAGGGATATACAAAACTACAATTTGGTACTCCAGATATGAGTAAAGACCTATTCTTACCTTTTACCACATACGATACTAAGTCCGAGCGTAGAGATCGCGAAAGTTCATATGAACTCCAAAAGATAGCTAGAGAGGCTTTAGAAGGTACAAACTGGCGACTTATGAGTGATGGAATCTCATATCGCTCAGGAATACTCACAGGAAGATTCAGGGCATATGAGAGAGAAGAAGACTTATTAAAGCTGGTTAAGCAGATCAAGGTCAAATAACCCTTTATTTAAGCCATATTCTGTGGTATAATGGTTGTATGACAGAGAAACGATACATAGTAATGGTAGACGATAACTTCCACTACATGGATGAGAGCGAGAGGACTAATCACGGAGAGTTTTCAACGTATGAAGAGGCTGTGGCTGCTTGTAAGAAAATTGTAGATGAAGATTTCGAAGACATGTTAAAGCAAGGAATTGCTGCCGAAGACCTTTCAAGTAAATGGGCGATGTTTGGAAGCGATCCGTTTATTATTGATGATGTTACCAAAGATAGGTTTTCTGCTAGAAATTACGTATCCAGTATAGTTTCTTTAAAGCGGTTTAAGGAGATTGCAGGTTGATAGCATCTAAAATGTAAATATAATGAGAAAGATTGATGATCACATTTTGAATACCAATAAAGTTATATGTGAGAACATCAGTAAATTTGATGACTCTGAAAGAGGTTTGCTATCGCAGAACCTCTTATCTCAACTCAGAAATTTTGTTGAACATATTTCATTAAAAATATACGGCGCCGGTAAAGACACTGAAAATACATACGAAAATATTAAAAAGGCTGAAACTTTCATCAAGGTAAGAGGGGATCTAAAATTTTTGAGTAGACTTCATAAACTTCTGCAGATTTCTGCTTCTCACTATACTCTCGGTGAGGAGAATTCAGAGAGATTGATGCTGAAGTACTACGAGTATTTGCTCAAAATAAAATCCTTCATGAAAAGTAAATATGGTATGGATCTTTTGGAGAACATTGATAAATTTCCCATAACACTTGATCCTGCATTAAAAGCGTATTACGAAAAAATCACGGAGAAGATTAATCAGTCTGAGTCATCAAGAATAAGAAGCACATATAGGGATAGATATTACATCCAAAAGATAAAACCATTTTTCGTTAATCATGAAGTTTATTATGAAGTGACTTTTACAACGGCGATTGATAATGCAAGTAAATTCGATCGAATTATTGCTTTCACAAAATTAGATATATCTCCCAATTATGCTGTAAAGCTTGCCGTTAGTAATGACTCTATAGAAGTTGTGGGTAAGGAGATGCCAATCCAAATTATTGATAATTGGGAAGTCTCAATTCGTCCGTGTGAACTTGATCATTTTGCCGACATATTTGGTAAGCACATAAAAATAAGCACTGGAACGAAGGAATACCGTGAGCTAATGTCACTTTTAACAAAGACCGGATCGAACTTAGTTGAAGTCATCGACTTCCCTGATGATTACTATCAGCGTTTTAAAGATGCAATAATTCAAAAAGCGCAAACGGATCATATCCTCAGCCTGTTAGATAAAAGTCGTGAACTGACAAAAAATAATGCGCCTGGGAATAATGTAATCAGATACCTGCTTTATAGACTAAATAATAAAATTCTCAAACGACAATATTTTCATGGGGAGTGCGAAAGATTATCAAGTCTAAAACTTAGTTATGGATGCATCCCATTTGATGAAATGCCATTTAATACTTCTTTAATTGGTCACAACCCAAGACTTTCTGATTTGTTCGATTGTATAGATCCAACTGATCGAAAGCACGAGCTATTCGCAAGACAGGTAAGAAATAACATTGAAATAAAGGGAAATCTCTATACACCACGGGAAGATATTACCAACTTCGATGACATTGATGAACTGATGCGGTCATACAACGCAAAATTATATTGGAAGCACGGACAACGAAAGATAGAAGACTATAAAGACCATGTCTATATAAAAGGCTATGAACAAGACACTCTCCATATCATTGAAAAATTGAAGGGATTTTCCTTAAAAGGTATCAAGAACTACTCAAAGTCTTTTGACTCATGGTTACAATCATCTACCTACAAAATCGATTGTGATGAGAAAAAGGTAAAACTGAAACAGATGTTTGAAAAATCAGAGGTGGCGTTGGTATATGGCTCTGCTGGGACAGGAAAATCAACACTAATAAACCATATTTCTAATTTCTTTCACGATAGGGAAAAGCTTTATTTAGCCAACACTAATCCTGCCGTTGATAATCTTAGGAGAAGGGTAAATGTTGGGAGTTCTACCTTCAAGACAGTAACCAGGTTTTTATCTGTTAGGAATGAAGATACAAAGTATGACTTATTAGTTATCGACGAGTGTAGTACGCTCAACAATGCGGACATGCTTAAGGTACTAAACAAAGCTTCTTTCAAGTTGTTAGTTTTAGTGGGCGATGTATTCCAGATAGAATCGATTCGTTTTGGAAATTGGTTCAGCATGGTTCGAGATTTTGTTCCAGTAACCTCTGTATCTGAATTAACTAAACCTTATAGAAGTAAAAACCCAAAGCTGCTCGATTTGTGGACGAAGGTTAGAAATATTGATGTAGATATTTTAGAACACATTACCAAAAGTGATTATTCATTTACTTTGAATGATTCAATTTTTGAGCACTCGGAAGCTGACGAAATAATTTTATGTCTAAATTATGACGGACTTTATGGAATAAATAATATAAACAAATTTTTGCAGGGTAGTAATGAAAGTGCTCCCGAACAATGGGGCGTTCAGACATATAAAGTCAATGACCCCGTATTGTTTAATGAATCCGATAGATTTGCGCCCCTTATTTACAACAATTTAAAGGGTAAGATAGTTCAAATAGTGACTCTGGAAGACGGAATACAGTTTGATGTTGAACTCGATAGAGCAATAAATGAATGGGAAGCAGAAAGATATGACTTTGAACTAGTCGACAACCTTGAAAATGAAAACTCAACTATTCGCTTTATCGTTAACAGGCTTAGGAGTACTGATGAAGATGACGATTCTTCCTCAAATGCAGTAGTTCCTTTCCAAATTGCTTATGCCGTTTCCATCCATAAAGCTCAGGGCTTAGAGTACAACTCGGTTAAAGTGGTTATTACAGATGAAATAGAAGAAATGGTCTCACATAATATTTTCTATACAGCCATAACAAGAGCACGAGAAAAGTTGAAAATATACTGGACGCCAGAGACAGAAAAAAAGATCCTAAGTTCCTTGGAGAAAAGGAATAATGGAAAGGACGTAGCGCTGTTGTCATCAAAGTTTAATCTTTGATACCAGTGTCACTTTTGTCACTTTTCTAAGATATTTTTAAGTAAGAATAGTTTAACCACCCAAATATGACACCAAAAGAATACCAGCCACTTTTAAAGCGAAAGTTACAAGGAATTTATCCAGACCAAGATGTTGAAATTGAGTGGACTTCAATAAGAGGCGACTCGAGTGTTTACTCTCCGAGAGTTGATGCTGCAGTTGGCCCGTTCGCGACAGAGAATAAACATATAGAAGAATACAGCAATCTATTAGAAACCAGTGAGGATTTCATTCGTAAGCTAATTCAAAAGCATAACGAAAATCTTAAATCCTTCGATTTAGATATTGACGAACATCTTTTTACAATCTTGAAACATTTCAATCAAAATGCTCGTTGTCTTCTCTGCGTAGAGATTGAGAACAAAGTTAGCAGGAAACATATTCTAGGTGGGTTCGTTAATGCGTCCGCTTTGGGTAGAGTCGCAATTTTAATTCCATGGACTTCAGAGAAACTTAAGGCTTTCGTAAAGTTGAGAAATTACTTAGGGTTTTTAGCTAGTGTCGGTAAAAATACATTTAAGACAGACAACATTCTGATTCTTACAAGAGAACAACTTGATGAATGTTTTTAATATTTTTTAAAATTTAACGTGCTCGAGGAGCGTCGAATTGATAGATTGAAATAGTTAGAAATAACCTTGCAGGGCTTGACCGACTTTGGTTCTAGCCCGAGGAGGCCAGCCCGAATAAAACTCGTGTCGTTTTGGGGGAATTTTTGACGCACGGCGCGAAGCGCCGCGTACGGAAACGGGGCATTTTCTTGGACTTTTTTGTCGTGCAAATGGAGGTTCGATCCGAAGATTTTTCGGAGAGAGGATTTTTTGGAGGGAAGGTCGTTCCTTTTGCCGATTTTATCCAGTGTTGAGGCGGTTTCAATCCATTCTTGCATAGGTTCGAGCCACGCAGTGGCATCTCTCTCCAATCTTGATATTTTCTCCTCAAGACTTTTCTTTTCTGAGAAAAGTTTTGAGCGCTCTTTAAGATATGTTTCTCTGTCAATATCTTGAGCGAGATAAATATCGAGCAATCTTTGTATCTTTTCCGAAATATCCGAAACTTCTTTTCTTAAACTCTCAATAATCTTCACTGATTCAAGATTTGCTTTTCTCTTATCTTCTCTCATACACAATCGAAATTCTTGAATCCAAGACAACGGCATGGAATAGTCGCAAAGAATTTCTGAAAGTTGTTCAGTCAAAACTTCTCCTCTGATACATGACTCTTTACATTTGATTGTTTTGGATTTTTTCGTGCAGTGGTAATAGACATATCTGTGCACATTCCCGTTTTTGCATCGCTTCACTTTGTCTTCTGCTGTTATCATCATCTCACAAGTGCCACATCGCAAAAGTCCGCAAAAAGGTTTTGGATTTTTTACCAATTTTTGCGGATGTCCTTTTTCTTTCATAACTTTTTGCACCTGATCAAAAAGCCGCTTCTCAATAACCGGAGTATGTTTGCCCTCGTGAATTTCTCCACCATATCGAAAGTGCCCGTAATAAAAAGGATTAGAGAGAATCCACTTTATTCTGTCTTTGTGCAATTTGTTTCCGTATATACTTCGTACACCTCTTTCATAAAAAAAGTTCGCAATATCTTCAAGGCACGAATTGCCCAGCGAATACAATTCAAAAGCTGCGCGGACTACTTTTGATTTCTTTCTGTCAACGACAATTGTTTTTCTGCGCACATCATTCAAATATCCGACAGGAGCGGTGCTTGGGAATTCTCCGCGCTTTACTTTCGCTCGCAATCCCCGTTTTACATTTGAGCTTAAATCACGAATAAACTGATTAGCCATTCCAAACTCAACAGACATCATCAACACATTGTCATTTGAATAGTAGCTTTTGTCATGAGCGCGAATGTGCTGGATAATACCTTGTTGGAGCATCCAACTTATTTGCCCGCCGTCCACAGGATTGCGCGCCAAGCGATCAAGCTTCCAACAAACTATTCCTTGGGCTTCTCCGTTCTGTATTTTCCCGATCATTTCATTAAACACAGCTCGCCCTGGCATCTTTGCCGTCCTCTTTTCTACAAATTCATCGGCAATCTCCAGCTTTTCTTTTTTGGCGACCGCGCGTAGCTCATCAAGTTGTGCCTCAATAGAGAGCACTTGCTTGTCCTCGACATCTGTGCTTTTGCGAGCATACAAAAAATATTTCTGTTCCATATAATACAAATTAGATTGATAATGTGGCGAATACTCAAAAAGCCGCCTTGGTGCAACCAGCCGAATAAATTCGAACTGTCCAAGACGGCTCTTTGAGCACGACTTAAAAAATTCGGCTGGTTGCACTAGAAATATAACACACTTTGAGGGAGCAATCCCCACTGTTTTACAATACCTCTCAAAAACAGTGGGGATTGGTGCGCGCGAACGGGTGGGTGGGTCAAGCGCACATATAAACTTGCACGACCTTCCCTCCAAAAAATCCTCTCTCCGAAAAATCTTCGGATCGAACCTCCATTTGCACGACAAAAAAGTCCAAGAAAATGCCCCGTTTCCGTACGCGGCGCTTCGCGCCGTGCGTCAAAAATTCCCCCAAAACGACACGAGTTTTATTCGGGCTACTTTATATGACCAAATCCGAACCTATTTTCGAGATGAACGCTAATCACGCGCCGAGCGCGTGGTAACTTTAACAAAGCGGAACGCTCCGCGTGCTGTATCTCGCGCGCCTGTGGGCGCGCGAACGACCGCGCCACCGCCTCCGCACCACGAGGGCACTTCTTGTTTGCTAACTCTTTCCAGTCCTAAGCAAACAAAGTCGCTCCGCTCAGCAAAACCAAACCAGAAATTTTCTTTACTTTATTGTTTCGTTTCTTTGTTTTTGCCCCCTAATAATTTTTTCAAAAAGGAAAAGAAAATTTCTGGTTTGTTCTCTGCTCATAACTTCGCAGAATTGGCGCTAGTGATGACATTTTGCCAATTGTTTGGCTGCAAAACTTGTTCTGCTTAACTCGTTCTAATTTTTATCAGAAGTTGGTATAATGTAGATATTGATTCTGTCAAAAACTATGCAAAACAAAAAACACCATTACAATCTTAATCTGGCGCGCTTGCGCGCCGAGAGAGAGAGAGAGAGAGAGAGAGAGAGAGAGAGAGAGTAAAATCGCGGAGTTTATCTCGTTGTTTTCGGGACTATTTTACTCTAAATCAAAAACCTTTACTTCTAACTACACACTTAAAAACAAGATGTGTGAATTTACGCGCTTTTAAGCGTGTTTTTGTATTTTAATATGTTGAACAAAAAAGAAAATAAAAAAGCAAAAAAAAGATTGAGCGAGATGCTTGATTTAAGTCGTGAGGGCAAAAATACTGCGACCAAAAGACCTGTTGATTTAAACAATGATAGTGTGATTTCTTCTGAAAAAAACAGGCGATAAACAAACGCCGAGCCAAGTGCCCAAGGCGACGCCTTGGACATTGGCGGGGCAATGCTACAATAAAGATTAATGGCAAAGAGAGCAGTAGAATTTACAGAAGGAGAGTTTTACCACGTTTACAATCGTGGTATAGATAAGCGCAATATATTTTTTAGTAAGGGCGATTGGAAGCATTATCAGCGACTGCTGTATCTGTGCAATAGCACAAAACCAACCAAAAAATCCTCTCGTGTCCGAGGCGTCGCCTTGGACACTTTGGACAGGGGTGACACACTCGTTACTGTCTGTGCATATGCAATGATGCCGAATCATTTTCATCTCCTTCTGCTCGAAAAACAAGAGGGAGGTATTTCCGCTTTCATGCAGAAACTACTCACTTCGTTTTCTATGTATATGAACAAAAAGTACGACAGAACCGGACCACTAATGTGTAGACCATTTCGCGCAAAGCATGTAGATAGTGATGGGTACTTTAGATGGTTAATTTCATATATTCATATGAACCCTGTTGACCAAGTTGAGCCAGATTGGAAAGAAGTCGGTATTTCTGACATGAGCAAAGTATCTAAATTTCTAAAGGAGTATAAATATTCAAGTTATAGAGATTATTTTGGAACTAAGCGAGACGAATCACTAATTTTAAACAAAGAGATATTACCGATTGAAATAAATGATGTTGAAGATTTATCAGAAATGCTTGATTTAATGGTCAAGGAGGCTCCTTGACCATTAGTAAAGGTATCAACTATCCAGCAAATATTCTTGGCGTTGCTAATGGTATAATTTAGGCATGATGCTGCGTAACAGAAAGTCACAAAAATATAGTAGAAACATTTCTAATACTGACTCTAATATTAACTCCAACAATTACACGAATACTAATCGCATAGGGGGGGATTCTTTTGGTGGGCAAACAAATGAGAAAATTGATGAGCATATTGTAGATTTGCGGAAGAGCAAGAGTGGCGGTAACGGCAACAACAATACGGCTCGTGTCCAAGGCGACGCCTTGGACATTGGTGCGCGAAAAGGAGGGGCAAGGGCAAGAAAAAAAGGTATCTGACCCCTTTTCTGCAAATATTATGAAAAACAAAAAGCACTATACTGATCTTAATTCGGCGAGCTTTGCGAGCCGAGAGAGAGAGAGAGAGAGAGTAAAATCGCTTGATACAAATCGGGTGTCCGAGGCGTCGCCTCGGACATTGGTGGAGAAAAAGGTGGGGGTGTGGGGGGATGTGCAGATAATTTTGAAGCATCCGCAGTTTAGGCCCTTACGGCATTTGCTTACGCTTTGGGTTGTGTTTACGCTGGTTGCCGGTGGGTATTGGGCTTATACGCTTATGAGCGCTGATGTGTCTGACGCGGCGGTGGCGGTGGACGACACGCAAAGCGAATTTGATGCCGGAGCGTACAGCTACACGCAGTGGGATGGAGCGAACTCTTGGGTGGAAGGCACCAACATCACGCCAAACCCACTTTGGGAATTGCCCGACAACGCCGCAACAACCGGCTGGCAAGATATGACAGGCAATGTGCTTTTGATGCATATGAATGAAGCAAGTGGAACAATTTCAGACACAAGTGGGCAAGGTAATGATGGCACGCAAAACGGAGGAGTAACTTACAACGCAACAGGAAAACTAAATACAGCAATGAGTTTTGATGGAGTTGATGATTATGTTGCAATACCTGATACCGACCAATTTGCGTGGGGTACTGGAAACTTTGCCTATTCTGTTTGGGTAAAAACTAGCGATACTAGCTCAAATTACAAGGGTATTATTAATGCGTATAGTGTGACTTCTAATAATCAACATATGCAGTATCAGCCCTCAACGGATACTCTTATATTTGGTTGGGGTGGTTCATCATTTCAAAGTGAAACAGTAAACTTGAATGACGGGCAGTGGCATCATTTAGTTTTCCAAAGAACAGGGAGTACAAATAGTGAGATATATGTTGATGGGTTTTTGATTGGCACTAAAAACAATAATCCATCAGGGAATATTGTTCAGCCAGTTGATTTGTGGATTGGCGCAATTAATATTGCGGGTAGATATTGGTTAGGAGAAATAGACGAAGTCGCAATTTTTAACCGCGCTTTGTCTGCGACGGAAATTGCAAATATTTATGAAAAACAATCACCGTTATACACAGGCACATTCACTTCCGACATAAAAGATGTTGGCGACTCCACTTACAACTCCATTGCTTGGGCGCCACAGCGACCAACTGGCAAAGAACTGCCTGATAACGCCGTGAGCGAAACTGCCTATAACACTGGCAATGCAAACATGACCGGCAATGTGCTTTTAGTGCATATGAATGAAGCAAGTGGGATAATCGCCGACACAAGCGGGCAGGGGAGTACACTAAAACAACAGCAAATACAGCACTTACTTGAAGTAATACGGTAATAATATTATTAAATCCGAATATTAGAATATTTGCTAGATACGATTTACTTTTAACTGCACGTTCGTAATTTCTTACAGGAAATAGTAATTCAAGTGAGATTAAAAGTATCGCCAGAACCGCTGTTACTCCAACGAATAGAAATTTATACTCATCCATGGCATGTAGTTTACGCTACTTGAAATAGAAATCGAGTTGTACCCGTAGCTACGAAAATTGTTTCAAACATTGAGTTTGAATTAGGGGACATGCGTTTTGTTGATTGTTATATAAAAATCGTGCTACCTGATGTATCAAGCAGCACGATGTCGTAGAGTCAATTTGGGGTGCTACGCTACTTTTTCGCGTCAGCCCTGATTTGATTGGCCGTTGCTTCGTCAATCATTCCATCGGTAACAATATCAGTCAATTTCGCCCCGGTCTTTGAGCCGATGTGGGCTAGAAGGCCCAAAGCCTTTTGACGCTTCTCATCGGCAAGTGCAATTTTCCATGCAACAATAGCTGCTCCAACGTTTTCCCGCCAAAGTCGCTCTTCTGTTTCGAGATTTGCTCCCACTTTTGACATGTCACTCATTTTTTCAATCCTTCCTGACCTTATGAACAAGGTCTTTAACATATACTTACTAGCGTGCATTTGCAACAAAAGCGACAGAGATTCCTAGTATGATGACGTGTCTTAATTCCAGAAAAAAAGTTTCCACTCCTTTAATTTTTCGTATATACTAGGCTCATGAAAAAAATAATAATTGCAGTAATACTTTTACTTATCATTGGAGGTGGGGCTTATTGGTATATAACAACGAAAAAAGGGTCTAACGGCAGTACTGAAACTTCAGGAGCTGTTGCAGGTCAAGTAGTGGCTCGCGTTAACGGACAAGACATCGGAAGCGCATCACTTCAAGTAGCAAGAGATAGATTGGCAGTAGACCAGGGTGTCGATGTCGCTTCTTTAGACGCTGCAGAGTTAGCTCAATTTGAAACGGTTGCGTTGGATTCACTTATTGGTGAGACTCTCATATTACAAGCAGTGAAGGAGTCTGATAAAGTTCCAACTGAAGACGAGGTTGATGCACGATTGACTGAAATTGGATCGCAGTTCGATACTAACGAGGCATTTGAAGCAGCATTGGCCACTAACGGAACTACAAAGGATGTTTTGCGTACACAAATTGCACGAGACCTTTCTGTACAGTCATACTTAGATGACAATCTTAAGTTGAATGAGATTGTTGCCACAGAAGAAGAAGTACAAGCAGCGTACGAAACTGCAAAAGCAGCTGACGAAAACGCACCTTCTTTAGAGGAAGCCCGACCGCAAGTAGAAGCATTTGTTGTGCGTCAAAAGCAACAGCAAATTTTGTCTACATTCATACAGGGGCTGCGCGCAAAAGCTGAAGTAGAAATTCTCTAACTACTCATTTTAAGGCAATAATTACAGCGGACTTTTTGTTTGCTATACTAGAAAGTAATGAAAAAAATACTAACAATCACAGCAGTGCTGCTTCTTATTCTTGGTGGTTGGTATCTTACTACTCAAAATTTCTCTGAAGGTAAACCAGAACAGTCACGAACACCAACTTCAGCAGATAATGCTCCTGCTGGTAGTTTGCACAATCTACCTGTGCCTGCGGCTGTTGCCGTGGTTCGTACAACGGTTTCAAAAGAAACTGGAGTAGAAGAAGGGCTGGTTATAATTCTTAGTGCGTATGAAAAAGAATGGCCAAATGCGTGCCTAGGGCTGATTACAGAAGACGAGCTCTGTGCGCAAGTAATTACACCTGGTTTTGAGGTCACCGCTAAAGCTGGATCTTCTGAATTTACGTATCGAACCAATAGCGACGGAAGCGTTATTAGGAGAGAATAATAGTAATACAATGAGCCAGAAGTTATCAAAGTACGCAAAAATAACGGCACCACTTCTTGGAGCTGGTGCAATTGGTGTATGTCCACTGTGTTGGGCAGGGTCCGCGGCGTTTCTAAGTTACGTTGGACTTGGTGCGTTTATTCCGTTGTGGAAGTGGCTTGTGTTCGCACTTTTAGGCGCTGGTCTTGTGGGACTTGCGTTCGATTATCGATCACATAAAAAATGGCGCCCCCTTGTGTTATTTTTAATAGGAAGCGTCGCGCTATATCTTGGGCGTTACGTTTTCGTACAAGTAGTTGTGTGGGTCGGTGGAGCCATTTTCATTCTTGGTGCAGTCATCGACAATAAACTTCAGTTTAAGAAACCAGAGATTGAGCCGAACGAAGTTGAGTCCGAAACTAAAGACGAACAAAAAATAATCATGGATAAAACAACCCTCACATGCCCACATTGCAAAACAAAACAGGAAGTAGAGATTCCCAATGACAAATGTTTGGCGCTTCATCTGTGCGAGTCGTGCGGGAAAATGATTACCGTGCCTAAGGAGAGTAAAAATTGTTGCGTTGTGTGTGAGTTTTCAGAAGACAAGTGTCCTGTTGCTGAATAAATACGCAATTAGGAAAAAGGAAATACCTAAATAAAGATCTATCTACGCCCTTTAGTTAACTCAGCAGACATGTAACTTATACACAGACTAATGTAAAGCCTACTTGACATTAGTCTGTGTCCTTGTAGGCTTATCTCAATGAACGAAACAATGCACGCGTACCAAAAATACTTTCTTAAGATTGTTGCAATTATTCTTATTGTCTTTGCTGGGATTTGGATTTATAACTGGTATTTAGGAAAAGTTGCTCCGAGTGTCGCGGATCCTGCTTCTGCAATTGTTGCTCCGCGAGTAGTTCAAATTGATGAACCTCTGAAAGTAGGTACTTCTGCTGTCGATACTGTTGAAAATACTAGCCCAGAGAAAACTGTAAGTATACAAACTGTAGCTGATACCGCTGGTGTTGCTGAGGCTATCGTAGGAACTAACGCAGTTGCGTATGTTGCTGGAGGGTGTTTTTGGTGCACGGAAGCCGATTATGGAAAAATACCAGGAGTAATTGATGCAGTGTCCGGATACATGGGTGGCGCGGTAGACGCTCCTAGTTACAGACAGGTAGTACAAGGCGACACGGGTCATCGCGAAACAGTAAAAGTAACGTATAACCCAACAGAAATAACATATAAGCGCATTGTATTGGAGTTGTTTAGAGAAACTGACCCAACTGATGCAGAAGGTTCATTCTACGATCGCGGATACCAATATACTTCTGCAATTTATTATCAAACTCAAGCAGAGAAAGATATAGCCGAAGCAGTAATTAAAGAACTCAATGCGCGCGAGTTATTTACGAAACCGATAACTACGAGCGTAGAACCAGCAGGCACGTTTTGGATAGCTGAAAAGTATCATCAAGATTACGCCAAAAGGAATCCATTGCCCTATAAATATTATCGTAGCGGTTCAGGTAGAGACGCTTTTATACAGTCAGCGTGGGGCAACGGTAAGAATGACGATTTGTTTAATGAGGAAGTAATACCTGTTGCTACACCAGAGCCTATTAGTTCTAGCAGTTTTTGGAACTCTTTTGAAAAACCGAGCAACACCGAACTAAAGGAAACATTAACCTCATTGCAGTATTATGTGACACAAAAGGAGGGTACTGAGCGACCATTTCAAAATGAATATTGGGACAATCACGAAGATGGAATATACGTTGACATTGTTTCGGGTGAGCCGCTTTTTTCGTCGACTGACAAATATGACTCGGGCACTGGGTGGCCAAGCTTTCTAAAACCGATTGACTACGACTTTGTTATTGAGCGTGACGATTACAAACTTATTTTTCGTCGTACCGAGATACGCAGTAAAATTGCCGATTCGCACCTCGGCCACATCATTATGGATGGACCAAAAGAAAATAATTACATTCGCTACTGTATGAACTCGGCATCTATGCGTTTCGTGCCAGCAGAAAATTTGAAAGAAGAAGGGTACGAAAAGTTTATGTATCTATTTGAAAACTAAATCGAATCTATTGCGTTCTTAAGTTTTTGCTCCACCTCTACTGAAATTTCTGCAAGTTTTGAATTTGACACCATACTCATGCCAACCGAGGGGAGAATTGCTGATACGTATACATCGCCACCATCTTCATACACGATTACGTTGCAGGGGAGCAGTAAGCCAATTTCTTTTTCTTCTTGAAGGGCTTTGTGTGCGAACTCTGGATTACAGGCACCAAGAATTAAATAATTTTCATATTCGACATTAAGTTTCTTTTTCATCGTTGCTTTTACATCGATTTCAGTAAGGACACCAAAACCTTCGGACTCAAGCGATCCTTTAACTTTTTCTACTACCTCATTAAATGAGAGAGGAACTTTTTTTGTGTAGCCGTATTTCATGTGTATAGTATCGCACAATTTTGCCTCTCTAGCATGCGAGAGCATTATCCACAGTGAACATTGACAATATACCCTAGGGGGGTATATTGCTTTCATGAAAAAAGAAATCAAAAAGAAAGTGACGCGTCGCCTTAAGCTCATTGAGGGGCAGGTGCGCGGTCTTCAACGAATGATAGATGAGGAAAAATATTGTGTAGATATTATTACGCAAACAAGCGCAGTTAAGCAGGCACTTTCGGGTGTGGAAGATTTACTTCTTGAAAACCACCTTTCGACGCATGTTATCGATCAAATTACCTCAGGAAAAAAAAGAAAAGCGATACGAGAAATTCTCAACATTCACAAACTAGCTAAAAACAAATGAAGCGCGACGACCACATACAGCATACTGCTAAAGCATCAACTCACCCCTGCTGTAATATTTCCGCAGGAGAGCATGCAGAACACGGATCACCTGGCATGAGTCATGGTTCAGCCGAGGCGTTTTTGAAAAGGTTCTGGATTGTTACCGTCCTGCTGATACCACTCGCAATAACGAATGAGTTCGTAGCAGGACTTTTAAATGTACCAACGTTCGCACTTGGAAAATGGATTGCGTTTGGTATTGCCACAATTATTTTTGGGTTTGCGTTCGTATTTTTTAAGCACGCATGGATGGAAATTAAAATGCGCTCGTACGGAATGATGACACTTGTGTCTATCGCGGTGGCGTCGGGTTATTTGTTCTCAGTTGCCTCAACATTTATACCTGCGATACAAGTTGAATTTTACTTAGAAATTTCAACACTTATTTGGGTACTTCTTTTTGGACATTACCTTGAAGCAAAATCGAGCTCAGCTGCAGGAAACGCCTTACAAGAAGTTGCAAAACTTTTACCAAAACAAGCGCACCTGCTAGTTGATGGGAAAGAAATTGATACTGATATTGAAAAACTTAACGAAGGAGACGTGGTTATTGTTAAACCTGGAGAAAAAGTACCTGCCGATGGTGTCGTAGTTAGCGGTTCCGGAAATGTTGACGAATCATTAATTTCGGGAGAATCAAAGCCCATAGTAAAAAAAGAATCCGACGAGCTTGTCGCTGGGTCAATTGTCCTCGATACTGCCCTTACAATAAAGCTCACAAGGGTTGGTGAACATTCAACCGTGGGCCAAATTAAAAGCCTTATAACAGCGGCACAAAAAACAAAACCACGATCACAAAAAATAGCTGACCGTGCATCTGCATGGCTTGTATTCATTGCGGTTATTGTTGCTCTACTTACAGTACTTATATGGACATTTGTAATCGGACAGTCATTTGTATTCGCTATTACATTGGCCATTACTGTTTTAGTTATTGCGTGTCCGCACGCACTCGGGCTTGCTATTCCAACAGTTACGACTATTACAACATCTCTCGCCGTTGAAAACGGATTCTTTATAAAAAATCTCGAGAAAATTGAGATTATTAAAAAAACAGACTACGTTGTTCTTGATAAAACAGGTACCTTAACCGAAGGGGTATTTGGAGTAACCGACGTTATTTCATTCGGCTCTATTGGTAAAGAGGCTATTTTGCGCATAGCTGCTTCACTTGAACAGCACTCTTCACACATTATTGGTATATCCATTTTAAACGAAACCAAAAAAGAATCTTTAGAGCTTCAACAAATTGATGACTTTAAAAATATCGCTGGAAAAGGAATTACTGCAAGCATAGAAGGCACAAAATATTTTGTTGGTAACAAAGCCTTACTGGAAGAAGTTGGTCTTAAAGACACTATCCCCTCAGGAAACGTGTTAACGGGTACGACAGTATTTGTTGCAACAAGCACTGAGGTTCTAGGAGTTATTACACTCTCTGACAAAATTAAAGCCGAAGCAAAAGATGCGATTTCCCGATTGCACGAGTTAGGTATCAAAACAGCAATGCTTACCGGTGACAACGAACAGGTAGCTAGAGAAGTTGCAACAACTCTCGGAATAGATAAATATTTTGCCGAAGTACTTCCTGAAGATAAATATAAATATGTTAAAGAACTCCAAGAAGGTGGCGCGGTAGTTCTTATGGTAGGCGATGGTGTTAATGACGCTCCGGCGCTTACGCAAGCCGACGCAGGAATCGCAATCGGCGCTGGTACTGATGTTGCCGTGGAGTCGGGTGATGTTGTACTTATGCGTAGTAACCCGCTCGACATCGTACGTCTTATCGTTTTATCGCGCGCGGTGTACAAAAAGATGGTTCAAAACCTTGTGTGGGCGCTTGGATACAACATTGTAGCGATTCCTGCCGCAGCCGGCGTGTTTGCCGTATGGGGATTTTTCTTACGGCCCGAGATAGGCGCCCTGCTCATGAGTCTTTCGACAGTAATTGTTGTTGCGAATGCGATGCTGCTAAAGCGCATTAAGTTGTAAGTGAGTGTAAAATTTTTGAAAAATATGATTAGTAAGACAAAAACAATCACACAAAGAAACCTTTTGGTTGGGGGCGGCTTTATACTTGTGTTTGTTGGGATTATGTTTCTATTACCTCAACAGTATAAAATAAAATTTCAGCGTTCGGAAACGAACACTCAAGTACAAGTGGATGCGGAATTCGGTGCGAATATCCAAAATCTTTACGACCAAGTAAATCCTGTAAGTGGATTTATGAGTAATGTGAAATACGGAAATATCGGATACCAACTTGTACAAAATGGGGTTATAGATTTCGAAAAATTTACTGCACTTTATGACAACGCAGGAACCCCCCTCACCAATGAACAGCGCAAAATTTTTACACAAGAAGGACTTGATGAAACTATTGTTATAAACCGAGACAATTCCTATTTCTTACTCAACCTCTTTTGGGCATTTGGTTTGGCAAACAAAAATCCCATCATAACTGAAGGTGAGATTACTAAATATGGTGATGGACAAGTGGGTAGCTTTGCTTCAACCGGCGGATGGACAATTGCCACAAAACCACTTGATACCTATATGGGAAAATTGCAATTGGCGCCACTCACCACACAACAGCAAGCACGATTGCAAAAAGTTGCTGAAAGCACGTATCGACCATGCTGCGGAAACTCGACTGCTTTTCCAGACTGTAATCACGGTATGGCACTTCTTGGTGTTTTGGAATTGATGGCATCAAACGACGCGAGTGAGGATGAGTTATTTGAAGCAGCAAAATATTTTAGTGCTTTTTGGTTCCCAAGCCAAGCTATTGATGTTGCTACATTTTTTGCAGTTACCGAGAGTGTAGATTTTGAAGATGTAAATTCACGAACATTTGTGAGTGAACAATTTTTCTCAGTACGTGGCTGGAGCCAACTGAAAGGATGGCTAGAAAGTAACGTAGAAAACGGCAACCAAGCTTCACCACAAGAAGGAGGTGGTGGGTGTGGTGTATAAGCAAAGACTTTCAAAATTAATTAATAATTAAAGAAATAATATGAATAAATTAATAATAGGAGTACTTGTGTTGATAATTGCCATAGGAGGATGGTATATCGTATCGCAACAAACAAACAACGTAGGAGGTGGCACGGGCGTTCTTGAGGTTATTTCAGGAAACGACTTCGACTTTGGCGAAATATTAATGACTGGAGGTTTCGTACGACATAACTTTACCCTGAAAAATACTGGCGATGGACCAATTACCATACAAAATGCAGAAACAAGTTGTGCATGTACGGTAGCTAATATAATAAATGCTGACGGCGACATGGTTGGCCCGTTTGGAATGCAGGGGGGAGGGCATATACCAAATCCAAGAATAAATATGCAAATACTGCCAGGTGAAGAAGTCGCTGTTGAAGTAATCTATGACCCACTAAAACACGGACCCGACGCTACTGGAGAAGTTATTAGAGAAGTGTTCTTAAAAACTGATGCAGGTTCCGAAGTGGGCCTAAAATTCAGAGGGGTTGGCGTAAAAGAATTTTCGCAAGTGGAAGGACCTTCTTTGATATTCAATAATAAGGAACATGATTTTGGTGTTGTACGACAAAGTCAGGGTACGGTGACTACAGAATTTACTGTGGTAAATAATGGCACCGAAACAGTTACCATTAACTCACTTCCTGCGTCATGCGCGTGTGTGCAAGCGTCAATCGACAAAAAAGTAATAGGCGTCGGAGAAAGCGCAACTATTACGGTGGCTTTCGATGCAAATTTACATCCTGAACCAGATGGAAGATTCTTTAAAACTATCGAAGTTGTATCTAACATTGTTCCTTCACCAGAATTTAGAATGTACGCAAATGTGGAGTATGATTTAGGAATGGATAAATTAAAACTTCAGGAACATGATGAGGTTGATAATCATACGGAAGAAGCAGATGGACATAGTGGCTCGGGATTTAAAAGTATTTCCTCAGCAGAACTTGAAAACATGCTTGCTAATAAAGATTTTACATTAATTGATGTGCATATCCCCGAGCAAGAGCATGTCCCCGGTACCGACTATATGATTTCGTATGAAGACATCGAAAAAGTTGCATCGGTTATCCCGAGCAAAAACTCTAAAGTAGTTTTGTATTGTCGCAGTGGAAATATGAGCAAACGAACAGCAAAAGGTCTCGTGGAAATGGGATACACAAACGTATTTGAACTTGGCGACGGAATGAACCAATGGATTTCAGAAAATAGAGAAACGGTACCCAAGGGTAGTATTAACAACTTATAACGACACGTATGGAAAACGAAAGTGATGTTGTGATGAGCGAAGGGGCTAAACGGTGGCTTGTCATCTTTGCTTTTTTGCTGTTTTCCGCGTCACTCATCGGCGCCTTCTATTTATTTATGACGCCAGGAGAAACGGTTAACGTAGCATTTGCCTATGTGGTAGGCCTCACTATGATTGTATTGCCATGTACGCTACCGCTTGCATTTGTGATAGTTCCGATGGCAATGGGTAAAGGTGCAAAAAAAGGTCTGCTTATGGCGCTATTCTTTGGGTTAGGAATTTCAATTACACTTGCTTTATATGGTCTTTTTGTTGCGATAATTGGAAAATCAATTGGACTTGATCAGGCCGTGGGAAACGCTGGTATGGTCAGTAGCATATTGTTTATGATCGGTGGACTATCGGCCTTTATTTTTGGTCTTTCTGAGCTGCGAATTATTAAATTCAAGATTCCAAGCTATCAAGGTGCGTATCCAAAATTCATTCAAAATCAAGGTGATTACATCAAAGCGTTCCTTTTGGGGCTATTCCTCGGTAACGCAGGTGTTGGTTGTCCAAACCCTCTCTTTTATGTGTTACTAGGAAATATTACAGTACTTGGAAGTGCTTCAAGTGGTTTGTTGCTAGGATTCATCCACGGTGTTGGGCGCGCGACGCCACTTATTTTCTTGGCGGTGTTAGGAATATTGGGAGTTAACGCAGTAAGTGGTATCGCTAAAAAAACAGCTGTAGTAACAAAATGGACAGGTATCAGTCTTATATTCCTCGGCGCGTTTATCTTCATTAGTGGTGCTTCACACCAATGGTACGAAGAAACAGTTGTACACAAGGGGTGGAATCAAGTCGTACAAATTGTTACTGGTGGAGAAGATAGTAGAGTTACTGAAATACAAGAACACGAAGAAGCACCAGGGACACCCTTGGAACACATCGATGAACCAACCCCTCCTGCAGATGATCATGAGGGTGCGAGTGATTTAATTCCTGCTCCGTGGTCGTGGATTACACTTCTGCTGATGATTATCATACCGCTATGGTGGTACAAATTTAAGCAAAAAATCAAAAATTAAAAGCTATTAATTACCCTATTAAAAAATAAAAAAAATACTATGCAAAATAAAATTCTATTCCTAACAATACCTGGTTGTCACAACTGTGAAGCAGCCAAAAAAATCTTTGAGGAAATTATGCCAGAGTTTAGCGACAAAGTAGAAGTGGAAGAAATCGATATGTCGACTCCAGAAGGACAAGAGATGGCAGGGAAGTATAGCGTTATGGCATCACCCGGAATAGTTATTAACGAAGAATTATTCTCAACAGGCGGTGTGAATAAAGAAGAATTGATAGAAAAACTACGCTCTCTTTAGTCAGATACATACATATATTTGCTAATCAGATGTACGCTTAGGGTTTAGCAAACTTTAAGTTTACTATTTTGAGATGTTGCTTCTGAGGAGAATCGATATATAATTTACCTCTATAAATCTATACTAATAACCGTAACTAAATATATATGCAACAGAATACTCGGGGAAATTACGCTATTCCAATATCAATCGTTATCGCAGGAGTGCTTGTCGCAGGCGCTTTGTTCTTTTCACTTGGAGGCAGTCGAGCTCCTGTAGCTGGTGGACAACCTCAAGCTCAAGCACCAGTAGACACCACTAGCCAAACTGCTCCTGTAACCGCTGCTGACCACATTCGTGGAAACCTAGATGCAAAAGTAACCATAGTTGAATATTCAGATTTTGAATGTCCGTTCTGTAAGCGGTTCCACGTGACTATGAAGGAAATAATGGATGAGTATGGCGATTCAGGAGAAGTTGCGTGGGTGTATCGCCAATTTCCACTTGATTCACTTCACCCCGTAAAGGCTCGTCAAGAGGCCATAACTGCAGAATGTGTAGCAGAAATTGGAGGAAATGATAAATTCTGGGAATTTACGGATGCATTCTTTGCTGTAACACCGTCGAACAACCAAACTGATTTGGAAACAGTATTACCGAAAATAATCAGTGACTTGGGTCTATCGCAATCAGCAATAGACACATGTGTCGCTAGTGGAAAGTATGACCAACATGTTCAGGATGACATAGATAACGCAATCGCCTCAGGTGGCCAAGGTACTCCTTGGAGTGTTGTTGTGGGATCAGGTGGAGATACACTGCCGCTCTCAGGTGCTCAGCCAGCGAGTGCAGTTAGGCAGCTCATAGAAATAATGCTAAATAATCAGTAACCTATATTAACTATGGGGGTTATTGCAACAGTTTTTCGAAAGCCAACAAATGTGATTATTGCGCTATCGGCGACTGCTGCGGTATTTACTCTTTCGGTTTGGCTTCCTAACTGGAGGTTAGTTACTACAATTATACCGTCGGAATTAGCGACGGCTGCCGAAAAAGTATCATTGTTGTGGAGTTTATACGGTTCGATACAGACAAACTTTACGTTTGTATCCGCTTCCTACACTATCGTCATCGCAATTTTGTTTGGTGTAAATATCGTATTGTTTATTCACTACGTTAAAATTAATCAAGGACGTATGTCTGGCTCAAGTTCTGCAGTAGGAATAGGAGGTCTAATTAGCGGCTTCTTTGGAGTTGGTTGTGCTGCGTGCGGGACTTTTATTCTTAGCGCATTATTGGGGTTAGTTGGGGGAGTGGGTCTTATCGCTTTTCTTCCCCTAGGAGGGGAAGAATTTGGTATACTGGGCGTCCTGTTACTTGGATATTCGATGTACTCAATAATTAAGAAAATTAAAACACCTACCGTTTGCTCGATGTAAAATTTTAGCTCTAATAAATATATGAATAACAGTACACAACTAACAATTGCAGCGTCGATTCTTACAGTAGGATTAATAGCCGCAGCTTTTCTCTTTACACTTGGTGGTGGTTTTCAAAGCACTAAGAAATTCAGTATCGTAATGGAGAATAACCGCTATAACCCCTCAGAAATTGTTGCTTCTGTCGGTGATAAAGTTGTGATAAATTTTGAGAATCGAGATGCAGTAAGTCATGCGGTAGAAATACCACAATTCAACGCTACACTACCTGGTGGACACGTTCCTGCAGGAGGGAAGGCTCGTATGGAATTTATTGCAGACCGAGTCATAGCAACAGACGCTGCAGTATGCGGAGGGGTAAATCCGACCGATAAAACAGATGATCACGGAGAAGAATTGATCGTCCGAATAATTTGAGTAAATTATTAATTTAAAATGAAATAGTATGGAATCATCTAACAACAATTTAACTCCAAAGGAACAGTACGATTTAAAAAAAGGGGAAAAAGAACAGGGTAAACGTACCGAGCATAATTTAGGGAAAGCTAAGGAGGTGCCAAAAAAGATCGGTAAATACTTAATCAATATCCTTATCATTGTTATCGTTATTGCAGGTATTGGATGGCTTCTTTCTCTAATCCCTAATTCTCCTCCAACTTCGGCAGAAAATCACATTGAGGAATCTCCAGCGGCGCATATCATGACAACAAGAATACCGGATGCTATCCAACGTCACATGCTCGAACACGCAGATGGCGGTGGACCTTCGAGTATTATTATTCAATACAACTGTGACGATTATGAGTGTGAATCAGATTTGGTGCAGAAACTCACCACGCTTGTAGAAGAATATCCGGCTAATGTATATTTAGCACCAAACAAATACGACGGTAAAATAATACTGACTAAAATTGGAAGAAAAAAAGTTCTTGATCAATTCGACGAGCAAGTAATACGAGATTTTATTGAATAAGTCACTGTTGAGAGTTGTGGGTATAAGAGACAAGACAAAAGATTCTGTTGCGGTAGACTGAGATAGCGTTTATCAGAAATTAGAATAAACTATATGAAAATATCTAAAATAGCACATGGAATCGCTGCAACAACAGGAGGTTTGGGTTTACTAGCGATTCCAGCTGCCTGGATGGCTGGGCAGTCGGGTTCGTTCCTTGGTCTCTCGCAAGCTCACTTGTATAGCGATGCGATGGTACTTTTGCTTGCCGCAACCGCATTTGGAATGGCAACACTGGTACATCAAAACATGGAACGACACCAGTAAGACGCTCTGGTATTGCAAAATGAGTAAAATATTATTCTCGTCCCAAAGAGGAAATTTTTGGTATGTAATTCGGAAAAACAGACGAGCTAAACATCTCGGACTTTCAGTGTATTGCGATGGGCGTGTAGTTGTAACTGTGCCGTATTCTGCAAACACAAAAAACGTTCTTTCATTTGTTTTAGAAAAATCAAAATGGGTTCAAAAGAAATTGCACTACTATAGTGGATTTGAGAATGTCTCACTTGCGCAACTCAAAAGGAGTGACTACATAAAACATAAAGAAGAGGCGCGTATACTCATTTACAAACAATTGGATACGTTTAGTAAAATATATGGATTCTCATACAACAAAGTATCCATCCGAAATCAAAAAACATGCTGGGGAAGTTGCACAGAAAAGGGAAATTTGAATTTCAATTATAAAATATTATTTTTGGCAGAAGAGTTAGGAAATTATATTATTGTGCACGAACTGTGTCATCTAAAAGAAATGAATCATTCACCAAAATTTTGGGAACTCGTAGCGCAAGAAGTACCTAACCACAAAGACATACGTAAGCAGTTACGAAAGATACTTTAACAACTCGTCAACCTCAACTCGTCAACGTGCGAGGTTGACGAGTTGTATGTCGTATAGAAAGTTATAAATTATCGATAGTTTCGAACAAATTCAAAAAATACCTTTATGAGTAGACAATTATCGCTGTGCAGTATAGTGTGCGGGTAGTGCATATTGAGTTATTGTTACAATCATTCAGGAAAGGATTTTACTATGCGCATTATTCTCGTGCTATTTCTTTTAATGACATGGATTCTGGATACACATGCGAAGGATAATTTTTCCAATAGGGCTATGCGGAGTGGTTACATGTGCGCATCGAAGATTGGGATTCAACGTCTTCATCAATACTTTTCAAAATCGCTTTCGAATATTTCCACAGATAGCCTTATGGTTCGGTTACGGAATGAGGGGTTTGATTGTTCGCTGAGGACAGGAATTTTCTACTATCATGTAAATACAGACTTCTTTCTACGCTCCGATGGCCGTGTGGTGCGGTATCTGGAATTCTGGAGCCCGCTTACTGGATTAACCTATTTCTCTTGGAAAGTAGAAAAAGGTTTGGTCATGTGATTCAAAGTTCAAAGGAGGAATAAAAATGCGAATTCCAATTTCGATTTTAGTTGTACTACTTTTATCAACGAGTGTATATGCAGAGAATGGCAAAGTTGCTCTCGTTAATGGATACATCTGCACCTCGAAGATTGCCGTTGTGCGTTTGCATGAGTATTTAATGCGCCCACAACTCAAATTTTCTGTGAATGCCATGTTTGAGGAGCTGGATAAAGATGGATATAATTGCTCTAAGGGTCGTGGAAAGTTATTGTTCCATAAAAAAACAGATTCTTTCCTTCGATCGGATGGACGCACTATTCACTACCTTGAGTTTTGGGATCCGATTACTCGCAAGAAACTGTACTCTTGGCGAACCGGAAAAGAAATTGCGCTCTAGTGTACCCAATATTCAGTTGTTCTTCATAGTACGTCACCTCGCTGTAAAGTTGAGGTGACGTTTTCTTATGTTATTATTATTTTTATAATCGAAATTAAATATGAAGAACAAATACATTATCGGGGGGATTATTATTTTAGCTCTAGGAGCAATCTTTTATTTTATGACACCAAAAAATAACGCAGATACTACACCAAGTCCAGAAAGTAATACTCCAAGTGAGCAAAGTACTGGCACAACCGCAATAATGAGCACATCTATGGGTGATATTACTATTGAACTCAACCCAACTGATGCACCAAAGACAGTGGAGAATTTTGTGAAGCTTGCCAATGAAGGATTTTATGACGGAACTAAGTTCCATAGAGTAATTCCAAACTTTATGGTGCAAGGTGGAGATCGGCTAACAAAAGATGATTCTGCAGTAGCTCGCTGGGGAACAGGAGGACCGGGATACGCCCTTGAAGACGAAATCCACGAAAATAATAGAAATTCAGTTGGAACTATTTCGATGGCAAACTCGGGACCAAATACAAATGGTAGCCAATTCTTTCTGAATGTAGCCGATAATGATTTTCTAGACACAAAGCACACAGTTTTCGGAACAATAACTTCTGGAATGGATGTAGTGAATGCCATTGTGAACGTTCCTACCGAAGGTGCTGATCGCCCAGTTGAAGCAGTTACTATTAATTCGGTAACAATTAAATAATAGAATCCATCGTGAAATTGCTCTGTGGTATTATTCTCTGAATGAAACAAGAGACAGCATTAGGAATTTTAAAAACTGGACGCAACGTGTATTTAACCGGAGCGGCTGGTTCTGGCAAAACACATGTACTCAATCAGTACATCGATTATTTACGTAAGCACAATGTGGGAGTTGGAATAACTGCGTCTACTGGAATTGCAGCGACACATTTAAGTGGCATGACCATTCATTCGTGGGCTGGCATCGGTATTAACGACTATCTAAGTGAATGGGATTTAGACTCGCTCACGCAACGACAGCCACTTGTAAAACGTTTCGAGCGCACCACCGTGCTTCTTATAGACGAAGTTTCCATGTTGCGCCCAGAAATACTCGACTTGGTGGATCAGGTCGCAAGGGCAATGAAGCGTATCGATACACCATTTGGCGGTATGCAGGTTATACTCTCTGGTGATTTTTTTCAGTTACCTCCAATAGTTCGCGATGGTAGTGAAGATGCATTCGTTGATTCATCTAAAGCATGGCACGAAGGGGATTTTAGAGTGTGTTATTTAACTGAGCAATATCGACAAGAAGGAGGTAAGTTGCTCGATGTCCTCAATGACATTCGTGACGGTGAAATTTCCGTTCAGTCACAAGAAACTTTAGAGAGTCGAATGAATGCAGAAACGGAACATGATGAAAATGCAATAGTATTACACACGCATAATAGAAATGTTGATCAAAGAAATATAGAAGAATTGGCGAAATTGGAAAACGATAGCACTGAATACGAAATGTCATCTATTGGTCGTGCAAACTTGGTGGAATCACTAAAGAAAAATGTTCTTGCACCTGAAACTCTTGAACTAAAAGTTGGTGCGCGGGTTATGTTTGTAAAAAATAGTCCAGATTATGAATATGTAAACGGAACGCTGGGAAAGATTGTAGATTTGGATGGAGAATATCCAGTAGTGGAAACCAATGCAGGTAAAGAAATTGTGGCTCACCCTGTGTCGTGGGAAACTACTGACGATCGAAAAGTGCTCGCAAGTGTCACACAAGTCCCTTTACGCTTGGCGTGGGCTATAACCGTGCACAAAAGTCAGGGAATGAGCCTAGACACGGTTGAAGTTGACTTGATGAAAGCATTTGCTCCGGGGCAAGGGTACGTGGCTCTTTCACGTGCTCGTACACTTTCAGGTCTTACTTTACGAGGAATAAATGCAACTGCACTACAAGTACATCCATACGTACGCCTACGTGATGTTGACTTACAAGCCGAATCTACTCGTTGGGAGAATGTATTCCAAAAATTTTCAAAAGCACGTGTAAACGAAATGCAAAACGATTTTATAGACAAAGTTGGGCGTTCAAAAGCAGAAGCAACGATAACAAGTTCTATTGCTACACATCTAAAAACAAGAGCTATGTTAGAAGAAGGCAAAACTTTGGAAGAAATAATGGAAGCTCGCGGAATGACAAAAGGAACCATTCTTTCTCATCTAGAGAAGTTGCAAAAAAATGGTGATGTGGAAATTTATAAGCATCTTAAACCCGAAGAAGTTCATATCAGTGAAATAGCCAAAGTATTTAAGAAAGCTAAGGATACCAAATTAGCGCCAGTACATCGTACACTTAAGGGTAAATACACATATGAAGAACTTCGACTAGCGCGATTATTTATTTAGAGTACTATAATTTTCATTATGACAGCAGAAATCGTAGACGGGCGAACTATTGCGCAAAAAATTAAAGAAGAGCTGCGTACAGAAATTTTAGATAA